>CAWKJW010000059.1:0-36518 GCA_963849665.1 uncultured Alphaproteobacteria bacterium | reverse complement strand
GGGAGGCGACATGCGAGGAAAATGGAGCGGGCGATGAGAATCGAACTCACGACATACAGCTTGGGAAGTCTGTCCGTCTGCCACTGAACTACGCCCGCGCGTCCGACTTCTTAGCCAAATCGCCCGCTCGCCTTCAACGGGGCGTCCAAACGTTTTGACAGTTTCAGGCCCTGGGCCTGGGAATCGCAGCCGAGGCCGGCGCGGTAAGGGTCGCGGGGGCGTTCGGGCCATGCGCTCATAGACCAGTCGCCCGACCGGCTGGCTGTCCTCGAGGATGAAGGGCACGTCGTGCGAGCGCACCTCCAGCACCGCCCGCGCCCCCTTGCCGCCGTCCTCCCCCGCCATGCCGAATCCGGGATCGAAAAAGCCGGCGTAATGGACGCGGAACTCGCCGACCAGTGGATCGAAGGGCGTCATTTCGGCGGCGTGGTCGGCCGGCACCACGGACCTCTTCCTTTGAGGCGAGAATGTAGAATTCGCCGGGGTCGAGCACCAGTTCGCCGCCGGTGACTGGCGAGGATCGGCTCCCAGTAATCGGCGGCGTCGCAGGAGGCCGGGCGGTCCACGTCGATCAGGCCGGTGTGGCGCTTGGCGCGGTAGCCGACCGGCCCGCCGTTCCGAAGCCGGAAAGAGCCGATCGATATCGTCACGCCGCCGAAAAAGGACCGGATTTTCGATCGAGACCAGTTTTTCGCGCGCGTGAAGTTCGGCGTGCGCCGCGTCGTCCAGCCGCGCATGCGCCGCGGCGGAAGCGGATCTGCGACAGGCGACTGCCGCCGCGCGCCAGAATTGGGAAGGTGCGCGGCGAGATTTCCGCATAGAGCGGACCGTGATAGCCGGCCCCGATGGTGTCGAAGGCGCGGGCGCTGCTCGGCGATGACGCGGGTGAAGACGTCGATGCGGCCGGTCGAGCTTTTCGGATTGGCGCTGGCCGCGATGTCGCCCGGCAAGGCCAGGCCTTTCCATGAGCTCGGCGACATAGACGCAATCGGTCTCCAGCACCGCCCCCGGACCGAGGTCGATCTCGTGCAGGGCGTGGCGGGCGATCGCCTCGCCGACGCTGCGCGCGCCGGGCAGAAAACTGGCGCGCATCCGCCAGGCGCGCCGGCCCAGCCGCAGGTCGAGGCTCGCGGGCTGGATCTGACCCGGCGCCAGCGGCGCGGCGGGGTGGATGGCGCCGCTCTGGGCGAGCGCCGCGATCTGGTGGGCGGCGAAAACGCCTTGCTCTTCTCCTGTCGCCGCCTGCACCGCCTCAAAGCCCCCTGTCGAAAACGCCGAATGACACACCTAATAGGACGCGCGCGAAAAGCCCATCGAAAACCGCCGCCGCGGCGCGCGCGGAAAAACGGGCGCCGTCAGTTCGAGCGCGCCCAATACACGGTCTTGCAAATCAAGCCGCCGAAGACGCAGCCGCTTGTCTTCAGCTTCTTGCCGCTCAATCACCATTTTGCCGGAATAGGTCTTGCCGTCTTCCGGGTTGAACGCCTTGCCCGTCCAGCTGTTTTGATCGGCGCGCGTCATGTCGTAAAAAACCTGCTGGCCACGTGAGCCTTGGAGTCGAGCACGCTTCAGCCAGACGATCACGCCGCATAAGCGCCGCCCCGCATGGCGAAAACTAAATCCGGCGGCGCCATCTTCGCGCGTCCACAAGCCTTCGGCATCCTGCGCCAAGGCGCCGCGGCGCCGACGCGAGGAAAGGATCGCGGCGAAAACACCACGCGCAACCAGCCGCGAGCCAAAAGAATTCAGTGCCATTTTTGTCCCCCCCAGGCTGAACCTAAAACGGCCAACGTCTACTTCCCGTTAAGCGGATAAAACTGATCCATCGCAAAGCTAGCGACGGCAGATTCCGCAAATCATGATTTTCGCTCCGCGCCGCCGCTGGTCGAATAAACCCCGTCTTGGCGCACATGCGCAAGAAGATATTTTCTTCCGCCTTTCGCCGCCTGTCCGCCAAAATCCATGATGAAGATACTGTTCGTTTTGGCTTTATGGTCCCGCGCGAAATGAACTTCTCCTCAGGAGATTATTGATGAGCACGCGCCAACTGATCGCGCCCTGCAACCAAAATCCCTGGCCTTGGTGGGGGCCAGCGACCGGCCGGGATCGACCGGCCGCGCGATGCTTGCGAATATTATGACAGGCGGGTTTTGCCGGCGCACATTCATCTTGATCAATCCGCGCTATTCCGAAATCGACGGACCGCGACCTGCCTTGCCTCGCTTTCGCGACCTGCCCGCGGCGCCGGACCTGGTGGTCGTGGTGGCGCCCAAGGAAAATGTAGCGGCGATTCTGAACGAAGCGGCGGACCTGGCGGTCCCGGCGGCCATTGTCATGACCGACGATCCCCATCCCGGCCCGAATCGCTGTTCGAGCAGATGCGCGCCATTTCGCGCGAGCGCGGCATCCGCCTGTTCGGGCCCAATTGCCATGGCCTGATCGCGCCGCGCTTCAAACTCAACGCCAGCCTTTCCGCCCAGTCGATTTGCCTGGCGATCTGGCGGTGATTTCGCAATCGGCGGCGGTGCTCGGCGCGATTATCGCCAGAGGCGCCAACATCAAGTCGGCTTTTCCGGCATGGCCTCGCTCGGCCATCACGGCCGATGTCAATTTCGCCGACATGCTCGATGTCTACGCGCTCGATCCTATGACCCGCGCCATCCTGCTCTACGTCGAGCATCTGGAGGACGCCAAGGGCTTCATGTCGGCCGCGCGCGCCGCGGCTCGCGTAAAGCCGGTGATCGTGGCGCGTTCGGGTCGCCATGACGCTTCCCGCCGAAGCGGCACCCACGCGGGCAATCTGGCGACGACCGACGGTCTATGACGCCGCCTTCCGCCGCGCCGGCATTCTGCGCGTCGGCGACATTTACGGCCTGTTCGACGCAGCCGAGGCGCTCGGGCGCATGAAGCCCTTCAATGGCGACCGGCTGGCGATCGTCACCAATGGGCGCGGCATCGGCTATCTCGCCATCGATCACTTGCTCGATCTCGGCGGCAAGCTGGCGGATATTGCGCCGGCCCGCGCGAGGCCCTCGCCGCCTTGACGATAGAAGGCTGGAGCGGCGCGCCGCCGGTGGAGTTGGCCGGCGACGCCAGCCCCGAACAATTCGGCCAGGCGCTGTCGCTTGTCCTGCAGGACAAGTCCAATGACGCCGTCATGGCGATGCATTCGCCGAGTATTCTGGTCAATGGCGAGGAGGTCGCCCGCGCCGCCGTCGAGGCGGTGAAGAAGCACCGTCAAAGCGACGATCATTTCCAAGCCGGTCTTCGCCGTCTGGTATGGCGCCGACGAGGCGACCAGCAAAGTCTTCGACGAGGCGAAAATTCCGCGCTACGAACGCAGCGCCGTCGCGGGCTTCATGCATATGGTTAAATGGCGGCAGGCGCGCGAAGCGCTGATGGTCGCGCCACCCTCATTGCCTGTCGATTTCGCGCCGAATACGACCAAAGCCCGCGCCATTGTCCAGCAGGCGATCTCGCGCGGGCATACCTGGCTGGCGCCGGTTGAAATCAGCACCCTGTTAGAGGCCTATGATATTCCCATCGCTCCGGCTCGGCTGGCGCGCACGCCGGAAGAGGCGGCGGAAGTCGCCCGCCTGGTCCTTGGCCGCTATGGCGGTTGCGTCGTAAAAATCATGTCACGCGATATCGTTCACAAGTCCGATCTCGGGGGCGTGGCGCTCGATCTGCGTTCGGTCGAGCAAGTGGTTGACGCCACGCGCAAGATGCTGGATCGCGTGGCGATCGAGGCGCCGCATGCGCGAGTCGATGGCGTCACCATCAATCCCATGGTGCGCCGTCCCGACGCGCGCGAACTGGTGCTGGGCGTCACCGAAGATCCCACTTTCGGTCCCGTGATCGTTTTCGGACACGGCGGCAAGGCGGTGGAGGTCATCAACGACAAGGCTCTGGCGCTGCCCCGCTCGATTTGTCCTTGGCGCGCAGCCTGATCGAACAAACCCAGGTCGTCCGCGCCCTGCGCGACTATCGCGACGTTCCGGCCGCCGACATCGACGCCATCGCCCTGCTTCTGGTCAAATTATCCCAGCTTTCCGCCGACATTCCCGAAATCCCGCGAGCTCGAGTTCTATCCGGTGCTGGCGGATTTCGACGGCGTGGTGGTGATGGACGCCCGCGTCTCCTGTCGCCCCGTTCTCCGGACGGGCGCGTTGCCGGCGGCAATCCGCGCTTCGCCATCGCGCCCTACCCGAAGGCGCAGGAGCCTCGGACCTCGCTCAAGAACGGGACGCCGGTGCAATTGCGCCCGGTTCGGCCGGAAGACGAGGAGATGTACAAGGTCTTCTTCTCCCATGTCTCGCCGGAAGATATCCGGCTGCGCGGTTTTGCGCCGGTGAAAGAATTCTCGCACGCCTTCATCGCCCGGCGGATCGAGATCCACTATGCTCGCTCCTTCGTTTCGCGTCGCTGTCGAGGAGCAGACCGGCCTGATGCTTGGCGTGGTGCGGCTGATGCTCGACGTCGATCACGAGCATGGCGAAGACGCCGTCCTGTTGCGCTCCGACCTCAAGGGCCAGGGCCTCGGCTGGAAGCTGATGAAATATATGATCGAATTCGCCCGCAAGGAGGGAGTGAAGTCGGTCGAGGGCCAGGTGCTAAACGAAAACGGCGCGATGCTGCCGATGTACCAGGCGCTCGGCTTCCATGTCGAGGAGGATCCGGGGGAGCCGGGCGTCAAGAAGGTTGTCCTCGACCTGACGAAGCCGCCGACCGAAGCCGAGATCAAGCAGCCGGAGGTCAGGGAGGCCAATCCGGTCGCGGAATGATTTTGGCGATTTAAGCGGCCGAGCCGACGGCGCGGCGGGAAGCAATCCTGGCGAATGTCACGGGCGCGCCTGTCCGGTCAGCGGCCACGGCTCTTCAAATAGCGGTAGTCTCGGTCGCATGGCGTCCTTCCGGCGGGAAGCGGGCGGCGGCGAGTGTCGCCAGTACAGCGCCCCGGACAAAAACCTGGCAGGCGCGATCACAAGCTCAAATTTAACAGAAGAGCGCCGCCAGAACTCGTCTTCTCAACCATCGAAGTAGTATGCAAATCCTGTGTGTGCGTCATTGCGAGAGGAGCGAAGCAATCCAGAGCGCGGACGCCGGTTGTATTGACTCCGCCATTGCAACCGCCCGCCAGACAGCGTGGCTTTCCAGTCGCTGAGCTTTCGGCCTTAGTCTGGATTGCTTCGCTGTCGCTCGCAATGACGGCCGAAAGCCGGAATTGATGGCGGCGGCGGCCGGAGCGGCCTCAGCCCCCGACCGTATCGACGTTATACACGTCGTCGCGGAAATGGACGACGCCGTCGGCCGAGGCCCAGCCGGTCATGTAGACCCAGATCACCGGCACGGCTTTCGGCAGCTTGATGTCCTCGCGCGCCCCCTCGGCGATCCGGCGCTGGATGGTCTCGCGCGTCCAGGCGCCGTCGGGGCCAGCGGGCGCTCCCTGCAGGACCCAGGCGGCCAGGTCGTAGACGCCCTGCACGCGCACGCATCCATGCGACAGGAAGCGGTAATCCTTGGCGAAAAGATTGTGCGACGGCGTGTCGTGCATATAGACCGCGTCCGGATTGGGCATGGAGAGTCGGATCAGGCCGAGCGCATTGCCGGCGCCGAAATCCTGGCGCAGGGTGAAATTGGTGGCCTTGTCCGAATTCCAGTTGATGGCGCGCGGATTGATCTCCTGGCCCTGGTAATTGAGGATGCGGATGCGCTCGCGCGAGAGATAGGCGGGATCCCTGCGCATTTTCGGAATGATTTCGTTCTTGATGATCGATTCCGGCACGGTCCAGGTGGGGTTGAGATTGATCGCCACGATTTTTGCGGAGATTTGCGGCGACTGATGATCGGGTTCGCCGACGATGGCGACATAGCGGTGCGCGACGCGGCCGTGTTCGATCGCGTCAACCGCCGTCGAGGGAATGTTCACCACGACATATTTGTCGCCAAATCCGAAATTCATTCCGGCCAGGCGCTGGGCGCTGGAGGCAAGCTGCCGGAAACGGACCCGGGCGGGCACGTTGAGGGCGCGCAAGGTCGCACCGGCGACCACTCCGGTCTGGCGCAGGCCGGTGCGGAACTGGAAGCGCTTCACCGCCTCCGTCAGCGCCGGGCTCCATTGCGAGCCGTAACCCTCGGACTCGGCGAGGTCGCCGACCATCGCAAGGTGGCGGCGCAGCGCTTCGACGGCGGGGCCGCGGGCGCCGGGCCGCAATTCGTGCGGCACGTCCGGCCAGCCGCCGGCGTCGGCGATATGCATGTAACGCTCCGACGCCTTGGCGGTGGCGTAGAACGTATCCGGCTGCAACACCGGCGTCGGATCGTCCGACAAAGCCATTTCGCTCCTGTTCGGAGCGATGTGAGGCCGTTGCTTCGTCCGGGGCCGCGGCGTGCGGGCCAGGACGGGAATCGGCGCCGGCGCGGCGGCGGGAGCGGCGGCGGGCGTCGGAGCCGCGGGCGCTTCGGCGGCGGGAACGGGCGCGGCCGGCGCCGAAACAGCTGGCGATTGGACAGCAGGCGCTTGGACTTCAGGCGCTTGGACGGCAGGCCCTTGGACAGCAGGCGCCTGGACCGCCGGCGGCTGGACGGCTGGAACGGCGGGAGCCTTGGGCGCGGCAGGCGCCGCGGGGACCGGAACGGCAGGCTGGCTGCTCAGCGGGACCGGCGAAAGCGGGCTTTGCGCGACGGCGGCGAAAGGCCCGGCGCAAAAGGCCGCAACCGTCAGGAGACCGATCCAGTTTTGCGCGCGCGTCATGTCAAAGACTTCCTTTGGAAAATTGCCCGTCGTCGTCGCCTGGGCGCGACCGAATAAAACTCATGCGCTGACGATTGCAAAGTCTTTTACGCGAGCGGCGGTTGGATTCCGTTTTTGTGTGTCCTTTTTACGGCTCACGCGGCCGCGGCCGCGTTTTCGCCGCATGACGGAAATTTCATCCCGCCAGCCTTTGCATCCGCGCCGGCGCCGCCCATATTGCGATCGTCCGGCCGTTGCGAGGCGCGCCGTTCGCCCAGAGGAAATGCGTCATGTCACCCGAAGAACGCCAATTGCTCTCCGACCTGTTTGAACGCGTGCGCGGGCAGGCCAATGCGCCGCGCGACCGCGACGCCGAAGCCTTCATCGCCGACGCGGTCCGCGCGCAGCCCTATGCGCCCTATCTCATGGCGCAGGCGGTGATCGTGCAGGAGCAGGCCTTGCGCGCCGCCGACCAGAAATTGCAGGATTTGCAGGCGCAGGCCAGCCATCTGCAGGCGCAGTTGCAGGCGCAGGCGCAAGAGCAGCCGCAGCAGCGCCCGAGCTCCGGCGGCGGCAGCTTCCTCGGCGGCCTGTTCGGCGGCGCCGCGGCGCCGCGCCCGGCGCAGCAACCACAGGCGCCCGCGCAAAACCCGTGGGGCCAATCCGCCGCGCCGGGCGGCTTCGGCGGCGCGCCGGAGCAGCAGCCCTATGCGGCGCCGCCTCAGGCCCCCGCCCAGGGCGGACCTTGGGCGCAGGCCGCTCCAGCGCAGGGCGGCGGCTTCCTCAAGGGCGCGCTGGGCGCGGCGGCGGGCGTCGCCGGCGGAGTGCTGCTCGCCGATTCGATTCGCGGCCTGATGGGCGGCGGGCACGGCGGCGGCCTGTTCGGCGGCGGCCTCGGAGGCGGCCTTGGCGGCGGCGGCGAGACGGTCGTCAACAATTTCTACGACAGCAACACGCCTTCCGGCGTCGAGCAGGCCTCGTATGACGGCGATCAGGACGCTTCGGACGACAATGATTCCGGCGACGGCGACGATTATTCCGACGGCGACGACTTCGGCAGCGACGTCTGACCGAAAAAACGCCGCCCCGCCTTGTTAGCGGCGGGGCGGCGAAAGATCGCGTAAAACAGGATCAGGCCCGCGGTTCAGGCCTTCTTGCGGCGCAGCCGCACGACCACGTCGACGCGGGCGATCTCCATTCCCGCCGGCGGCTCCGGCAACTGGCTGAAGTCGATCAATTGCTGCGGCAAGTCGACCAGCAGATGCGCCTCTTCGGTCAGGAAATGCTGATGATCGGAGAGATTGGTGTCGAAATAGGTCTTCGCGCCGTCGACGGCGATTTCGCGCAGCAGCCCCGCCGACGTGAACTGGTTCAGCGTATTGTAGACGGTGGCGAGCGAAATCGGCGCGCGGGCGGCGAGGGCTTCCTCGTAGAGGCGCTCGGCGGTCACATGGCGATCGCCGGACCCGAACAGCAGCCAGCCCAGGCGCAGGCGCTGGCGCGTCGGCCGCAGTCCTGCCGCGCTGAGCTTGCGCCGCAAGTCGTGCATCGGGCAGCCATCGAGATCGCCGGGCGTGGCCGGCGTCCGGCCGGCGGCTTTTCGCGCTTGCAGGAGACTGTCGGGCGCGCGTTTCGGGCGGGAGAAAGCCGCGCCTTCCCTCTGTCCCATGAAGCCTCCCTTTCGTCATGCAAAACGCGACCCGCCCCAGAAGAGGCCGCCGAGCCCGACTATAGGCTTTTGCGCGCGCGGCGGCAATATCGCACGCTTGGGGCCATAGCGCCCGCTTGGGTCGGGGATTTGGCCTCGAATTTCTTCGTTTCGAGCGGCTTTCGGCCCCGTAGTTGCTATGTTAGAAGGCGCGGTTTACGAATTGCGGCGGTTCCGGCCAAGAAAGCTGTTCCCAGCGGGAAATTCCGCGCCATCCACTCACGCTCCGCCGGAGCCGAACAAGGGAAATGTCCCATATGGGCGAGAAACGCTCCAGTTTCGCATATGAAGATCTTCTGGCCTGCGGCAGGGCTGAGCTTTTCGGCCCCGGCAATGCGCAACTGCCCCTCCCGCCCATGCTGATGTTCGATCGCATCGTGGAAATCACGGAAAACGGCGGCGCCAATGGAAAGGGCTTTGTCCGCGCGGAGTTCGACATCAAGCCCGACCTGTGGTTCTTCGGCTGCCATTTCCAGGGCAACCCCGTCATGCCTGGCTGTCTCGGCCTCGACGCCCTCTGGCAGTTGACCGGGTTCTTCCTTGGCTGGCTCGGCCTGGAGGGCCGCGGCATGGCGCTCGGCGTCGGCGAAGTGAAGTTTACCGGCATGGTCAAGCCCACGGTGAAGAAAGTCGTCTACGGCGTGGATTTCAAGCGCGTGTTCAAGGGCAAGCTGGTGCTCGGCATCGCCGACGGCTGGCTTGAGGCCGACGGCGTCCGCATCTATGAAGTCAAGGACATGCGCGTCGGCCTTTCCAAGGCCGACGCTTGATTGGTTGGACAAAGCCTATTCCTGAAAAGTTGTAGACTTTTCGGAAAGGTGTATGCGTTTTGAGAAACGCGCGCCGCGAGGCGAACAGGGAGTGGAGTCATGAGGCGCGTCGTCGTCACCGGCATCGGCATTGTTTCTTCCATCGGCAATAACGCCGAGGAAGTCACCGCCTCCTTGCGCGCCGCAAAGTCGGGCATCGTGCGCGCCGACAAATACGCCGAACTGGGCTTCCGCTGCCAGGTGCACGGGGCGCCGACGCTCGATCCGGAAAAGCTGGTCGACCGCCGCGCCATGCGCTTTCACTCCATGGGCACGGCCTGGAATTACGTCGCCATGGATCAGGCCATCGCCGATTCCGGCCTTGAGGCGGGCGACATCTGCAATCCGCGCACCGGCATCATCATGGGCTCCGGCGGCCCCTCCACCCGCGCGATTGTCGAATCCGCCGACTTGACCCGGAGCAAGGGTCCGAAGCGCGTCGGCCCCTTCGCCGTGCCCAAGGCGATGTGTTCGACCGCCTCGGCGACGCTGGCGACCTGGTTCAAGATCAAGGGCGTCAATTATTCCATCTCCTCGGCCTGCGCGACCTCCTCGCATTGCATCGGCAATGCGGCGGAAATGATCCAGTACGGCAAGCAGGACGTGATGTTTGCCGGCGGCTGCGAAGAGCTGGACTGGACGCTTTCGGTGCTGTTCGACGCCATGGGCGCCATGTCGTCGTCTTACAACGACACCCCGGCCACCGCCTCGCGCGCCTATGACGTCTCGCGCGATGGCTTCGTCATCGCCGGCGGCGCCGGCGTGCTGGTGCTGGAGGAATATGAACGCGCCAAGGCGCGCGGCGCCAAGATTTACGCCGAACTCGCCGGCTATGGCCTCACGTCCGACGGACACGACATGGTCGCCCCTTCCGGCGAAGGCGCGGAGCGCTGCATGCGCATGGCGCTTTCGACCTGCAAGGCGCCGATTGACTACATCAATCCGCACGCCACCGCGACGCCGGTCGGCGATCTCAAGGAAATCGAGGCCCTGCGCGCGGTGTTCGGCGCCGACAAGTGCCCGCCCATTTCGGCGACCAAGTCGCTGACCGGCCATTCGCTCGGCGCGGCGGGCGTGCAGGAGGCGATCTATTGCCTGCTGATGCAGCAGAACAATTTTATTTGCGAAAGCGCCAATATCACCAATCTCGACCCGGCCTTCGCCGATATGAACATCCTGCGCCAGAGGCAGGACGACAAGCCGCTCGGCGCGGTCCTGTCCAATTCCTTCGGGTTCGGCGGCACCAATGCGACGCTGATCTTCAAACATATCGACGCCTGACCGAGAGTTATATTTCATGACCAATTCCGCCAAAGGCCTGATGACGGGGAAGCGCGGCCTGATCATGGGCGTCGCCAACAACCACTCGATCGCATGGGGAATCGCCAAGGCCCTTGCCGCCGAAGGGGCGCAGCTCGCCTTCACCTACCAGGGCGAGGCTCTGGGCAAGCGGGTAAAACCGCTGGCCGAAAGCCTCGGCTCGAAACTGATGCTGTCCTGCGACGTCGAGGACATCGCCAGCGTCGACGCAGCCTTCGCGACGCTCGAGCGCGAGTGGGGCGGCGTGGACTTCGTCGTCCACGCGATCGGCTTCTCGGACAAAAACGAGTTGAAGGGCCGCTATGTCGACGCGACGACGCGCGAGAACTTTTCGCGCACCATGGTGATTTCGGCCTTTTCCTTCACCGAGATCGCGCAGAGGGCGATGAAGCTGATGCCGAAGGGCGGCTCGCTCCTGACCCTGACCTATGGCGGCTCGACCCGCGTCATGCCAAACTACAACGTGATGGGCGTGGCCAAGGCGGCGCTTGAGGCGAGCGTCCGCTATCTCGCCGCCGATCTCGGCGAGCAGGGCATCCGCGTCAACGCCATTTCCGCCGGCCCGATCCGCACCCTGGCCGGCGCCGAAATCGCCGACGCCCGCTTCATGTTCAATTTCCAGAAGAACCACGCGCCCCTGCGCCGCACGGTGACGATCGAGGACGTCGGCGGCTCCGCCCTCTACCTGCTGTCCGACCTTTCCGCCGGAGTGACCGGCGAAACCCATTTCGTCGACGCCGGCTACAACGTCATTTCCATGCCGCAGCCCGGCAGCCTCAAGGGCGACATCGAGTAGGCCTTGTCCACGCCTCCCTTGTCCTGTTTCCGCCGCCCGCGCCCCGCTGCCTTAGCGGCAGCGCGTAAGCGGAGTTTAAGACTCTTCATGCCAGAACAGTGCCGTGGCATCGGAGTCGAAATATGGGGCGGTTTGTCGAAACGATCGTGATCGGCGCGGGACCTGCTGGGCTGACGACCGCCTACGAGCTTTCAAAACAGGGCCGCGACGTCATCGTCCTCGAGAAGGACCCGGCCTATGTCGGCGGCATCAGCCGGACGGTGAATTACAAGAACTTCCTGTTCGACATAGGGGGCCACCGCTTTTTCTCGAAATCGCAGGCGATCGTCGACCTGTGGAACGAAATCCTGCCCGACGACTTCATCGAGCGGCCTCGCCTGTCGCGCATCTTTTACAACAACCGCTTCTACGCCTATCCGCTCAAGGCTTTCGAGGCGCTGCGCAATCTCGGCCTGGGGGAAAGCGCGCATTGCATGGCCTCCTTCGCCTATGCGAAGCTTTTTCCCGTGCGCGAGCCGAAATCCTTTCATCAATGGGTGCGCAACCATTTCGGCGAGCGGCTGTTCTCAATCTTCTTCAAGACCTATACCGAAAAGGTCTGGGGCATGAGCTGCGACGCCATCTCCTCCGACTGGGCGGCGCAACGCATCAAGGGCCTGAGCCTCGGCGCCGCCGTTCTCGACGGCCTCTCGCGCTCGCTCGGCCTGCGCAGGGGGAAAAACGACGGGACCGCCTCCGCCAAGTCGCTGATCGAATCCTTTCGCTATCCTCGCAAAGGCCCCGGCATGATGTGGGAAGCCGCGGCCAGGAAAATCTGCGCGGCAGGCGGCGAAATCCGGATGGGCCGCGCGGCGGAGCGCCTGTCCTTCAATGAGAGCGCCGGAATCTGGACGGTCGAGGCCGTGACCGCCAGCGGCGTCCGCGAGACTTTTCTGGCGCGCCACGTCGTCTCCTCCGCCCCGCTGCGTGAGCTGATGGCGAGCTTGAAGCCGAGCCCGCTAAGCCTGCTGCACGCCCGCGCCCTGCGCTACCGCGACTTCCTGACCGTCGTGCTGATCGGCAAGTCGAGCGTCGAGCTGCCCGACAATTGGGTCTATATCCACGACCCCGACGTCCAGGTCGGCCGCGTGCAGAATTTCCGCTCCTGGTCGCCGGAGCTCATTCCCGACGCCGTCTCGACCTGCCTCGGCCTCGAATATTTCTGTTTCGAGGGCGACGGCCTCTGGGACGCCCCGGACGAGGATCTGGTCGCGCTCGCCAAGCGCGAGATCGGCCGAATCGGCCTCATGAAGCCAGAGGACGTGGCCGACGCCAGCGTCGTGCGCCAGCCCAAGGCCTATCCGGTCTATGACGAGACCTATGCGCAGAATGTGCGGGTAATCCGCGACGAGATCGCCCTGCGCTATCCGGGCCTGCATCTCGTCGGCCGCAATGGGATGCACAAATACAACAACCAGGACCACGCCATGATGACCGGCCTGCTGACCGCCGCCAATATCATCGCCGGCGCGACGGTGCACGACATCTGGAGCGTCAACGAGGACGCCGAATATTGCGAGGCCGGCGTCTCGGGCGCGCTCAATTCCGTGCGGCTCGCGCCGCGCCGGGTGGCCTGAGTGACGGCCGCGGCGCAGCCGGGCCAGCCATCCTGCCTGGCTCCAGCCCCCGCGTCCGCGACCGCCTCGACGTCCAGCGCGCTCGCCTTCGCGCTCGTCGCCGCCCTGGTCTTCACGGTCGCCCAGCAGGCCGCGAGCCTTATCGCCGTCTGGAAGACCGGCATTTTCTACGATTCCGACGACGCCATGCGCATGGTTCAGGTGCGCGACCTGATGGCCGGACAGGGCTGGTTCGACCTCGTCGCGCATCGGCTCGATCCTCCGCTTGGCCTCCTGTCGCACTGGTCGCGCATCGTCGACGTCCTGATCGTCGCGCTCGTCAAGGGTTTTCGGTTGTTCCTGCCCGACGTCGCGGCCGAGCGCGCCGCCCGCATCGCCTTTCCGACGATCATGCTCGGCGGACTCTACTGGTCCTGCGCCCATGCCGCCCGCCTCTTGGCGGGCGCCGGCTATGCGGTCGCCGGCGTGATCGCGGCGGCGCTCTGCGGCGTCGCGAGCTGGCAATACATCCCCGGCCGCGTCGATCATCACGGGCCGCAGATTCTCCTGCTCGTCGCCGGTCTCGCAGCCCTAGCCGATTCATTCGACGCGGCCCATGCGCGCCGCGCCGCCTGGACCGGCGCCGCCATGGCGGCGTCGATCGGAATCAGCATCGAAAACCTGCCCTTCTTCGTCGTCATGGCGGCCGCGCCCTTCCTCGCCTTCGTCGTGCAGGGCGAGCGCGCCAAAAGCCAGCTCGCCGCCTTCGCGCTGGGCCTCGGCCTCGCGCTGCCGCTGGTCTTCCTTGCGACGATCCCGCCGTCGCGCTGGCTCGATCCGGCGCGCGACGCCTATTCCATCATCCATCTGACCGCCGGCCTCGGCGGCGCCGCGGCGTGCCTCGCGCTGTCGCGCCTGCGCCTGCAAGGCGTCGGCGCGCGAGTCGCCGCCGCCCTCGCCGCCGGAGTCCTCGTGCTGGCGCTGGTGCTGGCGCTTTTCCCCGACGCCTTACGCGATCCGCTCGCCGGGATCGATCCCGTGCTGCGCAGCTTCTGGCTGGACCATCTGCAGGAGACCGAGCCCTTTTTCGCGCATCTGCGCCGCCTGCCAATCGACGGCGCGAGCTGGCTTGGCCCCTTCCTGCTCGCCTTGGCCGGCTCAATTTTCGGCGTGACGCGGAGCCGGTCGATCCAGCGCGGGCGCTGGCTCCTGCTGCTCGGCGTGCTTGTGGCCGGCGGACTTTCGGCGGCCTGGCAGATGCGCGTCGTCTCATCGACGGCGCCGCTGATGGCCCTGGGCTCGCTCGGCCTGGTCGCGCCCCTGCGCGAGGCTCTGTCCAGACGCAATGCCGCATTCGCCGGCCCGCTCGCCCTGATCGTGCTGCTCCTCGCCTGTTCGCGGCTGGGCTTTGCCGCCGCCCTGTCGTTCTGGCCGCTGGCGCCGGCCGCGGCCCCGGCCGCCGCCGCGGCGGTTTCCGACCGGCCTGCGGCGACAGGCGACTGCATGACGCCGGTTTCCTTCGCGCCGCTCGCCGCGCTGCCGCCGGGGCTTGTCATCGCCCCGATCGACGTCGGCCCGGACCTTCTCGCCCACACGCCGCATTCGATCGTCGCCGCGCCTTACCACCGCAACAATGTCGGCAACCTGCTGGCTCTGAACGTGTTCACGGCGGCGCCGGACAAGGCGGAAGCCCTGGCGCGGGCCGCCCATGCGCGCTGGCTGTTCGTCTGCCTGGCGGGCGACGGAAGCTTTGACGCCTTCATCCGCCGCGCCCCCGGCGGACTGGCGGCGCGCCTCGCCGCGAAAGAGGCGCCGTCCTGGCTGAAGCCGGTTCCGCTGTCGGGAACCCCCTATCTGGCTTTTGAAGTGGCGCCGCAATGATGTCCAAAGCCTGAAAGACCCCGTTCACTAGACACGCGGCAACAAAAAAGGCGAGCAAAGCGACCGCCTTTTCCATTTTATTTTGCAGGAGCTTAGGCCTGTTCTTCGGCCGTTTCCGCCTTGGATTTGTCCTTGGCCTTGGCTTCGAGATCCTCGCCGGTGATCTGGTCGACGACGCGCATCGACAGGCGCACCTTGCCTAACGAGAAGACAAGCCGAACGAATTGCTTATGCCGAGACGGTCAACTTTGCGCCTGCTCGCTCTCTGCGTCGCACACCCGCGCTGCTTGCGCGCCGCGCTATCATGGCGGCCCATTCCGCAGCCCATTCGTTATAAAAGGCTTGCTGATCGCTTGCGATTTTTTCGAGAGCACGCTCAAAATCTTGACGAGCGGCAACCTTTCTGGCTGGTTTGGTCATTGAATTGTCCCCGCGCCATTTTTGAATTGATTCAGCGCAACTGTTCGATTTTCGTATCACGCTCCTTAATAAATGTGAATCCACATGACGATGTTAATCCCCAAAATCGAACACCCTGAATTATTTTTCGGCTTCGTGGCCCCAATTGGTGCTGATGTGAAGGACTGCGTAAATGCATTGAGCGACAAATTAAAAGAACTTGGATACCTGCCCGTTGAGCTTAAGGTTACAGATATTTTTACCGGTCTATCTAATTATTTGCGCCCCTCCCCACAGCTTACACAAATCAACGTTGCGTCACGCTATTCTTCATATATTAAATATGGAAATAAAATTCGAGCCACATTCAATGATGATGCCGCCCTTGCCGTCCTCACAATCGCTCGTATCGCAAAACTACGTACAAAACTTAGCAAAGTCAGTCCAGGAGTAAAATTTGGCAAGATTGCTTACATTATACACCAATTCAAAAGGAAGGAAGAAATCGATCTTTTAAGGTCAGTTTACGGGCAACAGTTTTTCCAAATTTCAGTTTACTCACGGCGTGGAGCGCGAGTAGATTATCTAGCTCAGCGATTTGCCAACACGGCAAACTCCGCTAATCGTAATGAATTTCGCGCCTCAGCCGAGCAAATGGTCCAAGTCGATTACAACGAAGCCGGCGATGATCATGGACAAAAAATCGTTAAGATATTCCATGATGCAGAATTCATTGTTAATAACGATATTCAGAATCCTAATCCATTTTTACAAATTGAACGTTTCTGCAACATTTTATTTGGGTCAAATTCAATATCCCCTACCAAAATTGAATATGGAATGTATATCGCAAAAGCCGCAGCGTTACGCACTCTTGATTTATCAAGACAGGTCGGTGCCGCGATATTCTCGAGCGATGGGGACATAATTTCTCTTGGATCGAACGAAGTCCCAAAAGCCGGAGGAGGAACATATTGGTGCGACGACCCATTCGACGATAGGGAATTCGTTCGCAACTTAGATTCTAACGAAAAGCGAAAACATGAAATACTATCTGAGCTATTTGAACTGATAGGTCAACCTAGTTTGGCGAACGATTTCCGCATAAAAGATTCACAATTTATGGACGCGCTCGAATATGGAAGGATAATTCATGCAGAAATGTCAGCAATTATCGATTCTGCTCGGTCTGGAAAATCGACAAAATCAGCAACTCTTCATTGTACTACCTTTCCTTGTCATATGTGCGCGAAACACATCGTCGGAGCAGGGATTGATTACGTATATTTTTTAGAACCCTATCCGAAAAGTTTGGTCGCCGATCTTCACAATGATTCCGTAATCGTAGAAGGAAACGACAGAGGTCATTACTCGGCCTTTCCATCAGTAAAATTTGAACATTTTTTTGGCGTAGCGCCGAGGAGGTATCGCGAATTTTTTGAACGAGGAGGTAGAAAAGAAAATGGACAGTTTAAAAAATGGATGAATTCATCCCCCATGCCGAACCTGAACGTTACTAGTCCGATATATGTTGAATTCGAGTCCCGTTGACTCAGGCTGCGCTACATATAGTTTCTTGAGTGGCAGAAATCGCGCTGCCGCCAGGATGCATTTCGATGGCCGCCGCCCGCTCGCTCGCCCAATTCCAGAAGGCTTTCTCTGACGAAGCGAGTTGCGCCGCCTTCATGTTTCGGCGGCGCTGGCCGGATGGTTTTATCTGTCCGGCTTGCGGCAAAGTCCGCTTTGCCGCGCTGAAGAGCCGGCCGCGCTTATACGAATGCCTCGATTGTGGACGGCAAACTTCGGTCACCGCCGGCACGGCGATGCATCGCTCCCGACTGCCTCTGACGACGTGGTTTTGGGCCGCCCATCTCATGACGACCCATTCGAACGGCATGTCGGCGCTGCAACTGCAAGACCAACTTGGCGTCACCTACAAGACCGCCTGGCTGCTGACGCAAAAGCTCCGGCGCTCGATGCTCGATCCGGACCGCGAACCGCTGGAAGGCGTGGTTGAAGTCGACCAGGCGGAAATCCCCTTCCGGGAAGGCGATACTTCCTTCGAGCGCGGCAACGCAGGAAAAATCCTCATCATAGGCGCCGTCGAGGTGATCGAACGCGACACCAACAAGGCCAAACCGCGCCCCAAGCACGCCAAATATCTCGACACGCGTTCCGGTCGCATTCGCCTCGCCATGATCGCCGACAATTCCGCCGCGTCGATCGAAGCGTTCGTCAACGCCAACGTGAAGCGAGGAGCCACGCTGCTCACGGATGGCCACAAATCCTTTCCTGGCCTGAAAGGCTATCGGCATGATCCGCGTGTCGTCGGCAAGATGGCGGGGCATATCGTTCTGCCCTGGATTCATCGGGCATTTTCGCTCATGAAGCGATGGAGCCTCGGCACTTATCATGGGTTGCGCCGCAAGCGCGTCGATACCTATCTCAATGAATTCGTGTTTCGCTACAATCGCCGATTTTACCGGCACGTTTCATTCGAAACCCTGCTGGGGTTCGCCGCCAACCAAGAGCCCGCGAGCTATTGGGACCTCATCAAGCGAGATAATCCGAGGAAAAGCCCGGGGCGATCCGGATCCACGCCGATACCACATATAGACAAACCTGAGTCAGCGGGATAAGCCTTTGCGAATAATTAAAACTGTCATCGGTGAGTACAGAAAAAAAGTAAGATTCGATTTGAGTATCTTTGATCCAAAGTGATCCTGTCTGTAAGAACGACAAAAAAGGCGGCCAAACCGGCCGCCTTTTTCATTTCACATAATGCGGCGCTTACGCCTGTTCTTCGGCCGTTTCCGCCTTGGATTTCGGCCTTGGCCTTGGCTTCGAGATCCTCGCCGGTGGTCTGGTCGACGACGCGCATCGACAGGCGCACCTTGCCGCGATCGTCGAAGCCGAGCAGCTTGACCTTCACCTTGTCGCCTTCCTTGACCACGTCGGTGGTCTTGGCGACGCGCTGGCTCGACAGCTGCGAAATATGCACGAGGCCGTCCTTGGCGCCGAAGAAATTGACGAAGGCGCCGAAGTCGGTGGTCTTGACCACGGTGCCGTCATAGATCAGGCCGACTTCCGGATCGGAGGCGATGGACTTGATCCAGGCGATCGCCGCCTTGATCGAATTGCCGTCGCTCGACGCGATCTTCACCGTGCCGTCGTCGTCGATGTTGATCTTGGCGCCGGTCTTCTCCACGATTTCGCGGATGACCTTGCCGCCCGAGCCGATCACTTCGCGGATTTTGTCGGTGGCGATCTTCATCGTTTCGATGCGCGGAGCGAATTCTCCCAGCTCGGCGCGGGCGTTGGTCAGCGCCTTGGCCATTTCGGTCAGGATGTGCAGACGGCCGTCCTTCGCCTGGGCGAGGGCGACCTTCATGATCTCCTCGGTGATGCCGGCGATCTTGATGTCCATCTGCAGCGAGGTGACGCCGAGTTCGGTGCCGGCCACCTTGAAGTCCATGTCGCCGAGGTGATCCTCGTCGCCCAAAATGTCGGACAGCACCGCGAAGCGCTCGCCTTCAAGGATCAGGCCCATGGCGATGCCCGCCGTCGGCCGCTTCAGCGGCACGCCCGCGTCCATCAGCGACAGCGAGGCGCCGCAGACCGTGGCCATCGAGGAGGAGCCGTTGGATTCGGTGATCTCCGACACGACGCGGATCGTGTAGGGGAATTCCGCCGCCGTCGGCAGCATCGGATGGATGGCGCGCCAGGCGAGCTTGCCGTGGCCGATTTCGCGGCGGCCGGGCGAGCCCATTCGGCCCGTCTCGCCCACCGAATAGGGAGGGAAGTTGTAGTGCAGCAGGAAGTTTTCCTTGTAGGTCCCTTCCAGCGAGTCGATGTACTGCTCGTCCTCGCCCGTGCCGAGCGTCGCCACGACCAAAGCCTGCGTCTCGCCGCGTGTGAAAATCGCGGAGCCGTGGGTGCGGGGCAGGACGCCAACCTGGCTGAGGATCGGACGAACCGTGGAGAGGTCGCGGCCGTCGATGCGGATGTGCGTGTCGAGGATGTTCCAGCGCACGACCTTGGCTTGCAGGTCGTGGAAGGCTTCCGCGATTTTCTGCTTGTCGAACTTCGCCTCGCCGCCTTCCGGCAGGAGCGCAGCATTGACCTTGGCCTTGACCGCGTCGACAGCCGCGTAGCGCTGCTGCTTGGCGGTGATCTTGTAGGCTTCGCGCAGTTCGGCCTCGGCGATGTCGGCGACAGCCTTCTCGATCTCGCTCTTGTCGACGACGGCCAGGTCGCGCGGCTCCTTGGCGGCGCGCTCGGCGAGGCGGATGATCGCCTCGATCACCGGCTGGAAGCCGGCGTGGCCGGCCATGACGGCCTTGAGCATGATGTCTTCCGAGAGCTCCTTGGCCTCGGATTCGACCATCAGCACGGCGTCGCCGGTGCCGGCGACGACGAGGTCGAGGTCGGAGGTCTTGGCCTCGTCAATGGTCGGGTTGACCTTGATTTCGCCATTGATGTAGCCGACGCGGGCGCCGGCGATCGGGCCCATGAAGGGGATGCCCGAAATGGTCAGGGCGGCGGATGCCGCGACCATGGCCAGAATGTCCGGCTCGTTTTCGAGATCGTGGCTCAGGACGGTGATGATGAGCTGGGTGTCGTTGCGATAGCCCTCAGGAAACAGCGGGCGGATCGGCCGGTCGATCAGGCGCGAGGTCAGCGTCTCGCGCTCGGACGGACGGCCTTCGCGCTTGAAATAGCCGCCGGGAATGCGGCCGGCCGCGAAAGCCTTTTCCTGGTAGTTGACGGTCAGCGGAAAGAAGTCCTGGCCGGGCTTCGGCGCCTTGGCCGAGACGACGGTGGCCAGCACGGTGGTTTCGCCCCAGGAGGCGAAAACGGCGCCGTCGGCCTGGCGGGCGATGCGCCCGGTCTCGAGCACGAGCTTGCGCCCGCACCAGTCGATTTCCTCGCGATGTATTTCGAACATTCTTTGGTCTTTCATGGATTGGCCGAAGCGCAAACCATGAGCAAGACGGCGAGACGTCGCCAAAATGCGGCGCCTGACAATCCTGCCATGGCCCGGACGCTTCGCCCGGCTGGACGGCGACCCCTGTCGCCGTTCCCGTTGTGTCGCGCATTAGCACGCGACCTTGGTCAAAACGCGGCCTATGGCTACGGCCGCGCAAAATGGCCCTCGCGCAGATCGCGCGAAGGCCGTGGAAACGTCAGCGGCGGATGCCGAGACGCTCGATGAGGGTCTTGTAGCGGGGCTCGTCGTTCTTCTTGACATAGTCGAGAAGCTGGCGACGCAATGAGACCAGCTTGAGCAGGCCGCGGCGCGAATGGTTGTCCTTCACATGCGACTTGAAATGCTCGGTGAGATTTGTGATGCGCTCGGTCAGGATGGCGACCTGCACTTCCGGCGAGCCGGTGTCTCCCGCCTTGGTGGCGTATTCCTTGATGAGCGCCTGCTTGCGCTCTGCCGTGATCGACATCGGATGTCCTTTCTTGTTGGTTGACGAGGAAGCAGGCCGCTCCGGGATGTCGTCCAGCGCGGTCATGCGTCATCGCTTGCGCCAGGATTCTTCCGACGCAACCGCGTCTCTATACACGAATTTTTGGTTGGGGCCAGCGCAATCCCGCCCTTTGGGGTTTAATAATAGCTTGCTATTAAGCTGCGACGCGATATCATAGCTTGCTATTATTTTAAGGAGGCTGCCATGTATCGCGTCGCCAAGACATTGCATCTCATAGGCGTGGCTCTGTTTCTCGGCTCGATCTTCGCCCATATCGTCGCCAGCCAACTCGGCGGGACGCCCGGGACGGCCCGTTTCGCTTTCGCACGCGAGGAAATCTCCGCCGCCACGCGCATCCTGACCATTCCCGGCCTGATGCTCGCGATCCTGTCGGGCCTGGGGATGGCGACGCTATCGAGGCTTTCGCCCTGGCGCCAGCCGTGGATAGCCGCCCATGCCGCCTTGGCTTTCGTCGTCTTGCTTGTCGCGGCGACGCTCGTCGTTCCCGCCGGCAACGCCCTGCGCGCGGGCGGCGGCATTGACGAAATCGGCGCGGCGCTGACGGTTGAGCACGCCGCCGGCGGATTGAACATCTTCTTGACGCTGGCGGTCATGGCGATCGGTGTGTTCAAGCCGAAATGGGGCGCGCACCGCGCCCGAAAACAGATCAACGAGAACCCGAGAAGCGAAAATCATGAGCGCGCCGCAGGAAAATTTTGATCGGCAGGAGAGCCTTGGATATCTCGTCAATCGCCTCGCCCGGCTTTTCGCCCGCGCGCTCGAAAGCCGACTGGCCGGACATGGCGTGGCGCTCGGACCGTTTCCTGTGCTGCTGACGCTCTGGGAAGAGGAGGGGCTGACCCAGACCGAGATCGCCCGCCGCCTCGACTTCGAACAGCCGACTATCGCCAATACCCTGAAACGGATGCAGCGCGACGGGCTGGTCGCGTTTCGTCCGGATCCTTCAAGCCGCAAGCGGATTTAGGTGTGGCTGACCGAAAAGGCGAAAGCCCTTCGACTGCCGCTGACAGCCGAGGCGCACGCGGTCAATGCCGCCGCCAGCGCAAATATGCCGGCCGGCGACATCCGCCAATTCAAGATCCTGTTGCAAAGCCTTGCGGAAAAGCTGGAAAATTCCCGCGACGCCTAAGCGACGCCTTAATGTTTCATGTCGTTCCAGGCCGCGTCTTCCTTGGCCGGCGCGGTCGCGAACTTTTCCTGCCAGCCCTCGACGCCGCCGGGAAACCAGTAGACGTTGCGGTAGCCGAGCATGACGAGCCGCTTGGCGGCGTTCCAGCTTCCCCAGCAGCCCGGATGGCAGAAGGCGACGATCGGCCTCGCCTTGTCGCCGCCGGCAAGCGCCGCCACGCGCGCGCCGAATTTTTTCTGGAATTCGGGACTTGGGTCGCCGAACCCGGCGTTGGCCAGCCAGATCGCGCCGGGAATGGTGAAATGAACCGGCAGCCAGAGGGCGTCCCTGACCATCTTTTCCGGCTTTTTCGGCGTCTCGGCGACGTCGATGAGGACGGCGCCCTGCTTTTTCAACCGGGCGACCGCCTCGGCGTCGACGACCTGGGCCTGAGCCAAGGTCGCCGGCGTTGCGCCGTGCATCGGCCCGGTCCACAAGCCCGCGGGCTCGGAAACCTCCGCGCCGGCGGGCGACGCCAGCGCGATGACGAGTAGGGCGGCGAACGAAAGCTTCATGTCAGTTCGTCGTCGCCGGAAGGTCGAAAGCCTGCCGCCAGCTCGCATCCGCGCTGTCATGCGCCTCGACGCTCACCTTGCCGTCCTTTTGCGGTATGAAGTTCGAAGGACAGGACCGGATCGGTGGCGAGCGAAATGCCGGTCGACAGGTCGAAGACCAGCTTGCCGCCGTCCCTGACTTCGATTTTATCGATGAAGCGCGCGGGCGTGTAGAGCTGCGTCAGCTGGTTCATCTGCATGCCGTTGAAATTGGGATGCCGCACCATCAGCCTGGCCTCGACGGGAACGCCCAGGGCGGCGCCGCCGGCGAATTTCAGCCGAATCTCGCCCATGCCTTTCATCGCCTCCTCGGCGCTCGCGCCCATCGGCGCCGAGCAGCCGCCCGAGGCTTTCACGAATTTCACGTCCTCGAGCAGCGCGCCGTCCGTCATCACGGCGACGGCGTGAACATCGGTGTAGCTGTTCACCCGCACCCGCAATTTCACGACATGCGGATCGGCGGCCGGGCCGAAAGTGAAATGGGCGGCGACCGGCGAGGGATTGTCGTCGATGACCAGATAAAGCTCCTTGACCTTGTCGGCGTCCTTGAGCGTGATCGTCATCGGAACCAGCGCCGCGTCCTCCGCGCGATCGGGCGCCTGCAGCGCGACGAGGCCATCGGCGGGCGCGGCGGTCCTGCCGTCGAACAGGACCTTTTCGATATCGCGCCAGCGCGCCTGGCGGGCGGCGGCGTCGGAATCGTCGGCCTGCGCGGCGACGCCTGACAGGCCGAGGAAAAGACAGGCCGCCGCAATCCTGGGACTGGTTTTCATGTTTCCTCCTATTGCCACTCCAGCTCGTGATAGGCTTCGGCGACATTGCGCTGGTTGTAATCGTCGAACAGCCTCCATCGCGGCCTTTCCGAAAGGCCGACGCTCGCCATGGCGCGCTCGATCGAGCCGTCGCCATCGATCTCCGCGCGCACGCCGTCGCGCAGGATCCTCAAATATCTCAGCAGGTCGTCGGACGCGGATTTGAAGGCGACGACCAGCGGGCCATGGCCCGGAACGGCTTTATCGTATCCTTTTCCCTGCATGGCCTCCAGTTGGGCGATCCAGCCGGCGAGGCTGCCGTCGAGCGAGGGCATGCGACCGACAAACAGCAGGTCGGCCGGCAGGAACAGGCCGCTCTTTCTGTCGACGAAGGAAAGGTCGGTCACGGTGTGCGCCGGCCCATGCGCCTCAAAAGCGATGACCCGGCCGCCGAGGTCGACCTCGTCGCCCGTCTTCACCACGCGCGTCGGCATGACCACCGGACCGACATTGGCCTCGCCGAGCGCGTCGACCAGGCGCTTGCGATAGAAATCTCCGCGCGCCGCCAGCGCTTCGCCCAGCCGGTGATGGCCGATGAACGTGGGCGCGTCCTCGAGGAAGGCGCCCGCGCCGAAGGCGTGATCGGGGTGCACATGGCTCAGCACGACATATTCGATCGGCTTGTCCGTCTTGTCGCGGATGGCTTTGCGCAGCCAGCGCCCGTCCGCAAGGCTGCCGCCGCTGTCGGTCACCAGCACGGATTTCTCGCCGACGATGAATCCGATATTCGCGATGCCGTCGAAATTGGCGATGCTGGCCTCTTCATCCCTGCCACGCCGCATGAAGACCGAAGGAGCGACTTCCTCGATCTCGAAATCTTTCCGCGCGGCCCAAGGAGGGAAGACAACAGAGGCAGAGGCCGCCGCCCACGAACGCGCGGCGGGTCCGTCGCCCGAAACCCTGCATCCGCGGCATGGCGATCCTCCGATCTGCCCGAAAGATGACCATGGCGGCGCTCGTTTTGTCAAAACGGGCGCCGATCGATTTTGACCACGACTTTGCGCCATTTCGCGGCAGAGCCACCAATTCCGGCCGGAAAGGGTGGATTCATGACTTTTCTTATTTTTCACTGTCAGGTTGGAATGCTCATCGCTGCAGGGCTTCTGGCGCCAGCCGCCGCACCCAGCCGGCGCCGCTCGCGCTGTTGCTCGCGACTTGAGCGCACAGGGGCGACCAGCGCGCTGCGGCCTCCATCGGTGGCGTTCAGAACGGCAGGTTGAACACCCTGTTCGGCATGAATTCGCCCGCTTCGACGAGGCCCGAGGCGATGACCACGCCGGAGCAAACTGCATAGGCCGCGCCCTCCGACGGCGCGTCGCGTCCGCGCAGGATCACCGATTGGCCGCGCCGGACGCGCGCCGCGCCGGTGCGGTCGAGCACGACGCAAGGCAGTTCCGACAGGCCGGCCTCGACGCTCAGGAGCGCCGCCGGCGCCTGTTCGGGCGCCTCCAGCAGCTCGGAGAGAGGCGCCGAATCCGCCTCGAAAAACGGCCCGACGCGGGTGCGCCGCAAAGCGATGACATGGCCGAGGCAGCCGAGCGCGCGGCCGAGGTCGCGGGCGATGGCGCGCACATAGGTGCCCTTGCCGCATTCGGCTTCGAGCACGGCCTGGTCGCGGTCGCAGGAAACGAGGCGCAAGGCGTGGATCGTCACCGGACGCGGCGCCAGATCGACGATTTCGCCGTCACGCGCCAGGTCGTAGGCGCGTTCGCCATTGATCTTGATCGCCGAAAAGGCGGGTGGGCGCTGCATGATTTCGCCCGTGAAATGCGGCAGCAGTTTTTCGACTTCGGCGGCATCGGGCCGCAAGTCGCTGGTCTGCGTCACCTTGCCCTCGGCGTCGTCGCTGTCGGTCTCCGCGCCCCAGAGCACGGTGAAGCGATAGGCCTTTTCGCCGTCCTGCACGAAGGGCACGGTTTTCGTCGCCTCGCCGAAGGCGACCGGCAGGATGCCCGAGGCGAGCGGGTCGAGCGTGCCGGCATGGCCCGCCTTCTTGGCGTTGAACAGGCGCTTCAGCTTCGACACGGCCTGGGTCGAGGTCAAGCCGACCGGCTTGTCGAGCACGATCCAGCCATTGACTTCGACGCGGTTGGAGCGCGGCGCGCTCAAGACGCCTTGTCCTGGCGCGGCGCGTCGGAGTCTTCCTCATCCCGATCCGACTTGGCCGAATCCTCGGAAGCGTTCTCCCCCGCGAGGTCTTGCGCGACCTTGTCCGATTGCAGGAGCGCGTCGATTTTCGCGGCATTGGCGAAACTCTCGTCCACCTTGAAGCGGATTTCCGGCGCATATTTCAGATTGACCCGGTGCGCCACCTCGCCGCGCAAAAACTTCTTGTGGCGGTCGAGGATGGCGCAGATCGTGTCCTGCGCCTTTCCGCCGAGCGGCATGACATAGATGGTTGCGAGCTTCAAATCCGGGCTCATGCGGACGGAAGGCACGGTGACCACCAGTCCCACGAGATCTGGATCGTTGATTTCGCCGCGCGAAAGCAGTTGCGCCATGGCGTGACGGATCAGTTCGGCGACGCGCAACATCCGTTGGCTCGGTTCGCCGCCCTTGTGATGCGACCTGGACATTTTTGCCTCTTGGAAGAGCGCCGGCTCCCTGGCGCGGCGAAATTTCGCGCCGCCCGGTCGTTAGCGCGCCCCGCCTCCTGGGCGGGGCTAGCAGCGAACGCGACGCCGAGCAAGTGCGAGGGGCGCCGACCGCGCCTTCGCGGTCGGCAAAAAACTCACAAACTCCTCTTGATCTCCTCGACGCGGTAACATTCGATGACGTCGCCCGCGCGCATGTCCTGGTAGCTTTCGAAGGCCATGCCGCATTCCTGGCCGGCCTGCACTTCCTTGACCTCGTCCTTGAAGCGCTTGAGCGTCGAAAGCTTGCCCTCGTGCACCACGACATTGTCGCGGATGAGGCGCACATGCTGACCGCGCTCGACGACGCCGTCGGTGACGCGGCAGCCGGCGACCTTGCCGATCTTGGAAATGTTGAACACTTCGAGGATCGAGGCATTGCCCAGCATGGTTTCGCGAATGGTCGGCGCCAGCAGCCCGGACATGGCGGCTTTCACGTCGTCCACGAGGTTGTAGATGATGTTGTAATAGCGGATTTCGATGCCGAGCTGCTCCGACAGTTCGCGCGCCTCCTTGTGCGCGCGGACATTGAAGCCGATCACCGCCGCCTTGGAGGCTTCCGCCAGCGCGATATCGGATTTGGAGATGCCGCCGGCGCCGGCATGGACAATGCGCGCCATGACCTCTTCGGTGCCCAGCTTGTCGAGCGCCGCGATGATCGCTTCGACCGAGCCCTGCACGTCGCCCTTGATGACCAGCGGGAATTCCTTGCGGCCCGCCGTCTTCAGCTGACTCATCATGTCGGCCAGCGAGGAGCGCGCCGAACCGCCGCGCGCGGCGGCCTGGTCGCGCTTCTGGCGCTCGCGATATTCGGTGATCTCGCGGGCGCGCGCTTCCGATTCGACCACGGCGACGCGGTCGCCGGCTTCCGGCGCGCCGGAAAAGCCGAGAATCTCAACCGGGAAGGACGGGCCGGCATGGACGCAATTCTGGCCCTTGTCGTCGAGGAGGGCGCGAACGCGGCCCCATTGCGAGCCGGCGACGATGATGTTGCCGACCGAAAGCGTGCCGCGCTGCACCAGCACGGTGGCGACCGGGCCGCGGCCGCGGTCGAGCCGCGCCTCGATGACCGTGCCTTCCGCCGCGCGCTCGGGGTTGGCGTGAAGGTCGAGCACTTCGGCCTGGAGCGTGATGGCTTCGAGCAATTTGTCGAGATTGACGTGCTGCTTGGCCGAGACTTCGACCTCCAGCGTGTCGCCGCCGAGGCTTTCGACCTGCACGGAATATTGCAGCAACTCCTGGCGGACCCGCTCCGGCTTGGCGTCGGGCTTGTCGATCTTGTTGATCGCGACGATCAGCGGCACGCCGGCCGCCTTGGCGTGGTTGATCGCCTCGACCGTCTGCGGCATGACGCCGTCGTCCGCCGCGACCACCAGAACGACGATGTCGGTGACTTTCGCGCCGCGCGCGCGCATCGCCGTGAAGGCGGCGTGGCCGGGCGTGTCGATGAAGGTGATATAGCCGCCGAGCGGCGACTGCACCTGATAGGCGCCGATATGCTGGGTGATGCCGCCGGCTTCGCCGGATACGACATTGGCCTTGCGGATGGCGTCGAGCAGCGAGGTCTTGCCGTGGTCGACATGGCCCATGATGGTCACGACCGGCGGGCGCGGCTGCAGGTTTTCTTCCTGGTCGGGCGTGTCGAACAGGCCTTCCTCGACGTCGGATTCGGCGACGCGCTTGACCGTATGGCCGAGTTCGACGGCGATCAGTTCGGCGGTGTCGGCGTCGATCACGTCGGTGATCTTGAGCATCTGCCCCTGTCGCATCAGGAGTTTGATCACGTCCACGCCGCGTTCCGACATGCGGTTGGCGAGTTCCTGAATGGTGATGGTTTCCGGCAGCACCACTTCGCGCGACAGCCGCTCCTTCTGCTCCACCATGCCCTTGAGGCGCTGGGTGCGGCGGCGGAAGGAGGCGACGGAGCGCGTGCGCTCCTCGCCGTCGCTGGCGGTGGCGCTGGTCACCGTCAGGCGGCCGCGGTCTTTCGCCGCGCCGCCGCGGCTCGGCTTGACCGCGGGCACGGCGAGCTTCGGCGGCGTGATGATGCGGCGGGTCGGCGTGGCGGGCGTGGCTGTGGTCGTCGTGGCGGTCCTGCCTTCGGCGGCCGCAGGCGTGGCGGCCTGCGGCGGAGGAGCCGCGGGCCTCGGCGTGTTGAACACGATCTGCTGCGGCCGGCCCGTATTCCTGGAAATGGGAGCCAAGGTCACGCTGGGGTCGGCTTCGGCGGCGGGAGAGCCGGCCGGCGCGAGACGGCGGCGCGCCTCATCCTCGGCCCTACGCTTGGCCTCGGCTTCGCGCGAAAGACGGGTCTCCTCTTCCTTCTTGCGGCTTTCGGCGGCTTCGCGTTCGGCGCGCTCGCGCGCCTCGCGCTCAGCGCGGATGCGGGCCTCCGCCTCCTGGCGCTTGCGGTCTTCCTCCTCACGCACGCGGGCGTCGCTGAGGGCGCGGGCGCGGGCGTCGCGCTCGTCGTCGGTCAGGGTGCGCAGCACGACGCCGGTCTGCGGACGCGGCGCGGCCGGCTTCACCGGCGGACGCGCAGGCGCGGACGGGGCCGCCTGCGGCGCGGCGGGCTTTGCCGCGACGGGATTCGCAGGGGCGCTCGGCGCGGCGGAACCTGATGCGCCGCCCGATTTGGGCGCGACGACGGGCGCCTCGCCCGGACCATGGGCGCGGCGCTTGACCTTTTCGACCACGACGGCTTTCGAGCGGCCGTGCGAAAAACTCTGGCGCACGACACCCTGCTCGACCGGACGCTTCAGCGACAGCGTCTTGGTCGGATGCACGCTCAGGGTTTTGTCGCCGGAATTGTTGGAGTCATTCATATCGTTCATGCGTCCCAGGGCCTTGGCCATTCGTGCCGTCGGCGTTGAAGTCCTGCTCCAAAGCCATGTTGTTTGTCAAATCCGATTGCCCCAAAGGGCGCTCCCCCTGGGAGCCCGCTTGGGCGTCCTCTTGGGGGGCCGCTTGGGGGCCTTCCGCTGCGCTGTCGCCGCGATATACCGCAAGTCGGCGGCTGGAAGCGAGAAAAACCTTTGCCGCCGGCCCCATGCCGAGCGCCGCATGGACGACATTGCCGCGTCCGAGCGCCGCATCGAGTTCGTCCACTTCGAAAACGCCGATCTCCGGCCGCCCCTCGGGCCCGAAGCGCCGGCGCAGGGCCTGGCCGAGCTTGCGCTTGCCGTCGGCTGCGCCGTCGCTGGCGTGGATCAGCGCGCAAACCGCGCCCGCGCCGATCGCCGCCTCGACCTTGGCGAAGCCGGTCGTCACCAGACCGGCCTTGTTGGCGATCGACAGGGCCTGGAGCGCGTCGCGCCGCAGCAGATTGTCGATCAGCTCCGGCAAATCCTGCGCCGCCATCGCCTTGTCCTTCAAGGCCCGCGCGAAAACCTGCTTCTTGACCGCCTTGGCGACCAGGTCCCTGGAAAGTCCGACCCAGACGCCGCGTCCCGGCAGCTTGCGCTTGATGTCCGGGACGACGGCGTTTTCAGGCCCGAGGACGAAGCGGATCAGCTCATCCGGATCTCTGGCCTGGCGCGTGACGACGCAGGTCCTCTCCGCTCCCCCCGGGGGGCGGCGTCAAGATCGGCAACGTCCTGTCGCGCTTCCACAACCAAATTTTTCGTCCCCAAGTTCCAGCAGTCGTTGCGGCCGGCGGCTCATTGCGCCGGCTCGCCGCCCTCTTCGCCCTCGCCTTCCGCCTCTTGCGGCGCAAGATCGGCCTCGTCCACCCAGCCCATTCTGACACGGGCGCGCATGACCATGGCCTCTGCCTCTTCGCGGCTGACGTCCAGACCGTCGAGGAAGCCGGCGTTTTTCACGGTTTCGCCGTTCTTCTTTTCGGTCCAGCCAACCAGGTCGTCGGTGGCGCAGCCAGCAAGGTCCTCGATGGTCTTGACGTCATTCTCGCCGAACCTGACGAGCATGGCGGTGGTGACGCCCTCGATCTCGCGCAATTCGTCGGCGACGCCGAGCTCGCGCCGGCGCGCGTCGTGCTCGGCCTCGATGCGCTCGAGATATTCCTTGGCGCGGCTCTGGATTTCTTCGGCTGTGTCGGCGTCGAAGCCTTCGATCGCCGCCACTTCCGACGGATCGACATAGGCCAGCTCCTCGACCGAGCGGAAGCCTTCCGAGGCCAGCAGCTGGCCGACGACCTCGTCGACGTCGAGCGCCTGCATGAAGGTCTGGGTGCGCTCGATGAATTCCTTCTGGCGGCGTTCGGATTCTTCCGCCTCGGTCAGAATGTCGATGTCCCAGCCGGTGAGCTGCGAGGCGAGGCGCACGTTCTGGCCGCGGCGGCCAATGGCCAGCGACAACTGGTCGTCGGGCACGACGACTTCGATGCGCGAGGAATCCTCGTCGAGAACGACCTTGACCACTTCCGCCGGCTGCAGCGCGTTGACGATGAAGGTCGCCGCGTCCGCCGACCAGGGGATGATGTCGATCTTCTCGCCCTGCAATTCGTTGACCACCGCCTGCACGCGCGAGCCGCGCATGCCGACGCAAGCGCCGACCGGATCGATCGAGCTGTCGCGCGAAGTCACGGCGATCTTGGCGCGCGAACCGGGGTCGCGGGCGACCGACTTCACCTCGATCACGCCGTCATAGATTTCCGGCACTTCCTGCTGGAACAATTTGGCCATGAACTGCGGGTGGGTGCGCGACAGGAAAATCTGCGGCCCGCGCTGCTCGCGGCGCACGTCGTAGACATAGGCGCGGACGCGGTCGCCGGGGCGGAACAATTCGCGCGGGATCATTTCGTCGCGGCGGATGATCGCCTCGGAACGGCCGAGATCGACGATGACATTGCCATATTCGACGCGCTTGACGACGCCGTTGATGACGTCGCCGATGCGGTCCTTGAATTCGTCATATTGGCGGTCCCGCTCGGCCTCGCGCACTTTCTGCACGATGACCTGCTTGGCCGACTGGGCGGCGATGCGGCCGAATTCGAGCGGCGGCAGCTTGTCGGCGATCCAGTCGCCGACCTGCGCGGCGGGATTGAGCTTGCGGGCGTCGGCGAGCAGGATCTGCGTCGCGTCATTCTCGATCTGGTCGACCACCAGCATCAGGCGCGAATAGCGGGTGTCGCCGGTGCGCGGATCGATCTCCACGCGGATTTCCGTCTCCTGCCCGTAGCGCGAGCGCGCCGCCTTGGCCATCGCGTCTTCCATCGAGGCGAGCACGATCGAGCGGTCGATCGATTTGTCGCGCGCGACGGCGTCGGCGATCTGCAAGAGTTCAAGACGGTTGGCGCTGACGGCCATTGGTGATCTCCTCGTGGATAATTCTATTCGTTTCCGGAGCGGCCGGCCGTTGATTTCCTGGCGCCGCCGCCCTTCTTGAATTGCGCGCGCACGCCGGCCGGCAGCACGGGTTTCGATTTCTTGCCCTTCGGCCCCTTCCGGGCGCCCGAGCCAAACCTGCCGGGGCCGCGCGCCGGGGGCGTCTGCTCCTCCGGCGAAGACTCCTCCTGCTCCTCTTCGCCCAATCCCTTGGCCTGGGCCTTGGCGGCGCGCAGGGATTTGCGGATCAGCGCCTCGGTCAGCACCAGCTTGGCCTCGTCGAGATCGCGGAGCGCCAATCTCGGCAACTTCTCTTCGTCCGGACCGGCGTCCGTCCGCTCCAGCACCAGGACGGCGTCGCGCCCCTCGCCTTCGACGGCGCGGATCGGGCCGCGAAACCGTTTCCGCCCGCTTTCGTGCGGCCGCGCCAGCTCGATGCGCGCGTCCATGCCGACGGCGCGGCGGAAATCCGACACCCGGACCAGCGGCCGGTCGATTTCCGGCCGAGGAAATCTCCAGCCTGTAGGCCTGGCTGATCGGGTCCTCGACATCGATCGCGGGCGAAAGCGCGTCGTGGATTTCCTCGCATTCGTCGATGGTCAGCGTCCCATCCGGCCGTTCGGCCATGATCTGGACGATCATGCCCTGCCCGGCCATGATCTTCACCCGCACCAGCCGAAAGCCCATCGATTGCAGGATGCGCTCGGCCAAGCCTGCGACGCGCGCGGCCATGCCGGTCTCGCCGACGAGGCGCGGCTCATCGAGAGGCGCGTCCAAGGTTTGCGGCGCGTCGAGAAGGTGTGAACTCCGGCTTGGGCGCTGGCGTCGTATCGTTCAAATGGTCTGTCCGCAAAGCCCCGGCAAGGGCGGTTGAAAAACAAAAAAGAGCGGGTCCCGCCTGGGCCCCACTCCCGCGCGGCCTTGTAATCGGCCATGACGAAGATGTTGACTGGCCGCTATATAGATCAAATGCGGCGCGGGCGCAAGGTCGCGGCTCCCTGTCTCCCGGCTGCAACACCGCGCCCAAAAGGCACGGTTTGCCGCGATCCCGTTTGCCGGCGCGGAGGCTGCGCTATAACGTCGCGCAAAATCAAGCCTGATTTTTATTTTTTGGACCCGGAAGCGACATGCGCGGAAAATCGGCGGCACTTTTTCTCGGTTTGTCGCTCGCCGCGCTTGTTTGCGCGCCCTTGGCCTGCGAGGCGAAAGTTCGCATCACCATCGACCTCTCCTCGCAGACGATGAACGTGGACTCCGCCAGCGGCTCCTATTCCTGGCCGATATCCTCGGCGCGCGACGGCTATGTCACGCCGCGCGGCCATTATGGCGTCCAGAGCCTGCAGCCCATTCATTATTCAAAAAAATATCACAATTCGCCGATGCCGCATTCGATCTTCTTCAACGGCGGCTTCGCCATTCACGGCACTTACGATCTGCACGAACTCGGCCGGCCGGCGTCACATGGCTGCGTGCGCATTTCGCCCGACAACGCCGCCACGCTGTTCTCGCTGGTGCGCGAGGAGGGCGCGACCATCGAAATCGTCGGAGAGGCGCCGTCGAGCAGGGCCGCCGCCGAAAGCGAGCCTTTCGCAAGCGAAGCGAGGCCCCGCCGCCGCAGCGCCGCAAGGCGCTCGCGCGAACCGGGCGACGAGCCGAGCCTGCTGCGGGCGTTCGGCGCAATATTTTCGCGCTGAAATTCAATCTTCTTCGAGCACGCCGGTCGGCGCGCCGTCGAAGCTCGTGGCGTTCTTGTCCCGCCAATAGGCGCGGATGCCGTCCTCTCCCTTGCGCGCCGCCCAGTCGACCAGCGTCTCGCGCTGGCCGGCGAGCTCCATCATGGGGACGCCATAGCCGCAGGAGGTGATGACCTCGTCGACATCGACCGCGATGATCTGCCGCTTGCCGGCGAGGTCGGCGAATTTCGGCAGCAGCTCGCTCCAGCCGGGCGCGCCGGGGCGGATCGCATGGCCGCGACCATATAGCCGCAGGATTTTCGGCGGTCCGGCGAAGGCGCAGAACATCAAGGTGATCCGGTCGTTGAGGCGCAGATGCGCCGCCGTCTCGTTGCCGCTGCCGGTGAGGTTGAGGAAGGCCACGCGGCGCGGCTCCAAGACGACGAATGTCCCGCCCAAACCTTTGGGGCTCAGGTTGACGCGTCCCTCGGGGCCGGCGGTGGCGACGAAGAACATCGGCTGCGCCTCGATGAAGGCCCGCAGTCTTTCGTCAATCTCGGGATGTCGCTGGGCCATGCTTTTTCCCTCTCGGCGGATTTCCCGGCGGCGCCAGTCCGAGTTCGCCGCGCTTTTTGCGGCTGAGGCCGCCGGCGACGATGCGATAGGAGTTGAGGATCAGCTCGCGCAATTCCTCCGCATCGACTTTTTTCGCCGTCGCCTCGATCCATTTCAGCCCGCGCGAGGCAAGATAGGGCGCCGGCCGAAAGCCGGGCCGCTCCGGCAGGACCATGAAGCCGATCTCGCTGGCCTTGAACGAATAGGCGGGGTCTTCCTCGCCGCCGGCGCCGATGCAGAACACCTTGCCGCCGACCTTCCACACATGCGAGCCGCCCCATTGCATGACATAGGCCGTGGCGGGCAGGGCGCGGCAGAAGTCGTTGTACTCGTCAAAGGTCATGCGCAGCTTTCGCAATTGCCGTCCCGCAGGCGATGATATAGGGATCGCGGCCTGAAAGTCAGGGGAAACGATGAAGAGCGTTGCATTGGACGCCGCCAGAAAAAGCGTCGAAATCGAAACCGCGGGCATGGCGCGCTTGCGCGCGGCCCTCGATGGCGAGCTTGGACAGGCGCTCGAGGCGGCGATCGCGGCGATTCGCACATCGCGCGGACGGGTCATCGTCAGCGGCATGGGCAAGAGCGGCCATATCGGGCGCAAGGTCGCGGCGACGCTGGCCTCCACCGGCACGCCGGCGTTTTTCCTGCATCCGGCCGAGGCGAGCCACGGCGATCTCGGCATGGTCACGCCCGACGACGTCGTTCTCGCCTTTTCCTGGTCCGGCGAGACGGCGGAGCTGGCCGACCTGATCGAATATTCCAAGCGTTTCGCCATTCCGCTGATCGCCGGCACCTCGCGGCGCGACAGCGCGCTCGGCCGCGCCGCCGACATCTTGCTGCTGCTGCCGCAGGTCGAGGAGGCCTGCCCGAACGGCCTCGCGCCGACCACGTCCACCACCATCCAGCTCGTGCTCGGCGACGCCCTGGCGGTGGCGCTGATCGAGGACCGGGGTTTTTCGGCGCAGGATTTCCGTCAGTTCCATCCCGGCGGCAAGCTCGGCGCGCGGCTGCACAAGGTGGACGACCTGATGCATGACGGCGCGGATGTCCCGCTGCTGCCGGAAACCGCCAGCATGAGCGAGGTCATCCTGACCATGACCGGCAAGAGATTCGGCTGCGTCGGCCTCGTCGACGCGCAAGGCGCGCTGGCGGGGATCATCACCGACGGCGACCTGCGCCGCCACTGGAGCGACCTGATGCAGGAGAAAAAGCCTGCGGAGATCATGACCCGCTCGCCGCGCACCGCGCCGCTCGGGGCCCTGGCCTCGTCGGCGCTCGAGGTGATGAACCGGACGAAGATCACGGTCTTGTTCATCCTCGCCGGCGAGAAGCCGGTCGGCATCTTGCACATTCACGATCTTTTGCGCGCCGGGGTGGCCTGAGCGCGGTGGCGCCGTAGGAGACGGTCGCCAACCGATCAGGAAGGTCTGATCCGATTTCTGCGATCGACACGGGCGACTTTCGGCTGGATTGCGGACGGTCGGCAACCTTCTCGGGCGTCCCTATTGACACCGTCAACTTGACGATTGATCGTCTCCCAACAGTTGGGCGCTGCAATTGGCAAAAATAATCGTCAGACCTGCACATAAAGTTTTGTCGGTTTCCGACTTCGTAGAATACGTCGTGGGCTTGACACGTGACGGCCAGCGCCCGGTGGCTTTCCGAGGGGAATTGTTCAGCGATTGGCGGACTCTGCCGAAGGTCTTTCGTCCCGAGGTCGGACTGTACGATTTTGAGAAGAACGCATTCCGGGATCTTATATCGATCCACCCCCAAGAGTTTCACGACGACGAGACAATGTTTGATCGCCTTGTTCGCATGCAGCACTTCGATCTACCTACTAGGCTTTTGGACGTCACTGTCAATCCGCTGGTCGCGCTATACTTTGCCAGCGATGAATATATAAAGGACGGCGAACCACAAGACGGAAAGGTGCAGTCGCTATTCCTACCCGAGAAACGCCGACGCTATTTCGACAGTGACACCGTGAGTTGCATGGCGAACATTGCAAACCTCACCGTCGACGAGAAGAAGGAGATGGCGGTAGCTTATGCGCTCGATAAGGAAGAGTTCAACGAACAGCCGGTTGTTAAGCGCCTGCTATGGTTTATCCGCATCGAGAAGCCGCACTTCGAACCCATGATCGATCCGAAGCACCTCTTGCAACCGGTCTTTGTGAAGCCGAAGATGAGTAACAGGCGTATCATCGCCCAGTCCGGTGCTTTCCTAATTTACGGAGCCCGCCGCTTAAAAAGCAGAGAAGTCGACGCGGACCTCCGTCTGATACGCTCGATAGTGCCAGCAGACAAAAAGGCAGAAATCCGCGGCCAGCTTGAGCGCCTCGGCATCCACGCGAGTTCGCTTTTCCCCGAGATCGACAAGGCTGCTGGCTTCATTGTCAAGCGCTATGCGAATGGTATTGCCTAATGGGCAGGTCCTTGCGCATTAGGGCTTGCCGAAGTCGAATGGAAAAAAGCCAGTGAGCGCGTGTGGCGCGGTTTACTGGCCGACAGCGCCGTTAGCCACTTTCGCGTCGAGATCGAATGCCGCGGCAAACAGCGCCTGGGTGTATTTTTCGCGCGGATTGGCGAAAATTTCCGTCGCCTCGCCCTCTTCGACGATTTTCCCGTCGCGCATCACGATGATGTGCGAGGCCAAGGCCTTCACCACTTTCAAATCATGGCTGATGAACAGGTAGGAGAGGCCGCGCTTTTCCTGCAAGCCGCGCAGAAGATCGATCATCTGCGCCTGCACCGAGCGGTCGAGCGCCGAGGTCGGCTCGTCCAGCACGATCATCTGGGGATCGAGCGCCAGGGCCCGGGCGATGGCGACGCGCTGGCGCTGGCCGCCGGAAAATTCATGCGGGTAGCGGTCCATGGTCGCCGGGTCGAGCCCGGTGTCGGCCAGCGCGCGGGCGACCACGGCGCGGCGCTGGGCGGCCGACAGGCCCTTGTCCTGAATGACCAGCCCCTCCTCGACGATCTCCGCCACCGACATGCGCGGCGACAGCGAGCCGTAGGGGTCCTGGAAGACGATCTG
>CAWKJW010000058.1:0-13474 GCA_963849665.1 uncultured Alphaproteobacteria bacterium | reverse complement strand
GCTGAGCAGCTTTTCCTGCTCGGTCATGACCATGCTGCGGCGCTCGGCGCCCATCATGATCTTGTCCTTGGCGTCCTCGAATTCGTCCTTGGTGACGACCCGCTTGCCGCGCCGCGCCGCCATCAGCGCCGCCTCGTTGACGAGATTCATCAGGTCGGCGCCGGAGAAGCCGGGCGTGCCGCGCGCCACCACCTTGAGGTCGACGTCGGGCGACAGCGGCACCTTGCGCGCATGAACCTTGAGGATTTTCTCGCGGCCGATGACATCCGGGTTTGGGACGACAATCTGGCGGTCGAAACGGCCGGGACGCAGCAGCGCGGGGTCGAGCACGTCGGGACGGTTGGTCGCGGCGATCAGGATGATGCCCTCGTTGGCCTCGAAACCGTCCATCTCGACGAGCAGCTGGTTCAACGTCTGCTCGCGCTCGTCATTGCCGCCGCCCAGGCCTGCGCCGCGATGACGGCCGACCGCGTCGATTTCGTCGATGAATATGATGCAGGGCGCGTTCTTCTTGGCCTGCTCAAACATGTCGCGAACACGCGAAGCGCCGACGCCGACGAACATCTCCACGAAATCCGAGCCGGAAATAGTGAAGAAGGGCACATTCGCCTCGCCGGCGATGGCGCGGGCGAGCAAGGTCTTGCCGGTGCCGGGCGGCCCGACCAGCAGCACGCCGCGCGGAATTCGTCCGCCCAGCCGCTGGAACTTCTGCGGATCACGCAGGAATTCGACGATCTCCTGGAGGTCCTCCTTGGCCTCGTCGACGCCCGCGACATCCTCGAAGGTCACGCGGCCATGCGCCTCCGTCAGAAGCTTGGCCTTGCTCTTGCCGAAGCCCATGGCCTTGCCGCCCGCCCCCTGCATCTGCCGGGAGAGGAAGATCCACATGCCGATGAAGGCGATCAGCGGCAGGCCGTTGACCAGCAGCGTCACCAGCCAGCTATTGCCATCTGACGGCGGACGCGCGGTGATCTGCACGTTCTTCTTGTAGAGCATGTTCACGAGATTGGGGTCGTTCGGCGCATAGCTCGAAAAAGCTTTGCCGTCCGTGTAATGGCCGGTGATTTCCGGTCCCGCGATCGTCACTTCCCGGATATGGCCCTGGTCAGCGTCGGTCAGCAACTGGCTGAAATTGATTTCCTGGGTCGGCGCGCGTTCGCCCGGCTTCTGGAACAGCACCACCAGCGCGACCACCAGAAGAACGATGATCACCCAGAGAGCGAAATTGCGGAAATTAGGATTCATCTCTTGTCCTGCAGACCCTTTCCGGTCGATGAGCGCGCGCCGGTCGCATTTGTCCCATGTAATGTAGGCGTCCGTCGAAGGCTTGCCAAGTGAAGCGGCGGCGAATGATTTACGGGCGCGCCTTCAGTCCGCGCCGGCGCGGACCTTCCGGCCGCAGATTTAAGTTCTTTTTCGCATCCAGCCTGGCCACGCAGCCGCCGAGCGTCAGACGCAGGCCTTCGCCTTTTTGGAGCGCCTCGCTAACGCTTTGCGCAAAAGAACTCAAGCCGGTCGAGACGTTGCGGGCCGGCCCCCGCCACGCGCGCCAGCGCCATGCCCAGAACGCGCTCGAAAACGGCGCGCGGCGCGTCTTCGATCCGGGCGAGATCGTAAACATCCGCTTCGGGCGAGATTGCGGCGCGAAAAAGACATTGTTCGGCGGCCCAGTCGAGCGCCTGGTCGGCCTTTTTCGCGCGCTCAGCCAGTTTCTGCGCCATTTCGCGCGAAAATCCGAGTTGGCTGAAGGGCTCCGCCAGGGCGCGCACCCTCGTGCGGGCGAAGGCCGGGTTGGCGTTGGAGGGGTCGTCGAAAAACGGCCGGCCTTCGGCGCGGCAGCAATCCACGAGCGCCTGCTTGGGCAGGCGCAGCAAGGGCCGGATCAGCCGCCCCCTCGGAAATTGCTGGTCCCGCGCCATGCCGGCCAGTCCCGCGACGCCGCTGCCGCGCGCGAGCCGGAAGACGATGGTCTCCCATTGATCGTCGGCGTGATGCGCCGTCGCCACCGCCGTCGCGCCGATTTTCGCGGCATGGGCGAAAAGTAGCTCGTAGCGCGCCTCGCGCGCCCGCTCCTGGATGTTTTTGGCCGGCTTGTCGCCGAGCCAGGGCAGGATTTCGTGACTGAGCCCGAGTTCGCGCGCCCATTCGCCGACTTTTTCCGCCTCGCGAGCGGACTTTTTGCGCAACCCGTGATCGACAGTGGCCACGAAAATCGGCATTTTTTCTGCTGCGGTTTCGCGCCAATGCGCCGCCAGCAGCATCAAGGCCACGGAATCGGGACCGCCGGACACCGCCAGCAGCAGGCCGGCAAGGGTCTCGAAGCCGGCGAACAGGCGCGAGGGGTCGAGAGCCGCATGGGCTCCGGCCGGTCCGGAGCGCGGCTCGCTTTGCTGGCTTTGACGCGTTTTCGTCACGCGAACCCGGTTCCATTTCGCCTGAAAACGCAGGGATCGAGTTCAGCAGGAGGCCTTCTTGGCCTCCCGCGCCGCCGCCATCTTCGTTGCGGCGGAGGCTTTCGGATATTTGAGAGGCAGATTGGCGAAGAAGGCGCAGGCCTGCTCCTTCGCGCCGAGCGCATTGAGCGAGACGCCGAGCTTGATCATGGCGTCGGGCGCGACCGGGCTTTTCGAATAATCGGTGGCGATCTTCAGGAATTGCTCCGCCGCTTCGCGGTGGCGCTTCTGATAGTAGTAGCTCTCGCCGAGCTTGTAGATTGCCGGCGCGATCAGGCGGCTACGCGGATTCTTCTGCACGAAGGACGAGAAAGCCTGCTGCGCGGCGTCGTAGTGCTGCCCCTTGAGCTCGTCCTCCGCGGCTTCGTATTCCGCCTTGACCGGATCGCCGGAAACCGGCGCGGCGGGGGCGGCCTGTTCGAGAGCGGCCGGCTCTTGCCGCGCCGCCGGCGCGGCGGGAACCGACGCCTGCTCGCGCAGCGAGGGCGGCGTCAGGTCGAGCGGCGCATTGGGATCGCGGCGCGCTTCCGGCGACCGTTCTTGCGGCCGGCTGGCCGAATCGGGCGATCCCAGCGCCAGCGGCGCGCCGGGCGCGCCCGGCTGAACGTCGGGATTGTAGGCGTCGTGGCGGCGGCCGTCGGCGTCGACCGTCGGGGCCGGCGGCGGAAGCTGGGCCGCCTGCTGCGGCGCCTCGGCCGGCGGGGCGGCTTCGGGCGCGTCCGAACGCCTTTGCGGCGCCCGGCCGCCCCGGCCGGAGTTCTCCTGGAAGCGCGCGTCCACGTCCATCTGGAACTTGCGCAACTGGTCTTCCATCCGCTTGATCTGGAACTGCAATTGCTCGACCTGGCCGTTCAGCGAACGGACCTGGTCCTCCAGCCGGTTGACGCGGACCAGGCTCGACGGGTCCTCGCCCCGCGGGGCCTGATCGCCGACATCGCCGGGCGGGCGGTCATAATCCTGCGCGCGAGCCGCCGGGGCGGCGGCGGCCAGCAGCGAAAATGCGGCGGTGGCGGCTAAAATCGCTTTGCGCATATTTCCCGGCGCAACCTTGCCCGGCGAATGATGTGTCATGCCTTTTCCCCAGCCTCCGCAGGAATCACTCACCGTCGAGCATATGGCGCCGCGGTAAGGTCAAAAAGTGGCGTTTGAGCTGCTTTCACGCGCAAAGACAAAAAAACTCCGGCGCTGTGGGCGCCGGAGTCGCAACAGGCGCGGGCTTGCGCCCGTTCAGCTCTGGCCGCCCTTGAGCACCGTGACGGCGCGGCGATTCTGCGACCAGCAGGAAATGTCGTCGCAGACCGCGACCGGACGCTCCTTGCCATAGCTGATCGTCTTGATGCGCGAGGCGGAGATGCCGCGCGAAACGAGATATTCCTTGGCGCGTTCGGCGCGGCGGGCGCCGAGGGCGAAATTGTATTCGCGCGTGCCGCGCTCGTCGGCATGGCCCTCGACGGTGAAGGCGTAATTGCCGTAGCGGTTGAGCCAGCGCGCCTGCTTGTCGAGAGTCGCCTGGGCGGTGGCGCTCAATTCGGTGGAATCGCTGTCAAAAAACACGCGGTCGCCGACATTGACCACGAAATCCTGCTGCGAGCCGGGCGTCGCCGAGCCCGCGCCGCCGCGGCCGTCGAGGCCGGCGATATCGGCCGGGTTCTTGGCGCAGGCGCCGAGAGCCAGGGCCGCGGCGATTGCCGCGGCGAATTTCAGTCCATGCATCGAGCCAAAAACTTTCATCCGGGGCGCTCCTTCAACTGACGGCCGGTGTTCCCGTCAGTCCTAGCCTGCGATTATTAAGCGAAGGTTTTCGTAACCTTGACGAACCCTTGTAAAGACGCGCGGCATTGCCGCAATTGGCGCCATGGTTAACAAATCGTTCATGGCCAGATTGCGGCAAAAGTCACAATTTCGTGAAAATTGTGCTTTTTTCCACTCGTTCTGTGGCCCGAAAGCCTCAAACCAGTCAAATTTCTCAGCCCAGCAACGGGCTCCATGACGGGTCGGAGCCGAAGGACGGCGTCGGCGTCGGGAATTCGCCACGGCCGAAAATGTCGATCATATGCAGTTTCGCGCCGCCGCCGCTGTTGCGGAAGAACATCAGGTAAAGGCCGTTCGGCGCCCAGGTCGGCCCCTCGTTGTGGAAGCCTTCAGTCAGGATGCGCTCGCCCGATCCGTCCGGCTTCATCACGCCGATGGCGAAACCGCCGCCGCCGATCCGGGTGAAGGCGATGTAATCGCCCTTGGGCGACCACACTGGAGTGGAATAGCGCCCCTCGCCGAAGGAAATGCGATTGGCGCCGCCGCCATGCGCGTCCATCACATAGATCTGCTGCGTGCCGCCGCGGTCGGATTCGAAACAGATTGGCGCGCCGTCCGGCGAATAGCAGGGCGAGGTGTCGATGGCGGTCGAATCGGTCAGGCGCGTCGTGGTGCGCGAGCGCAGGTCCATGGAGTAGAGATTGGCCGCGCCGCTTTGCTCCAGCGACATGACGACGCGCTGGCCGTCGGGCGAGAAGCGCGGCGAGAAGGTCATGCCGGGGAAATTGCCGACCACTTCGCGCTGGCCGGTGTCGATGTTGAGCAGATAGACCTTCGGATCCTCGGAGCCGAACGCCATGTAGGTCAGCTCCTGCGAATTGGGCGAGAAGCACGGCGCCACCACGAGGTCGTCGCCATGGGTGAGATAGCGCACGTTCGCCCCGTCCTGGTCCATGATCGCCAAGCGCTTCCTGCGGTTCTGGCGCGGGCCGGTCTCGTCGACGAAAGCGACGCGGGTGTCGAAAAACCCCTTCTCGCCCGTGACCTTGGTGAAGATGGCGTCCGAGACGATATGCGCGACGCGCCGGGAGTTGTTGGGATCGGTCACATATTGCTGGCCCGCGACCTGGCCGCCGGTCGAGACGTCCCACAGGCGGAAGTCCGTCTTCATCCGCCCGTCGCCGCCGCGGCCCGAGCGGCCGGTGACTGCATATTGCGCATTGATGGCGCGGAAGGCCGCCATGTCAGGCGCGCCGTCCGGATTGGCGCCGCCGGCCGCGCCGGCGTCGACCGGATTGATGAAGACCGAGCGCTTGAAATTATTGACGACGATGTCTTTGAGGGAGGGGCCGCCGTCGCCGGCGAAAGGGGTCACGGCGACATTGATCGGCTGGAAATTGCCGCCGCCATGCACGTCCAGCATCCGCTGGCTGAAGGCTGAGCGGCCCAGCAGCGGGGCCAGGGCGAGGCCGCCGAACAGGGCGGCGGCGGAGCGGCGGGTGGGAGCGAAAGTCATTTGGGCTTTCCTGAGAATTTACGCGTGTTCATGAACGCTGGCGGGGAAAGGACTAGTTCAGGTCCTCGGGATCGAACCCGACCACCCAATCCTTCCATTGATCGTAATAGGGCTGGAATTTGGCCGGAATTTTGAGCGGATTGCAGCGCCGCACGGCGCGCAGGGCGCTTTCGGCCAGCGAACGCGCTTCCGGGTCGGACGGCGGGTTCATCAGCCTCGGCTCGCCGGAGAGCGAGCCGTCCGGCTGATAGGAGACGCGAACCTTCGCCACATATTTGGGTCCGTTCGATAGCGCCAGATAGCTCCAGCACTGCTTGTACTGCTCCTGCAGCAGGCCGTTCAGCGCGTCCGACAGCGACGGCGACATTTTTGCCCCCGAGGCGTGCGGCGCGCCGAGCGAGGCCACCCTGTTCAGCTGGCGGCCCGACGAGCCGCGAGACTGCGGCGCCTCATGGCTCAGCAGCTGCGATATTTCCGCAAGATTGGGCGAAGGCCGATGCTCGTGGCTTTCCTCGCCGGACTTCTGCCGGTGCGACGGCTTGTCCTTGGTCTCGCTCAGCAATTTCGCGACTTCGTCGAGCTTCGGCGGCTTCGGCTCCGGCTTTTTCGGCGGCTTGGGCGGCTCGGGCTTGGTCTCGGCCTTCTTTTCCAGCTTTTTCGGGCGTGGCGGCGGCTTGATCGTCTCGGCGTCCGGTTTTTCCGGCTCCTGCTTGTCTTCCTTCGGCTCGGCCTTGGCGACCGGCGGCGGCGGCGCCGGGCGCGGCGGCGGCGTCGGCGGGGTCGGGGTGGGCGGCTTGTCGTCGGCCTCGCTCGGATCGGGCAGGCGCTTTTCCGGCGGCGGCGGCGTCGGAATGTCGCGCTTGGCGTCGGGCGTCGGCGGCGTCGGCTTCTGCTCTTCCTGATCGGCGACGCGGTCGACCTTGGGTTTTCCGGTCGCCTCCTTGGCGGTCTTGACGCCTTTCATGATCTGGCTGAACTGGGCGTCGGTGATCATGTCGACGGGCACGGCTTCCTGCGCATCGTCGAATTTCGGATCATGCGAAAAATGGACGAGCAGAACCGCCAGCAATCCGAAATGGATCGCCGCCGAAAGCGCAAAACCTGGCTCTGACCGCGAAATTCTCACCGTCGCAACTTCTCTTGCCTATTTCTTCTCTTGATCGGTCACCAGCGCGACCTTCTTGAAACCCGCCGTCGTGAGGTCGGACATGACTTCCGCGACGCGGCCATAGGGCACGGTCTTCGACGCGCGCACATAGACGCGCTCGTCCACGCCGTCCTTGGCCTGGGCCTTGACGCCCTCGACCAGGCCGCTTTCCTCGATCTTCTGATCCATCAGGAAGATGTCGCCCTTGTCATCGATGGCGATGGCGATCGGCTTCTTGTCGATGTTCAATTCGCCCGCCTTGGTGGCCGGCAGGTCGATCGGCACGCCGGCCGACAGAAGCGGCGCAGCGACCATGAAGATGATCAAGAGCACCAGCATCACATCGATGAACGGCGTCATGTTGATGTCGGCCATGGCGCCATAGCGCGGCACGCCGCGCCGCCGCCTGCCGCCCTTTTTGCCCGCGGATACGGAAGCTCCCATGCCGGTCTCCCCCCTCAGGCCGCGTTGCGCGTGCCGGCGTGCTGGTCGATCTGGCGCGACAGGATGGCGGAAAATTCGTCGGCGAAACTCTCCATCTTGGCCTGCGTCTTGGCGACGTCGCCCGACAGCTTGTTATAGGCGATCAGCGCGGGAATGGCGGCGAAGAGGCCGATGGCCGTGGCGAACAAGGCCTCGGCGATGCCCGGCGCGACCACGGCGAGCGAAGTGTTCTTCGAGGCGGCGATGCCGCGGAACGCGGTCATGATGCCCCAGACCGTGCCGAACAGGCCGACGAAAGGCGCGGTGGAGGCCACCGTGGCGAGCACCAGCAGGTTGGCTTCGAGCTTTTCGACCTCGCGGGCGATGGAGACGTCGAGCACTTTCTCGATGCGAGACTGCAGGCCGACGAAGGAGGCGCTGGCGTTCTGGAACGAGCGTTTCCATTCGCGCATGGCGGCGATGAACAGCGAGGCGGTGGCCGTGGTCGGGCGCGCCGTCAGCGACTGATAAAGGTCCTCCAGCGAGTTGCCGGACCAGAACACGCCCTCGAATTCCTCGATCGCCGCGCGGGCGCGCCGAATCAGCATGGTCTTGTTGATGATGATCGCCCAGCACCAGACCGACGCGGACAATAGTCCGATCATCACGAATTTCACGACGATGCTGGCGCTCCAGAACATCGCGAAAATGGAGCCCCCGTCCGCGGCGGCGGCGAGCGGCGTGGCGGCGATTTCATTCATAAACGCGATCCTCGCATATCCTTCAGCGCGGCCTTATTCGGCGCGCGCGCCGGGCTTGTGCCTTGCAAATCGGTCATTTCTGCGGCTTGGCGCGCAAAAAGCGAGCCGGGCGCGCGGGCCGCCCCCAGTTAAGACCGCTGCGTGGTTAACAGCAGGTTACGACGGGGATATTTCAGCGAACTCGGAAAGCTTTTCGCGGAGGTCGCGCGGCAGGCGGCAGACCTTGCCTTCCGACAGGGCGGCGATGAAGACCCGCGCCGTGAACAGGGTTTCGGCGTCGCGGCGCACCACCTGCTCGAGTTCGAGCACCGCCGCGCCGATTTTTTTTGCGCGCGTCTCGACGACGAGCAGGTCGTCCATCCGCGCCGGGCGTAAAAATTCGAGATTCATCCGCGCCACGACGAAAAACATTTTTTCGCCGGCATGAATTTCGCCCTGGTGGATGTCTTTTTCACGCAACATTTCGGTGCGGGCGCGCTCGATGAAGCGCAGGTAATTGGCGTGATAGACGATGCCGGAAAAATCCGTGTCCTCGTAATAGACGCGGATGGGGAAGAGGTGGCGGCCGTCGCCGACCGCGCCTTTGGCGGGCCCGACTTTCCTCGTCATGCCGCGCTCATGCGTCGTCATCGGAAAACAGCCCGATCTGCGCCGGCGCAGCCAGCCCAAGGTGCCTGAACGCCATCGGCGTCAGCACTCTTCCCCGCGGGGTCCTGTTGAGAAAGCCCTGTTGCAGGAGATAGGGCTCGATAATGTCCTCGATGGCGTCGCGCGGCTCGGACAAGGCCGCCGCGATGGTCTCGATCCCCACCGGGCCGCCGCCGAAATTTTGCGCCACCATGTCGAGATAGCGCCGGTCCATCTGGTCGAGGCCGATCAAATCGACGTCGAGCAGTTTCAGCGCCTTGTCGGCGACCGCGCGGTTGACGATGGCGTCGCCGTCGACAAGGGCGAAGTCGCGCACGCGGCGCAGCAAGCGCCCGGCGATGCGCGGCGTGCCGCGCGAGCGCCGGGCGATTTCATGCGCCCCGTCGTCGCTCATGGCGAATTTCATCACGCGCGCGCCGCGGAAGACAATGCTCTGCAATTCCTCGACCGTGTAAAAATTCATGCGGATCGGAATGCCGAAACGGTCGCGCAAGGGCGTCGTCAACAGGCCGGCGCGCGTCGTGGCGCCGACGAGGGTGAATTTCGCCAGGTCGATTTTCACCGACCGCGCCGCCGGGCCTTCGCCGATGATCAGGTCGAGCTGGAAATCCTCCATCGCCGGATAGAGGATTTCCTCAACTGCCGGGTTCAGCCGGTGGATTTCGTCGATGAACAACACGTCGCGCTCTTCGAGATTGGTAAGCTGCGCCGCGAGATCGCCGGCCTTGGCGATGACCGGGCCGGAGGTCGAGCGGAAATTCACCCCCAGCTCGCGCGCCACGATCTGCGCCAATGTCGTCTTGCCGAGTCCGGGCGGCCCGACGAACAGCACGTGGTCGAGCGCGTCTTTTCGCGCTTTCGCGGCTTCTATGAAGACTTTCAGGTTTTTCCGAGCCGCCTCCTGGCCGGTAAAATCCAGAAGCGTCATCGGCCGGATCGAGGCTTCGAGATCGTCCTCGCGTTTTTCCGGCGTCACCATGCGGGGCGTGGGGGTCATCGAGTCGCCTTTCCGCCATTCGATGAACGTCCGGCGAGCCGGGCCTGGATTGCTTCACTCCGCTCGCAATGACGGGGTTGGCAAGAATGAAATGCCGAGCTCATGCCGTCGCCAGCTCCTTCAACCCGCGCCGGATCAGCGCCGCGGTCTCCGCCCCCTCGCCCAAGGCTTTTACGCTCGCGGCGATGGCGGTCGCCGCCTGCGGCCGGCCGTAGCCGAGATTGACCAGGGCGGAAATCGCCTCCTGCGCCGCCGACGAACCCGCGGGCGCCTCGTCGCCTGCGAGCCGCGCGGCGGTGGGATCGACGGTCCCGAAGGCGCCAGCCTTGTCCTTCAGCTCCGCGACGATGCGCGCCGCGAGTTTCGGCCCGACGCCCGGCGCGCGCGACACCGCCGCCTTGTCCTGAAGCGCGATCGCCGAAGTCAGCTCGTCGGGCGAAAAAATCGAGAGAATGGCCAGCGCCACTTTCGATCCGACGCCCTGCACGTTCTGCAAGAGGCGGAACCAGTCGCGCTCGGAATCGGACAAAAAGCCGAACAGGCGGATGGCGTCCTCGCGCACCTGCGTCTCGATGGCGAGGACCGCCGCCTCGCCGGCGCGCGGCAGCCGTTGCAGGGTGCGCGACGAGCAGGCGACGACATAGCCGACGCCATGCACGTCGAGGATCACATGATCCTCGTGAAAACTGTCCACCACGCCCTTGAGTTTGCCGATCATCGCGCCGTCCGATTCGCTTTCACGCCATTAAAACACGATCCGGCCCGAAAAGCGGGCGCCTTTTCCGGACGAGCTTTCACTTCGCCGCCGGCAGGATGGCGAAGCTGATCGGCTCGGTCCTGGCGCCGCGCAGGGTCGGCCGATCGAAGCTCTCGGCGTCCCTGACGGACGCCCCGAGCAATTCGTCGCCGTCGCGCAAAACCTTGACCGACACGACCAGCGCGTCGCGGCGCCTGAGATCCTTGATGTCGATCCATGACGACATGTCAGGCCTCGCCTCAACCAGGGTGTGGACGCGATAGGGCAGGTCGAACACGATGGAGCCGGCCGCCTGCATGCCAGGCCAAATGCGCACGCCGCCATAGCTCACGATATAGGGGATAGGCCCGCTTTCATGCCGGGCCCAATAATCCTGCGCCAGTCGCGCCAGCGCCGGGCCGTCCATGTCCACATAGCGCAGGGGCCGCCAATAGTGCGGCGCGATTTCGGCGATTGCGGCGTAGCCTGTGACCGCCAGCGACGCGAAGACGGCATAGACCGGCAGCAGTCGCCGCGCCGGACGATCGTGGTCCGCCCCAGCCATCGAAACGCGCGAGGCGGCGCGGCCCCAGAATGCCGCGAAACTGACGTTGAACGCCGACATCCACAGATAATGAGGCTCCTTGCCCCAGGGCGCCGCCAGGACGACGATCAAAACGGGGCCGAGCGCCGCCGCCGCCAGGAACCAGTCGAGACGCTGCGCCGTCGCGGGCCGCATCATCGCCCATGCCGCCGCGGGCAGGCGCGAAAAACCGGCGATCAGGCCGGCGACGAGCGCCATGAAGATGTTGCAGAGGAGGCAATCGAGCAGGAATTCGCCGATCCAGCCGGCGCGGACCAGGGCGGAAGCGTGCTCCATGCGCGAGGCGAAATCCAGCGTCGTGTCGCCCGTGCGGATGACGTCAATGAGGTGCGGCGTCACGATCGCAATGCAGATCGCGGCGGCGATCCATGGCCCGGGCGTCGACAATTGGCGGCGCCAGGCCGGCGTCAGAAGCAGCAGCGCGCCCAGTGGCCCGACAAGGTGCAAAAGCGCATATTTCGCCCACATGCCAAGCCCGACCGCGACGCCGAAGGCGATCCAGCCCGAAAGGGCGCCGCCCTCGAACGCCAGCCAGGCGGTCGACAAAGTCGCCGCCCAGAAAAACATCAAGGTGATGTTGTGGTTGACCTGCAGCGGCACATAGGTCGCGAAGGGCGAGGCCAGGCCCGCGACCAGCGCCGTCAGCCCCGCCTCGGCGCGGTCGGCGCGCCGCAGGAACAAGGCGACGATCACGAAGGCGCCGCTCGCCAGCGCCCAGCCGATCGCATAGACGGCGGCGTAGCGAAAGGCGCCGGCGTGCGAGGCGAGGCCCGTGAGCCAGGACGACATGGGAGGATGGCGAAGGTAGGAAAGCCGCCATTCCGGCCCGTCCATCGCGCCTTCGGCGACATCGAGCCGGATCGACCCCTCGAACAACAGCGGCGTAAGGATCCAGAACAGCCCCTGGAGGACGAACAACCCCGCGACAATGCGGTAGAACCGCCTGTTGATGAAATCCCGCATCGCGGCGACCGGCTGAAAATTCGCGTTCAATCAAGTTTTCCCTGGAAAAACAGCGGCGCCATCAGGGCCGCGCCTATTTCGCCGCAAGCAGCGCCGCCTCACGCGTCTTCGCGCCGCGATGCTGGGCGTGGCAGATGGCCACCGCCAGGGCGTCGGCGGCGTCGGCGGTCAGCGCCTCGCTGCGCGGCAGCAGCACCTTGACCATCATGGCGACCTGCGTCTTTTCCGCATGGCCGGCGCCGACCACGGTCTTCTTCACCAGATTGGCGGCGTATTCGGTGACGCCGAGCCCGGCCAGCGCCGGAACGACCAGGGCGATCCCCCGCGCATGCCCGAGTTTCAGCGCCGATTGCGGGTCGCGATTGACGAAGGTCTCCTCGACCGCGGCTTCGTCTGGGCCATGGGCGAGGATGACGGCGGCGAGCCCGTCATGCAGGACGCGCAACCTTTCGGCGAGGGTCTTCCCGGACTCGGAATGGATCGCGCCCGAGGCGACATAGGAAAGGCGCGAGCCTTCAGCCTCGATCACGCCCCAGCCCGTGTGGCGCAGGCCGGGATCGATTCCGAGGATGCGCACCCCCATGCCTTATTCCTTGGTCTTGAGGTCCTTGAGCTTGGAGAAGACGGAATCGACATCGATCTCGTCCTCCTCCTCGGCCTGCGGCTTTTTCGCGGTGGTTCCGAACACTTCCTCCTGCGAGGTCGGCTCGTAATAATAGGGTGCGTCGTCTCCTCGGCGGGGGATGAGGCTTGGGGCCCTGGTCCTCGACCGTCGCCGGACGATCCTTGGCCGAACGCTGCACCTCGAAATCGAGGTCGATCTGCGAGCACAAGCCGAGCGTCACCGGGTCCATCGGCGACAGCGCCGCCGAATTCCAATGCGTCCGGTCGCGGATCGCGGCGATCGTCGTCTTGGTCGTGCCGGCGAGGCGCATGATCTGCGCGTCCTTGAGCTCAGGATGGTTGCGCACCAGCCAGAGAATGGCGTTGGGCCGGTCCTGCCGCCGCGACAGCGGCGTATAGCGCGGGCCGCGATGGCGCTTGACTTCCGGCAGCCGCACCTTCGACACTGCGAGTTTCAGCTGATGATCGGGTTCTTCTCGCCCTTTTCGATTTCCTCGCGCGTCAGCTGGCCCGAGGTGATCGGATCGTGGCCGCGGATGCCCGCGCCGACTTCGCCATCGGCGATGCCCTTGACTTCGAGCGGATGCAATTCACAGAATTCCGCGATCTGATCGAAAGTCAGCGAGGTGTTTTCCACCAGCCAGATGGCGGTGGCCTTGGGCATGAGCGGGGCGTTGCTCATCGATCTCTCCTCGAATCTCTTCTTTTCGCCGTCGGACGCGCGTCAGCACGCTCCGGCCCGGCCGAGGCACAGCCTCATATTTCCATTCATGACGGGAATTGAGCGAATATAAGATGGAGCGAGGGGAAAGGCAATTTTTTTGATCGCCCGTTTTTGATCGCCGCGGGA
>CAWKJW010000057.1:0-11242 GCA_963849665.1 uncultured Alphaproteobacteria bacterium | reverse complement strand
AAACGGGTTAGATGGGGAACATTTAGCGAACGCATGAACTTTTCTTAATTATTTTTTCCCGTTTTTTTCACGTTCCCCGGCTGCGTGGAAGAGCCTGCGTTTCCGCACTCGAATGCGGTTGAATCGTCGTCCTCACCGGCTTGCCGTGCGAGCAGCTCGGTGTTCGCTGATGCGGGAACCTCCTTTCATTTATTCATCTATAAGGCTGAGATTTTGCGAGATAATCGGCGGTGCGCGAACTGTGCAAGACCGTCGACGTCCTGCTCGTCGTCGGCGCGAAAAACAGTTCGAACTCCAACCGGCTATGCGAGATCGGCGCGGAAATGGGCGTGCCCAGCTATCTGATCGCCGACGCCGACGAATTGCTCGGCGAATGGATCGACGGCGCGCGCGAGATTGGCCTGACCGCCGGCGCCTCGGCGCCGGAAGAACTGGTGCTGGGCGTGATCGACTGGCTCAGCCAGTTCGGCCCGGTCGAAATCTCGACGGTCGGCGGGCGCGACGAAGTCATCGAATTCCGACTGCCGCCGGATTTGAGGAGCTGAAAGGCGCCGGCGGTCCGACGTGGAATGCAGGAGGGGCAGCCATGGCCAATACGTTCTTCAGGGAGCGCAAGATTGCGCTTTACCTGCTCAAGCAGCTTTTTGCCGGAAGGCGGCGCTATCCGCTGGTGCTGATGCTGGAACCGCTGTTTCGCTGCAATCTCGCCTGTCCGGGCTGCGGCAAGATCGACTATCCCGCGGAAATCCTCAACCGCCGCCTGTCGGTGAAGGAGTGCCTCGACGCGATCGACGAATGCGGCGCGCCGATGGTCGCGATCCTCGGCGGCGAGCCGCTGATTCACAAGAACATCGACGAGATCGTGAAGGGCATGCTGGAGCGGAAGAAGTTCGTCAATCTGTGCACCAACGCGCTGCTGCTCGACAAGAAGCTGCATCTGTTCGAGCCCTCGCCCTATCTCTGCTTCTCGATTCATATGGACGGATTGAAGGAGCGTCACGATCACGCCGTGGCGCAGCCGGGCGTGTTCGACGCCGCGGTCGCTGCGATCAGGAAGGCCAAGGCGCGCGGCTTCACCGTCAATGTCAACACGACGATCTTCGACGATTTTTCGCCGGAGGACGTGGCCGCCTTCCTGGATTTCGCCAGGGAGATGGACGTCGGCGTCTCGATCTCGCCCGGCTACGCCTATGAGCGCGCGCCGGACCAGGCGCATTTCCTCAGCCGCCGCAACACCAAGGCGTTTTTCCGCCGCGTCTTCGCCCTGGGCAGGGGCAGGGGATGGAAGCTCATCCATACCGGCCTGTTTCTCGATTTCCTCGCCGGCAACCAGTCCTTCGCCTGCACGCCCTGGGGCATGCCGACGCGCAACGTCTTCGGCTGGCAGAAGCCCTGCTACCTGCTCGGCGAAGGCCATGTCGACAGCTTTCGCGCGCTGATGGAGACGACCGACTGGGACCGCTATGGAACCGGGCGGCACGAGAAATGCGCCAATTGCATGGCCCATTGCGGCTATGAGGCGACGGCGGCCGACGCGACGATCCGCCATCCTCTCGCCGCTCTCCGGCTGGCGATCCGGGGCATCCGCACCGAAGGCCCGATGGCGCCGGAGATCCCGCCGCGCCAGGCGCCGCGGCGCCGTCCGCTGTCGAGAAAGCGGCGCTGAAAACCTCGTCGCGCTAAACCCGATTCAGCCTATTTGGCCGGGGCGATCTTGTGGATTTCGAGGACGGCCATCGACATGCCCTCGACGCCGAATTCGACCTGGTCGCCGGTCTTGAGCCCGTCGAGGATCTCCGCGGGCTTCGCCGCATATTGCGTGACTTCGGCGTCCTGCAGGCCGGGAAGCTCCGTGTGATCAATGCCGAGCATTCCCGCGCCGGCGTCGAGGCTGGTGATCACGCCGGTGGCGTGAAAAATCTTCGGCGCGTTTTCCTGCGCCAGCACGATCGGCCGCTCCTGCGCGAGAGCCGGAGCGGCGCAGGAGAATATCATCCCGGCGAGTTGAAGCAGGGCGAGTGAAATTCCGCGTCCCGATGCGGCGACGGTCCGTTTCATGCGGGGGCCTTTTCCTGGGGAATCACATGCCGGCCAGAGTCGCAAAAACGCCGACGCGAAGCAATGCCGCTGTTTCCGCACGAAGGCTTCACGCCAGCTTTGCGGACCAGATTGGACTCCGCTTCGCCACCCTGGGGGAAAAAGATGGTTTCGCGCTCTAGCATTGTGTCGTTGGGCGCCGCGACGGCGATTGGCGCCTGTCTCGCGGCTGGCGGCGTCTGCGGCGCGTGGACAAGCGGAGTGGAGCGGCCGAAAATTCTGGCGCAATATTATTCGCCGCCGCCGCCTTCGCCGCCCGCCTACTCGCCGCCGTCCTATTCGCCGCCGGCCTACAGCCCGCCGCCGCCGCCGCAGGTCAATCCGCCGGTTTACGATACGCCGACCTATACGCCGCCAAGCTATTACCCGAGCACCAATTATCCGGCGACCTATTACCACGGCTGAGACGCAAAGAACTCCCCGCAAAAAAAGCCCCCGACGTCGACGCAAGGCTGGCGCAAGCTGCGCCGGCTAGATTGTGTCCGCCACAATCGGGGAGTCGCGCCATGCCCTTGTCCCTGTTGAGTGCGTTCGATCCCTATGTTCGCGCCTCCATTTCGGCGCGCAGGGACCAGGCGAAGCCAGCCCGCTACGAGCCCTTCGTCATCGAGTCCGTGTTGCAAAAGCCGCAGGGCGGCAAAGGGAATTTCTCCGACGCATCCCGAGACGAGGACGCGCCGGAGCACGAAGACGCTTCAGCTTTTGATCAGGCTTTTGCCGCCGCCTACGCGCTTCCCCCCGTCGAGGAAGAAAGCGACGCGACAATGCCGGAAGACGCGTATGACGCGCAGGGGCTTTGCGCCTTGCTCGAGGCGGCGGCCGGCGGCTGAGCTTTATTCCAGCCGCACCAGCACGCTGTCGCTGGCGCCATTGGCGTCCACGACCGAGACGCGGGCGAAGCCGGCGCCGTCCGGCGCCCAGCGCGCCTCGTGGCGCTGGTTCTGCGCGTTCAGTTCGCCGTGCAGAGGCGCGCCATTGACCATCCAGGTCAGCGGCGGCGCGCCGCCCTGCGCCTTCAGGGCGAGTTCCGGCTTGTCCCCGTCCGTCGCTCCCTTCAAGCCGAGATCGATACGCGCGCCATCCGGCGGATAGAAGATCTTCAGCGGATTGGAGAAGCTCGAGGCAATGGTTTTCGGCGCGTCGCGGCGCAAGCGCCGAAGCGGCGGCGGCAGGGTCGCGGTGGTCGCGACGAGCGCGTTGGGCGGGCGCGGCAGGACCTCGTTGGGCCCGCCGATGCGCGCGAAAACGTCGAACAGGATCGGCGCCGCGACCTGCCGTCCGACGAGGCCGGGAACCGCGCCATTGTCGGCGCGGCCGACCCAGACGGCCACCGTATGCGCGCGATCGAAGCCGATGGCGAGGGCGTCGCGATAGCCATAGGAGGTGCCGGTCTTGAAGGCGAGCCTCCCCGGCGCCGCATTGTCGGGCGGCGGCGCGAAGCGGAGGATGTCGCCGACATACCAGGCCGCGACGGGCTCGGCGATGCGCCGCGTTTGCGCCGGGACCGGCAGATCGTCGAGGCTCTCGACGAGTTCGGGAACAACGCCGTTGCGCGTAAAACCGGCATAGAGCCGCGCCAGATCGACCAGCCGCACGCCGGCGCCGCCGAGGCCGATGGCGAGGCCGACGTCGGCGTCCTTCGGCAGGACGAGGCTCATGCCGGCGCTGCGCAGGCGGGCGAGGAATTGCGCCGGACCGATGGCGTTAAGCAATTGCGTCGCCGGCAGGTTGAGCGATTGCTGCAACGCCAGCCGCGCCGTGACCTCGCCGTGGAATTTCTCGTCGAAATTCACCGGCCGCCAGAGGCCGTAGCGCGCGGGCGAATCGTCGAGCAGGGTTTCGGGATGCGCGATGCCGTCGCCGAAGGCCATGGCGTAGATGAAAGGCTTCAGCGTCGATCCCGGCGAGCGCAAAGCCTGGGTCATGTCGATGGCGCCGGCGCGCTCTTTCGAGAAGTAATCGCCGCCGCCGACATGGGCGCGGATTTCGCCCGACGCATTGTCGATGACGAGGATCGCCATGGTCATTTTCGGCCCGAGCATCGAAGCCCTTTCGCGCGCGAGAGCTTCGAGGCTTCTTTGCAGGCGCGCGTAAATCGTCAGGTGCAGGATTTTCCGCTCGGGATGGGCGCGGAAAAGCGCTTCGCTGGCGTGGGGCGCGAGATTGGGGAAACCTTTGCGCGCCACCGGCGGAATCTCGGCCCTCGCGTTGTTGGCCTCGGCGGCGCTGATGACATGCGCGGCGGCGGCGCGGTCGATCACCCGGTCGCGCGCCGCCCGCGCGTTTGTGGGGAAACGGTCGGGCCGCCGCGCTTCCGGCGCCTGCGGCAGGGCGACGAGCAAGGCGGCTTCGGCGATCGAAAGGCGGCGCGGCTCCTTGCCGAAATAGGCGAGGCTTGCGGCGCGCAGGCCTTCGAGATTGCCGCCATAGGGCGCGAGCGCCAGATAGATGTCGAGAATTTGCGTTTTGGAAAAACGCCGCTCGAGCTCGAAAGCGCGCAAAATCTGCCGCGCCTTGGCGAGGATGGTGCGGTCGGGGCGCGGCTCGAGCAGGCGCGCCGCCTGCATGGTCAGGGTCGAGCCGCCTGAGACGGCGTGGCCGCGCCGCGCATATTGCCATGCGGCGCGCGCGAGAGCGTAAAGATCGACGCCGCCATGCTGTTCGTAGCGCCGGTCCTCATAGCTCTCGAGCAAAGTGAAGAAGCGCGGATCGACATCGGCTGATTTCACCGGCAGCCGCCAGCGGCCGTCGGTCGTGACGAAAGCGCGCAGAAGTTCGCCGTCGCGGTCGAGCGCGACGGTCGAGGCGCGATCGAGCGGCGACAGGTCGAGCGGTCCAAGGAGGCGCGGGAAATTCAGCCACGCGTCCGCCGCCGCCAGCCCGACGAAGGCCGTGACGACGGCGGCGTAAAGCCAGCGTTTGTCGCGCGAACCGCTCACTTTCGCGAGCTCTCGCCGATCTCGACGGCGCCGAAGCCGGTGCGCCCGAAACGCTCCGGACGGTACATGTCCTCGACGGTCGCCGGCGGCAGCACGTATTTTCCGGGACTGACGGCGCGCACGACATAGGCGACGGAGAAAACCGCCTTGTCGGCGCCGCCGCGATCGAACGCCGCGACGAACTGGTCGTCCTTGTATTCGGTGTGGCTCGGCGCGACCGAGGCCTTCACCCAGTCGAGGCCTTCCACCGAGCCGCCGTCGAAGAGATCGGGATTGTCGATCTCGAGCCCCGCCGGCAGGCGGTCGACCAGGATCAGCCGTGCAAAGGCCGCCTTCAGTTCGGTGACCTTCAGCGCCACCACCAGGCGCTCGTTCTGCTTGATGGCGCCGGGGCCGACCGGCGTTCCGTCGAGGTGGAAGAAGCTGCGCTCGATCCTGTAGCCGTGCTCTTCCGCCGGCTCGGGCAAGGCCGGCCGTCCCGAGACGGTGATGGCGACGCGCACCGGCGCCTGGCCCCGGTTGACGATGGTGACGGCTTTCGCCGCCAGAGCGCCCGCGTCGAAGCGTGCGGAATAGACGCCCTGATGCGGCGCGCCGTCGATCGCCAGTGATTGCGCCGCTCCCTGTCCGGCCATGGCCTGCGCGGCGAGCGCCATCCAGCTTTCCTCCTGCGTCGAGGTTCTCTGCGTCGCCGCGCTTTCGCTCTCGACGACCTGCGCCGCCTTGACGATGATCGATTTGTCGGCGTTGCTCTCGGAAGCGAGGGTCAGGAGGCCCGCGCCGTCGCGCAGCAGCGAGCCGTAATCGGCGCGCGAAAAGCCGGGTTCCTTGGGCTTGTGCAGGACTTGCGCCGCCGCGTCGAAGGCCTTTTCAGCGCGGGCGCTGTCGCCGAGCAGCGACAGCGCGGCGGCGATCTGGGCGCGCGAAAAAGCCGTGTCGAAGGCGTCGATCCTGGCGTCGGCGAGATAGCGCAGGTCGCCGATGATCGGACGGCCGTTGCGCGCCAGCACATAGGCCGCATAGGCGAGCCCGGCGTTGTTGCCGGAATTGATGTCGGAGGCGTTGACGACATAATTGCGCAGCCGATCGAGCGCCTGGTCCATGGCGCGCTGCGGCACGGAATATTTGTTCTCCCGCGCGCGGGTCAAAAAGTCGGTGACGAAGGCGTCGAGCCAGACGTCGTCGGCGTTGTCGGTCGACCACAGGCCGAACGCGCCGGTCGAATCCTGGCGCGACAGCAGGCGCGCTATGGCGCTGCTGACGCGCGCGTCCACGCCGCCTTCGAGCGCGAGATGCTCGGACGCGCCCAGCCGGCTCAGATAAAGCAGCGGCAGAGCGCGGCTGACGGTCTGCTCCGAACAGGAGAAGGGATAATTGTCCAGCGCGCTCAACAGGCTGGCGACATCGACGCCGCCGAGCGGCGCGATCGTCGCCGAGACGGCGCCGGTGTTCGGGATGAATTCGGCGAGGAGGTCGCTCGACAGGGTCAGGCTTTCGCCGGGCTGCAATTCGTGGAAGCTGCGGCGGACGAGGGACTCGTTCCCGCTTCGACGGAAAGCGCCAGGCTTTGCGCCGCCTCGAATTTCGGACCCGTCAAGCGGACGTCGATCGAAGCGGCTCCGACGCCGGTCGCGCGCAACGGAATGTCGACGACGGCGCTGGCGCCGGCGGCCAGTCTGACCGTCCGGCTCTGGGCGCCGGCGGCGACGGGGCCATGCAGGTCGAGCGAGACTTTGTAATCGCCCGCCGCGCCTTCGACATTGTCGAGACGGAGGTTGAGCCGCGACTGGTCGCCGAGCGCCATGAAGCGCGGCAGGCTTGCCTGCGCCACGACGGCATCGCGCACGATCACATCGGCGGACGCCGAGCCGGCGCGGCCTTTCGACCAGGCGACGGCGGTCAGCCGCACCGCGCCATTGAAGGCGGGCAGGTCGAAGGAAACCTGCGCCTTGCCGTCTGGCCCGACGCGGACGATGCCCGAATAAAGCGCCAGCGGCGGCTGATTGGGCTTCTCCACCGAGGTTTCCGGCCCGCCGGCGTCCCCTCCCGAGCGGATTCTTCCGCGCGCTCCCTGCAGCCCGTCGATCAGCAATCCGTAAATGTCGCGGATTTCGGTCGAGAGCGCGCGCTGGCCATAGAAATAGCCTTGCGGGTCGGGCGCCTGGTAATGCGTGAGGTTGAGGATGCCGACATCCACCGCCGCGACCGTGACATAGGCCTCCTCGCCCGCCGCCAGCCCGGCGACCTCGATCGGCAGGGTCATTTTTTCGCGCGGCCGCGCCTTGGCCGGCGCGTTGAGCGAAACGTCGAGCCGATGCAGCGCGGGATCGATGGCGAACCACGCGATGCCCAGCGCGCGTCCGGGCATGCGATTGGCCGCCTTGTCCAGCGGCCGATGCGCCAGCGTCAGCGCATAGGCGCCGCCGCCCCAGGCCGCATCGACGGGAATGGCGATTTCATTGTCGCCTTTCTTCAGGTCGGCGAGCATGGTCTTTTTCACGCCGTCGCTGATGATCGCCAGCGTCGCCCTGGCGTCCGAGCGCGCGGAGATTTTCAGCTTGATCGTGTCGCCGCTGGCGTAAGCTTTCTTGTCGAGCGTCAGGTCGAGCAGGTCGGGCGTCTCCTGCCGCGCCTCGCCCGACCAGCCGACGTCGAAGGTCACGGAGGTCTGGGCGTCGCCGGCGACGTCGTCGCGCAGGTCGAGCCGATACTGGCCGAGGCCGACGACCGCGGCGATCTTCGCCGGCGCGGCGGGAACGAGGTCGACCGTCCCGTCGGCGACGCGGCTCGAGGACTTGACCTCCTCGAAATTCCAGCGGCCGTCCTGCTTGTACCATTGGTAATCGTTGCTGAGGCGATAAAGCGACCAATGCGCGCCGCGCCGCGTGGCGCGCAGTCCGTCGGGGCCTATGGCGATGACGTCGAATGTCGCCTTCGCGCCCTGGCTCAGGTTGCCGAAGGTCTTCTTCACGCCGATCATTCCGCCCGGCGGCAGCAGCGGCAAAGTGACGACGCGCTCGATCGCCCGTCCGCCCGCCTCTCCGGCGCGCAAAGTGATTTTCGCCTCCAGCGGCCGGGTCGCCTTGACCAGCGGAATGGCGCCGCGATCGTCGCGGCGCCATCGGAATCGGTCGTGGCGTTCTCGTCGAGATCGTTCTTGACGTTGGAGAAATCCTCGTCGGCGACGCCCGCCTCATAGCCGCTCAGGGCGGGCAGGCCGCGGTCGGTCACAGCCTCGATTTCGACATCGCCGGAAATGTTCAGGCCGGCGCCTGGCGCGCCATAGAGATAGCGGACTTTCGCGTCGATCCGCGCCGGCTGCCCGGCCTTGGCGGCGGGCTTTTCCGGCGACAGGACCATGTCCATCCGTTCGGGCATGTAATCCTCGACCAGAAAGCCCGTTTCGCCGATGGCGGGGCTTTTCGGATCGGCGAAGGCTTGCACCGTCCAGCCGCCGGAGGCGGCGCCGGCCGGCAGCGCAAGGTCGAAGGCGCGTCCGCCGAGACCCTGGTCGGGCAGGGCGACGCGCTTGTGCTCGACGCCGTCGGGGCGCTTGATCACCAGCGTCAGCGGCGCGTTGGCGGCGGCGCCGAGCGAGTCGCGCATAAGCGCCGCGAGATGCACCGTCTCGCCGGAGCGATAGACGCCGCGCTCGGCATAGACGAAGGCGTCGAGCGCCTTGGGCGCGGCGCGGCCCTTAACGCCGCGGTCGGTGAGGTCGAAGGCGGTCTGCTGCAGGTCGAGGAAATTGTGATCGGCCTTGCCATCGCCGGCGACGATCAGGCCGGGGGCCTGCCCGCCGGCGCCGCGCGAAAGGCCGGGATCGAAGCGGACTTCGCCGGCGGCGTCGGTCTTCTCGACCGCCAGCAATTCATTGTCCCTGGCGATCAGCCGCACCTCGACGCCTTCCTTCGGTTCGGCGGTGGCGAGCGAACGGGCGAGAACGGTCAGGCCGTCCGGGCCGGTCAGGGCGGTGAGGCCAAGGTCGGAGACGACGAACCACTGGGTGGCGCGCAGCGCATAATTGTCGTTGTCGTCAGCCGAGAGGTCGTCGGCGGCGCGGGCGCCCATCACATAGACCCCGGGCTGCGGCTCGCCCAGCGCCTCCAGCACCGGGAAATCGGTGACGACGTCCTTGTTCAGCTCGGATTTGACATCGAGCGTTCCCGACCAGATTTTCGTCCCGTCGCTGTCGCCATATTGCTTCAGCCGAGAGGCGGAAAGCTGGGCCAGAAAATCCTCGGACCGGATCGTCGGCAGGAGATTGCGGTCGCCGACCCTGAAAATGTCGATTTTTACGCGGGACGAGTTGACGGTGACGACCGGCGCGCCTTCCGGGCCGATGCGCGGCAGCACGTAATTGCGGCCGGTGAAGCGCGCCTGCGGCGAACGGTCGCGCACATAGACGTCGTAATCGAGATTCTTCAGCAGCGCCTCGCCGACATTGGACGGCAGGCCCTGGCGCAGGGCGATGGAATAGCGCTCGCCATGTTTCAACCCCTCGACGCAGATCTGGCGCTGCTCGCTGGAAATGGCGGCGTCGCTGCGGCCGGCGAGCGTGACGAAGGGCGAGAAATCCGTGTGGTTGCGCGCGAGATCTTCGGAGAAGCGGAAACAGACGCGGGGGCTCGGCGATTTATTGTCGATCTTGTAATCCAGCACGCGAAAGCCGTATTTCTCACGCAAGCCGTCATAGGTTTTTTGCAGCGCCGGCGTCGGCTCCGTGTCGAGGCTGGCGCGGTCGGCGTTAAGCGCCTCGCGCCAGGCCTGCCGGCTGGCGAAGACCTCGCCGATCACCGCGAGCGCCGCCGCGGCGTCCGGTTTTTCTCGCGCTCGGCGATAGGATTCGTAGGCGCTGGCCAGCGCCTCGTCCTTCATCGCATCGGATCCGTCGCCGCCTTTCATGGCGACAGTCTGCGCGGCGCGGGCGAGCAGCAGCCAGTCGGCGGAATTCTCCGGCGCGGCGGCGGCGATCGCCGCGAGCAGGGGCAGGGTCTTGGCGATGTCGCCTTGAAGGCTGGCCGCCGCCGCCTGCTGCCGCAACTCCGCCAGCGACGCGTGCGCGCGCAGTTCGGCGCTGTCGGAGCCGAGCTTTTCCACGAGCCGCACGGCGGCGCTGTCGAGATCGTCGTTGGCGTAGGGCTTTTCCGCCGCCAAGGCGCAAGAGGTGAAAAGCAACAGGGCGGAACAGGCGGAGAAAAAGCGGGAAAAAAGGCTCATTTGCGCGTCCCTGGCGCGCAACGTCGGCCAGCGGCGGAACGCTTGCGCTCGAGCCATTATTCTCCCGCGGCGGGCGGGCGGCAAGCGGCATGTTCTGCATGGAGCCAGTATTTGCCTTGGGACGGCCGGCCAGCCGTCCAAGGACGAGGCGCGCTCATTCGCCGCGCGGCGGCAGCGACCCGGTTCGGTCAGGGTGGGGATCGGGGCCGAATTCCTCGGCCGAACTGAGGGCGAGAAGCTCCATCAGGCGACGGCGGGCGCGATTGACGCGGCTCTTGATCGTGCCGACGGCGCAGCCGCAGATTTCCGCCGCCTCTTCATAGGAAAAGCCCGAGGCGCCGATCAGCACCAGGGCCTCGCGCTGGTCGGGCGGCAGGCGGTCGAGATAGGTCTTGAAATCGGCGAAATCGAGATGCGCCAGCTGGTCGGGCATGGCGACGAGCCGCGCCGCCGCCTCGCCGTCCACGTCCTGCACTTCACGGCGCGACTTGCGGTACTGGCTGAAGAAGGTGTTGCGCATGATGGTGAAAAGCCAGGCGCGGATATTGGTCCCCTCCATGAAGGAGGAGGCGTTCGCCCAGGCTTTCATCAATGTGTCCTGCACCAGGTCGTCAGCGCGGTCGCTGTTGCCCGAAAGCGACAGAGCGAAAGCGCGCAACGAGGGAATTTCCGCCAGCAGCAGGTCCTTGAGGCGCAGTCTGATCGCGTCGTTCATGTGGCGCCGGCCTCGTCGTCGGCGCCTTGGGTGGACGATGGCGCCTCGGTCTGCTCGCCTGCCTCCAGCCGGTCGAGCAGCGACTTAAATCGGTCGGGAACCGGCTCGCGCGCCATGGCGTCGAACATTTCCCTCAACTGCTTGCCGATATGGGCCTGCAACAGCGGCTCAAGCGTCGGTTCGACGGATTTTTTTCCGTTCTCGCTTTTTTCCCGGCCGTTGTCGTGGTTGTCGCATTTTTCGTTATTGCTCATGCCATGCAACCCCGGCT
>CAWKJW010000056.1:0-87534 GCA_963849665.1 uncultured Alphaproteobacteria bacterium | reverse complement strand
GTTATGTACGTGTACCTGGTTCAGTTAGAGAGTATTGCTCGATCATGCCGTTCTTCCGCACGTCATTCGCCATGGAGCACAAGTCCGGCGGCGGCGCTTTCGATCCGGTGACCGAGGGCGATCGCGCGGCGGAAACCGCCATGAGTCGGCTGATCGGCGAGACTTCCCCAGTCACGGCGTGATGGGCGAGGAATTCGGCGATCATGCGCTTTGGCCGAATATGTCTGGGTGCTCGAGCCGATCGACGGCACCAAGGTTTCATCTTCGGCCTGCCTTTGTGGGGCCGCTGATCGGTCTTCTGCACCGGGCGCGCGCCGTGCTACGGCCTGATGCCGCAGCCGTTCACGCGCGAAAATTCTTCGGCGACGGACGCGCGTCGCATTGGGCCGGTGAGCGGCCCCGACGGCGTGGCCGACGGCGCGGAAGCTGGGACCCGCGCCTGCGCGAACTCGACCGCGCGACCCTGATGACGACCTCGCCGAAGCTCATTCCGGAGCTTCTGATGCCGCGCTACGAAGCTTTGGAGGCGAAGACCCGGCTCACGCGCTATGGCGGCGACTGCTATGCCTTTGCCATGCTCGCCGCCGGCCATGTCGACCTGGTGGTCGAGGCGGGCGCTGAACGCCTATGACATTGTCGCGTTGATCCCGATCGTCGAAGGCGCCGGCGGCATCGTCACCGGCTGGGACGGCGGCGATCCGTCCAAGGGCGGCGCGATCGTCGCCGCGGGCGACAGGCATGTGCACGAACAGGCGCTTGCGGCGCTGCGGGACGGCGATCGACGCCTTGTCAGGCGGGGCGGAAACGGTACGGCGCGGACACTGGCTGTGCCCCCATGACGCCAGAAACAGCCTATGATCGACAAGATTCGGACAGGCGATCAGTTGCGCCTGCGCGCCACCCAAAGTCCCTTTGGCCCGTCCGCGATTTGTGATAACGCCCCTCGACGGCCGCCTCGGCACGCACGCGCGATTTATTCCTGGAGACGACCATGTCCACGACGCCCAATGGCGAGGAGCTTGAAGATCGCCTCGCTGAGCAGGAAGTCGACGAGCAGGAAATTGACGAGCAAAGCTTTGAAGAAGAGCAGGACTTCGTTGACGGCGACGACCAGACGGTCGACATTAAACAGCGCATCAAGAAAGCGGCCTCGGCCATCAGCGGCCGCATGTACCGCAAACGTCAACTGGTCCGCATCGACAGCTTGCGGCCCTCGCTCGCCGACCGTATCCAACGTGACTTCCCGGACCTGCCGCCGAACGCGATGATCAGCTTCGGCGAACTTGCCCGCTATCAGATGCTTTACGTGGAAGAACTGCTCCAGCAGGAGCACGGCGAGTTCAGCGAGCTCGACCGGCAGGTCGCCGAAAGCATCGCGAAACAGGAAACGATCGCCGAGAACACCGAGGACGAATACGACGAACAGCGCACGCTCGGAGAACGCCTCTCGGATCATCTGGCGAGCTTCGGCGGCAGTTGGGCGTTCCTGACATCATTCGGCGTCGTTCTGGTAATCTGGATGGCTTACAACGTCGCCAGAGGCGAAGGGGCGGCCTTCGACCCCTACCCCTTCATTTTGCTCAATCTTGTGCTGTCCTGCCTTGCGGCGATCCAGGCGCCCGTGATCATGATGAGCCAGAAGCGGCAGGAAGAAAAAGACCGTCAGCGCTCCTTCAACGACTATCGCGTGAACCTCAAGGCGGAACTTGAAATCCGCCATCTGCATGAAAAGATCGACTACCTCATCTCACGGCAATGGCAACGTTTGTCGGAAATCCAGCAAGTCCAGATCGAAATGCTGCACCAGGGCGGGCGGCACAAGAAAGTCAAGACGCCGAAGGCGCCCGATGAAGGTCAGGCGCAGGAGCTGGAACAATCGTCCGATGTCGAGAGGGATCAGCAATAAGCTCTTCGGCGGCGTGAAATTGGGGCGCGGGCGGCCTCAGCCCGTCGCCCGAGCCTGCGAGGCCCCGCGCAGCAAGGGCTCGCCCGGCAGGAATGCGTCGAGGGCGGCCCAGAATTTCGCCCGGATTTCCGCGCGCTCCATCATGAGTTCGTGACGAGCGCCCGCCAGCACGAGGCAATCGGCGTTTTTCAGCCTTTTGGCGAAACGCTCGACCGCCGCGGTCGAAACCAGACGGTCGCCTCCCGCCGCCAGCAACAGAGCCGGCGTCCGGATTTTTTCGGCGTAGCCCGGCGCATTCAACCTTTCCATCAGGCCGTAGGCGGCGTTGACCCAGCCGATCGTGGGATCGCCGATGCCGAGCGCCGGCGCAAGGCCGATGATCTCGGCCGAGCGGCGGAAACGCCGGGAGTCGCCGGTCAGGATGTTGCCCACGAAAGGCTTTTCCACCAGCGTTCGCGGGCTGCCGCCGGGGATGAACAGCCTGCTCATGCCGATGGCGCGCATTGCGACGGCGAAGTGGCGCGCCGTTTCGGAGCCGGCAAAACCGTTCAGGCCGAGCATCGGCGCGACGCCGACGATGCGCGCGAAAGGCGACGCGACGGAGCCGACGTAATCCAGCGTCGCCGCCGCTCCCATCGAATGGGCCAGCGCGAACCAGGGCTTCGGGCAGTCGGGCGTGAGAAGCTGGCTAAGAAAAGCGTCGAGGTCGAGCCGGTAATCGGTGGAGCGCAGCACATGGCCCTTGGCCTTGTTGCGCAGCAGACGCTGCGAAAGGCCCTGGCCGCGCCAATCGAAAGTGGCGACGACAAAGCCACGTGAAAGCAGCTCGCCGATCACCTCGAAATATTTCTCGATGAATTCGGCGCGGCCCTGCACGAGCGCCACCGTGCCGCGCGGAGCCCCTTCGGGCCGCCAGTAGGCGGCGCGCAACTGCATGCCGTCGCTGGCGCGCAGGCCGACGATATTGGCGCCGGGCGGACAGGGATTGGCGGGTGTGTCGATCAGTTCCATGGCTCGACCATTTGAGATTTGTCTCTGTCCGCCGTCAACGCGGAAATTTCGCACACCACGCCACAGAACCCTTGAAATGATTACGCCGGCGCCCATCTCCGGCTCAGCGCGGGCCGATGTCGGACGCGCTCACGGCGGCTCAAATCGCTATCGCCATTCAAGCCGGCCGCATGTCGCTTCAGTTGGAGGATATGCCATGCGTCAATATGATCTGTCTCCCCTTTATCGATCCACCATCGGCTTCGACCGGCTGTTTTCGCTGCTCGACCAGGCCGGCGGCCAGGAAGCCGCCGCCGTCGCTTACCCGCCGTATAATATCGAACGGACGGGCGAAAACGCCTATCGGCTGACCTTGGCCGTCGCCGGTTTTGGCGAGACCGAATTGTCGATTGAAATCGCGCGAGAACGCCCTGACCATCAAGGGCGCGAAAGAGCCGCGCAACGAGCGCGAAACCACGGAAATACTCTATCAGGGCATTGCCGCGCGCGCTTTCGAGCGCCGCTTCCAGCTTGCCGACCATGTTCAGGTCACGGGCGCCCGTCTGGAAAACGGCCTGCTGCACGTCGATCTGGTGCGCGAAATTCCGGAAGCGCAACGCCCGCGCCAGATTCCGATCGGCGGGGCCCCGCGTCCGGCGACGCCCGCCAGGGCGGCCTGATCGCTTAAAGGCGTCTTCACGCAATCCGAACGGGCGCTTAGGCGCCCGTTTTCTTATTGCGGCCGGATCTTATTGCGGCAGGGGCTCGACTTTCGGCGCCCCGCGCGGATGCAGCGGCTTGATAGGGCTGAGCGCCGCGTCGGCGGAGTCAGGCTGTTGCGCCGGCGCCGGCTGCGGCGCGGCGCTTGTGTCCGCCTTCGCCGGCTTCTGGGCCGGCGGGGGGGCAGGCGGCGGAGCGAGCAGCGTGTCGTCGCCGTGCGGCGCGTGTTCGGGCGGCGGGAGCGGGCGGTCGGGCGGCGCCAGATCGTCGGGATTGTCGCGGGGCCTTTCCTCGATCCGGCGCCGCTCCGGCGGCGGCGCGATGAGTTCGACGTCGAGAACCTCGCCACTGACCGCGTCAAGGGTGAATTTCTTGCGTGCGCCTTCGCGGTCGCGTCCGATGGCGATCATCTCGTCGCCGCGAAGATGCGGATGTCCCATCATCCGCGCGCCTTCGCGCGCCAGGATGGAGCGAACCTGCCGGCCTGTCAGGGCCGGCTGTTCCGGCTCGGGCCGGTTCGGCTGGTCGGGCCGATCCCAGAAGAAAAAGAACGGCTCGGCGCGCGCGGGGACGCTCGCGCCAAAGGCCAGCGCCCAGATAAACAGCCCGGCCGGCGCCAATGTCCGAAACCGACGAAAAGTCTTCCGCGCAGTGAAGCCCATTTCTCATCCTCGAATCTTCGTCCCCCTTTATGCCATAAAAAGTCATTGGCGAAAAAATGGGAGGCGCGCGGATAAAGCCGCGCCAAAGCACAAAAATGCGGCGCCTGCCGCCGCGCGCGGGCCCGGGCAATGAAAAAATAAAAAAACTTTCCCCTGCTTCTCGTTCACGCCGCCATGACGGCTTGTGTGGCCGATGCTAATCTGGCAATGTCGCGCGCCGATAAATAGGACAGCCATGCTGACCATTTAGTCGAATCGGACGCCAAATCCGGCCGAAATCAAGCCAGGAGCCCCGTGTCGCGGCTTTTCGCCAGCGCGGAGACATTGGCTGGCGGAGCATGGTCAAGAGGCGGCGGCTCGGATAAATTGCGGTCAAATGAACGGGCAGGATCAACAGGCCATGAACGAACAGCAAAGGTTGGACGGTTTTTTCCACGCGGCGCCCTCGCGGGCGGACACGACCGCGTCGAAACGCGTCGCGACCGAGCTTTCCCCCGGGGCCGGAGTTTCTTCGATGGATCGAGCCATGGTTTTCGCAACCGACAACGGCCTGCCGCCGGCGCAGGGCCTGTATGACTCCCGCAACGAGCACGACGCCTGCGGCGTCGGCTTCGTCGCCAACATGCACAATTCCGGGTCGCACGACCTCGTGCGGATGGGCTTGCAGATCCTCGTCAATCTGGACCATCGCGGCGCTGTCGGGGCCGATCCCAAGGCGGGTGACGGCTGCGGCATGCTGTTGCAGATCCCGCATCGCTTCTTTGTCGAGGAGGCGGCGCGGCTCGGCTTTTCCTTGCCGGAGCCGGGGCTTTACGCGGTCGGCGCCCTGTTCCTGCCGCGCGACGCCGGTGGGCGGAAGGTCGTCGAGCAGACATTCGAACGCATTGTCGCCGAAGAAGGCCAGGTTGTTCTCGGCTGGCGCGACGTGCCCGTGGACGCGAGCGTGCTCGGCGAGACGGTCAAGCCGGCGGAGCCGGTCCACCGCCAGATTTTCATCGGCCGCGGCGCCGAATTCCCGACCAGGAGGCCTTCGAGCGCAAGCTTTTCCTTATCCGGAAAATGGTGTCCAACGCCGTCTACGGGTTGAAAGAGCCGCGCATGGCGGGATGGTATCCGGTGTCGCTGTCCTCGCGCACCATCGTCTACAAGGGCCTGCTGATCGCCACCCAATTGGGCAATTATTTCGCCGACCTGCGCGATCCGCGCGTCGAGACGGCGATCGCGCTCGTGCATCAGCGTTTTTCCACCAACACCTTCCCGTCCTGGCAGCTCGCCCATCCCTATCGCATGGTGGCGCATAACGGCGAGATCAACACGCTGCGCGGCAACGTCAACTGGATGGCGGCTCGCCAGGCCTCCGTCGCCTCGCCTCTGTTCGGCGACGACATCTCGAAGCTGTGGCCGATTTCCTACGAGGGACAGTCGGACACCGCCTGTTTCGACAACGCCCTCGAATTCCTGGTGCAGGGCGGCTATTCCCTGGCTCACGCCATGATGATGCTGATCCCGGAGGCCTGGGCCGGCAATCCGCTAATGGATGAGGAGCGGCGCGCCTTCTACGAGTATCACGCCGCGCTGATGGAGCCGTGGGACGGCCCCGCCGCCGTGGCCTTCACCGACGGCCGCCAGATCGGCGCGACGCTCGACCGCAACGGCCTGCGCCCCGCCCGCTATCTCGTCACCGAGGACGGGCTCGTGGTCATGGCGTCCGAAATGGGCGTGCTGCCGATTCCGGAAGAAAAGATCATTACCAAATGGCGCCTCCAGCCCGGCCGCATGCTGCTGGTCGATCTCGAGCAGGGCCGCATCATCTCGGATGACGAGACGAAAAAGACCCTCGCCCAGTCGCATCCCTACAAGGAATGGCTGAAGCGCACCCAGATCGTGCTGGAGGACCTGAAGCCGGTCGAGGCCCGCTCGTCGCGCGCCGACGTGTCGCTGCTCGATCGCCAGCAGGCCTTCGGCTATACCCAGGAAGACACGGCGATCCTGATGGCGCCGATGGCGGTGACCGGCCAGGAGGCGATCGGCGCGATGGGCACCGACACGCCGATCTCGGCCATGTCGTCGCATTCCAAGCTGCTCTTCAGCTATTTCAAGCAGAATTTCGCGCAGGTCACCAATCCGCCGATCGACCCGATCCGCGAGGAGCTGGTGATGAGCCTCGTCTCCTTCATCGGCCCGCGCCCGAACATCCTCGATCACGAGGGGACGGCGAAAAAGAAGCGGCTCGAAGTGCGCCAGCCCATCCTCACCAATGCGGATCTGGAGAAGATCCGCTCGATCGGCCATTTCGAGGATTTGTTCGACACCAAGACGCTCGACATCACCTATCCCGTCGAAATGTCCGACCATGGCATGAAGTTCATGATCGACCGACTGTGCGACCGCGCCGAACAGGCGGTCGTCGGCGGCTACAACATCATCGTGCTGTCGGATCGCATGGTCGGGCCGGACCGCATCCCGATTCCGGCGCTCCTCGCCACCGCCGCCGTGCATCACCACCTGATCCGCAAGGGCCTGCGCACCTCCGTCGGCCTGGTGGTCGAAACCGGCGAAGCGCGCGAAGTGCATCATTTCGCGCTGCTCGCCGGCTATGGCGCCGAGGCGATCAACCCCTATCTCGCCTTCGAGACGCTGGCCGACATGGCCGATGAATTCCCCGCAGAAGTGGACGGCTACGAGGCGATCAAGCGCTATATCAAGTCGATCGACAAGGGCCTGCTCAAGGTCATGTCGAAAATGGGCATTTCGACCTACCAGTCCTATTGCGGCGCGCAGATCTTCGACGCCGTCGGCCTGTCGAAGGAGCTTGTCGACGCCTATTTCACCGGCACCGCGACGCCGATCGAGGGCGTCGGTCTGGATGAGATCGCGAAGGAGACGGCCGAGCGCCATCGCCTCGCCTTCGGCGACGCGCCGGTCTATCGCAATGCGCTCGATGTCGGCGGCGATTACGCCTTCCGCATGCGCGGCGAAGCGCACAACTGGACGCCCGACACGGTCGCCTTGCTGCAGCACGCCGTGCGCGGCAACAGCCAGGAAAAATATCGCGCCTACGCCAAGCTGCTCAACGAGCAGTCGGAAAGGCTTTTGACCATTCGCGGCCTTTTCCGCCTCAAGGACGCGGCGGAAGACGGCCGCAAGGCCGTGCCGCTTGAAGAGGTCGAGCCCGCAAGCGAAATCGTCAAGCGCTTCGCAACCGGCGCCATGTCCTTCGGCTCGATCTCGCGCGAAGCCCACACGACCATGGCCATTGCGATGAACCGCATCGGCGGCAAGTCGAACACCGGCGAAGGCGGCGAGGAAGTGGATCGCTTCAAGCCCCTGCCGAACGGCGACTCCATGCGCTCGGCGATCAAGCAGGTGGCCTCCGGCCGCTTCGGCGTCACGGCGGAATATCTCGTCAATTCCGACATGATCCAGATCAAGATGGCGCAGGGCGCCAAGCCCGGCGAAGGCGGCCAGCTGCCCGGCCACAAGGTCGACGCGGTCGTCGCCAAGGTGCGCCATTCGACGCAAGGCGTGGGGCTCATCTCGCCGCCGCCGCATCACGACATCTATTCGATCGAGGATCTGGCGCAGCTCATCTACGACCTGAAAAACGTCAATCCCCGGGCCGCTATTTCGGTCAAGCTGGTGTCGGAAGTCGGCGTCGGCACGGTCGCGGCCGGCGTGTCCAAGGGCCGCGCCGATCATGTCACCATATCCGGCTATGAAGGCGGCACCGGCGCTTCGCCGCTGACCTCGATCAAGCACGCCGGCAGCCCGTGGGAAATCGGACTCGCCGAAACCCACCAGACGCTCGTTCTCAACCGCCTGCGCTCGCGCATCGCGGTGCAGGTCGACGGCGGCCTGCGCACGGGACGCGACGTGGTGATCGGCGCGCTGCTCGGCGCCGACGAATTCGGCTTCGCCACGGCGCCTTTGATCGCGGCCGGCTGCATCATGATGCGCAAGTGCCATTTGAACACCTGCCCGGTGGGCGTGGCGACGCAGGATCCGGTCCTGCGCAAGCGTTTCGTCGGCCTGCCCGAGCATGTCATCAATTATTTCTTCTTCGTCGCCGAGGAAGCGCGCGAATTGATGGCCAAGCTGGGCTTCCGCACCATCGACGAGATGGTCGGCCAGATGCAGATGCTCGACCGCGAAAAGGCGATCAAGCACTGGAAGGCCAACGGGCTCGACTTCAAGAAGCTGTTCTGCAAGCCGCAGCCGCTCGACGGCCAGACCATCTATCATTCCGAGAAGCAGGACCACCACCTCGACGCGACCCTCGACAAGGAGCTGATCGCGCGTTCGGGCGTGGCGCTCGAGCGCGGCGCGCCGGTGCGGCTGGAGACTGAAATCCGCAACGTCAACCGCTCCGTCGGCGCCATGCTGTCGGGCGAGGTCGCGCGCCTTTATGGGCACGCCGGCCTGCCGGACAACACCATCCACATCCGCGCCAAGGGCACGGCCGGCCAGAGCTTTGGCGCCTGGCTGGCGCATGGCGTGACGCTGGAGCTCGAGGGCGAGGCCAACGACTATGTCGGCAAGGGCCTGTCCGGCGGCCGCATCGTGGTCTATCCGCCGCGCGAGGCGAAACACATCGATCCGGAACATTCGATCATCGTCGGCAATACCGTGCTTTACGGCGCGATCTCCGGCGAAGTCTATTTCCGCGGCGTCGCCGGCGAGCGCTTCGCGGTGCGCAATTCCGGCGCCATCGCGGTGGTGGAAGGCGTCGGCGACCACGGCTGCGAATACATGACCGGCGGCGTCGTCGTCGTGCTCGGCGAGACGGGCCGCAATTTCGCGGCCGGCATGTCGGGCGGCATCGCCTATGTGCTGGACGATCGCGCCGACTTCCAGTCGCGCTGCAACATGGCCATGGTCGATCTCGAGCCGGTGGAGGAAGAGGAAGACCTCAACCAGCGCCTCAATCACCAGGGCGGCGATCTCGCCGGCCACGGCCGCGTCGACGTGATGAAGGACATGACGCGCTTCGACGCCGAGCGCCTGCGCCAGCTGATCGCCAACCACCTGCAATATACCGGCTCGTCGCGAGCGAAAGAGATTCTCGACGACTGGGAAAGCTACAAGCCGAAGTTCCGCAAGGTCATGCCGGTCGAATATCGCCGCGCCCTGGCGGAGCTGATGACGCAAACCGAACAGCGGCAGACCGCCGCCGCAGGGGAATGATATGGGAAAGGTGACCGGTTTCCTCGAGATCGACCGGCAGGACCGCAAGTACAAGCCGGCCGCCGACCGCATCCGCCATTATTCCGAATTCGTCATTCCGCTGTCGGAAGAGGCGACGCGCGACCAAGCGGCGCGCTGCATGAATTGCGGCATTCCGTTCTGCCACAACGGCTGCCCGGTGAACAACCAGATCCCCGACTGGAACGACCTAGTCTATCGCGGCGATTGGGAAGAGGCGGCGCGCAACCTGCACTCGACCAACAATTTCCCCGAATTCACCGGCCGCGTGTGCCCGGCGCCCTGCGAGGCGTCCTGCACGCTCAACCTCGAAAACACGCCGGTGACCATCAAGACGATCGAATGCGCCATCGTCGACCGCGCCTGGGAAAACGGCTGGCTGCGCCCCGAGCCGCCGGCGAAGAAGACGGGCAAAAAAGTCGCCGTCATCGGCTCCGGCCCGGCGGGAATGGCGGCGGCGCAGCAATTGGCGCGCGCCGGCCACGAGGTGCATCTTTATGAGCGCAACGCCAAGGCGGGCGGCCTGCTGCGCTACGGCATTCCCGACTTCAAGATGGAAAAGGCGCTGATCGACCGCCGCGTGGCGCAGATGGAGGCGGAAGGCGTCACTTTCCACTATTGCGTCAATGTCGGCGTCGACTGCTCGGCGGCGGAGATCGTCGCCGCCCATGACGCGGTGATCCTCACCGGCGGCTCGGAAAAGCCGCGCGACCTGCCGGTTCCCGGCCGCGAACTCAGCGGCGTGCATTTCGCCATGGATTTCCTGCCGCAGCAAAACCGCCGCGTCTCGCGCGAAAACGCCGGGCCGGAAGAGCCGATCCTGGCGGCGGGCAAGCATGTCGTGGTGATCGGCGGCGGCGACACCGGCTCCGACTGCATCGGCACTTCGGTGCGCCAGGGCGCGCTGTCGGTGATGCAGCTCGAAATCATGCCCAAGCCGCCGGAGATGGAGGACAAGCTGACGACCTGGCCCTACTGGCCGCTGAAGCTGCGCACGTCCTCCTCGCACCAGGAAGGGGCCGACCGCGATTTCGCGGTGATGACCAGGGAGATCCTCGGCGACAATGGCGCGGTCAAGGCGATCCGCTGCGTGCGCGTCGATGGCAAGATGCAGGAAATCGCCGGCAGCGCGTTCGACCTGCGCGCCGATCTCGTCCTGCTCGCCATGGGCTTTGTCTCGCCGGTTCACGAAGGCATGCTGCAGGAGCTGGGCGTCGCCTTCGATCCGCGCGGCAATGTGCGGGCCGACACCGACGCCTACAAGACCAGCGTGGACAAGGTCTTCGCCGCCGGCGACATGCGGCGGGGCCAATCTCTTGTCGTCTGGGCGATTCGCGAAGGCCGCCAGGCCGCCCGCTCGGTCGATTTGTTCCTGATGGGCGCGACCGACCTGCCACGCTGATTTTTCCTTTTTTCGTCATTGAACAGGCCGGGGTTTTACTCCGGCCTTTTTCGTGTCTGCGCCGCCAAGCTTTTTGATGCGTTTCATGTCTTTTCGTGTCATTTTTTCCGCAGGCGGAAATTGGCGACAAAATGGCTGAATTTTACACCACGAGCGAACTGGCGGCGCTATTGCGCGTAAAACAGCGCAAGGTTTACGACCTCGTCGCGCAAAACGCCCTGCCCGTCCGCAAGGTGACCGGCAAGCTGTTGTTTCCGCGCGAGGAAATCGCGGCCTGGCTCGGGACGCGACCGCTCGATGGCGCGCCTTTGCGCGCGGTCAAAGCGGAAGAGCCGCAGCCGCCGCTGATCGCCGCCGGCGGCCACGATCCGCTTCTGGAATGGGCGCTTCGCGAATTGCAATCGGGCATTGCCGGATTTTTTGATGGCGCGCTGGACGGGTTGCGCCGCGCCGAGGCGGGCGAATGCATGATCGCCGGCCTGCATATCCCCGAAGATGACGGCTGGAACACCGGCGCGGTCACCGACAAATTCGCGGAAAAACCCTGGGTTCTGCTCGAATGGGCGACGCGCCGGCGCGGTCTGATCCTGCGGCCCGGCCTGGCGCAAAAGCCGGAAAGCCTGGTGGCGACGCGCGGCTTGCGCTTTCAGGCGCGGCAGGCGGACGCCGGCAGCGAACTGGTGCTCGACCGTCTGCTCGCTGCGGAAAAGATGACTTCGCGCCGACCTGCGCCTCGTCGAAGCGGTGGAGCGCACCGAAACAGATCTGGCTTTCGCGCTGGCGGATGGGCGCGCCGACGTCGGCCTAGGCGTGGAGGCGGCGGCTCGGCAGTTCCGGCTGGATTTCGTGCCGCTGATCGTCGAGCGGTTCGACCTTCTGGTCTGGCGCAAGGCCTGGTTCGACCCGCCATGCCAGAGGCTTGCGCAATTCTGCCGCACGGAAAAATTCGCCGCCAAGGCCAAAGCCATGGGCGGCTATGACCTTTCAGGCTTCGGCGCCGTGCATTTCAATGGCAGGCGCTGAAACGCGGGAGCGGCGCACGGGCGGCTCCCGCATTCCTGCTTCGATCAATCGACTGCGACGATCACTTCGGAGGACTTGATCACCGCCTTGGCCGCGCCGCCAACCTTGAGCCCAAGATCCTCGACCGATTTATTAGTGATCGAAGCGGTGATGATCATGCCCTTCACATCGATCATGACATGCGAAGTGGTGGCGCCTTTCTTGATGTCGACGATCTTGCCGTCGAAGACATTGCGCGCGGAAAGTCTCATTTCATTGCCCTCTGAAAATTTGCGCCCTTCGACGCAGCTCGCGTGGAGCGCCCCGAAAAACTAGGCGCAAAGCTATGCCGCCACAATATGCGATCTTTGGCCGTTTTTTCCGCCTTCCGGAAGGATCGGCGGCATTGTCGTGAACCCGACAAACGCCAATGCCCGCCCTGCCCGGCCTTGGCACATTCGTTGCTCCGCTCCTCGCAAACGGACCGGAGATTTGCATGATCAGCCTCACGCCCGACGCCATTTCCGCCGCCAGGACCATTCTCGCCACCGCCAGCGCTCCCGCCGAAGGCCTGCGCATTCAGGTCGAGGCCGGCGGCTGCTCCGGCTTCCAGTACAAGATGGAGCTGGAGACGCAAGCGCGCGAAGGCGACGAAGTGGTCGAGCGGACGGTGTGAAAATCTACATCGACGACATTTCCGCCAACCATCTGCGCGGAATGAAGGTCGATTTCGTCAGCTCGCTCGAACGGTCCGGCTTCGTCTACGAGAATCCCAACGCCACGGCGCAATGCGGCTGCGGCAAGTCTTTCGCATAACGCCTTTTCGTTCAGAGGAGCGGCGCAATGGCGACGGTCTATCTCGACAATAACGCGACCACGCGGGCCGACGCCAAGGTCGTCGCCGCCATGCTGCCATTCTTCGCCGAATTCTTCGGCAATCCCTCCTCCGCGCACGACTATGGCGCAGCCGTCGCCCCGGCGATGAAAGCGGCCCGCCAAAAAGTCCAGGCGCTGCTCGGCGCCGAATTCGACCATGAAGTGGTGTTCACCTCCGGCGGCACGGAATCCGACACGACGGCGATTCTGTCCGCCCTCGACGCCCTGCCGAACCGGCGCGAAATCGTCACCAGCGCCGTCGAGCATCCGGCCATCCTGAATCTCTGCCGGCATCTCGAAAAGATCGGCCGGGCGAAAGTCCATTTCATCGGCGTCGACGCCAATGGAAAACTCGATCTCGACGCCTTTCGAGCCGCCCTGTCGGAAGAGACGGCGCTGGTCACGATCCAATGGGCCAATAACGAAACCGGCGTCATTTTCCCAGTCGCGGAATTGGCGCGGCTCGCGAAGCAAGTCGGCGCGCTGTTTCATACCGACGCCGTCCAGGCGGCAGGCAAAATTCCTCTGGCGCTGAAGGAGACGGCGATCGACATGCTGTCGCTGTCCGGCCACAAGCTCCACGGCCCCAAGGGGATCGGCGCGCTTTATGTCAGAAAGGGCGTCAAGCTGCATCCCTTGTTTCGCGGCGGCAAGCAGGAGCGCGGCCGGCGCGCCGGCACCGAAAACATCCCCGGCATCATCGGCCTCGGCGCGGCGGCGGAAATTTGCGCCCAGGACTTCGAGAGCGAAATCGCGCGCATAAAAACGCTGCGCGACAGGCTGGAGAGCGGAATCCTGGCGAAAATCCCGCATTGCCGGATCAACGGCGGCGACGAGACGCGCCTGCCCAACACCTGCAACGCCGCTTTCGACTATGCCGACGGCGAAGCAGTCCTGCACCATCTCGACCGCGCCGGCATCGCCGCCTCGTCCGGTTCGGCCTGCGCCTCGGGCTCGATGGAGCCGAGCCATGTGCTGCGCGCCATGCAGGTTCCGCCGCTCGCCCTGCAAGGCGCCATTCGCTTTTCGCTGTCGCGCGACACCGGCGAAGCCGACATTTCGCGTGTGCTCGAAGTCCTGCCGGGCATTGTCGAAAAGACCCGGGAAAAGTCGCCGCTATGGGCGGAGATCCGCCAGAAGGAATTCGCGTGAGGCCGTTCATGACCGCTGCTGGATCGCACAGGATATCGATCAACGACACGACGCTGCGCGACGGCGAACAGGCGCCGGGCGTAGTGTTTTCGCTGCCCGAAAAGCTCGCCATCGCCCGAGCCCGGCGGAAGCGGGAGTGGATGAGATCGAGGCCGGCACCCCGGCGATGGGCGACGAGGAAGTCGAGGCCATCGGCGCGATCGTCGCGGAAAACCTCCCCTGCCGCGTCACCGCCTGGTGCCGGCTGAACGAGGCCGACGTCGATGCGGCGCTCCGCGCCGGCGTAAAGATCGTCAATATTTCGGCGCCCATGTCGCGCCTGCAGATGCGGGTGAAGCTCAAGAGCGAACCGCACGAGGTCGCCGAGCGCGCCGCCCGCGTGATCGGCTATGCGCGGGAACGCGGCCTCGAGGTGGCGCTCGGCGGCGAGGATTCGTCACGCGCCGATCTGCGCGACATCGGCCTGATCGCTGGCGCGGCTGCCGAACTCGGCGTGTTCCGTTTCCGCTTCGCCGACACGCTCGGCCTGCTCGATCCCTTCTCAACATACGAATATATCAAGCGCCTGCGCGACGAGACCGATCTGCCCATCGAGTTCCACGGCCATAACGATCTCGGCCTCGCCACCGCCAATACGCTCGCCGCCATTCGCGCCGGCGCGAGCCACGCGAGCGTCACCGTGCTGGGGCTTGGCGAACGCGCCGGCAATGCGCCGCTCGAGGAAATCTGCGTCGCCCTGCCCCGTACGGCGGAAACCCGCACTTCCGTCGATCCGACCCGCCTCTCCGGCCTGGCCGAACTCGTGGCCCATGCGGCAAGGGATTCGATCCCGCGCGCAAAACCGATCGTCGGCGCCGATATTTTCACCCAGAATTCGGCATCCACGTCGCCGGGCTCCTGTCGGACGTGCGCACCTATCAAGGCCTCGACCCGGCCCTGCGGGACGCCGGCACAAGGTGGTGATCGGCAAGCATTCCGGCCTCGCGGCGCTGCGTTCGATCTGCGCGGGCGCCGGCATCGAGCTTGACGGCAAGGCCGGCGCGGCCCTGCTGGCGCGGGTCAAGGCCATTGCGAAACTCACCAAGGGCCTCGTGCCGGATGGACGCGTGCGGCAACTCGCGCGCGAGGAAATCTCAGTCCAGCGGCGCGACGAGCCGCGTGACGCAATCTGAAGAACTGGAGCGGGCATGAGCGAGGCGAACGGCTATTTCGTCGATTGGAACGGCGACCTGCGCTCGACCGACGATCCGGGCGGCGGCTATGTCTGCGAGGTCGACCGTCCCGCCCGCTATGTCGCGGTGATGAGCAAGACAGGCGCATTGATTTACGAGGCGACGCTTTACAAGACCTTCGCCGATGTCGAGAAGGCCGGCATCAAGGCGCAACTCGCGCCCGGGTCCAAATCATGGGGCAGCCCGAAGGAAGGTTTCTGATCCGACGGGGGCGCTTGAAATGGTTCCCATGACCATCCTCGTCGACGAGGCGCCGAAATGCGTGGTGCGGCCCAACGACATGAAGGGGCTGCAGCGTTTTCTGCGCAACGGCAAAGCCTGGTTGCTGGCCGGCAAGCCGGACGGCGCCATCACTTACCGCGAAGCCGACGAGCGCGAAAAGGCGATCTGGCGCGACGCCTTCGACCTGCACCGCGCCTGGGGCGGCGACGAGGAGGATTTCTTCGGCGCGCCCTTGTACTAAGGCCGCGCTTCCCCCCGGTCGTGCGGATTGTCTTCCCTGTTGCGCATCCAGTCGGCGAGCTTGGTCATATTGGCGTCGATTTCCGTGCGCGCCGCCGCATCGGCGACGGTCTGGCCCAGCGCCAGGCGCATGCAGGACATCCAGGCGTCGCGCTCGGCATTGCCGATCGGAAAGCCCATATGGCGCTGGCGCAGGCGCGGATGGCCGTGGACCGGCGAATAAAGCTTCGGGCCGCCCAGCCATTCCGACAAATAGCGCTTCAGCACGACCTTCAGCGGGCCAAGATCGGCTTCATGCATGGCGCGGATGCGCTTCGCCTCCGGCAGGAGGTCCATCTGGTCATAAAACGCCTCGACGAGGCGGTCGATCGCGACTTCGCCGCCGATCCGCTCGAACATTGACTGGTCGCTCACGAAAAACTCCTGAACTTGCGCGAAACCGCCGCCCGGCGAGGCTTCTTCGCGCAGGCTTGTCTATTGTTATATACCATATGCAACTTTTAGAGCGGAGGCTCAAGCATCAAATGTCAGGACGGTCGGATCCTCGTCGAGCATGAGGATTTCGGCGCGTCGCAGGACTCCGGCCTCATCGTAGGAATAGTCGTGGCTCAGCTCCACGTCGCCATAGACGATCTTCTGGAAGCGCAGCAGCCGCCCCTCGCCATCATAAAAGGCGCGTATATAGGTGTTGCGATTGGTCAGCGCCGCGGGCTCGATCTGGTTGACGAGTTTCAGCGGCAACTTCACGCCGGACGTGGCGAGGAAGTAGCGGCAGTCCAGGGAATCGTCGGCCATTTTCGTCCTTGCTTGCCGGTGCTCAGGGATGGATGGTGATTTCCATCGTCTCGTCCATGTCGTCGGCCAACTCATCAACTTGGCCACGAACGCCGTCGTCCTCGACGAGCGTCACGCCATGCACGCAGACATCGCCGTCGAGCACGGCGAGCGCGACCGCCTCCAGTTGCGCGCCCTCGCAGGCGCCGGAAAGACACTTCCCCGTTTCGACCGTGAATTTTGCGCCGTGGCGTCCGCATTGCAGCAAGGCGCCCGTCTCGTCGAAGAATTTTCCCGCGCCGATGTTCAGCCACACGCCCTGATGAGGGCAGGCGTTGCGATAGGCGAAAAACTCGCCCTTGCCGTTGCGCGCCATGACGATGCGAAAGGGCCGGCTGCCGCCCTTGCCGTCGGCTTCAGCCAGGTCGAAGGCCCGGGCCTCGCCGCGCGAAAGATCGTCCGCCGAACAGACGACGAAAACTTCGACGGGTTTCGACCCTTCCCCGGTTTCGCTCATGGCCCCCTCGCCAACTCCTTCAAGGCGCCACGAGTTTTGCATGAACCATGCCATTGCCAGCCAAGCGACGAGAGGCCCGTAGCAAGATGAACATGAAACTCTACATGACTCCGGGCTCATGCTCGACGGCGATCCACATCATTCTCGAAGAGCTGGAGGAGGTTTTCGAAGCTCATATCGTCAACCTGCCGGCGGGCGACCAGTTCAGGCCGGACTATCTCGCGATCAACCCCAAGGCCAATATTCCCGCGCTGATGCGCCCTGACGGCTCGGTGCTGACCGAGGTCCCGGCCATCGCCTTCTGGCTGGGCAAGGCGCGCGGCCGTGGAAAATTCTGGCCGCGCGAGCTGGAGGACGAGACGCGCGCACTGGAGACCATGGTTTTCGTCACCGGCGCCCTGCATGGCCACGGCTTCGCCCGCATTTTCGCGCCGGGCCATTTTTCCGCGGACTCGCAAACTCACGAAACGATCAAGGCGCAAGGCCGCGCCCTGGTCGAAAAGGGATTCTCGATCGTCAACAAGGCTCTCGAAGGCCGGACCTGGGTCGCCGGCGATTTTGGCGTCGCCGACGCCGTGCTGTTCTACGTCGAATTCTGGGCCGACAAGATCGACATCGCCTTGCCGAAAAACCTGCTCGCCCATTACCGCGCCATGCTCGCCCGCCCCGTCGTGCAGCGCGTGTTGCGCGAAGAAGGCTATCAGCCGCAGAAGCTGGGACAGAGGATCAAAAGCGACGGACCCATTGTCGCAACCGCGACATGACGCCATCTTGGGAACGAATCGGAAGGGGCTCGACAAATCGGCGCGATGCGCGTTTCTTGCATCGGGCGGAAAAAGCGGACGAAAGGTTCTGGAATGACCATTGACGAAATCATCGAGAATTTCGAATTTCTGGACGATTGGGACGATCGCTACCGCTATCTGATCGAGCTTGGCCGCGAGCTGGAGCCACTGCCCGAGGAGGCGCATTGCGACGCCAACAAGGTTCGCGGCTGCGCCAGCCAGGTCTGGCTGCAGACCAGCGTCGAGCCCGGCCCGGACGGCGCACCGGTTCTGAAATTCCTGGGAGACAGCGACGCCCATATCGTGCGCGGCCTCGTCGCCTTGACCCTGACGTTCTTCTCCGGCCGCCCGGCGAAGGACATCATCGAGGCGGACGCGCAAAAGCTCTTTCGCGGCCTCGGTTTCGAGCAGCACCTGACGCCGCAGCGGTCGAACGGCCTGCGCTCGATGGTCGAGCGCATCAAGAACGACGCCGCGCGCGCCCTGGCGACGGCCTAAGATCTTGGGAGTTTCGCAAAAAAACCCGCCGACGCAGCCCTCGCGTTGGCGGGTTTTTCCCGGGGCGGAGCCTTCTCAGGCGGCCTTGGCTTCCGTCTTCAGCGTCTCGAGCTCCGGCGCGGAGACGCGGAAAATGATGCGTCCGCCGGCCAGAGGCTTGGCCGCTTCCGGAATTTTCACGCACAACAGGTTGAACCATTGCTGCGGCGAAACGCCGTCCGGACGCTCGCCGATCTCGAGGATCGTGCCGTCCTGCGCATAGCGCCCATGAATCACGATATCTGTCGCCACCATCTCTCTCTCCTTCACGCGGTTTTCAGATCAAAGCTTCGGAATCTCGACCGTGATGTTTTCCGTGCCCAGAATCATCGCCTGGCAGGCGAGACGCGACTTGGAGCCGACGCCGACAAGCGCGTCCAGCTTCTCGTTTTCCTCGCGGGCGATCTTCGAGACGCCCTTGCGGCCCTCGATGACGAAAACATGGCAGGAGCCGCATTTGGCGTTGCCGTCGCACTTGTGCGTGAAATCCGGATCGGCTTGCAGGATCGCCGCCAGAATGGACACGCCTTCGCCGGCTTCGACCGTCTTGCCCGAAGGCGTCAAGGTAATTAACGACATCTGTTTTCCCTCTCTTGAATTGATTCGCTTAATTGACTCGCTTGGATTGCTGGCGCGGCGTCGCCGGCGATCAGTAGATCGCGGCTCCCGCCCCCACGTTGATCGACGCGTCCTTCATGGTCGCGACGATGAATTCGACCTGCCCCTCGGTGAGATGGCAGTGAAAGGGCAGCGCCACCGCCCGGTCGGCCACTTTTTCGGTGACGAACAGATCGCCGCGACGGCAACCGCGATCGATGTAATGGCGTTGCAGATGCAACGGGTTGCAATAGGGCGCGGCCTCGACATGCTCGACCGCCAGATCCTCGACGATCGCGTCGCGGCTCGATCGCGAAAAGCGCGTGCCGAGATGCACCACATAAAGGAGCCAGTGAACCTCGGTCACGTCGGGCGCGATATAGGGCGGCTTGATGCCTTCGAAAGCCTGGACGTGCTTGGTATAGAAGTGCTCGACCGTGCGGCGCTTTTCGAGAATCTCCTCGAGCCGGCGCAATTGCGCTAGGCCGAGCGCCGCCGTCATGTCGCTCATCTGCGCCTGCAAGGCGGGATCGCTGGTCACGGAAACGGACGCGCGCTCCTCCGGCTCATGCGCGCGCCGCCGCCTGATCGCCACGGCGAGATCGACATTGTCGGTGACGATCATGCCGCCCTCGCCGCAGGTCAGCGGCGACGGCTGCGAAAAATCGAAGACGGCGGCGTCGCCGAACGTGCCGACCAGCGCATCCTTGTATTTCGAGCCTATCGCCTCGGTCGAATCCTCGATCAGAGGCAGGCCATGCTTTTCGGCGAGTTCACGCAGGCTCGACCAGTCGGCGGGGTGGCCATTGACATTGGCGGCCACAATCGCGCGCGTCCTGGGCGTGATCTTCGCTTCCGCCTTGCTCGCCACAAGCACGCCGGACCAGTAGTCGATGTCGGCGAAAACAGGCGTCGCGCCGATCGCGGCGATCGCCTGCGCGGTTTCTCGGAACGAGAACGAAGGCGCGATCACCTCGTCGCCCGGCCCGATCTTCAACGCCGCCAGGACCAGCGCCAGGCCGATCGCGCCGCTGGGGACGGCGATGGCGTAGCGGCGGCCGAGATAGGCGGCGAACGCCTGTTCGAATTCCTCCGTCACCGCGCCATGCGAAAGGCGCGACGAGCGCAAAACGGCGTCGACGGCGGCAAGCTCAGCCCTGGTCAGGTCGGGGTCGGAGAGGGGAATGAAGGCCTCGTCGAATTCGACTTCGTCGATTTCCTCGTGCTCCAGCGCGGGCTCGGTCATTGTCCCGCGCTCCGCGCCGCGACGATGAAACCCGTCGCGGCGTCGAGATCGCGAACGACGGTCGGGCAATGGTCGCTCACGTCGAGCAGATGCAGGTCATAGGCGTCGAAGGAGCGGAAGGGCTCCTCCAGGACGTCGGACGCGTCGCAGCGCGACCAGGACAGATGCGGAAACTTCTGGCGCAACATCGGGTATAGTGGAGAATCGCCTTTCGCCGCCGCCGCCATCGTTTCGATCGCCTGCAATTCTTCCGCCTTGATCGTCATCGTAAAACTCCATGGAAATTCCGCTCACAGCGGAGAGATTTCCTCTTCGAGACAGCCGATCACATATTTCTCGTTGAATTCGACGAGATAGACCGGCGTGTTGGAATCGACATGCGCGCCGACCTGAACGATCTCGCCCTCGCCACCGGCCGCGACTAGCAATTCATCGTCGGCGGCATTCGGATAGGAGCCGTCGTTGACCAGGTCGATCACGCAGCGAACCCGCTGCCCCCATTGATATTTCGGCTCTCGCGGATCGATCATGCCGGCAACTCCAGTGGCAGGGGAATATCGTCTTCTTCTTCGCGCGACATCGCGGACTCCAGCTCCTTGAGCTTCATGCCCACGCGATTGCCGCTCTCCATGAATTCGACGCCGTAAATATAGAATTGCTGCAGGAAAGTGCCGATGCTGACGACATAGCCGATCTCGCCCTTCTTGCAGAGAAGATCGCCGATCTCCTTGCCGGCATAGGTGCCGTCGTTACGGACGTTGCGTTTGGCCTTCACCTTGTCGCCATAGGAAAAGAACGGCGGCTGGGTGATTTCCACCACGTCGCTGTCACGAACGATATTGCTCATAGCGGCCTCTCCTTTCTTCCTTTTTCGTCTTGCGTCGTGCGTGCGAACGCCATTTCGCGCACCAGGTCGTCGCTGTCCTCGACCAGGTCGGCGAGGAGGTCCGTCTCGATCCGGCAGGCGGCCTCGTAGCGGACCCGCCAGTCGGCATCGCCGCGCATCTGCGCCAGCCGCTCGCCGGTCAGCCGCCGCGCCACTTCCAGCCTCACGCGCGGCTCATCGTCGCCAGCCATGCGCATGAGCAAGTTCGTCCGGCAGTCTTTGCGCCACCACGCGCCGCACTTCCGCCTCCTCGTCATGCAGCATCCATTCCAGAAGGTCCGGCGCGAGACGCCGCGCGATGACGAGGCGGACGTAATAATCACCGTCCTGCAACATCGGGACCAGATCGGCATCCTCGAGCAGCGAAACGATGCGGATGCGCACCTCGCGATGCGGGTCGTGGCGCAGCTTCAATATGTGCTTTCTCGGCAGGCGGCGCGCGGCATTCCAGCGCACCGTTTCTTCCGGATCGTCGAGCAGGGGCGGCAGCAGGAAGACCGCGGCATGCTTGGCGGCGATGGCGCGAACCTCGAAATGCGGATGATGGACATAATCGTTCGCCAGCTCGCGATTCCAGTTGAAGAACCGGTCGATGCGCCGCGCATAGCGGTCGTTGACGCAGGCGTGGGAAAGCCGACATTTGCCTGTCGCGTTCCTGTCGAGATGCGCGCAAGTGGCGCAATCCACGGGCTCGCCGCGCCAGTCGATGGTTTCCTCGATGTCGTCATTCATCGTCCGCCTTCCGCGCGCTGGAGAATGTCGAAAAGCAGCCTGGCGTTGATCTTGTCGCTGGCGTCGAGTTCGAGCAGTTTGTCGACCGCCGCTCGTCCCTCGGCAAAATCGCCGAGACGCATGTTGCAGATAGGCGTAGCCCTTCAGGCTGAACATGAAGAAGCGCGCCAGCACGTCGTCGTAATCGCCGAAATCGGCGTCGCTCAGCGCGCATGTCGCGCCAGTCCGCGGCAATGTTCTTTTCGCGCGCCGCCTTGGCGAGGCAGGCGCGCGCCACGACCAAGCGCCTCGTCGCAGCCGCCCCTTGTAAAAATAGAAGCGATAGAGGCGATCAGCACCGCGAAATGATCGGGCGCGATTTTTTCCGCACGTCGCAAGTGGTCTTCGGCGACGTCGCCGAATTGATAGTTCAATCCGGCCTCGTGCAAATGCTCTTCGGCGAGAGGCGGAAGACCTCCGCCAAAGAGCGGGTGCGAGAGCAGGGAGTCCTCGCTGGGAACAAAGGCTTCCCCGCCGGGTTTGAGCGCCGCGCCCATGGCGTTACCGAAGGACCGAAGGCTCAGCCATGGCTGGAGCAGGACTTCTGTTTCGGATCGTGGAAAACCAGACCCGTCGAGGTCGGCGTCTCCGCGAAATCAATGGTGACGCCTTCGAGCAGGATGCGGCTTTCCGCCGGCAGGAACAGCTTGACGGAGCCATGCGGAACCACTTTGTCGCCTGGCAGGGGCTCGGCCTTGACGGCGATTTCAGCCGCGAGGCCGGAACAGCCGCCGGGGCTCACGGAGAGCCGGAAACCCGCGCCCGGCCCGCCATCGGCCAGCACCATCATGCGCATGAAACGTTCGGCTTTCTGGGTAATGGTGAAATTCATCTTTGCCTCACGCAGGAGCTTGATAGCGGGGATAGGCCGGGTCGATCACGCAAGTGTCGTCGACGGGACAGACGGCGACACACTGCGGGGTGTCGAAATGACCGATGCATTCGGTGCATTTGGCGGGGTCGATGACGAAGGTTCCGCCCTTTTCCGAAATGGCGATGTTCGGGCATTCGGCTTCGCAGGCCGAGCAGTTCGTGCATTGCGAACCGATGATCTTATACGCCATGAATTGACTTCCTTTCCTCAATCCATTCCGGGGCGCGCGGCCGCGTGTGATGCGGTCGCGCGGAAAGATTTTCAGGCGGTGGCGATCAGCGCGCCTTGGCGGATCTCCGCGTCGCCGCGGACTTCATGGACGAGTTCGCCGCTCTTGACCTTTTCGAGATAGGCCTTGAACCAGGCGATCGCCGATTTCTCGATGAATTCATGCGCAAATTCGTCGACCGGCTCGATGCCCGCCTTGATTAGGTCGTTCTTCGGACAGCCCCCGATCTTGGCGACGAAAACCGCATGGCAGTCGTTGATGGCGCGGATCACCGTCTCGAGCGAATCCTCGTCGCCGAAGCCGCCCTGGCAATAGAGGTCGACGCGGCGATGGCCGACGAATTTCGCGCCCGCCGTCGAGAGTTCGTAAATCTGGAACTCCTTGGCGTGGCCGAAATGCTCGTTGATGACGCCCTGGCCCTTGGTCGCCACGGCGGCGAGGATCTTGATGTCGCTCGCGAGATCCTTCATCGTCGCGATCTCTTCCTTCTTCGCCTCGACCTTGGCGACGCGCTCCTTCTCCACCATCTCCTGATAGGTCTTCCGCGTTTCGAGGTCGTAGTTCACCTCCATCGCCATGATCTTGTCGGTGGTGAATTCCTCCGAGCGGTCCTCGCCGAGCAGGCCGACCGCGTCGGCGCGGCATTGGCGGCAATGCCGCATCATGTTCATCTCGCCTTCGCAGGAATCCTGCAGCGCCTTGAGCTCCTGCGCCGTCGGGCCGCGCTGGCCGGTGAGGCCGAACACCGTGCCATGCTCCGGCGCGGAGATCAGCGGCATGATATTGTGCAGGAAGGCGCCGCGCGACTTCACCGCTCTGTTGACCTCGACGAGATGCTTGTCGTTGACGCCGGGGATCATCACCGAATTGACCTTGCAGAGAATGCCGCGCTCAGTCAGCATCTCCAGGCCGCGCAACTGATGGTCGGTGAGGATTTTTGCCGCCTCGACGCCGGTGTAGCGCTTGTGCTTCCAGAACACCCAGGGGTAGATTTTCGCGCCGATCTCCGGGTCGACCATGTTGATGGTGATGGTGACGTGATCGACATTGTAGCTGGCGATCGTGTCGACATGCTCGGGCAGCGCCAGGCCGTTGGTGGAGAGACAGAGCTTGATGTCGGGCGCGGTCTTCGAAATCAGCTCGAAGGTCTTGAACGTCTTGGCCGGATTGGCGAGCGGATCGCCGGGACCGGCGATCCCCAGCACGGTCATCTGCGGGATGGTCGAGGCGACGGCGAGCACTTTCTTCGCCGCCTGTTCCGGCGTCAGTTTTTCGGAGACGACGCCCGGACGCGATTCATTGGCGCAATCATATTTGCGATTGCAGTAATTGCACTGGATGTTGCAGGCCGGCGCCACCGCGACATGCATGCGCGCATAATGATGATGCGCCTCTTCACTGTAGCAGGGATGGTTCTTGACCTTTTCCCAGATTTCGGGAGGCATTTCATTCTCGCCGGCGCTGGAGCCGCAGCTCGGTTTGCTGGCCCCGCCCGACGTGCCGCAACCCTTGTGTTCGGCGACTTGCTGCATCACCGCTTCGAGATCGACTCCCGAGCCGCCAACGCCCGATTCCGGATGTGCTGATGAATTCCATGTGAGATCCTCGCATTTCAGCTAAAGCTATGAACTGGCGAAGAGGTAGCAACGCATATGCCACATCGCGTCGTTTTATTTTTTATTTTATTTTCAAAATGTTAGGAAGATTGCTGCATTTGCTCTGTCGGCTTGCGCACAGGATTTTCGGGGGATTTTCCACCTGTTGCAAAGCCGACAAGGCGGCTTTTCGGATTCCAACGCAAAGGGAGCCGCGAGCGGCTCCCTTTCCTCAAGCGAGCGCCGGCTGGGATCAGCCGGCCATCAGGATTTCGCTGGCGCGCGGCAACGGCACGGCGATCGGCACAATGCTTTCCGTGGCGAAGAATTGGCGTTCATTCAGCGACAGTCTGGCTGGATCGACCAGGGCGTAATGCGGCGCAGCCGAGCGTTTGCTGATCTGCCGGGCGTAGGTGCGCAGCATCTGGTCGTGGAAGCGGCAGCCGATGAACAGGAAGCTGCGCTCGGTGCGGATATTGGCGACCGCTTCCGGAATCGGCGACTGAATGTCGATTTCCGTCAGCACCTCGACGTAATCCGCGTCGGAAATGAGATAATTCTTCGCCGGCGTCACGGCGCCGTGCGGCTTGTAGAGAATCGTCTTCCAGCGCTCGACGGCGCTCTTGTCCACCTCAGCTCCGGAGGCGTCGTAGAAGCGATACCAGAAGCTTTCGCCGATGCCGGCGCGGGTGATGCCCTGATTTCGCCCCAGTCCGAACGTTCGGAGAAGGCGAGGCGGGCGGCGCCGTCATACCATGTGTCGATGACCAGGGGCAGCGGCAGCGACGCGAGATATTTGTGCAGCGGCGTCGGCTCCACCCGCGGCGAGAAGGCTTCCGTCATCATGTTGGTGACGGAGGAGCGGTGGCGCTGTCCTTCGATATATTGCGCCGAGGCCCAGACGTTTCCGCGCGCCCGGCGCGGCAAGGCCACTTTCGTGCCGAAGAAGTCGGCGAGCTTTTCCGGCGTCATGGGAACGGATGGCGCGGACAATTCGGTCAGGCCCGGCCCGAGATAGGGAATGATCCCCCCGGCCCGCAACTGGCGCGCGAGATCGGCGAGAACGCTTTCAGCCTCGGCCGGCCGCAGGAAATCCTGGTCCAGGATCGGAGCGTTCATGCTTAATCCTCCTCGCTGCGCTTACGGGCTTCCACTGTGATCGGCAGCCTGGTGTCGGCGGCCATCTGCGGCAGCTCGAGCACCCAGCCATTGGCGATCTTGATCCAGCCGCCCCACAGCGCCTCGAATTCGCTCTCGACGATCGGCTCCTCGAGATCCTTTTTCGGCACGTAGATCGAAAGCCCGGTTTCCGGAGAACGGCGGATCATGATTTTCATCGGTTCAGTTCTTTCGATGGCGCCAAAAACGCGGCTTGGACTTTGTCAGGCCGCCGCGTGGAGAAAACACGCGGCCCTGCGCCGGCTCGAGCGCCGGCGCGGGCTTGTCGAACGGCCCCGCGCCATGCCCGCGGCCTTGCCGCAAGCGCGGGCGCGCAATGGATCAGGCCTTGACGCAGGTTCCCGGAACCGGGCAGACCTCGTCGCATTTGGCATGGTCGAAATGCCCTTCGCATTCCGTGCATTTCTTGGGGTCGATCACAAAGCTGTCGCCCTTCATCTTAATCGCCGCATTCGGGCATTCGAACTCGCAAAGGCTGCAACCCGTGCATTGCGAAGCGATGATCTTGTAGCTCATCGAAATTCTCCTCATTCATCCTGTTCGACATTTTCACAGGCCAGCCCGCCTGCGTTCGAACGCCCCAACCAGTGAGCAAAGCGCGTGCCAGCGAAAGGAGCGGCGCTTTCCCTTGTCCCCGCGGGCGGTTTGCAGGTTTCGCAACCGTCCGCGTTTGGATTGCGACAACAAGGGAGCTTCAGAATTTCTTGATGGGTATATGATGCTTGCCGAGCGCGTAGGCCACCTGGCGCGGCGTCATGCCCAAAAGCCGCGCCGCCTTGGCCTGCACCCAGCCGGACTTCTCCATCGCGTCGATCAGCCTTTCGCGGTCGGGCGCGGCGGACCGGACGCTTTGGGATTCGCCCTTTCCGTGCCGGGTCGCGGCGGCGCGCGCCGGCGGCAGCCAATTCGGAGCGGCCGCGAAAGGCGCCGCGCGCCCTCCGTCGGAAGGAAGGGAAAACCCCTTCCACAGGGTCGACGACAGGCAGAGTTCGAACGACAGGCGAAATCCGCCTCGCCGATCGAGTCCCCGCGCGCCAGAGTGGCCGTACGGCGCACGCAATTTTCGAGTTCGCGCACATTCCCCGGAAAGTTGCAGCCCTGCAGCAGGCGAAGCGCGGCGCCGGTCAGCCTGCGTCTGGTTCCGTTTTCCTCGTTGAAGCGGCGCAGGAATTCCAGCGCCAGCAGGGAAATGTCGTCGCCGCGCTCGCGCAAGCTCGGCAGCATGATCGGCACGACGTTGATGCGGTAATAGAGATCGGCGCGGAACTGGCCGCGCTCCACGGCCTCCTCGAGATTCCTGTTCGTGGCGAAGATGAAGCGGACGTCGACCTTGACCGTTTCCGAGCCGCCGACGCGCTCGAACTCGCCCTCCTGCAATACGCGCAAAAGCTTGGCCTGGAAGGAAGGCGAGATTTCGCCGATCTCGTCGAGGAAGAGCGTGCCTCGGTCGGCCAGTTCGAAACGGCCCGTGCGCAGGCCGAGCGCGCCGGTGAATGAGCCTTTCTCATGCCCGAACAATTCGGATTCCAGCAGGGATTCCGGCAAGGCGGCGCAATTGAGCCGGATAAATGGCTCGTTTTTGCGCGGCGATAGATCATGCGCGGCGCGAGCGAACAGCTCCTTGCCCGTGCCCGATTCGCCGCGCAGCAAAAGCGTGGTGTGCGTGCGGGCGACGACGTTGATCTGGCTGAATACGGCGCGGATCGCCTGGCTCGCCCCGACAATGCCGACCAGCGAATGTTCGCCGTCCGTCGCCGAGGGCCGCGGCGGCTCCTTCGCCAGCCGCCGCTGCTCCTCCATCAGCCTTTCGCGGTCGCGCGTGACGACGTCGTAAAGATGCAGCGTCTGGCCGATCAAGTTGGCGATCATCGCCAGGAAGCGCGCGTCCTCCTGAAGAAGCGCGCGCGAATCCGCCGTGTGGACGCGGTCGATGACCAGAATTCCGATGGTCTGGCCGCGATGCAGGATCGGCGCGCCGATGACGGCGATCTTCCCGCCATCGCCGAAGTTTCCCGCCGGCCAGGTCGTCAAATGCGGATCGCCCGCCGCATCCTCGACAATGACCGGGGCCTTGGCCGTGACGACGCGTCCGACAAAACGCGCGGACAGCTTTCCGAAAAACGTCCTTGCCTCGCCGTCGCGCCAACCGACGCCGACCGTCGCGCGGGCCGCGCCGCCTTCGTCGAGCAGCGTGAGCAGGCCGCGCCGCATGTCGAAGAAGCTGTCCAGCACTTTCAGGACGCGCGACAGGACGACTTCGAGCCTTCCCGGCTCGGCGAAATCCTTGGAGATTTCATAGAGGCCGCGCAGCGCCGTTTCCGCCCGGCCGGAGGCGCCGGGAGCAAACGAAGCCGGATCGCGCTTTCCGTCCGGACTAGACATGGCCGCGGCGCCTCGCGACGGAGGCGGCTTCATGTCGAACGGACGCGGATTTGCTGCGGATCATGAAAGCCTCCAGCGTGGAACTGGCGAGCGGCCGGCTTCGCCGCTTGCCGGCGCCGCGTCTTGCCGCGAGCGGCTTCAGACGACCTTGAGCGAGTTCGAGCGGCACAAAGTTCGACGCCGGCTCCTCCTTCGGCGCGACGGCGTCCTTGTGAACCTTGAACAAGCGCTCCTGGATCGGCGAGGACGCGACAAAGTCCTGATAGGCCTGGTCGAGATGGGTGCGGCACAGAGACTTTATTTCCACGTCGCCAAGCCCCTCGAAGGCGCCGTCGATCTCGCTGCCCTTGAGATATTGGCCCATGCGCCGAAGGATGTGCAGGCGCGAGACATGGACGATTTGCGGCTCGAACGACAGGTCGAGATAGTTGAAAAAATCTTCCGCCGACGACAGCCGTCCGAGATCCTCTAACACGCTCATGACTCACACCCTTCTGTTTTTATTTCGCTTTTTATCGCATCGTTCTTGGCGCGGCGCTGCATGTGATTGAGGCGCGCCTCCAGAAAATCGACGCGATCGAGCAGGATCGACAGGACCTCGCCGACGGGATCGGCGATCAGATGATGATCGAGATTTATGCGCCCGCCCGAGCTTCCGCGGCGCGCCGCTTCGCGGACGATCCGCGCCGGAATGCCGACCGCCGTCACGCCCGGCGGCACGTCCTCGACGACGACCGAATTGGCGCCGATCCGCGCTCCCGCGCCGACCTTGATCGGACCCAGGATTTTTGCGCCGGCGCCGACCAGGACGCCGCTCTCGATGGTGGGATGGCGCTTGCCCGCCGACCAGCTGACGCCGCCCAGCGTCACGCCGTGATAAAGCGTGACGGAATCGCCGACCTCCGCCGTCTCGCCGATCACCACTCCGGCGCCGTGATCGATGAAGAAGCCGCGTCCGATGGTCGCGCCGGGGTGAATGTCGACATTGGTCGCCAGCCGCGCGAACCACGACAGGAAGCGCGCCGGAAATTTGAAGCCGCCGCGCCACAGGCTGTTGGCCAGCCGATGCCAGATGATCGCATGCACGCCCGGATAGGTCAGCAGGATCTCCACGGCGTTGCGCGCCGCGGGATCGCGCGCCTTGACGCAGGCGACATCCTCGCGGATCAGGCTCCAGAGGCCGGGGGCATGCGTCCTGGCGGCTTCGCCGTCGATCGGAGTGGCCGAAGTCGGCATGAAAGCCCCTTAGTGGCCCGCCCTGAAGCCCATCGGCACGGGGATGACGCGGACGAATTCGCCGAGCTTTTCGACCATGCGCGCCTGGATGCCCTCGAGCGTGGCGCTCGCCAGCTTGCAGAAGACGCAGGCGCCCGTCAGCTTGACGTTGATCTTGTTTCCGTCGATCGAGACCAGCTCGCAATCGCCGCCGTCGCGGCGCAAGTTCGGACGAATTTCCTCGATCACCTCGCGCACGAGCTGAAGACGCTGCTGCTCGGCCGAGAGGACGGGTTTTTCTTGCACGATTTCAGTCTGCATGATCGAAGCCCTTAACTAGCGCAGGAAATCCGGTTCAACCAAAGCTCTTGCCGCAGGAGCAGGAGTGGCTGGCGTTGGGATTGTCGAAAGTGAAGCCGGCGCCTTCGATGGCGACGACGAAATCGATGGTCACGCCGGCGAGCAGCTCGCGCGAGCCCTGCTCGACATAAACCTTGACGCCGTCTCGCTCGACCAGTTCGTCGTGCTCCTCGGCCTTCTTGACGAGACCCATCAGGTATTTATTGCCCGCGCAGCCGCCCGACTCGACTTTCAGGCGCAGGCCCTCGACGGGCTCCGACGCCCCCTTGATGGCGTTGCGGACAGCGTTCAGGGCGCTGTCGGTCAGTTGGATCATTGCCGGTCCTCCACGATCGAAGAAACTGTTGCTCAAGGGATTAGCAAGAGCCGCGCCAGAACCGGCCACTGGATCTTCTTGTTGAATTCCTTCGATTTTTCAGGGCGTTCGAGCGCCTTTGTCGTGACCACGACAAAGGCGCTGTTTCAGGCGGCGGCGGGCTCCGCCTGATCGAGGCCGCGGAAAATGGCGCAGCGCTTGAACGTGTCGAGATCAGGCGGCGTGTCGCGATGGCGACAATATTTCGCGACGAGCTTCGCCAGGCCTTTGATGTCGCGACCGCTCGCCTGCGGGAAGATCGCCACCAAGGCGCCAATCAGGCTGTCGTCGACGTTCAGGCCAAACTGCTCCGCCATGACCCGCCAGATGCGTTGGCGCGCCTCGGCGTCGGGCGCATGGAAACGGATCAGGGCGATGCAGCGCGAGACGATGGCCTCGTCGATATCGTCAATGCGATTGGTGGTCAGGAACAAAAGGCCGTTGAAATATTCCAGCACGCGCAGGAAGACGCCAACGACGGCGTTCATGGTCATGTCGTCCTGCCGTCTCTTGATATAGACGTCGGCCTCGTCGATGAGCATCACGGCCCCCCAACGTTGCGCGCGCAAAAGCGCTTCCTTCAGCGCCGTCTCCATCGCCGCGACATTGAGGCCCAATTGGCCGGAATGGACGCGGTAGAGCGGCCGCCTGACGATCTCGGCATAGACTTCCGCCGTCAAGGTCTTGCCGACGCCCGGGCGGCCGGCGCAGAGAACGGTCGTGCCGCCGGATTTTCCGGCGACGATGTCGTCCATCAGCACGTCCATCTCGGCCGTGAGAATGTCGATCAGGTCCGTCTGCTCCTCCGGCAGCACCAGCTTCTGCTTGAGGTCGGGCTGGTAGGCATAGGGCCTCACGTCCTCGACATGGACCCAGACATAATGGTGCAGGTCGAGATGGAACATCAGGATGAACGGATGGACGGGAATCTGGCGGAACAGGTCCTTGCCGATCGCCTCTTTCTGCGCCGCGACCTCATCCTCTTCGGCGTAATAGATTGCTCTTGGCCGCCTTGCGCAGGTAATTGCCGACAATGTCGCCAGTCGTCTCCAGGGTCAGGGCGCGGTTGCTCAACAGGCCTTCATCATTGACGAGGCGCGCCGGATTGCCGCCCGAGGAGAGGATCACCGCCTCCTTGCGCGTAAAATCGTTGCTGCGATGGGACGCGGCCGGGTCTTCGGCGAAGAAGCCGAGTCCGGCTCCCGTGAATTGCGCGCCGTAATGCGCGCGCCAGTCGAAATAGTTCCGCGCATTGGCTTCATAGGCGGCGATCAGCTCCGGCGTTTCGCGCAAGAATCCCTTGGTCGCGAATATCTCGGCCACAGTCTTGCCGACAATATCGCCGGCGTTGATGCGCACCTGCACGCTGGCCAGCTCGCCCTTGGAATTGGCCTTCAGCTCGACGAAGATGCGCCCCGTCTCGTCATTGGACGGTGGCGTATAGTCGAGCCGCGCCACGACGTAGGGCAACGGGCCGGCCGCCGACATTCATCGAAAAGACCAACCACGCTGCGCGTCCTCGATCAGGAAGTCGACGATGGCCGGCAGCACGGATTCGAGATCATTGCCGGCAAAGCGCGTCCCGTTCGTGTCAAAGGCGCGGCGCAACGTCGCCAATTGGGCGCGATGGTTCTGCATCTGCGGCCCGGCGTCGCCGTAAAGTTCTTCCAGACGATCGACCTGCGGACCGGAAAGGTCGTTGAACGCGACCTCGACCCTGTCGCCGAACAGCAGTTGCGCCTTGAGCGCCTCGAGCTCCGGGAAAGTCTCGGCGAGAGCTTCGACATAGGGACGTGCGATATGGAGCTTCATGCTCATGTCGGCTTCCTTGCAAATGGGCCCTCTCGACGGCGCGACAAGCATTGTTCGCGCCAGGACAAAGCATGGCGCAAAAAGCGGCAGATCATTTGCATAGCGAGTGACGGCGCGATGGCGCGCGACGAATTTTTAGACCTGGAGAATGCAAATGACTTCGATCGAGACGACCGCCTTTGCCGCCTTGGACAAGGAAGGCCGCCTGCTCAACGCAGTGTTCAAGGGACCGACGGGCAAGCCGGGCTATTATGGCTTTCGCGGCGATTTCGCGCTGAAATTCCAACCCAAGCTCGCCGACGAGGCGCGTCCGCCGGAATTTTCATTCGAACAGGTTCTCGCCGTAGCCAAGGAAGGCGAGCCGACCATCGAGATCCTCGCCGGCTATATCCACGATCTCAACAATCTCGAGACGTTCAAGACCGTCGTCGGCCCGCTGCTGTCGGCGACCGGCACTTATTTTATCTTCGCCAACAACATCGACCTGCTGGCGAAATACACCATCCCGATGGGCGAGGCGACGCTGACCGTCCTGGCTTGCGACGAATCCACGGTATGGAAGGAAATGATGGACATGGTCGGCTTTGAAAAGCACGACATCAAGAACCTTGACGCCGGCGGCAAACTGCAGACCGTGCTTGACGCCGCCGTGGCGCGCAAGGAAGTGTTCGAGACCATCAGCCTCGAAGAAGGCTACAAGCGCTCGACCCCGGTGCGCAACCGCAACGCCAACCGCCCGGTCTGACCCGGACGGTTTTGCGCCCGAAAAAGGGCGTCACTGCTGGTCGGCGTCGGCGCATTCTTCGTCGTCTTCGACCAGCGTAACCCCCGTCACGCAAATATCGCCATCGATGACCAGCAGGGCGACGGGAGTCAGGCCGTCGCCCTTGCACGGTCCGTCGGAGCAGCGTCCGGTGCCCAGTTCGAACAGCGCGCCATGCTTGCCGCACATCAGCCGCAGGCCGGTCGGATCGAGGAATTGCTCGCGCTCCCAGTCCAGCTTTTCTCCGTGATGCGGGCAGCGGTTGAGATAGCCGAACACTTGCGCGCCCCAGCGCACCACGACGATCGGAAAGGGCTTTGGCTCGCCGTCGTCGCCGACGATGGCGAGGTGGAAGCCCTGGGCCTTGCGGCTCGGAATATCGTTCAAGGCGCAGATCACATAAGCGGCGTCGGCCATTGTTGGTCTCTCTCCTACAAAGATGAAACGGCGTCGGCATGTCGCTCGCCCTTGGCGAGCAGCAGGCGATTGGCGGCGCGCGAAAACTCCGTCCAGGCCGCGGCGATATCTCGGAAAATGGCCTGTTCGTAATTTTTGGCCAAATGATGTTCGTCGGGAAAATTGGACAGCGCGCAGGATGTCCCGTTAAAGGCGACGACATCGTCATGGAGCTGACGCAGGAAATCGCCAAACGGCCTTTGCACATGCGGAGTCAGCGCGCAGCGGCCCTGCTCCGTCGAAACGCCGGCGAGATCGAACGGCAGCGACTCCAGCTTTTTGAGGGCCTGCGCAAAAACCGCCTCCGCCGCGCCAAGCATGGCGAGCTGCGTCAGTTGCGTCTTGTCCTGCCCGGCAAGATGGGCGTTGAGACGACGGCGATAGTCGTCGAAAGCGGCGTCGCCCAAGCCATCGACCCAGAATGCGAAGCGCCGCAGGCTGGCGGCGTTGACGTCCTCGCCCATTTGGGCGCCTCTTCCGTCTCGCGACGCGTCCGGCGCAGAATGTCGCGCGATATGCGCCGCGCCGCCTCGAGCGCGCCCTCCATGTATCCCGCCTGCCGGGCCGCCGTCTCCGACCCGCCAAGATACAGCTTTCCTTCCCACAGGGCGCGACGCAGTATGGGATGGGCTGCGCTCCGGTGCTCCTCGCGCCCCATTTTGCAGTCAAGCGCGCTGCAGGTCTCGCCTTCCGTCGCCCAATCCTGATAATATTGCTCGCGCTCGACCAGCTCCGAGCCGAAAACCTGCTCCATCTGGCTTTGCATCAGGATTGGCAGGCCGACCGCGAAGGAATGGCGCAAATTCGCATCGAGCGCCAGGAAGCCGCCAAGCGCGCCACGGCTCGCGTCCGCGTCGCAGGCGTCGAAAATCTCGTCGAACACCGCCTGCTCATGGCTGACGAAGGCATTGCCCGATTGTCCCGCCGCGCGCCACACCGGCTTGTCATAAGTCGCGACGGCCTTGGCCTGCGCCGCCATCCAGGTCGGCGCGTCGCGCATCGCCTGGATCGTCGCCTCGTCGAGCCCGGGCTTCAAGGCGATCCGCTCCTCGACAAGGCGCGGCGGCAAGGCCAGCACGACCCGCCGCGCCTCGACGCGCAGCGGTTTGCCGTCCTGAACGAAACTCAGGGCGACATGGTCGCCGCAATCGCTCAGCGTCGTCAGCGCGCAGCCGAGACGGATCGTTTCTGCGGCAAGGCCACGCCGCAGCGCGTCGATGATCATTTGAGCCCCGCCGGCGACTTTTCGCGCGCCGCCATGCACGCCGCCGGCGACCTCGATCTTTTCCGGCTTCTTGTCGGCTTCGCTCAGCCGCAGCGCGGCTCCTTGATCGAATTGGGGGAGGATTCGAGGCCGAGCTCCTCGAGCAGCGCGGTCAACAGCGGCTGGTTGTCCGGCCAGAACCACGCCGCGCCGAGATCGATGGCGAGGCCGGAGGTCTTGCACTGGATTGTCAGGACTCGGCCACCCAGACGTTGGCGCGCTTCGAACAAGACGAAGCTTTCGCCTCGATGACGCAAGTGCGCCGCTGTCGCCAAGCCGCAAAGGCCTCCGCCGATAATCGCCGTTTCGAGCATCGCGAACCTCCGACATGAATCCGACAAGCCCTTGCAAGATTCGCGCATTTTTTAGGGCGCCCGAAAAATTTCTCGACATTCTGGTCGGGTTAGAGACGGCGGAGCGGTAATTTCGAATTCTATCCGACAGTTTTGTTGCGCGGACAGCGCCCGGACACGCCCGACTGGCACAAAATTTGATGCGCTGCGGCATCGGGTTCAACATGGAGATGGATATGAATGTCGCGTCGGCTTTCGCCAGCATGGGCAAGGATGAAATCAAGGCGCTGCTCGACGGCGGGGGTTGACCTTCTATTCGGTCGCGCGGCCGGCCAGCGCCGATCGGCCCGTTGACCGCAGCGGCGTCCTCACGGCCTTCACTTTCGCCACGCCGGCCTTCGGCCGCGGAGGACGGCGATTTCGAGACGCCAGCCTTCGTCGCCAATCCCGTCGAGGCCAAACATCGTCGGCACGCCCGGCTTCGCCCGCGCCTGCAAGGCCGACGGGACCGTGGTCGCCGACTTTTCGGTCGGACCCGGCGTGCGCGAGATCAAGCTCGCGGAAGTGTCGCGCTCGCCCGGAGCGCCGGTGAAGATCGTCTCGTTCAAGATGCTGGCCGACGGCGACTGGCCGGAGCGTCCCGACTACTATCACGCGCATCCGCGCCCCGGCTACGAAATGCCGAAGGTTCCCTGAGCGCTTTCCTGGAGCGGCGGCCGCCGCCGCTCCGCAACCACGGATGAAATCATGACCACTCTGGTGAAAACGACGCAGGACGGACGCAAGCTCGAAGTCGCCGGCCCCGCGCTGCTGCTGGCCGGCAAGCTCGAAGCGGTCGAGTTGATCCCGGTGAAGGACCACCCCAATCGCGCGGCGATTCTCAACATCATGCCCGAAGCCGCCTATATGGCCGGCCGCGTGGCTCTGACGGCGGAAGAGGGAAAGATCGCGCTCGAGGCGCTCGACAAGGGTCAGAAGGACTATTACTCCAACCCCACGGCGATCGAAGAAAGATTCCGCCTCGCCGCCAATAGGCGCGAAGCGGAACTGGGGATCGAGTAGAAGGATCAACTCTCCCGGCAGGCGGCTCCGTCATTGCGAGGAGCGCGAGCGACGAAGCAATCCACGCTGCGGTTCGCACGCGGGGCGGAGTGCTTCCAAACGCCAGGCGCTTGCGCTGAGCGTCAATTCGGCACGAGACAGTAGCGCGAAGCGTTCGTTGTGGGTCGCGATGAAGGGGTCGTCAGAGCCGCTCTTCGCGATAGGCGTGCGTCAATTGCGCAACCCCCTCTTCCGCGCCGAAGCAGCCGGCGAAATCATCGCAATCGGAACAGACGGGGGCCGGGCAGAGAACAAAACCCTCCGAGCCGCAGACCATGCGATAAAGAAACTTTTTCCATTTCATATCGCCCGAATTGCGGGTTTTCAGGCGGGGAAAATGCCGCTGCATCAGTTGCGAGAGTTCGGAGCGATCACGCAGGCCGAGATCCTGCCAGAGATGGCGCGGCTCCTGGCAGCGCCGCGCGATCATGATCGCAAGCGGACGCACGAAATTCAGTCGCCCGGAGGCATACAGCAACAAAATATCGACGACGGACTGTTCTTCCGGCGCCGGCGCCGGGGCGGCTCCTGCGGCCAATTTCGCCAGCGCCGCCGAGGCGTCGGGAAACAGGTCGGCGACAAAGGCGCCCAGCGTCGCGGCATCCAGGCCGGTGGTGGCGGCAAGCGACGTTTGCTCCTCCTGCGCCTGGGCGACGGCGACGGCGAAAATGCTGGCGCAGAGATGAAGATCGAAGCCGTCGCAAGCCGACCGCCGCGCGGCGGCGATCAGCCAGCGATAGGCTCGGTCGGGCGTCATTCGGCAGCCATGGCTTCGACGCCATGCGTCTGGCAATTGGCGGGGCAGACGCGGGCGCAGGCGCCGCAGCCGACGCAGGCGCCGCTATCCGCCAGGACCATGACCTTCTTTTCGATCTCGTCGTCGTCCTCGTCGTCGAGGTCGATCACGTCGCCGTCCTCGTTGATGCCCTTGAGGGTCATCACTTCGCGGCCACAGACCTTGTAGCAGCGGCCGCAGCCGATGCACTTGCCGGCGTCGATCGCCAGGAGATAATCCGGCTGCCAATCGCGGCCGTCACGCGCCTTCGCCATTTTCTTCCGCCTTTCGTTCAGGCCGCTTCCGCGGATTTCAGTTGTTCGCGCTTGGCTTCGAGCTGGGCGAAAGCCTCATGCGCCTTCTGCGCGACTTCGAGAATCGTCTGCCAGCCGATCGGCAGCTCTTCCGACAGGTCGTGCAGGTTCATCTTCGCCTGCATGGCGCGCGCCGAAAGTTTTTTGATTTCGGCTTTCAAGGTCTCGACGTCACTCATCTTCGTTGCCTCAGTAATTGGCCGCTTCCGGGAATTTCTCGATCATTTCAACGCCCGCCTGCACGAATTTATCGCCTTCCTGCGCGAGCTTGGCGAAGCTTTCGAAACCGAAGCGATGCACGTCGCGCAACTGCTTGTTGACGACGATCAGCCGGCCGCCGATCAGCACGATGCGGCCAAAGCCTTCATGGCTCATCTTCATCATCGGCGTGACCATGACCTTGGTGACGCGCTCGATCGACAGGGCGACGGCATTGTAGAAAAGCTCAAGCCGCCAAAGCGTGTCGGGATCGGGATCCGCGATGATCGGCATCGCCTTCCGCGCCTCCTTGTCGACGATATATTCGCCGAGCAGTTTCGCGTCGCTCTTGCCCTCCCAGTGGCCGTGCGAGTCCTGCGCCCGCCAGACTTTGACGAGTTGCTTCAGGAATTCCGATTCAGTGAAGACGCTGGCTTCGTCGGCGATGGCTGCTTCAGTCATGATTCATCAGTCCTCGAAATCGAAAACGCGTTCCTTGCCCTTGGCCATGGCCTTGCGCAGGAAGGGCGGCGGATTGCCTTTCAGCACGGCCTGCAGCTTGTCGAGCAGGTCCTCGATCGCTTCAGGCTGCGCCACCTTCATCGGGTGAATGTTGTTTGCGACGACGCGCGCCGCTCCGGAGCCGCCAATAGCCGCCACGTAGAGAATGGCGCAATCCTTGACCGCCTCGATTTTCGGGCCGAGCTTGTCCTCGTTGCCGTCTTCCTGAAGGTCGCCGTCGAAACTGACCGCTTCAAGAAACTTGTGGCCGTTCTCGTCCAGCTCGTAGATGGCGATGTTCTTCGCCCAGCCGAAATGCGCATCGACGCGCTTCAAGTCCTGTGTAGCAAATGCGACTTTCATCGGCCTGCCCTTTCCAAACTCGCTTCAATGCGTCTGAGCCGTTGCAATCGCGGCGCCAAACTCAGGCGCCGCATCCCGCCAGGGGTCGCGCCAGCTTTCCGGCGTCACCTGATGGTTCTCCTCGCGGTCCGCGATGATCAGATTGGCGACCGAGAAAATCAGCTCGCGCGACCCGCGATAGCCGACCGACAATTTGTGGCCGGCGCCGATCCGGTCGAAGGTCGGAATGCCCAGACGATGGAAGGGGATTTTAAGCCGCTCCGCCGCCTGCCGCCCATGCGAATGGGTCACCAGCAAATCACATCCCTTTTCGCGCGCAAACGTCTCCAGATCCTCCAGATCGCCGATCAGGACTTCGTCAGTCGGCAGGCTTTCGAGCGTCTTCGATTGCGTGGTCGTGACCGCCGCCTCGATATGCGCGCCCATCTCATGCAGGAAGGAGCCGACGTCATAGAGCAGGTCAGGCTCCGCGCCGATCGCCAGCTTCCTGCCGCCGATATGGAAATGGCCGTCAAGCATGGCGTCTACCAATTGCCCGCGCTGGCGGCGATATTTGTTCGGCGCCGGACGGCCGCTGATTTCGGTGAGGAACGCCATCAATTCATCATTGGGACCGAGGCCGCACAGGCGCTCGAACAGGCGAAAGGGAACGCCGGTCTTTTGCTGCAGGGCCTCTGCCGCTCCGCGCATCTGCGCGCCGACGGCGATGGTCCAGCCGGCCTGCCCCATGGCGGCGACCTCATTGACGCCGACGCCGCCGATCGTCGTCGGCGTGAAATCGTCGGGTATATGGCCGTCGAGCGAGCCGCCGAGATCGGGCAGAAATGTCGGCTCCAGGCCAAAGTCTTCTATGATCCCGCGCAATTCCTCGATGTCGCCCGGCGTCAGATGGCTGCCGGGCAGGACATTGACGCGGGTCGGGTCGCGGCGCGCGGCATTGGCCGGCGGCTTGACCAACTCCTCGACCATGCGCGTCACCGCCTTTTCCCAGCCGTCCTGGAAGGCGTCCTTGAAATCCGGCGTCGAGACATAGACCAGAGGGAAGTCCTCGAGTTCCGGATGGTTCTGGCGGATCAGCTTGATGTAGCCCAGGACGTCGTCGCCCTTGGTCTCGGTGACGCCGGTCGAGGCGATGCCGATGATTTCCGGCTTGGTGCGCTTGATGATGTTGAGCACCGCCGCCTCGACATTTTCATAGCCGCCAAGCACCGTCGCCACTTCGCTCATCGCCGTGGTCTGCAACGGAATGGCTTCCTTGAAATGACGCACAAACAGCACCAGCCCGAAGGAGGTGCAGCCCTGTGAGCCGTGCAGCAGAGGCATCGAGCCGCGCAACCCCATGAAGGCCAGAGCCGCGCCGATCGGCTGGCTCATTTTCAGCGGATTGACGGCGCAGGCTTTCTTGCCGAGGACGACTTTCGCCATGAAAAATCACTCCGCCGCGATGGTGTGGGCCGGTGTAGGGAGTCCGACAACGTCGCCGGCTTCCAGAATTTCCTCGATCTTCAGGGCGCAGGCGCCGCAACCGCCGGAGGCGTTGGTCTTTTCCTTCACGCCTTCGACTGTGGTCAGCCCATGCTGGACGATCGCGTCCTCAATCGCGCCGAGATCGATGTTCTTGCACATGCAGATTTTCGTCGCCCGACGCGCCGCTTGCGCCTTGACCGGGTCGGCGGCGAGCTCCGCTTCTTCCGCTGCGATCTCGGCGAGAGCCCTGTCCTGCCAGCTGTCGCCCGCCTTCGCCCAGGGCGCCGGCTTGCGCACCTGCTCCCACACGGGATTGTATAGCGTGCGGTCAATTTCGGCCATGAGCTTGGCCATGCCGACATAGCCCATATAGGCGTGGTGGCGCTCCTGGTTGATGTCCAGCCAGGGCATGGTCGCCTTCAGGGCGACGAATTGCGAACGCCCTCCCGACAGCATGATGTCGGCCCGCGCGTCCTTGAGCATCTTGTACATGTCGCGCGGCGTCATGTCCTCGATCATGTGCGCGTCCTGGCCCATCAATTCCTTGATGCGCTCCTTGTCCTCGCGCGTCGATTTTTTGACGCTGGTGCCGGCCAGCTCCAGCCCCGCCTCCTGCAAGGCGGCGACCACAGACCAGGATTTCACGCCGCCGGTGATGAGCAGAACCTTCTTGCCCTTGAACCGCGGCTTGTAGGCGGCGATCGAAGCGAAAGCCCTCGCTTCTTCACGCGTGATGAGAGCTTCCGTGCGCTCCATCAACTCCTCGGGCGCGCCGCGCAAAATCAGCAAACGCGCCAGTTCGCGCAGCGAATCCCGACGTGTCCTCGATGCCGTAGAACGAGCCCTCGAAGAAGGGAATGCCGTAACGCTCCTCCATTTTCCGCGCGACATTGATCATCGCCTTGGAGCAGACCATCATGGAGGCGCGGGCGCGATGTGACGAGGCCACTTCTTTGTAGCGGCCGTCGCCGGAAATGCAGGAGAGGATGCGGATGCCCAACTCGTCGAGCAGGGGCTTCACCTGCCACAATTCGCCCGACAGGTTGAACTCGCCGATGATGTTGATGTCGTAGGACGTGGTGTATTCCGGCTCGACCGTGCCGATGACGTGGTCGAGCAGCGCCTCGCCCGCCAGCTTGTTGCCGAGGTTTTTGGGGCCGACGAACCCCGGCGCATTGACGGGGATGACCGGCTTGTTGAATTTTTCCGACGCCGCCTTGCACACGGCGTTGATGTCGTCGCCGATCATCGCCGGCACGCAGGTCTGATAGACGAAGATCGCCGGCGGATCGTATTTCTCGATAATCTCGCGACAGGCCTTGAACAGGCGCTTCTCGCCGCCGAATACCACGTCCGTTTCATTGATGTCGGTGGTGAAGCCGGTGCGCCAGATGGTCGGGCCGGACGATGCGGCGCCGCGATTGTCCCAGGAATTTCCCTCGCAGGCGATGGGGCCGTGCACGAGATGGGCGACGTCGGTGAAAGGCTGCAAGGCGATCTTGGCGCCGTCGAAGGCGCAGCCGCCGGCGGCGCCGCCGGGCTGCAACTGCTTGGTGCAGCCCTTCTTCTTTTCGGCCTCGGTCTTGTTGGCGTTCTTGCCGCAAGCCGGCTCGTTGAACACGTCCTGGATCGTCGCGGAAAGGGAAGCCATGCGTCTCTCCTGTGCAGATCGTCCGGCGCTTTGCGCAATGCATGGCGCGAAAAGCGGCAATCAGTAGCAAGCGCCCGAAACGACGCCGGTTTTCGTGAAGTCAGGAGCAAATTTGGCGCCGCAGCATCCGCCCGGCCGCAATGCGCCGGAGCCTCTGAAAAAAAAGGCCCGGAAGGCGAGACGCCTTGCCGGACCAGGTACTCTTTCGGCCATGAGGCGATTGTCGGCTTGTCAACAAACCGACAACCCCTCCCGCAGCCGATCAGCGGATGATGTCGAAGGAATAATCGGTCTTCGACGGGACGTTCGTGGTGTTGTCGATCGTGTCGAAGATCTTGTCGAGGATCGTCACGAGGACATTCATGCCGCCCTGATAGCCCCACACGGGATAGCGGTGCTTGTGGTGGCGATCGAAGATCGGGAAGCCGATGCGGATCAGCGGCGTGCCGGTGTCGCGATCCAGATATTTGCCGTAGGTGTTGCCGATCAGGAAGTCGACCGGCTCCGTGAACAGCAGCGAGCGCAGGTGCCAAAGGTCCTTCTGCGGATAGACCTTGCAATTCTTGCCGAAAGGCGAAGAGTTGAACAGGGCCTGCATCTTCTTTTCCCAGGCCTTGCCGCCATTGGTGGAAAGAACCGTGGTCGGCTCGGCGCCGAGTTCGAGCAGGAAGGCCGCGAGGCCGTAGCAGAGGTCCGGATCGCCGTAGATCGCGAACTTCTTGCCGTGGATATGGGCGCTCGAGTCGGCGATGGCGTCGACCAGACGACCGCGCTCCTTGGCGAGCTCCTCGGGGATTTCCTTGCCAGTGATGCGCGACACCGCCATCAGGAATTCGTCGGTGCCCTTGACCCCGACCGGATGGTTGAAGGCGACGACTTCCTGGCCATGCTCCTTGATGAAGGGCAAGGTCTTTTCGGTGCAATATTCCTGCATCGAAATGGTCGCCTTGGCGTGCACGGCGTTGGCCGCCTGCTCGAGCGTGGTGCCGCCATCATACATGCGGAATTCGCCGTCGGTCGGCGTGTCCCACACGTCGCTGTTGTCGCCGAGAATGGTGTACTCAACGCCCATCATGCCGAAGATGCGCTTGATTTCGCGCAAATTGCCGACGGTGTAGCCGTCGAAGCCGCCGAGGAAATTGATCGAGTTGTTTTCCTGGCGCTCGAGCTTCGGCGCGGTGCCGGCCTTTCCGTCCCAGAAGTGCTGGAGCACGCCCTTCATGGCGTTGTCGTAGCCGGTGATGTGGCTGCCGACGAAGGCCGGGGTATGAGCGAAGGTGACGTCGAAGTCTTCGGGCACGGAGCCCTTTTCCTTCGAGGTCTTGATGAAGGCGTTCAAATCGTCGCCGATCACTTCCGCCATGCAGGTCGTGGAGACCGCGATCATCGCCGGCTTGTACATGTTGTAGGTGTTGGCCAGGCCGTCGATCATGTTGTTGAGGCCGCCGAACACCGCCGCGTCTTCAGTCATCGAGGAGGAGACGCAGGAAGTCGGCTCCTTGAAGTGACGCGAGAAGTGCGAGCGATAATAGGCGACGCAGCCCTGCGAGCCATGGACGAAGGGAATGGTCTTCTCGAAGCCGACGGCGACGAAAACCGCGCCGAGCGGCTGGCAGGCCTTGGCCGGATTGATGGTCAGGGCTTCGCGCTTGAAGTTCAATTCCTGGTATTCGGGAGTCTTGACCCATTCGCGGATGCGTTCGACTTCAGCCGGATCACGCCGGTTTTCGAACAGGTTGCGCTTGTTCGCCAGCATCTCTTGGTATTCCGGACCGCGGAACAGGTCGAAGTGGTCGAGTACGTGATCGGCGTTCTGTGCCATGTTAAAGCCCTCTCATGTCTTTCGAAGGCGGCTGGCGCCCGTCTCGCGACGGGCGCCGCCGCGCGCGGTCATTCAGCCGCGATGAGTTTCAGTTCCTTGTCTTGCTTCCACGGCGCCTTGGCCATTTTCCAGACCGGCGCATTGATCGCCATGTCCATGTCGCGCGCGAAGATCGCGAAGCCGTCGTAACCGTGGTAGGGGCCGGAATAATCCCAGCTGTGCATCTGGCGGAAAGGCACGCCCATCTTCTGGAAGACGTATTTTTCCTTGATGCCGGAGCCGACGAGGTCAGGCTGGACCTTTTCCACGAATTTCTCGAATTCGTAGCCGGTCACGTCGTCATAGATCAGGGTGCCGTCCTTCACATAGTGCTGGGCGGTGCGCTGATAGTCGTCGTTATGGGCGAATTCATAGCCCGTGCCGACAACTTCCATGCCGAGGTCTTCATAGGCGCCGATGACGTGGCGCGGACGCAGGCCGCCGACGTAGAGCATGACGGTCTTGCCCTCGAGGCGCGGACGGTACTTGGCGATGACCGCGTCCATCAACGGCTGGTACTTGGCGATGACGCGCTCTGCGCCTTCCTTGATCTTGTCGTCGAAATAGGAAGCGATCTTGCGCAGCGATTCCTGGATCTTGGACGGGCCGAAGAAGTTGTATTCGCACCACGGAATCCCGAACTTTTCTTCCATGTGGCGGGAGATATAGTTCATCGAACGGTAGCAATGGAGGACGTTGAGCTTCGCCTTGGGGGTGTTCTCGAGTTCCGCCAGCGAGCCGTCGCCCGACCATTGCGCAATGACGCGCAGGCCCATCTCTTCGAGCAGGATGCGCGAGGACCAGGCGTCGCCGCCGATGTTGTAGTCGCCGATGATCGCCACGTCGTAAGGCGTGGATTCGAACTGGGCCGGCCTCGACGGGTCGAGCTTGTCGAAGATGTAATCGCGCACCGCGTCATTGGCGATGTGATGGCCCAGCGACTGGGAGACGCCGCGGAAGCCCTCGCAACGCACGGGAACGATGGTCTTGCCGCCGAATTCCTTCGACTTCACCTTGGACACGGCTTCGATATCGTCGCCGATCAGGCCGATCGGGCATTCCGACTGCACGGTGATGCCGTTGTTGAGCGGGAACAGTTCCTGGATCTCGTCCATGATCTTGGCGAGCTTCTTGTCGCCGCCGAACACGATGTCCTTTTCCTGGAAGTCCGACGTGAACTGCATCGTCACGAAAGTGTCGATGCCGGTCGTGCCGATGTAGTAATTGCGGCGCGAGGCCCAGGAATACTGGCCACAGCCGACAGGGCCGTGGCTGATGTGGATCATGTCCTTGATCGGGCCCCAGACGACGCCCTTCGAGCCGGCGTAAGCGCAGCCGCGAATGGTCATCACGCCGGGAATTGACTTGATGTTCGACTTGACGCCGCAATCGGACTTGCCGGCCTCATGCACGTTCAGATGTTTTGCGCGGCGCTTGGCGGTCTTTTCAGGATAGACCTTCAGCACTTCGCTGATCAATTCCTTGTTGCGCGCCTTGATGTCGGCAACGCTTTCAGTTTCCGCAACACTCATGTCGCCACCTCTTTTTCCAAATCGCTTCGCCCTTCGAGAAATCCGGCCCCCGGCGCGGGGGCCGGACCATTACGCTCAGGCTTCCGCGGCGGTCTTGCCGACCTGGGTCTCGTCGACCTGAGCCATGACGCCATGCTCCATGAGCAGGTCCTCCAGCTCGTCCATGGTGATCGGGGTGGGGATGATGCCGTTGCCCGAATTCCCGTGGACCTTCTCGGCCAGCGAACGATAGTGGCCGGCCTGCACGGAGTTGGGGGCATATTCCAGCACCGTCATGCGGCGCAGCTCGGCGTGCTGCACGATATTGTCGCGCGGCACGAAATAGATGAGCTTGGTGCCGAGCTTCTTGGCCAGCGAGTTCGGCCAATTCATATTCCTTGTCGGTCTGGCGTTCGTTGCAGACCAGGCCGCCCAGGCGCACGCCGCCGGAATTGGCGTATTTCAGAATGCCCTTCGAGATGTTGTTGGCGGCATACATGGCCATCATTTCGCCGGACATGACGATGTAGATTTCCTGCGCCTTGTTCTCGCGGATCGGCATGGCGAAACCGCCGCAGACGACGTCGCCGAGCACGTCATAAGAGACGTAGTCGATGTCTTCGTAGGCGCCGTTCTCCTCCAGGAAGTTGATCGAGGTGATGACGCCGCGGCCGGCGCAGCCGACTCCGGGCTCCGGACCGCCGGACTCGACGCAACGGATGTCGCGATAGCCGATCTTCATCACGTCTTCGAGTTCGAGGTCTTCGACCGAACCCGCTTCGGCGGCGAGCGACAGGATGGTGTCCTGCGCCTTGGCGTGCAGGATCAGGCGGGTCGAGTCGGCCTTGGGGTCGCAGCCGACGATCAGGATGCGCTGGCCCATTTGCGCAAGCGCGGCCAGAGTATTCTGCGACGTCGTGGACTTGCCGATGCCACCCTTGCCGTAAAAGGCGATCTGCCTCAGTTTAGCCATGTGATGCTCCTCAAAAAGTTCCGTGTGGCTTGAACTTCGCGCGTTTTGCGCGAGACTGTTTCTCTCTGTCAGAAACGGACCCGCTTTGACGGGAAGGAACACATCGCTCGTCGTGCGTCTGCGTGCATTCAGCCCTCACTCGCCGTTCCGGCCAATAGGTTTGCAACCGCCGTGCCAGCTTTTTTTGTTTCGTAACTTATTGTTTTTTATCGCTTTTTATAAGCACCCCTGGATTGGGCCGCCATGTGAACAAACCGACAGCCAGGTCGTGGCTGGGGCAAACAAGACATGATTGTCGCGATTTTACGCTTCGCGTCGGCGGCGGCGCCCAAGACGGAATAGAATTTGCACACGGTTTAGGCGCGCGGATTCTCCGACACGGGGCCGGGCGCGGACGGAACAAAAGACAGTCCAAGAGACACAAGAGCGAGGCGACGATGCAGATTGGCGTGGAGACATCGAAAGCGGTTGATCAGCGGCGGGTCTTTGTCGTCGACGAGGACGACATCACCCGTTCGGTGCTGCAATTCATGTTGCATGACGAGATCGAGACGCACGAGCTGGCGAGCCCCGAAGAGGCCTTCGAGAAGGGCCAGGGCTGGCTCGCGCCGCATGTCGTGCTGCTCGGCGTCTCCTTGTTGCAAAAGAGAGGGCTCGGGCTGGTCGGCGAGATCGCGGCGAAATTTCCCGGCGTGCGCATCCTGGTGGTCTGCGACAAGGCCGAGGAAGGGCTCGCCGTCGAGGCGATGAAGGCCGGGGCGCACGGCGCCATGGTCAAGCCGCTGACGCTTGAAGCCGTGCGGAAAAAAGTCGATGTGATCCTGGGCCGTGGCGGCGCGGCGCCGCTTGTCCAGCTCAACATCATCTGACCATGGCGCAGGTCATATTCTTTGAAAAGCCCGGCTGCGGCACGAATCGCAAACAGAAGGCCATGCTCGCCGCTGCGGGACACGAGGTTCTGGCGCATGACCTTCTGAGCGAACCGTGGACGCGCGAGCGGCTGCGCGGCTTTTTCGGCGACGCGCCGCTCGCGGCCTGGGTCAATCCGGCGGCGCCGCGGGTCAAGTCGGGCGAAATCGATCCGTCAAAGCTCGGCGCGGAAGATCTGCTGGCGCAGATGCTGGCCGATCCGCTGCTGATCCGCCGGCCGCTGATCGAAACGGAAGGGCAGAAATGCGCCGGCTTCGATCGCGAGCCAGTACTGTCGCTGCTTGGCGAAAACGACAATCTCGCCTCGGCTCAAGGCTGCTCGCGCCCGCTTGCGGCGACGCCCTGCCCCACGCCGGCGAAGGCCGCCGGCTCCGAAGCGGCCATCGCCTACCACAATCGGACGAAGCACCGTTTCGAACGCTACGCCGCCGGACCGGAGACGCTCGACTGGGACGCGCAGCCCGATCCCTTCCGCGAATTTTCGGGCGCCGAGCGGGTTGAACTCGCTCTCGCGCCGGAGACAGTCGCCGCCGCGCCGGCATTCAACCGCGAAGCGGTCGGCGCCTTGCTGCATCTTTCCATGGGCCTTTCGGCCTGGAAACAATTCGGTCCCGACCGCTGGGCGCTGCGCTGCAACCCGTCGAGCGGCAATCTCCACCCGACCGAAGCCTATGTGCTGGCCGAAAACGTCGCGGGGCTCGAGGACGGGCTTTATCACTATATCAGCCGCGATCACGCCCTGGAGTTGAGACGGAGGGACGAAAGCCGACAGAAGGCCGACGCGCCGCGCCTGTGGATCGGCCTGTCGTCGATCCACTGGCGGGAGGCATGGAAATATGGCGAGCGCGCTTTCCGCTATTGCCAGATCGACACCGGCCACGCGCTCGGCGCCTTTGCCTATGCGGCGGCGGTTCTGGGCTGGCGCGTTCGGCTGGTGAACGGCCTTGCCAGCGCGGGCATCGCCGAAATTCTCGGCCTCGACCGTAGAGAGGATTTTGAACGCTCTGAGACGGAAGATCCGGAGCTGCTGCTTGAGGTGTCGCCCATCTCCGCCGACCGCGAAGCCTTGCCGCCGGAACCGACCAAGGGCGGCGCCTGGGCGGGGCGAGCCAATCTGCTCGACCGCCGCCCGATGTATCGCTGGCCGATCATCGACGAAGTCGCCGCCGCGACCCTTGGCGCGCCGCTCGACGACGCATTTGTCGCGCCGGCCCTGCCGCCGTTGACACAACCCGCGATCACCGCGGACATGGTCTTGCGCCGCCGCAGCGCGCAGCATTTCGACGCCAAATTCTCGATGCCTGCGACGCAGTTCTTCACTCTGCTCGATGGTTTGCAGGTCCGCGCCGCGGCGCCGTGGAGCGTCTGGAGTTTTCAGCCGCGCTTGCACCCCATACTGTTCGTCCACCGCGTCGACGGTCTTTCGCCGGGTCTCTACGCCCTGCCCCGTCATCCCCAAGCCGAGAAACTCCTGCGCCATTCGCTCGACGCGGATTACCTCTGGGCGAAAGTCGCCGAGGCGCCGGATCATCTGCCTCTGTTCCTTTTGAAGCCGGGCGACGCGCGCGGCGCGGCGCGGCGGCTGTTCTGCAACCAGGCCATCGCCGGCGACGGTTGTTTCGCCGTCGCGATGCTGGCGGAATTCGGGCAGCCGCTCCGCGAAAGCGCCTTTGCATATCGGCAATTGCATTGGGAGGCGGGCCTGGTCGGCCAGGCTCTCTACATGAAGTCGGAGGCGCTGGACCTGCGCGGCACGGGCGTCGGCTGTTTTTTCGACGACGAGACGCATGAATTTCTCCGGCTGAAAACGGCTGATCTGCAAACGGTCTATCACTTCACCGTCGGACGCCCGCTGATCGACCAACGCATCGCCACGGAGGGCGCCTATCCCGACAAGCAAAGACTGGAAGGCTTCGGCTCATGACCCAGACATTGCAAGCGTGGCTCGACAGTCAAGGCTTCGCGGACGTCGACGCGACCAGTGCGAACGGAACTACGCCATTGATGCGCGCCGCGCTGACGGGCGATCTCGGCATGGCGAGGGAAATCATCGCGGCGGGCGGAAAAGTCGAGGCGCATAACGCCGATGGCAACAACGCGCTCTGGCTCGCCTGCGTCGAAAGGCGTCTCGCGATCATCGACCTGCTGATCGAGGCGGGAATCGACATCGACAATCGCAACGACAATGGCGCGACGGCTTTGATGTATGCGGCGTCGTCGGGACGCACCGAGGTGGTGGCGCATCTCCTGGCGCGCGGGGCCGACATTCAAGCCGAGACGCTCGATGGATTTTCGGCGCTGGACATGGCCGCAAACATCGATTGCCTCAAACTTTTGCGCGGCGCGCCATAAAAAGAGCCCGGCTCAGGTCTGAGCCGGGCCTTTTTCGACGACAACGGGCGTCAGCGCGCGAGGACGACGACCAGGCGCTCCACCAGTTGGCCGCCCTTCAAATGCGTCTCGACGATTTCGTCGATGTCTTCCGGCGTCTTCGGCTGGTACCAGACGCCTTCGGGATAGACGACCATCAGCGGGCCGGCGCGGCAGAAGCCGAGGCAGCCCGAGGGCGTGAAGCCCACATCGGAGAGACGCTCGGCCTCGATCTTGCGGCCGAGCCGGTCCCACAGCGGCTGCGCCCCCTGCTCGCCGCAGGAGCCGCGCGGGTGCCCGGCGGGGCGTTGCGTAAAACAGGCGAAGACGTGACGCTTGTAGAGCTGTGGCACGTCAAAGACACTTGCGGTCTGGGTCTCCGTCATGCCGAAACCGCCACGCCCTTATCGGCGAAGAGCTGGGTCAGTTCGCCTGAGGCCGCCATTTCGCGCACGATGTCGCTGCCGCCGATGAACTCGCCCTTGACGTAAAGCTGCGGGATGGTCGGCCAGTTGGAGAAGGCCTTGACGCCCTCGCGGACAAAGGGATCGGCCAGGACATTGACGGCGTCATATTTCACGCCGAAGCCGTTGAGCACCTGGACGACCGCGCCCGAGAAGCCGCATTGCGGGGCGGCAGGTACGCCTTTCATGAACAGCACCACATCGCTGCCGTCGATAATTGATTTGATGCGATCGGAGGTTTTTTCCGTCATCGATTGACCTTCCGGCTGGTTCGCCCGATCGGGCGGCAAGGGAAAAGGCGGTCGATCGACGAAATCCACGCGCCCCTGCGCCGTGGAATGCAAAATAAAGACCAGCGCCGGGACCGCTGGAAAATGGGCCGCGTCGCAATGCCGACAAGAGCACAATGTCCTAAATGCTACGCGAGCCCGGCCCCGCTTTTGCAGGCGTTTTGCCTCAAAGCCGGAGACCAGAAGATGACGATCGTTCAATTCCCCGAGCCAGACGCGATCAATTTCGGCGACCTGCCCAAACCCATCAACGACCTGCTGCAGAAAGGCGTCGCCGCCTATCGCGGCGATTTCGCTTCGGCCGACGCGCTGTTCCGCGAGGCTCTCGCGGCGGCGCCGGACGAGCTGCCGACCTATTTTTGTCTTTATAAAATCCACACTTACCAGGGCAACCTGGACGAGGCCCGAAGCGTGGCGCAGGCAGGCCTCGAGGTCGCGGCGCGCCAGGCCGGCTGGCCCGAGGACTGGCGGCGATGGACGCCGCAAAAAGACATTTCCGACGGCGCCGGACGTTTCGCCCTTTACACGCTGAAGGCGCTGGCCTTCATCCACCTCCGCCGCAACGAGAGGCAGGACGCGGAAAAAATGCTCGACGCCCTGCGCGCGCTCGACCCCACGGGCGCGGTCGGCTGGCCTGTCGTGGCCGAGCTTGCGGCGGGACTGGCCCGCTAAACCAGCGGTGGCGCCTCGCTTGCATTCTCCCCCTCGGGCGCCGCGCCGCACAATCGCCGACGCGGCCCAAGTCCCGCGATTTTCGGGCGGAAAAGTTGAAAGTCGGAACCCTGACATGAGCGAAGAGACGGACACCCTGCAAGAACTCGCGGACCGCAAATACAAATACGGATTCGTCTCCGAGATCGAATCCGACTTTGCGCCCAAGGGTCTGAACGAAGAGGTCATCCGCTTCATTTCGGCGAAAAAGAACGAGCCGGACTGGCTGCTCGCCTACCGCCTCGACGCGTTCAAGCGCTGGCTGACCATGGAAGAGCCGCACTGGGCCAAGCTGCACTACCCGAAGATCGACTTCCAGGACGCCTATTATTACGCCGCCCCGAAGGGCGACAGCGACAAGCCGAAGAACATCGACGAAGTCGATCCGGAACTGCTGCGCGTTTACGAAAAGCTCGGCATTCCCCTGCACGAACAGGAAGTGCTCGCCGGCGTGCAGGAGCGCAAGATCGCGGTCGACGCGGTGTTCGACTCCGTCTCCGTCGTCACGACCTTCAAGGAGGAGCTGTCGAAGGTCGGCGTCATCTTCTGCCCGATTTCGGAAGCGGTGAAAGAGCATCCGGAACTGGTGAAGAAATATCTCGGCTCGGTCGTGCCATCGACCGACAATTTCTACGCGACCCTGAATGCCGCGGTGTTTTCGGAAGGCTCCTTCGTCTATATCCCCGAAGGCGTCCGCTGCCCGATGGAATTGTCGACCTATTTCCGCATCAACGCCGCCAAATCCGGCCAGTTCGAGCGAACCCTCATCATCGCCGACATGGGCTCCTACGTCTCCTATCTCGAGGGCTGCACGGCGCCGCAGCGCGACGAGAACCAGCTGCACGCAGCCGTCGTCGAACTCGTGGCGATGGACGACGCCGAGATCAAATATTCCACCGTCCAGAACTGGTATCCGGGGGACGAGAACGGCAAGGGCGGCATTTATAATTTCGTCACAAAGCGCGGCGACTGCCGCGGCGCTCGCTCCAAGATTTCCTGGACGCAGGTCGAGACCGGCTCTTCAATCACCTGGAAATACCCGTCCTGCATCCTGCGCGGAGATAATTCGGTCGGCGAATTCTATTCCATAGCCATCGCCAATAATTTCCAGCAGGCCGACACCGGCACCAAAATGCTGCATCTCGGCAAGAACACGTCGAGCCGCATCGTCTCCAAGGGCATCTCCGCCGGACATGCGCAAAACACCTATCGGGGCCTCGTCAGCGTCCATGCCAAGGCCGACGGCGCGCGCAACTTCACCCAGTGCGACTCGCTGTTGCTCGGCGACAAATGCGGCGCGCATACCGTGCCCTACATCCAGTCGCGCAATCCGAAGGCCATACTGGAGCACGAGGCGACGACGTCGAAAATCTCCGACGACCAGCTTTTCTACTGTGTTTCGCGCGGCATCCCGACAGAGGAGGCCGTCGCGCTGATCGTCAATGGCTTCTGCCGCGAAGTCTTGCAGCAATTGCCCATGGAATTCGCTGTCGAGGCGCAAAAGCTCGTCGGCATCAGCCTCGAAGGGAGCGTTGGATAATGCTTGAGATCAAGGACCTCCACGTCAATGTGTTCGGCAAGGAAATTCTGAAAGGTCTGTCGCTGAAAGTGCCGCCGGGCGAAGTCCACGCGATCATGGGGCCGAACGGCGCCGGCAAGTCCACCACCTCCTACACGCTCGCGGGACGCGCCGGCTACGAAGTCACCAGCGGCGAAATCGACCTGTTCGGCGAGGACATCACCGGCCTGTCGCCGGAAGAGCGCGCCGCCAAGGGCATTTTCCTCGCCTTCCAGTATCCGATGGAGATCCCCGGCGTCTCGACCATGAACTTCCTCAAGACGGCGATGAATTCGCAGGCGAAATTGCGCGGCGAAAAGGAGCTCGACGCCGCGCAATTCCTGCGCATTGTCCGCGCCGCCGCCAAGGAATTGAACATTTCCGAAGACATGCTCAAGCGTCCGCTGAACGTCGGATTTTCGGGCGGCGAGAAGAAGCGCAACGAGACGCTGCAGATGGCGCTGTTGAAGCCGAAACTTTGCATTCTCGACGAAATGGATTCCGGCCTCGACATCGACGCGCTCAAGCTCGTCGCCGAAGGGGTGAACAAGCTGCGCGCGGAAAACCGCTCCTTCCTGGTCATCACCCATTACCAGCGCCTGCTCGACTATATCCAGCCGGACGTCATCCACATTCTTTCGGGCGGAAAAATCGTGCTGTCGGGCGACAAGAGCCTGGCGCTGCAACTCGAAGAGAATGGCTACGACGCCGTCATCAACAAGGCCGCGTGAGGGTTTTCTTTATGGGCAAGGTGGTTTCGCTCGACAATCTTCTCGCCAGCATGGCGGCGCGCCGGCAAGACGCGTCGCACCGCGCGGCGCCCTGGCTCGGCGCGCTGCTGGAGCAGGCGGGCGAAAAATTCGCTCAATCCGGCCTGCCGAACCGCCGCGTCGAGGAATGGCGCTATTCCGACCTCGCCAAGGCGCTCCACGAGACGGTCGCGCCGGACTCCGTGGTCGACGCGCCGCCGGAATTCGCCGGCGCCTGCGTCGCCGCCTTCGAGAACGGCGTGCTGGCGGATTCCGCTTCGTCCTATTGCGCCATGGGCGCGCACTCCCTGCGCAAGGTTCTGGCGGAGAAGAATTCGGCGGTCGCCGGCTTCATCGGCAAGATCAACCCGCAGCAGGACCATCCGATCATCAACCTCAACACCGCATTGATGGAGGAAGGGATCGTCCTGCATGTGCCGAAGGATGTGACGCTGGCGACGCCGCTGCATCTGCGCTTCAACTGGACGGATGTGGCCGCGCAGGGCGCCGACGGCCGGCATCTGCGCATTCTCGTCGTGCTCGAAGAGGGCGCACAGGCGACGATTTTCGAATCGCACGACGGCGCGCCTGTCTTCGCCACCATCGTGAGCGAATTCAGCCTAGCGGCGAATTCGAAACTGACGCACGTGCGTCTTGAGAATTTCGGCGCCGCCGCGCGTCAGACCGCAGCAACCCTGGCGGAGCTGGGCGAAAAGGCGCTTTATCGCGGCTTTTATTTCTCGCAAGGCGGCCATTTCGCCCGGCATGAGGCGCTTTTGAAACTCGCCGGCGAGCAAAGCGAGGCACAGATGGACGGCGCGACGCTCGTCGCCGACCGTCGACATTGCGACAACACCACCGTCGTGCTGCACGCCGCGCCCAATACCGCGAGCAAGCAGACATTCCGCAGCGTGCTCGCCGGCGCCGGTCGTGGCGTCTACCAGGGCTGCGTCAAGGTCGCGCAGGCAGCGCAGAAAACCGACGCGAGGCAATTGAGCCGCGCGCTCTTGCTGTCGCATCGCGCCGAAATCGTGACCAAGCCGGAGCTGGAGATTTTCGCCGACGACGTGAAATGCAGCCATGGCGCGACAGCCGGCGAACTCGACTCCAACGCCCTGTTCTTCTTGCGCGCGCGCGGCATTCCGGAAGCGGACGCCCGCGCCATGCTGGTCGAGGCTTTCCTTGGCGAGGCGCTCGACACGATCGATAACGAGGGCCTGCGGGCGCTGGCGTCCGACCGGACCCACAAATGGCTTGCGCGTCATTCCGGCGAGGCCTCCTATGTTGAATGAGGCGCTCGCCGTCAGCCCCGCCTTGTCGACGTTCGACGTCGTTGCGGAACGGGAGAAGTTCCCGATTCTTCGCGCGAAAAATCTACGACAAGCCGCTGGTCTATTTCGACAACGCCGCCTCGGCGCAAAAGCCGGAAGTCGTGCTCGACGCGGTGATGGCGGCCTATGCCGACACTTACTCCAACGTGCATCGCGGCGCGCACTTTTTATCAAGCGAATCGACGATTCGATTTGAACAGGCGCGCGAATCCGCCCGCCGCTTCGTGAATGCGAAGAGAGCTGAGGAGATCGTCTTCACCAAGGGCGGAACCGAGGCGATCAATCTCGTCGCGTCGAGTCTCGGCGCCGAGATTTCCGAAGGCGACGAGATCGTCCTGTCGGAGATGGAGCATCACTCCAATATCGTGCCCTGGCATTTCCTGCGCGAGCGGAAGGGCGCGAAGCTCGTCTGGACGCCCATTGCCGAAGACGGCTCCTTCGACCTGGCCGCTTTCGCCAATTGCCTGACGAAAAAGACAAAGATTGTCGCGATCACCCACATGTCGAATGTGCTCGGCACGATCACGCCGATCGCCGACATCATCCGCCTCGCCCACGCGGCCGGCGCCAAGGTGCTGATCGACGGCTGCCAGGGCAGCGTGCATGAGATCGTCGACGTGCAGGCGCTCGACTGCGACTTTTATGTCTGCACCGGCCACAAACTCTATGGCCCGTCGGGCATCGGCTTTCTTTATGGCAAATACGAACTGCTGGCCAACATGCAGCCCTATCAGGGCGGCGGCGAGATGATCGCGGACGTGTTCAAGGACAATGTCACCTATGCCGAGCCGCCGCATCGTTTCGAGGCCGGCACGCCGCCGATCGTCGAGGCGATCGGGCTTGGGGCGGCGCTTGATTACATGCAGGGCCTCGACCGCGCCGCCGTCGCCGCACATGAGACGACTTTGCTGGCGCATGCGACGGAAGAGCTGGAAAAACTGTCGGGGGTCCGCCTGTTCGGCCGCGCGAGAAACAAGGGCGCGCTGGTGACCTTTGACGTCGAGGGCGCGCATCCGCAGGACGTTGCGACCATTCTCGACCGCGCCGGCATCGCCGTCCGCGCCGGCTCCCATTGCGCCCAGCCGCTGATGACGATGCTCGGCCTCACCGCTTCCGCCCGCGCCTCATTCGCGCTCTACAATACGCATGAAGAGGTCGAGGTTTTCATCAAGGCGATCCGCCGCGTGCAGGAGCTTTTCGCATGACCGACGCCCTTTCCGACGCCCCGCATGGCTCGGCCTTTGGCTTCCCGGACGAGCCCGCGCAACCGCCGGAATGGACCGGAGATCTGCGCGAGGACGTCATCGCGGCGATCCGCACCGTGTTCGATCCGGAAATTCCGGTGAATGTCTATGACCTCGGCCTGATCTACCGCGTCGACATCGCCAATCCCGCGCTCATCGACATCGACATGACCCTGACGGCGCCAGGCTGCCCGGTGGCGGGGGAAATGCTGCGCCGGGTCGAAAAGGCGGTGCTGATGGCGCCCGGAGCCTGCGGCGCGAAAGTCAATCTCGTGTTCGATCCGCCCTGGGATCCAGCGAAAATGTCGGATGAGGCCAAGCTCGAACTTGGAATGCTGTGATTTAATTGGAGATGGTCTCATGGACGAGCTTTACGCGATCTGCCGGACCTTCGAGATCGACGATCACGACGCGCGGGGCTTTGTCCTGAAACGCGTCGGGGCCAATGGCGAAGGCGAGCGCTGGCCGATAGTCATCTCGCGCAAGGGCTCGAATTTTTATGGCTTCGAAAACCTCTGCCCGCATGCGGCGCAGCAGCTCGACGGCAGGTCGGGCGAATTCATGGACGAGGCCGGCAATTTCATCGTCTGCAGCCATCACGGCGCGCAGTTCGATCTCGACACCGGCCATTGTTTCTCTGGACCCTGCCAGGGCAAGGCCCTCACCCCGATACAGATTGTCGTCGATGACGGCGATGTCTGCGTCACCGGCGTCGCGCTGGCGGAGGAGGACGGCCTTGATCTCGACGAAACCGGCATCCCCGAAGTGGTGATCACCGGCGACTGAATTTTTATTGAAAAGGAAGGAGTTTCGGATGAGCGATGCGGCGGAACTGGTCAAACGCAAGAAAGACATCAATCTCGCCGTGGTTTACGCCGATCCGGAAGCCTTCCTCGCCCATTTCCCCGGCTGGCTGGAGATCACCGCGTTCATCAGCGCCCTGCGCGCGGGGGAGGTCCAGCCGCCCGCCGACGGGCTCACCCCCGCCCTGACCGCGCAGCAGTTGAAAAGCGGCGGCGTCGTCCATGTCGCCAAGGACGCCTTGTTCGCCTTCTGCATGACCGCGTCGCTGAAAGGCGACAGGCCGGCGATCGACAAGGTCGAGGAAGGGCTGATCGCGCAATTCGGCCAGGATTTCCCCGGCGCGACAGCTCTGTGGAGCTTCCGCTCGAAAATCGACGAGCCGGTTTCGCTCGAGGACCACGTCGGCCAGGCGGCGCAGAAAATGTTGATCGGCAACCTGCCGCCGCCGCCGATGCGCGCCAAGGAAAACTGGAGCGCCGGCCTGCGCTTTTTCGAAAAGGCGCGCAAATCGAATTTTGCGCAGGAGGTCATGTATCCGCTGGCGCGCTGGACACGGGAAAAGTGGGGCGAGACGCTGGAAAAAGGCGTCGCCTTCCTGCATCATATCGAGGACAATGTTCCGGTCTTGCGCGAAGTGCTGGCGGAAACACGAAACGACGAGCCTTTCGTCGCCAATGTTCTCCTCAAGATGGCTCCCGCCGTCGACATGGAGCTGAACGACGACGCCCAAGGCTTCCTGCGCTCGCTTGCGCGGCGCGCCTGACGGACATGATGTCCTGGCTCGGAGTAAAGACATGACCTTCATCGCCATGAACCGCTTTCGCGTCGCGCTCGGCCGCGAGGCGGAGTTTGAAGAGGTCTGGCGCAACCGCCAGAGCGACCTCCCCGCCATGCCCGGCTTCGTGGTCTTCCATCTTCTGCGCGGACCAAGCGACGATGCGGCGACGCTGTTCGTCTCGCATACGATCTGGGAGACGCGCGGCCATTTCGAGGACTGGACCCGCTCGGAAGCTTTTCGCCGCGCCCATTCCGGCGCGCCCAAGACGCAAGGCCTCTATCTCGGGCCGCCGCAATTCGAGGGTTTTGAAGCGGTCGCCGAAACCGGCAAGACGTCCTGACGACAAGCCCCTGACAACAAGACTTGCAAAATTCCGACAGGGCGTGTTCCGACCGCAACAAAGCTCCCGCGCAATTTCGACATAGCCGCCCTGAAAGTTGGCCTTTCTCCGCTGTTTTTGACGTATTTGGCGGTTTTTCCGCTGGCCCGACTTCTGCAAGCCTGTTTGAGGGAGATTCACGGCGGAATGCCGGCCGGGACATTTCAAAAACAATTTATGGGGGGCGAGGGCATGAGCGCATCGAAATTCGCGGCCTTTTTTGCAAGCTCCGCGCAACCGCTCGCCGTCGTCCTCGGAACCAATGAAATCGCCTCGGCGGTCGCCGTCAAGCTACGCAAGGCGCGATACAGCGTGATCCTCAGCCATGACCCCTATCCCCCGGTGATCCGGCGCGGCATGGCCTTCTATGACGCCCTGTTCGACGACCGCGCCGTCATCGACGGCGTCCTCGGCCGGCGCGCCGAAACAGCGATGGAGATCGCCGACGTTGTCGCCGATGAAGACAGCGTCGCGGTGACGACGCTGCAATTGAGCGATCTCCTGGCGTTGCGCCGAATTCCCGTGCTGATCGACGCGCGGATGCAAAAGCGCCGCATCACCCCTGATTTCCGCTATTTCGTGGGACTGGCGGTCGGGCTTGGGCCCAATTTCGTCGTCGGCGAAAATTGCGACGTCGCCGTCGAAACCCGCCCGCTCCGCAACGGCGCCATTGTCGAACAGGGCGCGACCGACGAATTCGACGGCGTCCCGAGCCCGCTCGGCGGCATAGGCAGGGAGCGTTTCGTCTATGCAGCGAGCGATGGCGTATGGCATACGCCGGTCGAAATCGGAACGCGCGTGTTTCGCGGCCTCAGCCTCGGCAAGCTGAACGGACATAATGTCGTCGCGCCGATCGACGGCGTGATGCGCGGCCTGGCGCGCGATGGCGTCTTCGTTCCGGCCGGCTGCAAATTGCTGGAGGTCGATCCGCGCGGTCGCCGCGCGCAATGGTGGGGCGTCGACAAGCGAGGCCGCAGCATCGCCGACGCCGCCATCCAGGCGATCAGGCAGGCGCAAAAAAGGCGCAAGCGCGCGCCCTGCTCCGTGCAGACCGCGTTCTGACGGGCTTGCCCGACGGGGCGGGATGGCCGACAAGGAAAGAAGCCAAGATCGGAAATCCCATGCCGACCCAGATCATGCGCCATAGACTTGAGCGCCTGCTGTTTGACGACGCGCCCTATGGCGATCTCACCACCGACCTGCTCGGCATCGCCGCCGAACCCGGCCTGATGACTTTTACCGCGCGAAGGGAAATGGTCCTCGCCTTGTCGGCGGAGGCCGCGACGCTGCTCAAGTTGGCGGGCGCGGATGTCGAGCGTCTTCGCCGCGACGGCGAGGCGCTGCCGGCGGGCGCCGAAATCTTGCGCGCGCGGGGACCGGCCGGCGCGCTGCTGCGTGGCTGGAAGGTCGCGCAGACGCTGGTCGAGATCTGGTCTGGCGTCGCGACAGCGGCGCGTGAGATCGTGGAGTCCGCCGCGCCGAGGCGCCCGACATCTGCGTCGCCTGCACGCGGAAAAACACGCCCGGCGTCAAGGATTTCGCAGCCGCGGCCGTCCGCGCCGGCGGCGCCGTGATGCATCGGCTGGGCCTGTCGGAGACCGTCCTGGTCTTTCCCGATCACCTCGCCTTCCTGCCGGACGCGCCGCTGGATCAGATCGCGGCGCGCCTGCGAAAGAACGCGCCGGAGAAAGAGGCTGGTGATCGAGGCCCGCGACGTCGACGAGGCGCTTGCCGCGGCGCGGGCCGGATTCGACGTGATCCAGGCGGAAAAATTCAAGCCGGACGACATCGCGCGCCTGGTCGAACGGATCTCCGCCCTGCCGAAAAAGCCGACGATCGCCGCCGCTGGCGGCGTCAACGCCGGCAACGCTGCCGCTTACGCGAGGGCTGGGGCCGACATACTCGTGACCTCCGCGCCCTATTGGCGCCGCCGCGCGATGTGTCGGTGCGGTTTGCGCGCGCGTGATGGAGCAGTGGCGCCAAAAAATCAATACAGGTCAATGCCTTTTAACCTTTTCTCTGGAATGATTCAAAATCCGCGACATTTTTGTTCAGGTTGCGACAAATATGGGCGGGTCGCCGGCCTGTTGCTTGTTTTTTGATGTTTCCAAGCTGTCTTCGCAGGCTTAGTCTCACAATACGCAGGCGACATTGGTAGATTTAACGACCGGACATGGATGTGACGCCTTCCGTCCATGATTCCGCCGCCCAACCATGAGGAGAAGACGATCTTTCGGGGCTGCGCCAATTGATCGGGAGCCTAATCATGGCCTCAACTGACAAAATTCTCTTCGAACCCGCCTATAAAGACGTCGCGCTGGCGGGCGTTTACGAAATATCCAAGATACTGACCGGCGCGCAATCGCTCGATCGGACGCTCGGCGCGGTGATCGCCGTCCTGTCCTCGTTCATGCAGATGCGGCGCGGCTTCATCCTCGCGCTCGACGAGGACGGCGAGCCGGAGATCACCGCCTCCTCCGATTCCACGGACAAGCCGAATGGCGCCAAAACCCTTCTGCCGCAGAAGGTGATCGACCATATCGTCGCCACCGGGGTGCCGCTGGTGATCGAGGATATCTCCACCCATCAATATTTCACCGGCACGGCCTATCGCCATCTGCTGCCGCCAATGACCAAAGTGAGTTTCCTGGGCGTGCCGATCAAGGTGGACGGCGTCGCCAAGGGCACGCTGACAGTGGATCGCGAATGGAGCGGCAAGCTCGATTTCCGGCTCGAAGACGACGTGCGGCTTCTGACCATGGTGGCGAATCTCGTGGGACAGGCGATGCGGATGCACGGTCTGATCGCCCGGGATCGCGACCGGCTGATCAAGGAGCAGCATCGCCTCGAAAAAGCGCTGACCGAGAGCCGTCCGCCATCCGCCAAACAAACACCGCGCGGAAAATCGGATTTCATCCTCGGCGAGAGCGCGGCCATCAAGGCGATCCTGCAACGCATTGAGATCGCCGCCCGCTCCAACGCCACCGTGCTGCTGCGCGGCGAGACCGGCACCGGCAAGGAGCTTTTCGCCCGCGCCATCCACGAGAACTCGCCCCGCGCGAAAAACGCCTTCGTCAAGGTCAATTGCGCCGCCTTGCCGGAAAGCGTCATCGAATCCGAATTGTTCGGGCACGAGAAGGGCTCGTTCACCGGCGCCGTCAACCAGCGTGTCGGCCGTTTCGAGCTGGCCAATGGCGGCACGTTGTTCCTGGACGAGATCGGCGAGATTTCCGCGTCGTTCCAGGCCAAGCTCTTGCGCGTATTGCAGGAGGGCGAGTTCGAGCGCGTCGGCGGGACCAAGACGCTGAAGGTCGACGTGCGCATCGTCTGCGCCACCAACCGCAATCTCGAAGAGGCGGTCGCGCGCGGCGACTTCCGCGCCGACCTCTATTACCGCATCAATGTCGTGACCCTGGTGACGCCGCCGCTGCGCGAACGGCCGGGCGACATCAAGCTCCTGGCGACCCGCTTCCTCGAGCAATTCGCAGGAAAATGGCATCGATCACGCCTTTTCCGGCAAGGCGCTGGACATCATGGCCAATTGCGCCTTTCCCGGCAATGTCCGGGAACTGGAGAATTGCGTCAGGCGCACGGCGACTCTCGCCGCGGGCGCAGAGATCCTTGAATTCCGACCTCGCCTGCTGGCAAGGCTGTTGCCTGTCGGCGACCCTGTGGAAGGGTCATAACGCCTTGACCGGCGTTCACCCGCACCCGACGCCGCAGCCCAGCCTGCCGCCGATCATCGCCGCGCCGCGGCCGGCGCCCGCGCCCGCGCCCGCCCCCATCGCGCCGCCGATGCCCGCGCCGGCCCCCGAGCCGTTCGTCGCGCCTGTCCCTGTCGAGGCGATGGCCGGCGCCTGCGCAGAACACGCCAGCGACGCGCTGGAGCGCGGCCTGCCGATGGAATGTCCCTCGCCCGATCATTGTCCGGTGGTTCATCCCGGCAAGAGCGAACGCGAAAGGCTGATCGAGGCGCTCGACAAGACCGGCTGGGTGCAGGCCAAGGCGGCGCGGCTGCTCGGCCTCACCCCGCGCCAGATCGGCTACGCCCTGCGCAAGCAGAATATCGACATCAAGAAATTCTGGAATTTCTGGCGCCGCGCAAAATGGCGCGCAGCTTGCTATGTCGGTTCGTATTGCGACATTGCGAGGGCCGGCATTGGCAAATACCGACGAGACGGAAGCGGCGGAAGACTGGACCGGCCGCCCTTTCTCCTGCCAGGATTGTCCGCATAACGAATTGCGCGCCGGCGGACGCTGCGTGCTCGGCCGCATTTGCGTGCGCGACAGGCGCTCCCGCCGCATCGACCGGTTTTTTTCCGGCAATCCGGAACTCGCCGGCGGCTACGTCGACCATCTCTATTTCGAGGTGCGGGCGCTCGCCGCCAAATACGCCGATCCGTTCCAGATCGTCCGGCTGATGAAGGATCGCGAACCGGAGGTCCGCGCCATGGCGGCGCTCCGTCTTCCCATCGCGCGCGTCAGGGAGATGCGGCGCGACAAGGATCGCACGGTGCGCATCGCCTGCGCCTTGCGGCTCGAAGGCGGCGATCTCGTCGCCATGGCCGGCGACGAGGACGAACAGGTCCGCATCACCGTCGCGCGGCGGCTCGACCCGACCCTCCTGCCGATGATGGTGGGCGACCGCGACGCGAGCATTCGCCGCATCGTCGCGGGACGTCTGCCCTCCGAAAGACTGTATGCGCTGATCCGCGACGAAGACCCGCTCGTGCGCCGCGAAGCCGCCGAGCGCATCGCCCCGGAGGCGCTCGGCCCCCTGGTCGATGATTCCGACCTGCGCGTGCGCTTTGTCGTCGCCGACCGCGCGCCGCGCGACATCGCGGCGCGATTGATCGGCGACGAGGACGAGGAAGTAGCCGCCAGGGCGCGCGAGCGGCTGGACGAGGAAGGGGCGTGATCGCGCCGGTGGGCGCCTCAAACACGTTTCAACTCCAGCGCGCTCATGGTCAGGAAGCCCCTATGGCCACCGGCTATGGGGAATGTCTCGAGCCACGGGCAAACGCCAGGGCCTTGACCAAGGCGCACGGTTGCGACAGCGCGGCCAACAACTCCCTCCCCCTTGGGAACGCCTGCTAAAACAGGCTCCTCCGGGAGCGGGGCTTGTGTCCCCTCCGTGGACACGGACATCCCCAGACAATCTGGCGGCTTTGCTCAAAACGCGCCGAACACTTCTGTAGCAATGCCGACAGGTTGGTTTCGCCTGCCCCGCGCGACAAAAAGGCCGCAAGCATTTTTTCCCGCGTTCTCAGGCGTTTCAACTTGATCTGCCGGGTTGGTACGGAGCTTGCGACGCCTGGCCAGACACAAAGTCCTCGACTTGAAAATTGCGGAAAATTCCGCCGGAGACGAAAAATGCATTTTGTCGTCTGCATCAAGCAGGTTCCGGATTTAGCGCAGATACGCGTCCATCCCGTGACCAATACGATCATGCGGCAGGGCGTGCCGACCATCATCAATCCCTATGACCTCTTTTCGCTCGAAGAGGCGCTGCGCCTGCGCGACAAGGTCGGCGGCGAGGTCACGGTGCTGACCATGGGGCCGCCCATGGCGTCCGACTCGCTGCGCAAGGCGCTCACCATCGGCGCCGACCGCGCCGTGCTGCTGACCGACCGCTACTTCGCCGGCTCCGACACGCTCGCCACCTCCTATGCTCTGGCGCAGGCGCTGCGCAAGATCGGCGAGACGTTTGGGACGCCCGACATCATTTTCGCCGGCAAGCAGACGATCGACGGCGACACCGCGCAGGTCGGCCCCGGCATCGCCAAGCGGCTCGACCTTTTGCAGCTGACCTATGTCTCGGCGATCGTCGAGCTCGACGGCGAAAATCGCACGATCAAGCTCGAGCGGCGCTCGGAAGGCGGCACGCAATTGCTGCAATCGAAACTGCCCTGCATGATCACCATGCTGGAAGGCTCCAATGTCGTGCGGCGCGGCCGCATCGACGACGCCCTGCGCGCCGCGCGCGCGCAGATCGTCACCTGGAACGCCAAGGACGCCGGCATCGAGGATCTGCAACTGTGCGGCCTGCGCGGCTCGCCGACCGTGGTCAAGCGCGTATTCGCGCCGACGCCCCGTGCGGAAAAGGCGGCGCTCGTCGAGATCGCGCCGACGCAGGCCGAAACCGCCGAAGCGCTGATCGCGACCATTTTCGCAAAAGCTCCGGCGATCGAAAGCGACCTGACCAAACTTGCCGCGGGATTTTGACGCGGAAAATTTTGAGGGACAGAAGATGAGCGATCCGAAGCCCGCCGCGCCGCAAGGCGGCAGCCGCGCCACGATGAAGAAGGAATTGCCGGAGAAATACCGCGACCACAAGCACGTCTGGGTGTTCATCGAGATGGAGCGCGGAATTGTCCATCCGGTGTCGTTCGAACTGCTCGGCGAGGGCCGCAAGCTGGCCGACCAGCTCGGCGTCGAACTCGCCGGCGTGGTGATGGGCGCGCCGGGCGAAGAGGTGAAGGCCGCCGCCAAGGAGGCTTTCGCCTATGGCGCGGATCTCGTGTACATGGTCGAAAATCCGGTGCTCGCCGATTATCGCAACGAGCCTTATTCCAAGGGCCTGACCCAGCTTGTCAACGCGCACAAGCCGGAAATCCTGCTGCTCGGCGCGACGACGCTCGGCCGCGACCTCGCCGGCTCGGTCGCCACCACCCTCCTCACCGGCCTCACCGCCGACTGCACGGAACTGCGGGTGGACGACGACAAGTCGCTGGCCGCGACCCGCCCGACCTTCGGCGGCTCGCTGCTCTGCACCATCTACACGCTGAACTACCGGCCCCAGATGGCCACCGTGCGTCCGCGCGTCATGCCGATGCCTGAGCGCCAGGAAGGCCGCGAAGGCCGCATCGTTCCCTTCGCCATCGACCTGACCGAATCCGACATCATCACCAAAATCCTCAGTTTTATGCCGGATCGCGACTCCAACAAGTCCAACCTGTCCTTCGCCGATGTGGTGGTGGCCGGCGGCATGGGCCTGCAGAGCCCGGAAAATTTCCAGCTGGTGCGCAATCTCGCCTCGGTGCTCGGCGCGGAATTCGGCGCCTCTCGGCCGCTGATCCAGAAAGGCTGGGTGACGTCGGACCGGCAGATCGGCCAGACCGGCAAGACGATCCGTCCAAAGCTCTATATCGCCGCCGGCATTTCCGGCGCGATCCAGCATCGCGTCGGCGTCGAGGGGGCCGACATGATCGTCGCGATCAACACCGACAAGAACGCGCCGATCTTCGATTTCGCGCATCTCGGAATCGTCACCGACGCGATCCGCTTCCTGCCCGCGCTGACCGAGGCGTTCCGCCAGCGCCTTTCGCCCCATTCCAAAGACCGGCTCGCCGGCTGAACTTTTTTTTCACCTCATATCCACCGAAAATTCTCCACTTTTTGGGAATATGCCGGAGGAAAAGACCATGATCGACGAAAAATTCGACGCGATCGTCATCGGGGCCGGCATGGCCGGCAACGCAGCCGCCTATACGATGGCGTCCCGCGGCCTGAAGGTGCTGCAGCTCGAACGCGGAGAATATCCCGGCTCGAAAAATGTTCAGGGCGGCATTCTCTACGCCGACATGCTGGAAAAGATCATTCCCGAATTCCGCAACGAGGCGCCGGTCGAGCGCCGCCTGATCGAGCAGCGCTTCTGGTTCATGACCGACAAGGCGCATACCGGAATGCATTACCGCTCCGACGACTTCAACGAGGAGCGCCCCAACCGCTACACGATCATCCGCTCGCAGTTCGATCGCTGGTTCGCCCGCCAGGCGCAGGAGAAGGGCGCGATCCTGCTGTGCGAAACCACCGCCGTCGAATTGATCCACGACGCCTATGGCAAGGTGATCGGCGTGCGCACCGACCGCTCGGGCGGCCCCATCCACGCCGATGTCGTGGTGCTGGCGGAAGGCGTCAACGGCCTGCTCGGCACACGCGCGGAACTGCGCCCGCGTCCAGCCGCCGAACATGTGGCTCTGGCGGTCAAGGAAATGCATTTCCTGCCGGCCGAGACGATCGAGGCGCGCTTCAACCTGAAGGCTGACGAAGGCGCGGTAATCGAGGCGGCCGGAACCATTTCGCTGGGCATGGCCGGCATGGGCTTCATCTATACCAACAAGGAAAGCATTTCGGTCGGCATCGGCTGCCTGGTGTCGGATTTCGCCGAAAACCAGACTTCCCCGGCGCAATTGCTGGACACTTTCAAGAAGCATCCGTCGGTGGCCCCGCTGATCGCCGGCTCCGAGGTCAAGGAATACGCCGCCCATCTCATTCCCGAAGGCGGCTTCAAGGCCGTGCCGCAATTGTTCGGCGACGGCTGGGTGATCTGCGGCGACGCCGGACAGCTCAACAACGCCGTCCATCGCGAAGGCTCCAATCTCGCCATGACCTCCGGCCGCATGGCCGGCGAGGCGATCTTCCAGATCAAGTCGCGACGCGACCCGATGAACAAGGCGAACCTCGCGCTCTACAAGAAGATGCTCGACGAGAGCTTCGTGATGAAGGACCTGAAGAAGCACAAGGACATGCCCGGACTGCTTCATACGCAGGCGCAGAACCTCTTCCTCACCTATCCGCAGCTTGTCTCCAAGGCGATGGAGAATTTCGTCCGCGTCGACGGCAAGCCGAAGATCGACAAGGAAAAGGACACGGTGCGCAGCTTCCGCAAGGCGCGTGGCTTCGGGCTGATCGGCGACGCCATCCGCATCGCCCGCGCGTGGCGGTAATTCGTCTCTTCCGGGACCTTGTCGCGCGGCCCCGGATTCTTGCACAAACGCGATTTCTTCGCGCGAACCGGCTTCCACTTCGCTTGAAATCGCTTTCGTTGACCAGGGAGAACCAGCATGTCCGTCGAGGCGCAATTCCAGAAGGTCGAGGAAAAGCTTTTCCAGAATCGCTACATGGTCGATTCCGGCCAGCCGCACATCAAGATCGCGGCGCATGACAAGCCGTCGAAAAACCTGCTGGCCATGACGCATCTGTGCCCGGCCGGTTGCTATTCGCAGGCGGAGACCGGCCAGGTCGAAATCACCGCCGACGGCTGCCTCGAATGCGGCACCTGCCGTGTGCTGTGCGAGGAATCCGGGGAAATCACCTGGAATTATCCGCGCGGCGGCTACGGTGTTCTGTTCAAGTTCGGCTGAGATTTTTCATCGACTTGAAACTGCTGCTGAAGCGGTTGCCCTGGACCCCGGGGGCCTTCCTCGCGACGACGGCGGCAGAGGTTCCGCGCCGACGGTTTTTCTCGGTGCGGAACGTCGCGCTTAATAGTTGACTATTTTTATCGATTTAAATATTATTTTTTGAACGAGCGCCGCGACGCGCGAAATTACCCTTTGGGAAGGCACACAGAATGAAAAGCCGCCTTTTGGCTTTGACGACCGCCGGGCTCCTTCTGAGCGCAACCGGCGCCGCAGCCGACAATCTGTCGCCGCCGAAACAGAAGACGCACGCGACGAACAAGCGGATTCACGATCTCCTCCGCCCGAAGAGAGATAAAACGCGCTCGCCAGCGCGCGACGTCACGGCGGCGCCCCGATCCGACCCTGTCGCCGTTGCGGCCCAGAATACGACCGAAGCCCTGACCGGCGACGGCCCGATCGTCTGGCGCGGCCTGACCCTGTTCGGCGCGATCGACTCGGGCGTCGCGTGGCAGAGCCATGGAGCGCCGTTCAATGGGGCCTATCCGCAAGGGCTCGAATACGCCATCGGCAAGAACAGCAACCATGCCGGCTTCAATGTCGCGCCGGGCGGCATGGGCTATTCCGGCATCGGCCTCAAGGGCGAGCAGGAGATCCTCCCCGGTCTCGCCGGCGTCTTCGCCGTCAACACCAACTTCGATCCGGCTTCGGGCCGGCTTAGCGACGGTCCGGCCTCGCTCGTCCAGAACAATGGCGTGGCCCTGGCCAACCAAAGCTCCAACGGCGATTCCAGAAGCGCGGGCCAGGCGTTCAATGATTACGCCTATGCCGGCGTGTCTTCGAAAGATTTCGGCGAACTGACCTTTGGCCGCCAACGCACGCTGACCACCGACGACCGCGCCAGATATGACCCGATCGCCGGCTCGCTCGCGTTTTCGCTCCTCGGTTACAGCGGCACGCTGTCCAGCGGCGACACCGAAAACGCCCGTTTCGACGATTCGCTCAAATATCGAGTGGACGCCGGCCCCGCGCGGTTCGGCGCAATCTACAAATTCGCGTCGCCGGGAACTGGCTCCAGCCCGACCCATGGCGCCGCCTATCAGGTTTCCGCTGGGTTCGATTACGCAGCCCTGTCGTTCGACGCGGTTTACAGCCATGTCAGCGACGCCATCTCGCTTTCGTCCCTCAGCGCGGCGCAAGTGCTTGTCGAGCCAACCAACTCCCTGGCCGCGACGATTTCGGACAATTCCGCGGTCCTGCTCTCGGCAAAATATACCTGGAGCCAATTCAAATTCTTCGGCGGCTACGAGCGCGTCGACTATGCCGATCCCAAAGACCCGATCGCCGCCCCCTATGTCGACGGCAACGGCTACGCCGTCAGCGTGTCCGCCAACAACGCGTATCAGTATCACGACAAGATTTTGCAGGTTTTCTGGACCGGCTTGAAATATGCCTACAACGACCATCTCGTCCTCAGCGGCGGCTATTATCACGAGCTGCAGAACAGCTACGGCAAGGTCGGCTGCAACTTTGCCGCTCCGACCAAGGCCGTCTCCAACACCAGCACTTGCAGCGGCGCGGAAGACGCGCTGGGCATGGTCGCCGAATATCATTTCAGCCGGCGGTTCGAAATCTATGGCGGCCTGATGTATAGTCGTGTGAGCGGCGGCATGGCGAGCGGCTTTCTTTACAGGAACAGCGTCGATCCGGCCGTCGGGCTGCGTTACGCCTTTTGAAGCGCCGGGCGCGTCTTTCGCCCTCGGCGGCAGGGCATGGGAGATGTCGTCATGAACGCCTTGGAAGCCGCCGGCATCGACGATATCGCGCAAACGGCGAAGATCCTTACCCGCCAGCGTCAGGCCTTTCTCGACGCAGGGCCGCCGTCGCTCGCGGAACGCCGCCGCGACATCGAAAAGCTGCGCGACGCCGTGAAAGACGAGGCCGAAGCTTTCGCCGCCGCCGTTGCCGCCGATTTCGGCTGCCGTCCGCGCCAAGAGACCCTGATGGCCGAAATCTGGCCGGTCCTTGCCTCGTCCCGGCATACGCTGAAGCATCTCGCCGGCTGGATGAAGCCGAAAAGAGTCGGCGTCGGCCTCGAACTCCTGCCCGGCCGGGCGCGCGTCCTTTGCCAGCCGGTCGGCGTGGTCGGAATCATCAGCCCGTGGAACTACCCGGTCCAGCTTGCGCTCATGCCCTTGCTGGCGGCGCTCGCCGCCGGCGACAGGGTGATGCTCAAACCCTCCGAACTGACCCCGCGCACTTCGGCTTTTCTCGGGCAATTCCTGGCGAAGCTGTTTCCGGAGGACCAGGTCGCGGTGGTTCTCGGCGGCCCGGAGACCGGCGCCAATTTCGCCGCCCTGCCGTTCGACCACCTGTTCTTCACCGGCTCGACCGCCGTCGGGCGGCGGGTCATGCTGGCCGCCGCGCAGAACCTGACCCCCGTCACTCTCGAACTGGGCGGAAAATCGCCTTGCCTCATTGCGGAAGACGCCGATCTCGCCTCGGCGGCGGGCAGCATCGCGGCGGGAAAACTGCTCAACGCCGGCCAGACCTGCATCGCGCCCGATTATGTCCTCGTCCCGGAAGGGCTTTGCAAGGATTTCACCGCCTTGTTCCAGAAGGCGGTGAAAAAGCTCTATCCCAGCCTCGACGGCAATCCCGACTATGCGTCGATCATCAGCGAGCGCCATTACGACCGCATCATGCAGATGATCGACGAGGCGCGGCGGCGGGGGGCGCAAGTGATCGACATCAACCCCGCGCAGCAGGCGCTTGCGGCGGCGGAGCGAAAAATCGCGCCAACGCTGGTCATCGATCCCGACCAGGACCTCGCCTTGATGCGCGAGGAGATTTTCGGGCCCGTCCTTCCGGTCAAGACCTACGCCGCGCCCGACGAGGCGATCGATTACATCAACGCCCATCCCCGGCCGCTGGCTTTCTATTATTTCGGGCGCGACGGCGAAAAGCGCGACCGGACGCTCGCAAGGACGATTTCCGGCGGCGTCACGGTCAACGACACGCTGATGCATATTGTCGTCGAAAACCTGCCGTTCGGCGGCGTCGGCGCGTCCGGCATGGGCGCCTATCATGGCGAGGACGGCTTTCGAGCCTTCTCGCACCGCAAGGGCGTCTTCCTGCAAAGCCGGCTGAACGCCCGCGCCCTGCTGAGCCCGCCCTATGGAAGCGTCACCGCCGCCATGCTAAAATTCCTGTTGCGGCGCTGATCTGCAAAGATGGAAATTCTGTGTTTTTTCAGCGAAAGTGAGCATCCGCATTTTCGCAAAACGCTCCCGGCCATAAAATCGCCACCCAACTCATTTCGATGATATAAGCCGAGCCGCCGGCCGCCGAGCCGTGGCCGAATCGGTCTTTTTCCTGTTGTCACGTCGTCATCGCCTTCGATAGGTCAGAACCCGCCGCATGTGGATCGTCAGCATAGCGCTCCGGCGCCCTTACACATTCCTGGTCATGGCGTTCACGATCCTGCTGGCTACGCCCTACATGCTGCTGACCATGCCGACAGACATCCTGCCGGACATCGACATTCCGGTGATCAGCGTCATATGGAATTATTCCGGCCTGTCGGCGCAGGAAATGGGCAACCGCATCACCGGTCCGGCCGAGCGCATCCTGACCACGACCGTCAACGACATCGAGCATGTCGAGTTGCAAAGCTATTACGGCGTCGCGGTGATCAAGATCTTCTTCCAGCCGGGGGCCAATATCGGCACGGCCATCGCTCAGACGCTCGCCAGCGAACAGGTCATGCTGCGCAGCCTGCCGCCGGGAACGACGCCGCCGCTGATCATCACCTATTCGGCTTCGGCGATTCCGGTGATCTCAACTGGCCTTTTCCAGCGCGACCCTGCCGGAACAGACCGTGTTCGACTCGGCCTTCAACGCTCTCAGGCCGCAACTGGTCACCATTCCCGGCGTCGCCATTCCCTTCCCCTTCGGCGGCAAGCAGCGCGTCATCTCGGTCGATCTCGACAATACCGCCTTGCTTTCCAAGGGACTTTCGCCGCTTGACGTCGTCAACGCCATCAACGCGGAAAACCTCATCCTGCCCTCCGGCACGGCGAAAATGGGCCCGACCGAATTCACCATCGGACTCAACGGCTCGCCGGCGACCATCGAGGGGCTGAACGATATTCCCGTTCGCACCCTGAACGGCGCAGTCACGTATCTGCGCGAAGTCGCCCATGTCCGCGACGGTTTTTCGCCGCAGACCAATGTAGTGCGCCTCGACGGCGCGCGCGGCGTGCTGATGTCGATCCTGAAGACCGGTTCGGCCTCGACCCTGCGCATCGTCGAAGATCTGAAGGCGACGCTGCCCAGGGCCGAAAGGCAGCTGCCGCAGGGCATAACCGTGCGCGCGCTGTTCGACCAGTCCGTCTTCGTCCGCGCCGCCATTTCCGGCGTGTTCCGCGAGGCGCTGATCGCCGCGGGACTGACGGCCGCGCTGATCCTCCTGTTCCTCGGCAACTGGCGGGCGACGCTGATCATCGCCCTCTCCATCCCGCTTTCGATCCTGTCGTCGCTGCTGGTTCTCGATTTCCTCGGCCAGACCATCAACATCATGACGCTCGGCGGGCTGGCGCTGGCGGTCGGCATTCTCGTCGACGACGCCACCGTGACCATCGAGAATATCGAACGGCATCTGCATTTGGGAACCGACCTCTACCAGTCGATTTATGAAGGCGCCGGCGAGATCGCGCTTCCCGCCCTCGTGTCGACGCTTTGCATCTGCATCGTCTTCACGCCGATGTTCTTCCTGACCGGCGTGTCGAAATTCCTGTTCGTGCCGCTGGCCGAGGCGGTCGTGTTCGCCATGCTCGCCTCTTACGTCCTCTCGCGCACGCTGGTGCCGACGCTCGCGCTGCTGCTGCTGCGCGCGCCCGCGGCCTCCGAGGGCCGCAGGAACGTGTTCGCCCGCCTCCAGCAGAAATTCGAGGCGCTTTTCGAGAAAATGCGCGGCGCCTATGTCGTCCTGCTCAGCATGCTGCTGCCGCGCCGCCGAATTGTCGGCAGCCTGTTCTTCCTGTTCTGCGCCGCATCGCTCGGCCTGTTCTTCACGCTCGGCCAGGATTTCTTTCCCGCCGTGGATTCGCCCAGCATCCGCCTGCACATGCGCGCGCCCACCGGCACGCGCATCGAGGAGACGGCGCGGCTTGCGGACGAAGTGGATGAATTCATCCGCAGCCAAATTCCGGCGGGCGAGCTCGAAACCATTCTCGACAATCTCGGCCTGCCCTATTCCGGCATCAACCTCTCCTACAGCAACGCTGGCACGATCGGCACGCTGGACGCGGAAATCATGATCGCGCTGAAGGAGAGCCACCGCCCCTCCAAAATCTATATCGAGGCCCTGCGCAAAGAACTGCCGAAGAAATTCCCCGGCGTGGAATTCTTTTTCCAGCCTGCCGACATCATCACCCAGATCCTCAATTTCGGACAGCCGGCCGCCGTGGACGTGCAAATTCTCGGCTCCGACATGCGCGGGAGTTTTTCGCGCGCGGCGGAGCTGGCGCAGGAGATCAGGAAGATTCCCGGCGCCGTGGACGTCCATGTCCTGCAAAGGCTCGATCTGCCGACCCTGCAGCTCGACATGGACCGGACCCGGCTGCAGCAGGTCAACCTGAACGCCAGCACTCTGGCGCAGGATGTGCTGATCTCCCTGTCGGGCAGCAGCCAGACCTCGCCGGCCTTCTGGCTCAGCCCGAAGAATGCGATTTCCTACAATATTGCGGCGCAGACGCCGCAATATCGCATGAACTCCGTCGACGACCTGCTGCGCACGCCGATCGTTTCGGCGCCGGCGCGCCGCAATTGCTGGCCAACCTGACCAGCGTGCGGCCGGATTCGCAGGCGGCGATCATGTCGCGCTATAATCTGCGCCCGGCGATCGACGTTTATGTCAGCGTCGAAGGCCGCGACCTCGGCGCGGTTGCGTCCGAAGTGGACAAGATCGTCGCCAGGGCGCGCGAGAAGCTGCCGCGCGGCTACGACATCGCGTTGCGCGGCCAGGCGCCGACGATGAAAAGCTCCTATTTCGGCCTCGGCATCGGCGTTCTCGTCGCCATCGTGCTGGTCTATCTGCTGATCGTCGTCAATTTCCAGTCGTTGCTCGATCCTCTGATCATCATCAGCGCGCTTCCGGCGGCGCTTGCGGGCATCGTCTGGATGCTGTTCCTCACGGGAACGCCGCTCTCCGTGCCGGCGCTGACAGGGGCGATCATGACCACCGGCGTCGCCACCGCCAACTCCATCCTGCTCGTCTCCTTCGCCCGCGAAAGGCTGCGGCACGGCTTGCAGCCGCTCTCGGCGGCGCTCGAGGCCGGCGCCACCCGCATCCGCCCGGTTTTGATGACCGCTTTCGCAATGATCGTCGGCATGATCCCCATGGCGCTCGGGCTTGGCGAAGGCGCCGAGCAGAATGCGCCGCTCGGCCGCGCCGTGATCGGCGGATTGATTTTCGCCACCTTCTCCACTCTGCTCTTCGTGCCGCTGGTCTTCGCCGGCGCCCATTCCCTCCGCCGCAGGACTCCCGCGCCGTGACGAAAAAATCTCACGAAAACATAGCGCTGCACAGCGACGACGGCCATTTGCACCTGCCCCGGCGCGGCGCCATCTGGAGAGCCGCCCGACGCGGCGCGCTGCTGTTTTGCGTCATCCTGGCGCTCGGCGCCGTTCGCGTGATCCTGACCCGCGGCTCCGCGCAGGCCGAACTCGAGACCCAATCGGCGGAAAGCCAGAAGATTTATGTCACGACGGTCGCGCCGGCGCCGACCAAAAGCTCCGGCGCCCTGTCCTCCCCGCGACCCTGCGCGGCGACAATGAGACGACCATCTATGCCCGCGTCAGCGGCTATGTCCGAACCTTTCTCGTCGATATCGGCTCGCGGGTGACCAGGGGCCAGGTTCTGGCCGAGCTGGACACGCCCGAACTCGACCAGCAATTGGCGCAGAACAAGGCGCAGCTCGAACAGGCGAAAGCCAATGTCGTCCTGGCCAAGGTGGCGCTGGAGCGCTGGAAGAAGCTGTTCGCGCAGGATTCGGTCGCCCGGCAGGATCTCGACACGCACCAGAACGCCTATGACACTTCGGTCGCCTTGCAAAACGCCGCCGAAGCCAATGTGAAGCAATTGGAAGATATGACCGCGTTCAAACACGTGCTGGCGCCGTTCGACGGCGTCATCACCCAGCGCAATGTCGATCTCGGCAATCTGATCAACGCCGGCGGCAGCGGCGTCGCGCTGTTCACCATGGCCAAGACCGACCCCTTGCGCGTCTTCATCGACCTGCCGCAGGCCTATTCGCAAAGCGTGGCGGTGGGAGACAAGGTCACTGTCACGCAGAGCGAATTGCCCGGCCAGTCGTTTCCCGGCCGGGTAGCGCGCATCGCCGGCGCCATCGATGTGGCGACGCGGTCGCAAAAAGTCGAGCTGACCCTCGCCAATCCCGATGGCAAGCTGACGCCGGGCGCCTATGTCGAAGTGTCGCTGCCGCTGCGGCCCAAGGCGCCGCTGTCAATCCCGTCGAACAGCCTGCTGTTCCGCGCCGAAGGGCCTGTTGTCGCGGTGGTCGACGCATCGGGCCGGGCGCGTCTGCGTCGGATCGTCATCGCCAACGACCTCGGCGCGACGCTGGAGATTTCACAAGGCGTCGCCGCCGCCGACAGGATCATCGTCAACCCTCCCGATTCTCTGGCCGACGGCGACGAGGTCACGGCCTCGAGCTCCAATCGCCAGCATCCGCGGGACAAAGCGAACAACGTCAAGTGAGCTTGGGACAGCGGCTTGACGGGGTTCTCCAACTTGCTACTCTGCTTCCGGGTCGGATCGAAAAGACAAATCAGGCCGCCCGAATTCGCCGCGTGACGGCCCTTATGCCCGTTGCGCGCCCGCCCGCGGGCTTTGCGCCAGATCGAGGCTGAATGTTCCAGATTCGCATCCATGGCCGGGGCGGCCAGGGCGTCGTCACCGGCGCGGAAATGCTGTCGGTCGCCGCCTTCATCGAAGGCCGCCACGCGCAGGCGTTCCCGAGCTTCGGCTCGGAGCGCACGGGCGCCCCCGTGGTCGCCTTCTGCCGCATCGCCGACAAGGAAATCCGCCTGCGCGAGCCGATCCAGGACCCCGACTGCCTGATCGTGCAGGACCCGACCTTGCTTAAGGTGATCGACGTGTTTTCCGGCCTGCGCAAGGACGGTTTCCTGCTTGTCAACACCAACAAGACGTTCGACGAACTACATCTTGCGCAGGTGGTGGCGAGCCTGCCGAAAGGCCACGCCGTCATCGTCCCGGCGACGGAGCTGGCGCTGAAGCATGTCGGGCGTCCCGTGCCGAACGCCGCCCTGCTCGGCGCCTTCGCCGCGCTGACCGGCTTCGTCCATCTCGACAGCGTCAGGAAAGCGATCGGACAGGCTTTTCCCGGAAAAATCGGCGCGGCCAATATTGCCGCCGCAACGGAAGCCCATGATCTCGTCATGGCGCAGGAACATGCCTTAAGCGCCTAAGGAACCCAGGATGCTCAAGCAAATCGAAGGTTCGCACGCCATGGCGGAGGCCATAGCCTTTTGCCGCCCGGAGGTGATCTGCGCCTATCCGATCACGCCGCAGACCCATATCGTCGAAGGGCTCGGCGAACTGGTCAAGGACGGCCATCTCGTCAATTGCGAATTCATCAATGTGGAGAGCGAATTCGCCGCCCTGTCCGTGGCGATCGGCGCTTCGGCCGCCGGCGCCCGCGCCTATACGGCGACGGCCTCGCAGGGGCTCCTGTTCATGGCGGAGGCCGTCTACAACGCCTCGGGCCTCGGCCTGCCGATCGTGATGACGCTCGGCAACCGCGCCATCGGCGCGCCGATCAACATCTGGAACGACCATTCAGACGCCATGGCGATGCGCGACGCCGGCTGGATGCAGCTTTTCGCCGAAACCAACCAGGAGGCGGTGGATTTGCACATCCTGGCCTTCCGGCTGGCCGAAGAACTCTCCATGCCGATCATGGTCTGCGTCGACGGTTTCATCCTCACCCATGCGATGGAGCGCATCGACATTCCCGACCAGGCGACGGTCGACGCCTTCCTGCCGCCCTATGATCCCGTGCAGGTTCTGGACCCGGCAGAGCCGGCCTCGATCGGCGCCATGGTCGGCCCGGAGGCCTTTACCGAGGTGCGCTTTCTCGCCCATTACAAGCAGACCCAGGCCCTGCGTCTGATCCCGCAGTTCTCGGCTGATTTCTCGAAATTGTTCGGACGCGAGGCGGGCGGCCTTCTGCGTCCCTATCGCGTCGAGGACGCCGACATGCTGGTCGTGGCGATGGGATCGGTCTGCGGCACGATCAAGGACACGATCGACGAAATGCGCGACGAAGGCATCAAAATCGGTTTGGTGACGATCGTCGCCTACCGCCCCTTCCCGGTCGACGCCCTGCGCCAGGCCCTGGCCGGCGCGAAAGACGTCGTGGTGGTGGAGAAGAGCATTTCCGTCGGCATGGGCGGGCCGCTCGCCAATGACGTCGACATGGCCCTGCGCAACCTGCCGAAGGCGCCGCGCCTGCACTCGGCGGTGGCGGGGCTCGGCGGGCGGCCGATCACCCGCGCCTCGCTCGACCGCCTGTTCCGGCAGGCTTCGGTGCAGCCCTGGGAAGGCACGCATTTCCTCGACCTCAACGAAAGACTGGTCGGGCGCGAAATCCACCACGCACGGAAAGTCCGCCGTTCCGGATCGACCGCCGAAAACATTCTGCGGACGCTCGCCGCCGAATCCAACCTTCCCGCTGAGTGAGGCCGAAAATGACCGACGCCGAAACCATCGCGCCCGGGGAAGCCGCGCAAAAGCTGAAATATTACCAGAAGGGCACGTTCACCGTCGGGAACCGCCTTGTGGCGGAAGACGAGCGTTCCGTGCAGGCCTCTCTCGAGCGGTCAAACGCCCTGACCTGCGGCCATCGCGCCTGCCAGGGGTGCGGCGAGGCGCTCGGCGCGCGCTACGCCATCGACGCCGCCATGCGCGCCTCCGGCAATAATCTCATCGCCGTCAACGCCACCGGCTGCCTCGAGGTCTTCACCACCCCCTATCCCGAAACGTCCTGGCAATTGCCCTGGCTGCATTCCTTGTTCGGCAACGCGGCGGCTGTCGCGACCGGCGTCGCCGCCGCCATGCGAGTGAAGAAGCGCTCCGAGGTGCGGGTCGTCGCGCAGGGCGGCGACGGCGGCACCACCGACATCGGCTTCCAGTGCCTGTCCGGCATGTTCGAGCGCAACGACGACGTGCTCTACATCTGCTACGACAACGAAGGCTATATGAACACCGGCGTGCAGCGCTCCTCGGCGACGCCGCCGACCGCGCGCACCGCCACCACGCCGGCGCTCGGCCCGGAGCCCGGCAATGTGTTCGGCACGGGAAAATCCGTGCCGAAGATCGCAGTGGCGCACAATATTCCCTATGTCGCCACAGCGACGGTCGCCGACCTGCACGATCTCGAGCGCAAGGTGACCAAGGCCATGTCGATCCATGGCGCGCGCTATATCCAGATCAACGTGCCCTGCCCTCTCGGCTGGGGCTCGGCCTCGCAGGACACGATCCGGCTGGCGCGGCTCGCGGTCGAATGCGGACTTTATCCAATCTTTGAAGCCGAGCACGGCAAGGTCACGAACGCGCGAAAAATCCGGCGTAAAATTCCGGTGGAGGATTACCTGAGGCCGCAGAAGCGTTTCGCGCATCTTTTCCGTGGCGGCGGCGAGGACCCGCGCGTCGCGCGGCTTCAGGCGATGTGTGACGCCAATATCGCGGAATATGGCCTTCTCGACGCGACCGGCGACGAAATTTAAGGATTTGCTTCGCCATGGATCACGCTTTCGCCATCACCCTCGACGCCGGCACGTCGCTGGTCAACCACACCGGCTCATGGCGCACCGTCAGGCCCGAATATGTCCATCGCCTGCCGCCCTGCAACCACGCCTGTCCGGCGGGCGAAGACATCCAGGGCTGGCTGGCGCTCGCCGAAAGCGGCGCCTATGAGGAAGCCTGGCGCGCGCTGACGCGGAACAATCCGCTGCCCGCCGTGATGGGGCGCGTCTGCTACCACCCCTGCGAAGGAGCGTGCAATCGCGCGGCGCTGGATTCGTCCGTCGGCATCAATTCGGTGGAGCGCTTCCTCGGCGACCAGGCCATCGCCAATGGCTGGAGATTCGCGCCGCCGGAGGCTGTTTCCGGCAAGAAGGTCCTGATCGTCGGCGCCGGCCCTTCCGGGCTCGCCGCCGCCTATCATCTGGCCCGCCTCGGCCATGCCGTGACGATCAAGGAGGCCGGCCCCGCGCCGGGCGGCATGATGCGTTTCGGCATCCCGAAATATCGCCTGCCGCGCGAAATCCTCGACGCCGAAGTCCGCCGCATCGCCGATCTCGGCGTCGCCATCGACTACAATTCCAAGGTGGAGAATATCCGCGCCGCCATGCAGACCGGCGGCTTCGACGCCGCCTTCCTCGCCGTCGGCGCGCATATCGCCAAGCGCGCCTATATCCCGGCGGGAGAAGCGGCCAAAGTGCTCGACGCTGTGCAGGTGCTCCGCTCGATGGAGGGCGAGGAGAAGCCGCTGCTCGGGCGACGCGTCGTCGTCTATGGCGGCGGCAACACCGCGCTCGACGTGGCGCGCACGGCGAAGCGTCTCGGCGCGGAAGAGGCGGTGATCGTCTACCGCCGCACCCGCGAAAAAATGCCGGCGCATGATTCCGAACTCGAGGAGGCGCTGGAGGAAGGCGTGCTGATGAAATGGCTGTCGACGATCAAGAACGTCGAGGCCGGCTCGATCACCGTCGAGAAAATGGCGCTGGACGACAAGGGCTTTCCGCAGCCAACCGGCGAATTCGAAACGCTGGAGGCGGATTCGGTCATTCTCGCTCTCGGGCAGGACGTCGATCTTTCCCTGCTCGCGGGCGTCGAAGGGCTGGAAGTGAAGGGCGGCGTCGTGCAGGTGGGCCCGAACATGATGACCGGCGCGCAAGGCATTTTCGCCGGCGGCGACATGGTTCCGTCCGAGCGCACGGTGACCGTCGCGATCGGGCACGGGAAGCTCGCGGCCCGCAATATCGACGCCTGGCTGCGGGACGAGACTTTTGTCCATCCCACGACGCCCGAACTGGCGACCATCGACAAGCTCAACACCTGGTATTACGGCGAGGCGCCGAAAACCCTGCGGCCGGTGCTGGAGATGGCGCGGCGGACCTCGACATTCGAGGAGGTGGTGCAGGGGCTGGACGCCAGCAACGCCCTTTACGAGGCGCGGCGCTGCCTGTCCTGCGGCAATTGCTTCGAATGCGACAATTGCTACGGCGTCTGTCCCGACAATGCGGTGACGAAGCTCGGCCCCGGCAAGGGCTTCGCCTTTAAATACGACTATTGCAAGGGCTGCGGCGTTTGCGCGCAGGAATGTCCTTGCGGCGCCATCGCCATGGTTCCGGAAGCGATCTAGCTGCGGCCGTCAGGACGCCGTTTCGGTCTCTTCGTCCGGCTTTTCGCTGAAATATTCGGCGAATTTGCCGGCGGTTCCGTTCCAGGCGTCGGCGTCCACGGGATGCTCGCGCTTGGCCATGATGTTCGGCCAGAGTTCGGCGTATTTGCGATTGAGCTCCAGCCAGCGCGGCTCCACGCTCGGGTCATTGTCCGGGAAGATCGCCTCCGCCGGGCATTCCGGCACGCAGACGCCGCAGTCGATGCATTCGCCGGGGTGGATGACCAGCATGTTCTCGCCGGCGTAAAAGCAGTCGACGGGGCAGACTTCCACGCAGTCCATATATTTGCACTTGATGCAATTATCGGTCACCACATAGGTCACGCTCGTTGCTCCGTATTTTGCACGCGGCCTTGCGGTGGGAACGCGCCCGCGTGAAGAATGAAATGAAGCCATCTAATGGCAGTCGCCGGTAAAAGCAATATTAAAAATATAACTTTGTTTTGCGTCTGCGCCGCCGCCCGCCGTTCCGCGCCTCGCGCTTGATGTGCGTCATTTTTACGCCTCCTTTCCATAGCTTACGATCATGCATCGGCTTGGTTGCAACGACGACAGATGCAAATCGGAAAGGGATTTATGGTCCCGGAATATCACATTTCAGCGCCTTTCCTCCGCCCGGTGGCGACGAGGCGCCTCAATCGAGGTGGAAGCGAATGGTGGTGCTGGTGCTGAAGCGGCCGCCCGGCGGCGGCGGCGTGCGAACAGCGCTCATAATGGCGCGGGCGGCGTCCGGATGGAACTGACGCCTCCGCAACTCGGCGGCAAGCAGTCCGGCATAGGCGCCGGGCGACATGGCCCCCCGGCCGGCTACCGTCGGGCGCCTCCCTCCGCGCCGCCAGCCTGGCCTGTTGCGCCTTGCGCCGCCGCTCGCCCGCTTCGGCGCGCTTGCGCTCCTCGGCCCTGTAACAGCAAAGGCGGCGTGCAAGGCCAGGACGAGGCCGAACGCCAGCGACCGCAGCGAGGCCGGCCGGAGCGCCTCTTGCCGCCGCACACGGGAAGATGGCCCGGCGCATGACGCAACCGCGTCCGAAAGGCTCATGTTCCGAGCTCCCGCGCGCTCGCGGCCGACGATTGCATTGTGATCCCTTCGGTTGGGAAATGAGGATGGCTGCCGCCGGCGGCCGGCGGCAGCCGCAAGGTCAGAACTTGACCGTCACGCCGCCGTAGACGGTGCGGCCCATTGCCGCGAGCGGCGAGTGAATCAGCGAATCCGCCCCAGCCCGGTAATCGGCGATGTCGATGCCGCCGAGCGGATTGTAATAGAGCTTGTCGGCCAGATTTTCGAACTCCAAGGTCGAAGCGCAGGTTCTGGTACTCGAAGGCCGTGCGCAGGTTGACCACGGCATAGGCCGGCGTCGTCGGCTCGAGCCGCACCGTCTCGACATCGGATTTCGCCGCCGCCGCCTGCACCTCGAGCGCGCTGGTGAAATGGCCGCCGAACAGGGCGATCCGGTTCTCCAGCGCCGCTTTGCCGTTGAGCGGCATCATGTGATAGAGGCTCGATCCTGTGTCGAGGCGCCGACCGTGCACGTAGCCGGCGACGCCCGACACCGAGAATTCGCCATAGTCCGCGTCCGCGCAATCACCGCGCGGCCGGAAAGGTCGAAGCCATAGAGTTCGGCGTCGTGATTGGCGAATTGCAGAAGGTTGGTGGCGTTGCGCCGGAGCCGAAGGTTCCGATCTTGTCGACGTCGATATAGTCCTGCACGTAGGAATAATATGGCGTCAGCTTGACGTCCCAGATTTTTTGGCCGGATCGCTCCAGCGCCCCGTGGCGGCGATCGTATTGGCGGTTTCCGGCTTCAGATTGACATTGCCGACATAACCGTTGCCGTCGCCGAACCAGCCGATCATCGACGACGCCATCTTGTTGGTCGACCACGTGTAACGCTTGTAGATGCTCGGCGAGCGGACTTTCCGCGTATAGCCGAACTCATATTGGCTGGAGGCGTCCGGCGAGAAGCGGACCAAAGCCGTGGCGTCGAAATTGACGTCGGTCTTGGCGTGGTCGAGCGCGTTGAATTCTCGTCGCATCCGCGGCTACATCATGCTGTAGCCCTGGACGTCGCCAGTGTTCATCCAAACAGTGTCGTTGCGAACGCCGACAAGGGTGGACCAGTTTTGCGTCCAGCGCCGTTCCCATTCGACATAGGTGGACAGGACATTGCGCTGGCCGTTGTCGACGTTGACGTAAGTGTTGCAGCACATCATGCCGGGCGTCTTGTTGGGCATCAGCATTCCGCCCATGTTCATGTACGCGGGAGAAGGCCACCATTCATTGAGCCGCTGCATGTGCAGCTCGTTGCCGACGCGGAAGGAATCGCTTTGGCTGACGTTGATCTCGGCCTTGGTCTTGTATCCGAAATCCTGGCCGTGACGGACATCGGCATGCCAGGCGTCGTTGTGACATGCCCTTGCTGTCGGTTCCGAAATTCATGTAGTGCTGGGTGTGCTGATAAAGGCGTCGGCGTCCAACTGGCCCCAGCCGAAGCCGCCCTTGTAGCTCAGATTGACCGAACTCGCCTGATTGTCGAGCATGTCCATGTATTCGTTGGGGAAGCCCTCGAAGGGGTCGTGCTCGATGGCGCCGCGCAGGGTGATGAGCTGGTCGTCGTTCTTGTAGGCGAGAGTCGACGCATGGTCCTCGGCGGCGTAGCTGGTCGAGGGCGCCATCGGCGCCGCCGCCGGCGTGGTAGTCGCTGCCGTGCGACCAGGCGCCGTCATATCCGAGGCTGAAATGTTCGGTCGCGACGGTGATGTCCCCGACAGGCTTAGCGCTCTTGCCGTTGGAGCGGAAGATCGAGCAGCGAACCGGAGGCGACGACGCCGGACGGAACGCCACGTCGGCAGGCGGCCGCGTTGGCACGCCGGCGATTGGCGCGAACACCGGCTCGCGCGGCGTGACGATGATCGCGCCGCCGATGGAATTGCCGCCCTTGCTGACCGGCACATTGGCGGTGAACACTTCGACGCGGCCGATGGCGGCGGGATCGATATAGGAGAGCGGCGTATTCACGTGATTGGCGCAGGCGGCGGTGATCGGCACGCCGCCGAGCATGATGGCGTTGCGGTCGTCGTTGAGTTTGTGGATGACCGGCAGGCTCGAAACCGCGCCGCCCGTTGCAAAACTGACGCCGGGGGTATTGGAGAGCATTTGCGCCGCGTCGTTGGTCAATGGCGCTCGGCTCGCCAGAGCCTCGCCGGAAACGATCGTCGCGCCGGGCGATTTGTCGAAGCGTTTTCCACGACCGGACGGCCGGCGATGACATCGATGGGAGGAAGGGGGACGGAAATCTGCTGGGCAAAGGCCGCGCAGGGCAGCAGGGCCACGCCCGCCAGCAGGCAGGAGATGCGTTTCGACATGATTTAGGGACTTTCGAGGCTTGAAAACGGGATGGCCGCCGCGAAGGGCCGGCCACGGAAGATTTCAAGCGGCGAAGGGCGGCGCGCGGGCGCGGGGGCGCGAACGCCACAGGCCGCCTCGCGGGCGGGCGGCGGCGAAGAGCCATGTGATGCGCGTCGTCGGCGCGATGCGCGGCGCGACGTCCGCGACTTGCGGCGGGCGGCGCGGCGCCCGAATGGACGAACTGGCAGAGCTGGCAGCGGTCGTCATGCGACAGCGGAAGCCCAGGCGCATGGGTCGCGCCATCTTCGCCGGCGCGAGCGCAGAGGACGGCGGCGAAAAACGGATCGCTCGACGCCCGGGCCATGGCGAGGCTCGACCCGACCGGCGCAAAGATTTGCACCAGCAGAGCGATCAAAAAGACCGGCAGTATCGAAACTGTCCGCAACCGAACCAAGATCAGCCCCCCGGCTGTTCAAAAATCGCTAAATCAGGCCGGATCGCGAATTGACGGCCTTTTTGTCACGTAACCCTCCTTGCGGCGGGACGCCAGACGCGATTTGTCGCAGGGCCGCGGGATCAAGAACAGTCACGCCGAAATTGCCCTCGAGCCGGATGAAGCCTTTTCGCTTCAGCAGCGTGAGATTTCGGCAGACGGTCTCGAGCGCGAGGCCGAGATGATCGGCGATCTCGAGACGCGAAACCGGCAGGACCACCTCGTCCAGGGACGCATCATCGCCGCCGGCCATGGCGAGCACGAAGCCCGCCATCCGCTCGGCGGCGGTCTTTCTCCCAAGCGCGGTCGCGAGATCGCGCAGGCGGTGGATTTCTCCAGACATGGCCGCCGTCAAATCGACGCCGTGAAGTGCGCGCCCGCGCCGGGCGGCGGGCGTGGAATAAAGCGCGACGTCCCGCAATGCTATGGCCGAGCAGTCATGGGCCGCGCCCGCGGTCAGGCCGATGAAGCGGCCGGGGCCCGCGATGTCGAGGATTTGGCGGCGCCCGCCCGGCAGGTTGCGCAGGACCATGACGGCGCCTTGCAAGATTTCAAAAACGTCCGACGCGGCTTCGCATTCTGAAAAAATCGTCTCGCGCGCGGCGAACCGTTGCAGATCCATTGCGGGAAACTTGATGAGATTGCCTTTTTGCCGTGTTTCGACACTCGACTTCACAAGAGCTGTTTTTCCATGTTAGGTCTCCAATCTGGAGGAAATGACGTCGCGCGATCGGGGAAGTCGGCGCGAGGCGCCGCTTCTTCCAAACGGGGCGCGGGCATGACGAATGCGTCACGGCGCGGCGTCGGATCAGACGAAAGATGTCAGGAAGACGGGGAGGCCCGCGCGATTGCGGTTCGACGCCGCCGTCCCGGCGACGGAGGCGAACGCCGGCGCGGGAGGCGGTTTCGTGGAGCGCAGCGGCGCCTCGGCGAGCTGCGGCGGCGTTGGCGCGGCGCCGGCTCAGCGGTCAGCTGGCAAACGTCGCAAGGCCCGTCGCCGGTCATGCCGCCCCGGCGCGCCGGATTTGGATTGGCCGTAGATCGACGGCAGGAACCCGTCCGGCAGGGCAAAAGCCGCGACTTCCGCGAAGGCCGCGCCGGGCGTCGATTGGTCCGGCAGGCTGAGACGGCAATGCGCGAAGCCGAGCGTCAGCATCGCCACCGCATAAAGCGCGGCGACGAGCGGCCTCCATCCGGAAATGCGCAACGGCTCGAGCATGGCGCTAAAAGAGCGGCGCTCCCGGCCCTTGTCAATTGCTTTATGTCAATTGCGGGGGCGGACATCGGTCCGACGGGGAACGATCGACAGGCCCGCCGTTTCACCGGGCGAGAGATCAGCACGAAAGATTGTTGCGCTCGGGCCAGACTGTTCGATCTTTGCCAAAGGTTAATGGGCCGGCCAGCTTCCGCAAAGAGTGACGAGCGCATGATCGCGTCCTGGACCGCGATGAGCGATCGCATTTGCTACGGAGCAACTCATGTCCATTCGCAATTTCAAACTTCGCAATTCGCCCCGGGGCCGGCTGATGGCTTCGGCGGCGGTCCTCGCCCTCGTGGCCTCCGGGGTCGTCGGCGACAGGCTTCTTGCTTCGTCGACCGCCGCCCACGCCGCCGCCGTCATGACTTCGGACTTGTCGGCCCAGTCCATGCCGTCCTTCGCGCCGATCGTCGAACGGGTGATGCCGGCCGTCGTCTCTGTCCGGGTGGACATCCAGAACGCCAGCGAGACCCAGAACTTCAACGGACAGATGCAGAATTTGCCGCCGGAGGTCCGGCGATTTTCTGGCGATTCCAGCAGCAGAACGGCCTGGGTCCGCGCCTGATCAAGCCGCAGCCGACCATTGGCCTGGGGTCGGGATTCTTCATTTCCTCCGACGGCTATATCGTGACCAACAATCACGTCGTCGATGACGCCAAGACCGTCACCGTCACCATGTCCGACGGCAAGACCCTGGCCGCCAAGGTGGTCGGCACGGATCCGAAGTCCGACCTGGCGGTGCTGAAGGTCGATCAGAAGGGCGACTATCCTTTCGTGACTTTCGCCAAGGAGCCGCCCAAGGTCGGCGACTGGGTCGTCGCCATCGGCAATCCGTTCGGCCTCGGCGACACCGTGACCGCAGGCATCGTTTCGGCGCATGGCCGCGACATCGGCGCCGGCCCCTATGAGAGCTTCCTGCAGATCGACGCGCCGATCAACAAGGGCAATTCCGGCGGCCCGACCTTCAACCTGCAGGGCCAGGTGGTGGGCGTCAACTCCGAGATCATGTCGCCGTCGGGCGGCAGCGTCGGGGTCGCCTTCGACATACCCGCCGGCACCGTCAGATCCGTGGCCGACGAGCTTGAACACAACGGCGTCGTCACACGCGGCTATCTCGGCGTGATGATACAGCCGGTCAGCCAGGACATCGCCGAAGGGCTCGGGCTCAAGGCCGCCGGCGGCGCCCTCGTCGACAAGACCGAGCCGGGAACCCCCGCCGCCAAGGCCGGCCTGCAATCCGGCGACGTGATCACCAAGCTGAACGGCCAGGACGTCAAGAACGCCGGCGACCTCACCCGCCGGATCGGAGCGCTCAAGCCCGGCGCGAGCGTGCAGATCACATATCTGCGCGACGGCGCGGAAAAGACCGCCGAGTTGACGCTCGCCGCCCAGCCGAACCCGAAAATGGCCATGGCCAATGAATCGGAGGGCCGCACGCCCTTGCTGGGCCTGCAACTTGCGCCGGCCGGCGAAGTCTCGGGCGCGGGCGATCGCGGCGTCGCAATTGTCGGCGTCGATCCCAACGGCGAAGCGGCGCAGAAAGGCATCACCGACGGCGACGTGATCCTCCAGGTCGCGGGCAAGGACGTTTCAAACCCCGGCGACGTCAATGCGGACATGCAAGCCGCCAGGCAGGAGGGCCGCAAGGCCGTGCTGATGAAGATCAAGACCGCGCAGGGCGATCGCTACGTCGCCTTCGCCCTCAGGAACGCCTGAGCGATGGACGAAGCGCGCCGGGCCTTCCTTGCCGTGATGACGGCCGGCCTTCCCGTGGCGCTGCTCGCGGGCTGCGAGAAGCCGCGCCGCTGGACGGGCGCCGACATTTCGGGGAGCCTGCCGCCGCTGGCGTTCACCCTGACCCGGGCGGCCGACGGCAAGACCGTGACCGCCGCGGATTTCCTGGGCAAGGTCGTGGCGCTTTATTTCGGCTACACGTCCTGCCCCGATGTCTGTCCGGCGACGCTGGCCAACCTGTCGGCAACCCTTGGAAAACTCGGCAAGGGCGCCGACGAGGTCCGTGTGCTGTTCGTGACCGTCGACCCCGGCCGCGACACGCTCGGCCTGCTGCGGCGCTTCGTCGCTTCCTTCGGACCGCAGTTCGTGGGGCTGCGCGGCACGCCCGACGAAATCGGCGCGCTGGCGCGGCGTTATCGCGTCGCTTATTCGGTCAGGCCCTCGCCCGATCCCGACAAATATGAAGTCGATCACAGCGCCGCCGTCTATGTCTTCGACACGAAGGGAAACGCGCGCCTGCTGTTCGCCGGCGCCTTTTCGACCGACGCCAATGTCGCGGGCTTCGCCAGCGACCTCGGCCGCCTCACAGGTTAGCAGACAAGAGGCTCCTGCGGTCCTCGTCACGCCGAAACCGGTCGAAGACGAGCAGCAGCGCGAAAACGCTCATCATCGCCGGCGGAATCCAGATCACCAGTCCGCCGAGTTGCTGGTCGGCGAGGGCGCTGACGGTTGGAAACAACCGGCCGCAGAGATTGTAATATGGATAGAGGTCGGCGCGGCCGAAGGCGATTGCGGCGCCGCCGGCGATCTGCGGGAAAACCACGGCCAGCGCCAGCGCGCCGCGCGTCGCGAAGGAGGCGCGCGCCGGCGGCGACGGCCGGGGATCGAGCACGAGGCTCCAGAACAGCAGGCCGTCGACGATCATGCTCCAGTTCATGACCCAGTAGAGATTGCGGTCGATCATCGCGCGGAAATGGATCGCCGGGATCAGCCAGAAGAAGATGAGGCCGACGAACAAAATCGCCGCCGGCGCCGGAAGCTGCGCGAAGCGAATGCAGCGGACGAGCGCCCTGTGCTCGACAAGCCGGCGCACAGGCTGAGGCATGCCGCGCTTCAGGGCGGCGCCGGGCCAGGCGAGGACAATGAGCATCGGCCCCAGGTGATGCATCACGACATGTTGGATGCGGTTCAGGACGAACATGTGCTCGGCCATGTATTCGTAACGGGTCTGCACGACGCCATAGATGAGGACCAAGCCGGCGAAGAAGGAAATTTTCCGCATCAGGCTTTCTGTCGTCAGGCCGCGCAAGAACCAGAGCGACGCGAGGCCGGCGGCGAGATAAGGCGGCCAGGAAAAATCCCACGGCGCCCAGAAGGGCAAGCTCGACGGACGCGCCGCGCTCAACCACGCGAGGAGAAGCCCCGCCGCCGCGAGCAATGCATAGACGGCGACGTCGAAGCGATTTTCCGCACGGCTTGCGCGACGCGTCATGATCGCGCTCATGGCGAGGCTCTCCCCCTCCTCCGCCTTTTCAACTGATGCGCGGCAATGTCTCGAACGTATGTTCGGGCGGCGGGCTGGACACGGTCCATTCGAGCGTCCTCGCTCCCGGACCCCAATCTTGGCCTCGCTGACGCGCCGGCCGGCGATGAGCGTATAGGCGAAGACGCCGAGCCCGAACAGGAACGACAGCCCTCCGAGATAGTCGCCGATCGAGGATACGAATTTTAGCGGCAAATTGCGGCGGATAGTCGATCACCCGGCGCGGCATGCCTTCGGCGCCCAGCATGTGCATCGGGAAGAAGGTGATGTTCACGCTGACGAAGGTCGCCCAGAAATGCAGCTTTCCCGCCCATTCCGGATATTGGCGGCCGCTCATCTTGCCGATCCAGTAGTAGAGCCCGGCGAACAGGCCGAAGGCGGCGCCGAGCGACATCACATAATGAAAATGCGCCACCACGTAATAGGTGTTGTGGGCGATGACATTGAAGCCGGGGCTGGCGAGGTTGACGCCGGTGACGCCGCCGACGGTGAAGACGAAGACAAAGCCGAGCGCCCACAGCATCGGCGTCTCAAGGTCGACCGCGCCGCCCCAGATCGTCGCGATCCAGGAGAACACCTTGATTCCCGTGGGCACCGCGATGACCAGCGTGGCGAGCGAGAAATAGATCTGCATGTCCTCGCTGATGCCGGTCACGAACATATGATGCGCCCAGACGATGAAGCTG
>CAWKJW010000055.1:0-21174 GCA_963849665.1 uncultured Alphaproteobacteria bacterium | reverse complement strand
AGTCATTGTAAAGGCTCGGCGAGGGCGCCGCCGCGACGCTGGTGACGCTGGCCCCGTTTGGCCGGTCTGGAGCCGCCCGAGGGCGTCGACATCCCGCGATCCCTGGCGCGTGCGCCGCCGCCGCCCCTACCATCGTCAACACGCCCGATTACGCGCGGCAGATCGTCGATTTGGCGGCCCGGCGCGCGATCATGCGCGTCGCGCATGCGGCGCTGGAGGCCGCCGCCGCCCCGGCCATCGGCGGGCCGACCGCCGTCATCGCCGCGCAAGCCATCGACGGCTTCAACGAGATCGTCGCGGCGACCACCGCGCGGGCCCGGCTGCCGCTGGCCGAGTGCGCCGGGGAACTGCTTGATTACGCCGAGAAAATCCGCGTGGCCCCCTCCCCGCTTCCCGGCACGGCACCCTTGCAAAGCAGCGCACCCATAGCCACCGTTCCAAGCCCCACCCTGCCCAGTCCCACCCCCCGGCCGCCTGAGCGCGCCGAATCCGCCCGCGCGGCCAAGTTTTCGGGCGACGCACCAGGTTCACTGACGCGGGCCTTGGGCCTGAAGATCCGGCGCGTGGTGTTGGATCCCGGCCACAGGGGCCAGGACGAGGGTACCGCGGGCCACAACGGGCTCCTGGAGAAAGATCTGGTTCTGGATGTCGCTCTCCGCCTGGGCAAGCTCATCGAGTCCCGTATGGGCAGTGAGGTTATCTTCACCCGCTCCGATGAGACCTTCATCTGCTCGAACGCCGCACCGCCATCGCCAACGAGAACAAGGCCGACCTCTTCCTTTCCATCCATGCCAATTCATCGCCCTATCCGCGCATCGGCGGAGTGGAAAGTTATTACCTGAACTTCACCACCGCCAAAGACGCCCTCGCCGTGGCCAGCCGCGAAAACGCCTCCTCCGACAAATCCGTTTTCGAGTGCGATCCTGATTCAGAAGATCACCCTCCAGCCTTGCGCAATCCGTGGGGAACGCATCCCGAAGCCGGACGGAGCCTTCACGCTGCCGCTGGCGGTTTTCATGGATGCTTTTGAGTCGTACTCGTACTCGACACCGCGGCCATGATCCGTTTTGCGCTTGAAAATGAAAGCCCACCATCGAGCGGAGGATGGGCTTTTTGTACTGGCTGCGCGGGGCCGGGTCTCAATGTTTGACGTTCGGCCAGTTTTTTGTTGATGTACTTGTCGAGCATGGCGGGAATCTCGGCGTTCATGCGCTCGACGAGACGATCTTCGACAGATTTCATCTTGGTGTCGATGCTGGAGACCATCTGGTCCTGGGCGGTGTGCATCTTTTGATCGATGGCGTCCATGCGCTTGTCAAAGGCGCCGAGGCGGGCATCGAGCGAAGGGGTGAACTGGGCTACGGCAGATTGCGCCTGGGAGTGCATTTCCCGCAACTCCATTTGGGTTTGAGCGAGCTGGCGGTTGAGTTGCACGATCCACACCAGCAGGAGGACCAGGATGGCCATGTTGGCCATCGGAAATCATGCGCATTCCCTTCAGTTTGCCTTCAATCATTTCGATGTCCTCGTCGTCTTCTTCGCGTGCAATTACGGGCAGCGGTGCAGGGGGCGATTCCGACCAAAGCGGCCATGAAGGCGGCGCCCATGTCGCGGAACGTCACCCAGGTTACTTCCCATTCGCCGTCCCACAACAGCGAGGGCTCGCTTTCGTCGAGCGGCTGGCCGTGCAGGATGATTTGCGGCTTGGGCGCGTCGGCGGTCCATTCCATGTTGTCGAGCGCGGAATCCACCGCCAGCATGCCATAGAGCGGCGCTTCATATTCGCCGGCCAGGTCCGCCGTCACCATTTCCGCCGTGCGTCCGTTGTGGCGGAAGATCGGATAGGATGAGGGCTCATTGGTCACACGCACGACGTCGCCGAGTTCGACCACCGAGCGGTTGCCCGGCAGGCTGTTGGCGGGAACCGGCGTGGTCAGGAGCGTTTCGTCGAGCAGGCGCTGGTTCTTCGCCGAGGCGAGGCGGATCGGCAAGGCCTCGCGGCCCTCGCCGCGATGCGAATAGCCGACGACTTCAGTCGCCATACAGCCGCCGCAAGGTGTCGAACACGTCGCTTTGCTGCACGCCGAAAAATTCCAGCGAGTCCTGGTCGACTTCGATGCGTTTGCGCGGCGCCTGCACGCCGTAGGAATCGTCGACGTCGACGATGAAGGGCGCGCTTTCGAAAGCCTTGCGCACCTTGGCCGCGACAGTCCGGCGGGTCTGCGGGTCGGGCCCGTAGATTTCGGCGAGCAGGGTCGAAAGCACCGGCGGCCCGGCGGCGGCTCGACCACTTTCAGCGACGTATGCGGCGGCATGTCGATGCCGGCCATGCGCTTGCGGATTTCCAGCGCGATGTCATGGCTGGCCCGGCTGCGGTCTTCCTTCGGCGTCAGCTTGATCTGGACGTCGCCGACCTCCGGCGTGTTTCGCATGTAGTAGTGCCGCACAAGGCCGTTGAAGTCGAATGGCGCCGCCGCGCCGGCATAGGTTTCGAACGAGCAGGATCTCCGGAATGCCCTTTACCCGTTCGACCGCCTCGCGCAGCACGCGATTGGTGGCCTCGACCGACGAGCCGCGCGGCAGATCGGCGACGATCGCCACTTCCGTCTTGTTGTCGAAGGGCAGCAGCTTCACCGTCACCAGCTTGAAATAGAACAGGCTGAGCGAGGCGACCGTGGCGATTCCGACAATGGTCAGAAAACGCTTCGCCGATTTCCGGGTGCGCAACACCGGCGCCGCCGCAAGGCGATAGAGGGCGCCGAGCTTGCCGCCGTCGCTGTCGGCTTCGTGATCGTGCACGCGCGCCTTGCCGGCGATCTTCATCATCAGCCAGGGCGTCAGCATCACCGCGACGAAGAAGGAGAACAGCATCGCCGCCGAGGCGTTGGCGGGAATCGGGCTCATATAGGGGCCCATCAGCCCGGACACGAACAGCATGGGCAGCAGCGCCGCCACCACGGTCAGAGTGGCGACGATCGTCGGATTGCCGACTTCCGCCACGCCGTCGATCGCCGCATTGCACGCGCGAACGGCCATCTCGCATGGCCCAGTGGCGGGCGATGTTCTCGATGATGACGATGGCGTCGTCGACCAGGATGCCGATCGAGAAGATCAGGGCGAAGAGGCTGACGCGGTTGAGCGTGTAGCCCATGATCCGCGCCGCGAACAAGGTCAAAAGGATGGTGGTTGGAATGACGATGGCGACGACCACGGCTTCGCGCCAGCCGATGGCGAAGGCCACCAGAGCAACGATGGAGATTGTCGCCAGCCCTAGATGGAACAGGAGTTCGTTGGCCTTGTCGTTGGCGCTGACGCCGTAATTGCGCGTGACGTCCACATTGATGTCGGCGGGGACGACGGATCCCTTCAATAGCTTCAGCTGCTCGATGATTCGGTCGGCGATGACGCACGGCATTGGCTCCGGCGCGCTTGGCGATGGCGATGGAGACGGCCGGCGCGCCGGTCAAGGCGCCATTCGGCCCCTTGTCGAAATGCATGACGCGCGTCTCTTCCGGCTCGCTGTCCAGGACGACCTTCGCGACGTCGCGCAGATAGACCGGCCTGTTGTCACGCGTCGTCAGCAACAGGTTGTCGATCTCCGGCAGGGTCTGCAAGGTGCGGCCGGCGACGGCTTCGATCTGCAGGCCGCCGTCGCGGATGAGCCCGGCGCGGAAGGCGCTGTTCGCGCCCTGCACCTTGGCGGCGAGCTGCTGCAAGGTCACGCCATAGCGCGCGAGCGCGTTCGGATCGGGCTCGACACGGATTTCGTCGGGTTGGTCGCCAACGAGATAGGTCAGGCCGACGTCCTGCAGCTTGGATATCTCGGTGCGCAAGTTCGCGGGCGACAGCAAGTCAGCGAGTCGGCGCTCCAGCGCGACGCCGCCTCCGGCTTGGGAGTCAGGGTCAACACGACGATCGCCACATCGTCGATGCCGCGACCGACGATCAGCGGCTCGGGAATGCCTGTCGGAATCTTGTCGAGATTGGCGCGAACCTTGTCATTCACGCGCAGGATCGCCGCGTCCGTGGAGGTGCCGACGAGGAAGCGCACCGTGACGATGCTCTGGTCGTCGAATGTCTTGGAATAAACATGCTCGACGCCGTTGATGCCCTTGACGAGGGTTTCGAGCGGCTCGGTGACGAGCTTGGCCGCGTCCTCGGCCTTGAGGCCGTTGGCGGAGGTGATGATGTCGACCATCGGCACCGCGATCTGCGGCTCTTCCTCGCGCGGCAGGGTCACCAGCGCGATCAGGCCCAGCGCGAGCGCGGCGACCAGCAGCAGAGGCGTCAGGGGCGAGTTGATGAAGGCGCGCGTCAGGAATCCGGCGACGCCGAGGCTCTTTTTCTTTCCGTCGCTCATGTCGTTTGCGCCGCTCATGGGACAAGCACCTTGTCGCCGTCCTGGAGGCCGCTCAGGACCTCGACCTGGTTGCGCTCGGCGGCGTCGGCGAAGACGATGGCGACGTCAAGAGGCCCCTTTGGGCGCACGACGCGCACGTAATCGACGCCGGAGCGTGTCGTCACTGCGTCGCGCGGAATGAGCAAGGCGTCGCGCCGGCCGACCGGCGCGAAAACCTGGACGCGCTCGCCGACGAAATAATTGCCGAGGTTCTGCACTTCGGCGTCGGCCATCACGCGGCCATTTTCGATTTCCGGATAGATCTTGACGATATGGCCGGTGCGATCGCCATCGCCGGCGACGCCGACCGGATCGACCCCGCGCGGCGCGACGGTGACCGGCGCCCCCAGCTGCAATAGAGCGGCATGGCGCTCCGGCAGGCTGAGACGGAGGTAAAGCGAGCCCGCCGCGATGCGGGCGATGCTTTCCCCGGGCATCACCACCGAGCCCGGAATGGCCGACATGGTCAGGACCCGTCCGTCCCTGGGCGCAAGGACCGCGCCTTCGCTCGTCTGCTGCGCGATGACCGCGCGCTGCGAGCGCATCGAATCGACCTGGCTCTTGAGAACGTCGACGTTGGTCTTGGCCTGGTCATAGGCCGCCTTGGTGGTGAAGCCGCGCGGCAAAAGGTCGGAGGCGCGCTTTAAGGCGACATTGGCGTTGTCGAGCTGCGAGGACAGCGCGCTCAACTGGCCGTCGAGCGCCTGCGCCTGCAAGGCGAGCTTCTGGTCGGCCACCACGGCGATGACCTCGCCGGCCTTCACCTGCGTCCCCTCGTCCACCTTGCGGCTGACGATCGTGCCGCCGATTCGAGTGCGGGCGGGCGTGATGTCGCGGCTCTCGACCTGGCCGAACATCGCCTTGATGTCCTGAACATTCTGGCTTTTGACCAGAAACTCCCCCGCCTGCGCCTCAGCCGCGGCAAAGGCTGCGGACAACAAAGCGGCTGCAAGGATTCTTCGGCAAAGGGGCGACGTGCGGGTCGGCTTTCGCATGGCTCGGCTCGATCTTGAGTTCAGTGATTTACATATATTCGGATATATGCAAATAATGGTTTATGGATATGGATGTCAAGCATTTCGACACTGCGGCCGGAGAAGCCAGCGAATTCGTCAAGTCGCTGGCTCATCCCGTACGCCTGCGCATTCTCTGCGCCCTGGCGGCGCAGGAATGTTCGGTGACTTTTCTCTCCGACGCGGCCGGGGCCTCGATGTCCACGATTTCGCGGCATCTCGCCTTGCTTCGCAAGGACAGGATCGTCAAGGCGCGCCGCGCGCGCCAGACCATCGTTTATTCGCTGTCCGACACCAATGTCGGCAGGCTCATCGGCATCCTGACCGAAACATTCTGCGCCGCGCCGGCGGCCGCCAAAACACGCAAAAGGAAAAACGCATGACGTTGACGCGGCCGTTGAAAAAGGGATTCAAGGACATGTTGGCCGAGGCCAACGCCGACATCGAAACAATTTCGGTTCATGCGGCCTTGGCCCAGCTTGGCGACCCGACCGTGCTGTTCGTCGACGTGCGCGAGGCGCACGAATTCGCGGCCGGCATGGTGCCCGGCTCGTTTCACGCGCCGCGCGGCTTCCTCGAATTCCTTGCCGATCCGGAATGCCCCATGCACAAGCCGGAGCTCGCCAAGGCGAAAAAGATCATCCTTTTCTGCGCCACCGGCGGCCGTTCGACCCTCGCGGCCAAGACGCTCATGGATATGGGCTATTCCGACGTGTTCAACCTGGTCGGCGGCATTGCCGCCTGGAAGGCCGCCAACGGACCGCTGGCGGCAACCTGACGACAGCCCTTTTCGGCCGGCTCGGATCATCGGAACGATGGTTTCCAGTTCTGGCGCTTTCGCCTTGTGCGAAGCTGGCGCCAAGTCGCTTCTGGCTTCAGCTCGCCTGAAGACGCGGATCGTCGGCGCGGTCCGCGCGGAACATCACGCGTGAGGGACGGAACCGCCGGAAAAACCGCGGACGCGATTGAGCAGATCCTTGTCGTCGAAGGGTTTGTTGACGATAAAGGCGTCGCGGAAATTGGGCGGCAGATGGTCGCGCCCGTAACCCGTGACAAAGACGAACGGCACGCCGCGGCGCGCCAGTATGTCGGCGACATCGTCGACGCGGCCGCCGACGATGTTCACGTCGAGCAGCGCGCCCTGCAATTCCTCGTCGCTGGCCAGCTTCATCGCCTCGGCGAGCGTTCCCACAGGGCCGATAACATCGAATCCATCGTCTTCCAGAATGCCGCCGATATGGGCCGCGAGCAGGAATTCGTCTTCGATCACCAGAATGCGCGACATTCACACCTCCGGACCACATCGGACCAGGCAACCAACGCTCTGGCAAAAAGGCAAGCTGATTTTACAGCGTAATTCCGCCGGCGCATAGTCGCTGCCGGCGTCTCGCGCGCGCCTTGGGCAATGCGGTAAACCAGCTTCGATCGAAGGCGTTCCGAACCATCTCAGGGCGGAGGGCTTTTCCGGCTTTCAACTCGAGACGAGGTTTCGTCCCGCCGCCTTGGAAACATAGAGTTTTTCGTCCGCCCGCCGGACCAGATCTTCCGCGCTTTCGCCGGCGTCGAGCTCGGCGACGCCGAACGAGGCGGTGATCGCGCCGACCGACGCCCCGCCCCTGACCACCCATCGCTTGGCCGCGAGTTTCTTCCTGATCTGCTCGGCCAGTTGCGCGGCGGCGGCGGCGGGCGTCTCGGGCAGGATGATCGCGAATTCTTCGCCGCCATAACGCGCGACGCTGTCCGAGCCCTTGGTGTTGTCGATCAGAAGATCGGAAACCATTCGCAACACGTCGTCGCCGACCGGATGGCCGAACGTGTCGTTGATGTCCTTGAAATGGTCGATGTCGGCAATGACGAGGCTAAGCGCCTGACCGCCGGCGCCGGCCTTGCGGACCAGTTTGGCGAGGGTTTCGTCGAAATGACGGCGCGAATAGGCGTTGGTGAGCGAATCGCGCGCGGTCAGCTCTTGCGTTTCCGCCAGCGCGGCGCGCAGGGATTGTATCTGCGCCTGCGACTCGCGCAGCCTGCTTTCGTACTCCTCGTTACTGCGCAGCATCCGCTTGTTGGCGCCGATCAGAAACTGGATGGCGGAGCGGATCTGATCGCTGCTGCGGGAGGCCGCCAGGCTCGACTGGCCGGAGTTGAGGGCCGCCGAATAGGCCTGGTTCTGCTGGGAGTGCGATTGAGCCAGATGCAGAAGGCCCTGCAATTCTTCGGCGATCTGACGGCTGGCCGATTTCGAGATCCTCGGCGCTCAGCTCCGCGCCGCCGGATATCGATGCGCCCAAAGGCCGCAGCAATTGCCGCCCGCCCCAGGCCACGCCTGTTAGCGCCAATGCGATGAGCGCAAGATTTCTGAAAAGCGCGACAGGCTCATAAACCGTTCGGACGAGAGCGCCGTCCGCGCCATGCTCCTCGCTGCCCCAGGAGCCCAACGACCACGACCAGAGGGATGAAAAATCGGGAGGCGAAAGATTGACGAGAGGATGCGTCGCGGAGGCCACGGCCCAAAGGCCCGCGCCCGCCAAAAACGCCGCAATGACCGTCAGGGGCCTTCGTTCGGTCAGCAGTTTCATCGAACCGTCTATCCGCTCAAACATGCCAGAGCCGCGGCGAACCCGTCGCCCGGAAAGCCTCGCCGGGCCCCCCGCCGAATTTGGATAACGAAAATTAATTTTTTGCTGTTCACGTTACGTCACATGAACGTACTTTTTTGTGAATTTTTCGCGTTCAAGCCAGCATCGACGCCACGGCCGCCAGATCGTCGGCGACCAGGGTCGGCGGCGGCGAAAGCTCCCTCTCCTGCCCGCGCCGGTATTTGCCGGTCCGCACCAGCGCCGCAAGAAGCCCCGCGGCAAGCGCGCCTCCGACATCCGCCTCGGCGTCGTCGCCGATCATCAGGATTCTTTCCGGAGGGGCGCCAAGGGAGCCGGCGGCGAGGCGGAAGAAATCGGGCGACGGCTTGCCGAAAACCTTGGCCTTGCGGCCGCAGGCAAATTCCAGCGCCGCGACGAAACCGCCGACATCGAGGCTCAGCTCGCCGTCGCGATCGAGGAAATGGCGGTTGCGCGCCAGCGCCAGAAATTCGGCGCCGCGATGGAGGGCGCGAAAGGCGCGATTGAGGCCGGCATAGGTGAAATGCTCGGCGGCGTCGCCGATCACCACCGCGTCTTCGCCCGTCGCCAGGCCGGCGAAGTCCTCCGCCAGGTCGGGATGGATGAGGAAAAGCGGCCTGAGGCGCCGCGCGACGAGGTAATCCCGCGCCAGCGCCGCCGGGGTGAACAGCTCCTCCTCGGCGATCCGCAGGCCAAGTCCCGCGAGGCCCTCGACGATGCGCCGGCGTGGACGGCGCGTGGTGTTGGTGACGAAACGCAGCGGCGTCGCATTCGCACGCAATCGCTCGACCGCTTCTAACGAGCCGGGCAGCAGCGCTTCGCCGACGGTGACGACGCCGTCCAGGTCGAGCAGCACGCCTTCGATGTGGCGCAAGACCGACTTCGTGCCTTCCATCATCCCTCCAGACGCGGCGCGATCATCCGCCACGCAGTCGACGCGTCAGAGGGGCGTCGGTTCCAAGCGAAGCATGGACCGCGACGCATGGCAAGGCCCGGGCAAGCCAACGTTGCTAGATTCGGCCGATGCGGGTCCGGTGTTCCGGTTTCGCAAAATGCAAGCGCCCGCCCCGGATGTACGGGCGGGCGTTTTGTTCTCGTGGAGCCGCCGCGCCCAGACCATTTTCGGGCGCATATTCCTATCCGGGATTTCGGACCCATTTTTCGGGAATATGCGCTAACCGCCGTGGCCGAAAGCCTGGGCGATGCCCGCATATTGGCAGCCGGCGGCGACGGCGACAAAGGAATGCCATATGGCGTTCTGGAATTTCAGGCTGTGCCAGCGATAGAACAGGACGCCGACGGAATAGAACAGGCCGCCGACCAGGACGAGAATCAGCGTTTGCGCCGGCAATGCCGCCACCAGTTGCCGGATCGCGACAATCGCCACCCATCCCAGGGCGAGGTAGACCACGACCGAGGCGCGGTCGAAGCGGCCGGGCAGAAGCAGCTTGACCGCGGCGCCGCCTAGCGAGACGGTCCAGACGATCGCAGCCAGCGTCCAGGCGAGCGGGCGATCGGGCAATTGCGACAGTAGAGCGGTGTAGGTGCCGGAAATCATTAGATAGATCGAGGCGTGGTCGAGCCGCCGCAACAGCCATTTCATATGCGAGGGCGGCGTCATGTTGTAAGCGCAGGAAAAGCCGAACAGCAGGAAAAAGCCGGTGGCGTATATGGCCATTGCGAGGCCGTCGGAAAGGTCGCCATGCCGGCCGACTGCACGAACAGGACCGCGAAGGCGATCAATCCCGCGACAATGGCGACCGCGTGCACGAAGCCGTCGGCTATCAGCTCAGCCGGGCTGTATGCGCGTTTGAAGAGACGGGGATGGTCTTCGGGTAGCGACATGTTTTTCGCCTTGCGCATCCTGCCGGGATTGTGACGGCTTAGCGAGATTATGCAAGGGCGTGTGGCGAGGAAATGGCAAAACGGAAGGCGAGACGCGTGTCCCGATATTGTATTGGATATTGTATTGGTGTTCAGCTCTCCCGCCGAAGCCGCCCGACGTCGCCGCCCGCATCGGTCGCGGCGCAAACTTCGGCTAACTCGTTGATTTAATGGCGCACCCGAAGGGATTCGAACCCCTGGCCTCTGCCTTCGGAGGGCAGCGCTCTATCCAGCTGAGCTACGGGTGCTTCGCGCCCTGTTTAGCCGATGCGCGTCCAATCAGCAAAGCAATTTTGCGCCATTTGGACGCCCCGCGCATTTGCGTATAAGTGTAGGCGTCCGCTTCCGGGCGCCCCGCTTCTCCAGCAAGATCGCGCATGACCGACGCTCCAAGCCCTCTCGCTCAGGGCCCTCTCTCCCCCGGCGATCACGTCTTTCTCGTCGATGGCTCGAATTTCATCTTTCGCGCCTATTTCCAGTCGATCCGCCAGGACCAGAAATATAATTATCGAGCCGACCGGCTGCCGACCGGCGCCATTCGCCTGTTTTGCGCGAAATTGCTGCAATTCGTCCGCGACGGCGCCGCCGGCGTCAAGCCGACCCATCTCGTCATCATTTTCGACAAGAGCGAAAATTCCTTTCGCAAGGAAATCTATCCCGAATACAAGGCCAACCGCTCCGAGCCGCCGGAAGACCTTGTTCCGCAATTTCCTCTGTTCCGCGAGGCGGTGCGCGCCTTTGGGCTGCAGCCGGTCGAACAGGACGTCTACGAGGCCGACGACCTGATCGCCACCTACGCCAGGCAGGCGGCCAAGGCCGGCGCCGACGTGACCATCATTTCCGCCGACAAGGATCTGATGCAACTCGTGCAGCCGGGCGTCTCGATGTATGATCCCGCCTCGGGCGAACGCGAGGAGCGCCGCATCGGCCGCGAGGAAGTCATCGCCTATTTCGGCTTGCCGCCGGAAAAGGTCGTCGACATCCAGGCGCTGGCCGGCGATTCCACCGACAATGTGCCCGGCGCGCCCGGCATAGGCGTGAAGACCGCGGCGCAATTGATCGGCGAATATGGCGATCTCGACACGCTTCTCGCCCGCGCCACCGAGATCAAGCAGAACAAGCGCCGCGAAACGCTTTGACGATCCGGCCGTGGTCGAAAAGGTCCGGCTTTCGAAAAAGCTGGTGCAGCTGGTCGACGACGTGAAGGTCAAGACGCCGCTCGACGATCTACGCCTGCGACGAACCGGACGGCAAGACGCTGGTCGCTTTTCTCAAGGCGCTGGAATTCACCACTTTGACCCGCCGCGTGGCCGAGATATTCGAGGTCGACGCCGGCGCGATCGAGCCCGATCCGGCGTTCCTCGGTCCGAATGGCTGGCGCGGACGCAATGGTGACGTCGCCCCGCGCCGAAAGCGAAGGAGGAGGCCTCGCCCGCGACGGCGCCAGCCGCCGCCGCGCCTGACGAGCTCGACGCCCGTCGCTCTTGCCGAAGCGGCGAGGCGAGGCCGCGCCGAAAACGCCTGTCGACCGCGGCAAGTATGTTTGCGTCGAGTCGCCGGGAACTCGAGAAATGGATCGCCGCCGCTTTTGACGCCGGCTTCGTCTGTTTCGACACCGAAACCGATTCGCTCGATCCCATGCAGGCCAATCTCGTCGGCGTTTCGCTGGCGCTGGCGCCCAATCGCGCCTGTTACATTCCGCTTGGCCACAAGACCGAGGGCGGCGGGACGACCTGTTCGGCGGTGGCGGTTTGGCGCCGGGCCAGCTTCCCCTGCGCGCCGCTCTCGATCCGGCTCAAGCCGCTGCTCTACCGCGCCTTCGGTGCTGAAAATCGCGCAAAACGTCAAATTCGACTGGCTGGTGATGGCGCAGCACGGGGTCGAGGTCGCGCCGGTCGAAGACACGATGCTCGCCTCCTATACGCTCGACGCCGGCCTGAACGGCCACGGCATGGACGAGCTGTCGCTGAAAATGCTGGAGCACAGGCCGATCCCCTTCAGCGAAGTCGCGGGACAGGGCAAAAGCTTCATCGGCTTTTCGCGCGTTGCGATCGACAAGGCGACGGAATATTCGGCCGAGGACGCCGACGTCACGTTGCGGCTCTGGATGTGCCTCGCGCCGCGCCTCGCTTCGGAGAGCATGACCACGGTCTATGAGACGCTGGAGCGTCCGCTCGCCATTGTGCTGGCGCGGATGGAGCGGCGCGGCGTTTGCGTCGATCGCGCTTTGCTTTCGCGGCTGTCAGGCGAATTCGCGCAGGACATGGCGCGGCTCGAGGCAGAGGTCCAAAACCTCGCCGGCGAAAGCTTCAACCTCGGCTCGCCCAAGCAGCTGGGCGACATTCTGTTCGGCAAGTTCGGCCTGCCTGGCGGCAAGAAAACCGCGACCGGCGCATGGTCCACCTCCGCCGGAGTGCTCGACGAGCTGGCGGAAGCCGGCAACGAACTGGCGGCGCGCATACTCGATTGGCGGCAGGTGCAGAAACTGCGGTCGACCTATGCCGAGGCGCTGCCGCGCTTCATCAATCCGGCGACCGGCCGGGTGCATACGTCCTATGCCATGGCCGCGACCTCGACCGGACGGCTCTCGTCGTCCGAGCCCAACCTCCAGAATATTCCGGTGCGCAACGAGGCGGGCCGAAAGCTTCGGCGCGCCTTTGTCGCCGCTCCCGGCAAGAAACTGATCTCCGCCGACTATTCGCAGATCGAATTGCGGCTGCTCGCCCATATCGCCGACATTCCGCAGCTGAAGCAGGCCTTCGCCGAAGGCAAGGACATTCACGCCATCACCGCTTCCGAGATCTTTGGCGTGCCGGTGGAGGGTATGCCGGGCGAGGTGCGCCGGCGCGCCAAGGCGATCAATTTCGGCATCGTTTATGGCATTTCCGCCTTCGGCCTCGCCAACCAGCTCGGAATTCCGCGCGAGGACGCGGCCGCCTACATAAAACTCTATTTCGAGCGCTTTCCCGGCATCCGCGCCTATATGGACGCGACCAGAAGACTTTGTCGGGAGCAGGGTTTCGTCACCACCCTGTTCGGCCGCAAATGCCATTACCCGAGGATCGCCTCCAGCAACGCCTCGGAGCGGGCGTTCAACGAGCGCGCGGCGATCAACGCGCCGATTCAAGGCGCGGCCGCCGACATCATCCGCCGCGCCATGATCCGCATGGACGACGCCTCGCGCAAGCGGGACTGCAGGCGCAATGCTGCTCCAGGTGCATGACGAACTGGTGTTCGAGGCGCCTGAGGCGGAAGTTGCGGCGACGATCGCGCTCGTCCGCCACATCATGGAGCAGGCCGCCGCTGCCCGCCGTCAGCCTCAGCGTGCCGCTGCTGGTCGAGGCCCGCGCCGCCGACAATTGGGACGAGGCGCACTGATCTGCGGCGCCTGCCTAATAAACAGGCGCCTTGCATTTCCCCGTCGCACAGTCGCCGCAATTCAAGGCTGCGGCCAAGCTGCTTTTGTGGGAATCCCTCCCTGTTTCCCCTTGGCATGGTCTTTGTTTAGCCATGTTCGGCCCAGGCCCGCCCGCTGGCCTGCTCAAGTGCGTCTGGCTGTTCCAGCGCGGAAATCGGGGAGCAAAATGAAGAACATTGTGGCTATCATAAAGCCGTTCAAGCTGGACGAGGTGCGCGATGCGCTCACCGCCGCCGGCGTGCACGGCCTGACAGTGACGGAAGTGAAGGGCTATGGCCGCCAGAAGGGCCATACCGAGATCTATCGCGGCGCCGAATATACAGTCAATTTTCTGCCGAAGCTGAAGCTGGAGATCGCCGTCAGCGCCGACCTTGTCGACAAGGCGGTCGAAGCGATCATGTCGGTCGCCAAGACCGGCCAGATCGGCGACGGCAAGATTTTCGTCAGCCCGCTCGAGCAGGCGATCCGCATCCGCACCGGCGAGCGCGATTCCGACGCGCTGTGAGGCGCCGCGAGGCGAGCCTTCCCCCTTTCCCCAGGAGTGAGTAAGCAATGAATTTGATCCCCTCCCGCAAGACCGCGCTGCGCGCGCTGGGTCTTGGCGCCGTCGGCGTGGCGCTTTGCGCCTGCGCCGCCTATGCGCAAACGGCGGCCCCCGCCGCCGCGCCCGCCGCCCCGCCGGCCCCCATCCCCAACAAGGGCGACACCGCCTGGATGCTGATCTCCTCGGCCCTGGTGCTGATGATGTCCATCCCCGGCCTCGCCCTGTTCTACGGCGGCCTCGTCCGCACCAAGAACATGCTCTCCGTCCTCACCCAGGTCTTCGCCATCGTCTCGCTCGTCGGCGTGGTGTGGGTGCTCTACGGCTATTCCGAAGCCTTCACCCATGGCGACATCGCCAACAGCCTGTTCGGCGGCGCCTCGCGCCTGTTCCTGATGGGCATGGACTCCAACTCCACCGCCGCCACCTTCTCGAACGGCGTCGTCATTCCGGAATACGCCTATATGGTCTTCCAGATGACCTTCGCCATGATCACCCCGGCGCTGATCGTCGGCGCCTTCGCCGAGCGGATCAAATTCTCGGCGGTGATGCTGTTCGTGCTCTTGTGGGTCACCCTGATCTATTTCCCGATCGCCCATATCGTCTGGTACTGGGCGGGCCCTGACGCCATCGGCGACGCCGCCAAGGCGCTCGCGGCGGCCACCACCGCCACGGCCAAGGCGGCCGCGCAGGCCAAGCTCGACGCGGTCAACGCCGACGCCGGCATGGCGTTCCAGTGGGGCGCGCTCGACTTCGCCGGCGGCACCGTGGTGCACATCAACGCCGGCATCGCCGGCCTCGTCGGCGCCATCATGATCGGCAAGCGCATCGGCTATGGCAAGGAAGTGCTGGCGCCGCATTCGCTGACCATGTCGATGATCGGCGCCTCGCTCCTGTGGGTCGGCTGGTTCGGCTTCAACGCCGGCTCCAACCTCGAGGCCAATGGCGTGACGGCGCTCGCCTTCGTCAACACCATGGTCGCCACCGCCGGCGCGGCCCTCTCCTGGCTCCTGGTCGAATGGGCGGTCAAGGGCAAGCCCTCGCTGCTCGGCATGATCTCGGGCGCGGTCGCCGGCCTCGTCGCCGTCACCCCCGCCTCCGGCTTCGCCGGACCGATGGGCTCGCTCGCGCTCGGCCTCGTCGTCTCGCCGATCTGCCTGTTCTTCGTCTCCACGGTGAAGAACAAGTTCGGCTATGACGACGCGCTCGACGTGTTCGGCGTCCACTGCATCGGCGGCATCACCGGCGCCCTCGCCACCGGCATCCTCGTCGCCCCCTCGCTCGGCGGCGTCGGCATCACCGACTACACCAACTTCGCCCACAACAACGCCGGAACCTACGACATGATGGCCCAGCTCATCATCCAGGCCAAGGCCGTCGGCACGACGCTCCTGTGGTCGGGCTTCGGCTCGGCCATCCTCTACAAGGTCGTCGACCTCGTCGTCGGACTGCGCCCCGCCCCCGAGCAGGAGCGCGAAGGCCTCGACATCGCAGACCACGGCGAACGCGCCTACAACTACTGAGAAGCGGGCAGAAAACCAGAAGCGGAGCGGCGGGGAGACCCGCCGCTTCCTTTGTTTCAGTTGGCGATGATCTTGTAACTTTCGCCCGATTTCAGCTCCGGGCTTTCGAGGCCGTTCAGCAGCAGGAAATGTTCGAGCGGACGGTCGGCCACAACCATTCGCGACGCCATGGAATTGGCCGTATCGGTCAGGCCAGCGACGACGATGCGCAGATGCAGCGGCTGCGCCTGCGCGATTTCCTCCGCCGTCGCCGGACGGAAGCTGCCGATGGCCTGGGAAAATTTCTGGTCGACGTCAGGCGTCAGCGCCTTCACTGCGAAAATGATGCGGTAGATGTCGTCATGAAAGGCGATGACCGCCACGCGAAAATTCCATGCCCCGGCGCGGGCGTTGGCCATCACCGCCGGCAGGCCATTGACCTGCGCGGACTGGATCGACGAGGTCATCAATCCGTCGATCCAGCCGGAAGTCAGGTAATCGGCAAGCGTCTTGCCCTGGGGCGCGCGGACGCTATCGAGCCGCAGGGCTTCGGCGCCGCCATCGGTGACGCCGAGCACGGCCTGGGACGAATTTTCCAGGACAAAGCCCTCGGGCGCCTCGAAGGAAAAGCCGAGCCGCGGATGGATGAATTTGCGGCCGCGAATCGCGCCGTCTTGTGGATCGTCGCCGAAGGCCATGCCGTCGATTGCCGCCAGATAGGGCGCGCGGCCGGTTTCGCCCAGTCCTGGAGCGCCGATCTGCCGCGCCGCCTGCAAAGCCTGGGCAATGCGCTCGGGCGTCGAGGGGTGGGTCGAGAGAATGTCCGGCCGCTCGTTGCCTTTTTGGCCGATCAGCGAGGCGCGCAAGGCGCTGGAGCGGGCGAGCGAACTGAGAAAACGCGCGGCGCCGAAGGCGTCGTAGCCCGCCCGGGCGATCACCGCTATGCCAATGCGATCGGCCTCCAGCTCCTGCATTCGCGAAAACCCCGCGATGGTCAGGGCGGAATTGGCCTCGACCTCCGCGCTTTTCTGCTGGCTCTCGATGACGCGCGACGCCTGGGCGATCAGCGCCGCCCTTTTCTCCTGTTCTGCGCGCAGGAAGGCGTGCCGGGACGTGACATGGGCGATTTCGTGGGCCATGACGGCGGCGGCTTCCGACGTATCATTGGCCAAAGCGAGAAGCCCGCGCGTGACAAAGAGATCCCCGGAAGGCAAGGCGAAGGCGTTGACGACGCCAGAATTCAAGATGGTGACGCGATAGGGCTGGCCGGGCGTGTCGCTGGCCTTGGCCAGTCTGGCAAGGACGCCGTTCAGATAGGCCTGCGCCTTCGGCCAATGATATTCGCCGCCATAAAGGGCGGTCAGCTTCTTGCGTTCGGCGGCGTCGGGCGTTTCGGCGAGCGCCTTTGGCGCCGCGACCAGGGGCGAAGGCGGCGGCTCCGGAGTTCTGGCGCCCTGGAGTTCGAGCGTCGCACAGCCGGACAAGAGCAGCCCCGCCGCCAGCGCGGGCGCCGCGCGGACAGCCGAACGCCGCCGCCCCCGCGTCGATTTACGCAAATTTGCCGCCATTCGCGCCCGTCGCCTCGTCGAAACCCTTTTCGCCCGGATCAAAAAGGGCCGCCTGGAAATAGATATTCGTCATCGCCACGCACGACGCCAGCCTTGCGGCCCTGCCCGCGTCAATGCCCGTCTTCAATAAACTCGATTTGATCGGGATGGAACAACTCGATTTGCGGGAAGCCGCCAATTTCTACGACGCCGCGGACGCGTACGAATTTATGAACGAAATTTTTCTCAGAAAAACTGGCGCGTTCGAACAGGCGCAGATTGCGTCGGGCGATCGTCAGCGACAGACCGCCGCGCCGAGAGCCGAAATTGAGATAAAGGCGCGACTTCGCGCGGCCGACGGAGCTGACGCGCCCCTCGGCCAGCGCCAGCGTCCCGCCGCGGCCCGCAAGGTCAGGCGAATCGGCGAGTGCGAGGACGGCGAAGGCGGGATCGGCCCATATGCCCAGTAAATCGGCGCGCGCCTCGGTTTCCGCAGCGCGGATCGTTTTGGCGCCGCAGGTCCCGGATTCCGCGCTGACTGTCGCCAGCCCGGCGGCGACGAGAAGTTGATCGACCGATTTGGTCTCGCCGTCGACAAAGAGACGCGCAGGAATCCGCCCCCAGCGATCCGGTCCGCCGAGCTTTTGCAGCACGAGAGTTTTGCCGGCGAGCAGCGAAGTCAGTTGCGTCGCGACATTTTTAGGACGCTCGGGCTCTGCCGGAGTGGCGCGCGGCGGCTCCAGGGTCGGAAAATAAATCATGCGCCCGTCTGCGACGAAAACGTCGAGTCTTTCATTGACGCTGGCGAGGCGCACGTTTTCACGCGATCCCGCGGCGTCGCACAAAAACTGTTCGGCGGCGCGGCCGGCGCGAGGCGCTGCGAAGAGAAGCAACGCGGCGGCGACAGGGGCGAGCAGACCGATTTTCATGCCAGCGCGACGCGATTGCGGCTTGATCGAACGCTGGCTGGTTTTTCGCCCGTAATTTTTATGTTAGGGAGGTCACGCGCCGGTTCGGAGAATCGGCGCAAAGCGTCCCGGTAGCTCAGCAGGATAGAGCAACGGTTTCCTAAACCGTAGGTCAGGGGTTCGAATCCCTTCCGGGACGCCATTTCCGCCTTTTCCCGGCTCATATCGTCTGGTTGTAGGCGCCAACTTCCTTGTTTTCGCGCAGGATTGCGTCCACCGCCTTGAACATGGCGTGGAGCTTCGCCTGCGACGCCGGGCTTTCCACCACGACGACCAACTCCGGCTTGTTGGAGGAGGCGCGCACCAGGCCCCAGGTTCCGTCCTCGACCGTCACGCGCACCCCGTTCACGGTCACGAGGCTCGCGATCTTCTGGCCGGTGATCTTTTCGCCGTCAGCCTCCATCGCCTTGAAACGCGCGACCACCTTGTCGACCACGCCATATTTCGTCTCGTCGGCGCAATGCGGCGACATGGTCGGCGAGCCCCAGGTCTTCGGCAGGTCGCGTAAAGCTCGGCCATGACTTGCCGGGGTTGCGGTCGAGCATCTCCAGCATGTGAACCGCCGTCAGGAGCCCGTCGTCGTAGCCGCGCCCGACCGGCGTGTTGAAGAAGAAATGCCCGGACTTCTCGAAGCCGGCGAGGGCGCTCAGATCGTCGACGCGGCGCTTGATGTAGGAATGGCCGGTCTTCCAGTAATCGGCTTTGACGCCTTGCGCCTGAGAACCGGGTCGGTCGCGAACAGCCCGGTCGACTTCACGTCGACGACGAAGGTCGCATCGGGGTGGAGCTTCGACAGGTCGCGCGCGAGCATCACGCCGATCTTGTCGGCGAAAATCTCCTCGCCGTGATTATCGACCACGCCGCAGCGGTCGCCATCGCCGTCGAAGCCGAGGCCGACGTCGGCGCCGGTCTCGCGCACCTTGTCGGCCATGGCGTGCAGCATTTCCAGGTCTTCGGGGTTCGGATTGTAGCGCGGGAAGGTGTAATCCAGCTCGCGTCGAGCGGGATCACCTCGCAGCCGAGCCGCTCCAGCATCTTGCGGCGCGAAGGCCCCCGCCGTGCCGTTGCCGCAGGCGGCGACCACCTTCAGTTTGCGGGTCAGCTTCGGCCGGCCGGTGAGGTCGGCGATGTAGCGGGCCGGGAAATCCTCGACGAAGGGTAGGCGCCGCCGTCCGGCTATTGAAAGCGCCGGAGAGGACGATCTCGCGCAGGCGGCCCATCTCGTCCGGGCCGAAGGTCACGGGGCGCTGCGGCGCCCATCTTGACGCCGGTCCAGCCATTGTCGTTGTGCGAGGCGGTGACCATGGCCACGGCCGGGCACGTCGAGCTCGAACTGGGCGAAATAGGCCATCGGCGAAAGCGCCAGGCCGATGTCGAGCACCTTTACGCCGCGCCGCCATCAGGCCCGCGATCAGCGCGTGCTTGATCGAGGCCGAATAGGAGCGGAAGTCGTGGCCTGTGACGAGTTCGGGCCTGACGCCCATCTCGTGCAGCAGCGTCGCCAAGCCCAGGCCCAGAGCCTGCACGCCCATCAGGTTCATTTCCTTGTCGAACAGCCAGCGGGCGTCATATTCGCGAAAACCGGTGGGCTTCACCAGGGGCAGGCGCTCGTATTCGAAAGTGTTGGGCTTGAGGACAGATACGGGCTTGGGAAACATGGGCGTCCCTTGACGAAGGAGGAGCAGGCGGAAGGCGAAAAATCACACGCGCCGATAAACGTCCTCGATGCGGACGATGTCGTCCTCGCCGAGATAGGAGCCGGTCTGCACCTCGATCAACTCCAGGTCGATCTTGCCCGGATTGATCAGGCGATGCACCGAGCCGATCGGCAGATAGATTGATTTGTTCTCATGCACCATTGTGACCTCATCGTTACGCGTGACTTCCGCCGAACCGCGCACCACAATCCAATGCTCGGCGCGATGGAAGTGCTTTTGCAGCGACAGCTTCTGCCCCGGCTTCACGACGATGCGCTTGACCTGATAGCGATCGCCGCCGTCGACGGACTGGTAATAGCCCCAGGGCCTGTAGACGCGGCGATGCTCCTGCGCCTCGCGGCGCTTGCGGCGCTTCAATTCATCGACCAATTGCTTGACCTTGTCGCCGTATTGCGCGCCCAGGACCAGCACGGCGTCGTCGGTGGTGACCACGATCACGTCGGAAACGCCGAGCACCGTGGTCAGGATCTCGTCAGAGCGCACATGCACGTTGCGCCCTTCCTGCACCACGCCATGGCCGCGTACCGAATTGCCTTCGGCGTCGCGGTCCGACAATTCCCAGACTGCCTGCCAATTGCCGACGTCCGACCAGCCGATGTCCGCGGGAATCACCGCCGCGTGCGAAGTGCGCTCCATCACCGCATAGTCGATCGAGGTTTTCGGCGCCATGGCGAAGGACGGCTTGTCCAGCGACAGGAAGCCGAGGTCCGTCTTCGCCCTGGAATAGGCCTCCGCCGCGGCGGCGGCGATTTCGGGAGCAAAATTCGCCAACTCATCGCGCATCACGTCGACGCGGAAGAAGAAATTGCCGGAATTCCACAGATAGCCCTGCTCGATGTAGCGCTCGGCGGTGGCGAGATCGGGCTTTTCGACGAAAGCCGCGACCTTCGCGACACCCGTCTCGGCGGCGACGATTTCGCCGGGCCGTATATAGCCGTATCCGGTCGCCGGGCCGGTCGGCTTGATGCCCAGTGTGACGATATAGCCGCTTTTCGCAGCCTCCGCCGCGTTGCGGCACAGGCCCTGGAAAACCTCGACCTTGCGTATGTCATGGTCGGCGGCGAAAACCGCCACGACCGCATCGCTCGCGCGCGCCGCCGCCACCTCGCAGGCGACCGCCACCGCAGCCGCCGAATTGCGGCGCTCCGGCTCCAGCACGATCTCGCCCGCGACGCCGACCTGCGCCATCTGCTCCTGCACCAGGAAACGGTAATCGTAGTTGGTGACGATCGCCGGAGCGTCGAATATCTCCGGGTCGAGCCGCAGCAAAGTGTCCTGGAATGTCGAGAGCTTGCCCAGCAGCGGAATAAACTGTTTCGGCATCGTCTCGCGCGACGCCGGCCACACCCGCGTCCCCGCCCCGCCGCACATGATCACCGGAATAATCTTGGTCATACAGCCCTCGTCCGCAATGCTCGCGCCTGACATTTACCCGTCCAGCCAAACCGCGTCCATCGCAACGAGCGCGAAATCAGAAGGGCGCTCAACCGCCAAAAGCGACGAGAAGGGCGCCGCAGGCGATCAGCCCGATGCCCAGCCAATTCGCGGAGGAGAGTTTCACGATGACGC
>CAWKJW010000054.1:0-10066 GCA_963849665.1 uncultured Alphaproteobacteria bacterium | reverse complement strand
GGTGAAATTCGCCGGCTTCCCGGCGCGCTGCTACAGCCCGACCGTGCCGCTCGAAGGCCCTGTCGATCGCGACGCCATCCGCCTGCAGATCCGCCGGATTCCCAAGGGCCGGATCTCCTCGGCGCTCGGCGCCGCCATCCGGCCGGGGCACAAGGTCAAGATCTACGGTCCCTATGGCTCCGCCTATCTGCGACACGGCCTGGCCAATCGCCTGGTGCTCGTCTCCGGCGGCGCCGGCTTCGCGCCTATCTGGTCCATCGCCCACGCCGCTTTGTGCGAAACGCCCGATCGCGAAATCGTCGTGGTCGCGGGCGCGAACCGGCGCAACGATCTCTACATGGCCCGGGCGCTGCTGCGGCTTGTCGCCTTTCCGAAGGTGCAGGTCATCGCCACGCTGCGCGAATCCGACCGGCCGGATTCGCCGTTCCAGATCGGGACCCCGCTCGACTACCTGCCGCAACTGACCGATAACGACATCATCTACGCCTGCGGCGCGCCAAAGATGGTGGAGGGCGTCGCCGCCGTTGCGCGGGCGTCCGGCGCCTGCTGCTATGTCGATCCCTTCTACCCGGCGGTCAGCGAGCCGGGCGGTCCGCTGGCCTGGGCGCCGCGCATACTCGCCGCGGCCACGCGGCGCAGCCCGCTGCGGTGGCTTGACGCGGGAACCGAAACCGCCTGACGGCGCGCTGGCGCGAGAGCCGAAGGAACGTGATGACGTCCAGGCGGCGGGCCAAAACCCGCCGCCTCTTTCTATCCGGGGACGGGATGGTCGGCGCCGACCCCGAGCTCTTGCAGGAGCGGCCGCAGATGCGCCGCGTAGGGGCGCCATCGGCCGATCGAATCCGCATAGAGGGGCTTTCGCACCTGCGCCACGCTGGCGGTGCGCACCGTCCGCCTGGTCTCGTGAAAGGCGCTGCAGGAGTCCTGCCATTCCAGGCCGCAATGCGCGAGCAGCCGGCGCGCCTGGCGGTCGAAGTCGCCGACAAGGTCTTCGTACTGGACGTCGATCATGATTCCCGGCGGCAGCACGCGCCGCCAATGATCCATCAGGCCCGCATAGGCGCGATAATAGCGGCCGAGTTCGCCGAGATCATAAGCGTAAGGCTGGTCCTCCGCGAACAGAAGCGAGTAGCAGGAAAAGCACGTGTCGACCGGATCGCGGCGCGCATGGACGATGCGGGCGTCGGGCAAAGCGAGGTGTATGAGGCCGGCCAGGACGAAGTTCGCCGGCATCTTGTCGACGATCCGCGCCGCGTCGGGCGCCATCTCCCCGACGATGTCGAGGTAGCGCTCGCCAATTCCGCGCAATTGTTCCCTTGACAGGCCCTGCATCAGGCGCGGGAAAGGGGGAAGCGTTTCGCGGGGCAGGGAGAGGTCCGCCACGATCCTCGAGAAGACGTCGAGTTCGCCGGCCCCGTAAACGCAAGAATGGCTGGAAAGGATCTGCTCGATCAGCGTCGTGCCGGAGCGCGGCATCCCGATGACGAAAACCGGCGTTGGAGACGGCGCGCCGGCGCCCCGCCTTTCCCGCAAAAGCTCCAGCGTGAAGATCGCGCGAATGTCGTCGAAATGCCGCAGCGCCGCCTCTTCGTCGTAGACGGTGTGGCTTCGTTTCAGGCGATTGGCTTTGATCAGATGGCCGAACGCCTTGTCCGGCTGCTCAAGATCGGAACAGGCCTTGCCCAGGGCGAAATGCAGCGCGATCCGGTCGTCCTGGCCGAGCGTTTCCTCGTTCGAGGCGAACTTTTCAAGCGCCGGCAGGCGCGGGTCGTCCGTCGTGAAACGCCGAAAGCTCGCAAGATTGAAATGGAAAATGACTTTTTCCGGCGCGAGCTGCGCCGCCTTCTCGAAAGCGCTTTGGGCTTCGCTCACGCGCCCGGCCGCGAGCAGCGCGACGGCGTACTGGTTGTGGAGCGCCGCGCGCGAAGAATCGATGCCGAGGGCGGCTTCAAACTGCGCGAGCGCGTCGTCGTCGCGTCCGAGCAACTGCAGCGCCTTGCCGAGATTGGCGTGCGCGTCGGCATAGTCCGGCTTGAGCAGGAAAGCCTTCTCGTAAGCCGACGCCGCATCCGTGAAACGGCCGAGCCTTTGCAGGGCGTTGCCCAGATTGTTCTGCGCCTCGGCGAAGTCGGGCCGCAGCGCAAGCGTCCGCTGGTAATGTTCGACCGCGCCGGTCGGATCGTCGGTTTCCTGCAGGATGACCGCGAGGTTGAAATGCGCCGCCGCATGGCCGGGGGCGATCGCCAGCGCGCGCCGGCAGCAGTTTTGGGCTTCGTCGGCGCGACCGAGCTTGAGCAGGACGCCGGCGAGGTCGCTGAGGAGGTCGGCGTCGTCGGGTTTCAGCGCCAGGGCGCTGCGATAATGTTCGACCGCGTTTTCGGGCCGCCCGCGGATTCGATGGAGCTTGCCCAAACTGGCCTGCGCGTCCACGAGCTTTGGGTTGAGAGCGGCCGCTTTTTCGTGATGGGGCAGCGCTTCCTCGTAACGGCCCAGGGCCTGAAGCGCGACGCCGAGATTGTGGCGCGCTTCGGCCCAATCCGGCTCGAGGGCGACAGCCTCGCGATAATGCGCCGCCGCCGCTTCGTGGCGGCCGAGATGGCAAAGCGTGGTCGCGAGATGGAAATGCGCTCGGGCGGAGACGTCGGCCTCGGCTTTCGCAATGGCCGAGGCTGCGTCTTGCGGTTGCCCCGACCGCTGCAGGGCGTCGCTCAAGCCGCACAGGGCCATGAGGTGATCTGGTTGCGCCGCCAGTATGCGCTGGTAAAGCGCCAGCGCTTCGTTCAGCCGTCCATGCCTGGCGAGGATGAACGCCAGATCCAGCGCGCGCTTGATTTCAACGCCATTGCCTGTCGGGCGACTGCTCGTCGTCACTCCAACGCTCCGCTCGCCGGAGCCGTCTCGTTTCCGCGAAAACGAGATGAGGCTCCGGCTTTGTTCAGACGGCTTCTCCGTCAGCCCCACATATGGCCGAAATGGTGATGCGAAATGTCGACGGTCTGCGTGTCGTGGTGGTGGGAGTCGCTGGTCGTTCCCGTTCCGCTGCTGTTGGAGCTCGTGCTGCTGGCGCCGGCGACCGCTTGCTGCGCGGTCGCCGCGTCGGCGATGGCGGTCGTGGTCACCGCCGCCGCCGTTGCTATGCCGTTTGGCGTCGTGGCGCCGGCAACCGTCGCATTGGGATTGGGCGCGTCGACGCCGTTGACCGTCAGCAACTCGCTGTTGAACGTGCCGCCGCCCAGCGGAACGTTGTTGCCGCTCACATCGGCCGCATCGGCGACAAAGCCCTGCGCGGCGGCCTGGGCCTGCCCCACATTGCCTTGCTGCAGCGCCGCGATGGCGGCGGAAAAATCCGCCTCCAGCGTTCCATTCACCAGCTCATTGTCGAAGCGCGCGGCGAAAAGGCCGCCCTCCGACGTCGAGAAGTTGGCTCCATATTGCTGATAGGCCTGGATGTCCGCGATGAGCGTATGCGTGGCCGAAACGATCGCCGCGTTGGAGCTCATCAGGCCGCCTTGCTGGGCGAGGGAGACGGTTTCCGCGCCGAGCACATTGGCCTCGGTGATGAAATTCGCCCAGAAGCTCGTTTCGGCGGCCGTCGTGTCCTGGTAATGATTGATCGTGCCGGTCAGGTAGGACGGCAGTTCGCCAAAACCGCTCGCCGAGGTCGGCGTTCCTTGCCCGCCCGCCGCCGTGTTCAGATTGGCGTCGTTCTGCACGATGTCGATCATGTCGAGGAGGTTGTCGTTGGTTTCGCGCGCCGCCCTGTTCGGGTCGGTCGTCTAAAGGCCATCGACGGTGTTCAGCTGAAGGGTGAGTTCGTTCTCGACAGTTTGCAGGTGGATGGTGGTGAGCGCCGCCTGCTGGGCGGTCTCGCCGCATTCGATGGAGGCAAGCGCGGTCGGACTGTTGAGGATGTGCTGGACGCCGGTCGCGACCGCCTGGATGTCGGCGCCGAACTCGGTCAGGTTGGAGCTGTTGAGTCCGCCGACGGCGAGGTCCGCGGCGGCGTTGTAAACGGTTCCGATCTGCGCCAGCGTGGCGCCGGCGGCTGTCGCGTTGCTGAGGTCCGTTGCCGTGTCGGACCCCACTGGCAGGGCCTGGAAGCCAACCTCGCTGGGGTTGCCCGTGCCGCCCAGATAGGTGACGGAGTCAATGGCGTGGGCGAGATGGTGGTCGCCCTGGATCTCGCTGATGATCGATGTCTGGAGCGTATGAATTGCGGTTTGCGCCGTCGTGGCGGCCGTGGAATTGCCGACCGAAAGCGGCGCGTCGGCAAGCAGCGTCTGCAATTGCCCTTCGACCTGGGTGAGCACCTGCGTATCGTGGTGGTTGAGATGGAAAGTCTGGCCGCCGACCGTCACCGATCCGGGCGTGGCGAGCATGCCGGTCACATCGTTCAGCACGGCCTGGATGTCACTCGTGTACATGCCAAGATAGGGCGCCTGGTTGTGAGTGTTGGCCTGGTCCCACAGTCCGCCGTCGAGCAGGCGCGTGGCGTCGTTGAACGTCGCGCCGGCTTGCACCAGGTCCGTTGACGTCGCCAGGGCGGCGGTGCGCTGGGTCAAGGTCGAGGTGCCGTTGGCCAGCGCAGTCGCATTGAAAGTCGTAGTCATTTTTATCGCTCCTCTGTGACGCCGTGGTCGCTTTCGATCACGCCTTTATTCGTTCAGGCCCCTGGCCGGCGTTCATCCCGCCAACGCCATGATCAACTGGTCGTTTTTGACTGCTTTCGGTGAGTGGCGATTGATGCCGCATAGTTTAAAGCTAAAACGCAGGAGGTACATGGCGCATAAGAGGTATTACGTATGGGTAAGCCTCGCATGCGCCGCTCGATTGAAATTGTACGTCTTTCTGCTTCATCTATTGGCTGCAAGTCGCCCGCCCGTCGTGGGTTTCTGTCGTCGCCGGCGGGCGCGCGTCCGTCTGGACTACGCCCAAGGCGACCGCCATCTTCACGCCAAATCCGCCAAAAACACGGCAGATCGCGACCGAAACCGAACCAAAATCTGGCGATTGCATGATGCCGGCGCGCAGATCGGCGTCGATCCCTTGGCAAATAATAATTTTAAGCTTGGGCATAGCTGCAAAGCTTTGACCTAATGTTGCCCTGTTTGTGCTCGAATAATGGCGCCGTTTCCATGCAATAGCGCTTGCGAGGGCGAACCCGGGTTCGCCGCAGCCGAGGTGTCAATGTTCGAAACCGAAACAGTGGATCCGGTCTCCGCCGGCCTGCGCGCCAGCGCGCGGCGGCTCGGCGGCGTCGCCGTGTTCAGCGGCGCGGTCAACCTCCTGACCCTGTCCGGCTCGATCTACATGCTGCAGGTCTATGACCGCGTCATCCCGAGCCGCAGCGTCGGGACGCTGGTCGGCCTGTCCCTGATCATCCTCGTCGCCTATATGCTTCAGGGCTATCTCGACGCGCTGCGCATGCGCATGCTTTCGCGGATCGGCGCGCTGTTCGACGCGAGCCTGCAGGAGCCGATCCATCTGGCGCTGGCGACCCTGCCGCTGAAAGGCGCGCGGCCCATCGTCACCCAGCAGCCCCTGCGTGACCTCGACCAGATCCGCGCCTTTCTCTCGGGCATGGGGCCGACCGCCTTTCTCGACATGCCGTGGATTCCGATCTTCCTGGTCGCCCTGTTCATCTTTCATCCGGCGATCGGCGCCGCCGCCACGCTGGGCGCGACGTCGATCGTCGCCATGACCCTGATCACCGAGCGGCAGACCCAGGGGCCGGCGAAAATGGCGATGGAGCGCAGCGCCCAGCGCCAGCTTCTCGCCGACGCCACCCGCCACAACGCCGAAGTGGTCCGGGCGCTCGGCATGACCCGGCGCTTCACCGCGCGCTGGTCGGCCGCCAACGAGCGTTTTTTGCAGGAAAACATCCGCGCCATGGACATCCAGGCCAATATGGGCGCAGGCGCGAAAGTGCTGCGCTATACGCTGCAATCGGCGATTCTCGGCATAGGCGCCTATCTCGTCGTGATCGAGCAGGCCTCCGGCGGCGTCATGATCGCCTCGTCGATCATGATGGGCCGCGCGCTGGCGCCGATCGAAGTGGCGCTGGGGACCTGGAAACAGCTCGTCGCCGCGCGCCAGGGCGTCGTTCGCCTGCGCGAAATCCTGAAAGCCTCGGCGCCGCCGGCCGACAGCCATGTGCAATTGCCGCGGCCGCGCGACGAACTGACCGTCGAGGATCTCCTGGTCCATGCGCCGGGGTCGGGCCGCCCGATCGTCCTCGGCGCCTCCTTTTCGCTCAAGGCGGGAATGGGAATGGCGCTGGTCGGCCCGAGCGCCTCCGGCAAATCGACGCTGGCCAAGGCGCTGGTCGGGCTGTGGCCGGCGGAAAAAGGCGTCGTGCGGCTCGATGGCGCGTCGCTCGACCAATGGGCGCATGACGACCTCGGCCGTCATCTTGGCTACCTGCCGCAGGATGTAGCCCTGTTTGACGGCACGGTCGCCGAAAACATCGCCCGTTTCGACGAGAACGCGACGTCCGAGGCGGTCATCGAGGCGGCCGCGGTCGCCGGCGCGCATGAGATGATCCTGCGCCTGCCGCAGGGCTATTCCACGCGGATCGGCGAAGGCGGCGCGTCGCTGTCGGCCGGCCAGCGCCAGCGCGTCGGCCTCGCCCGCGCCATTTACGGCGACCCGTTCCTCGTCGTCCTCGACGAGCCCAACGCCAATCTCGACGCCGCCGGCGAGGCGGCGCTGACCGGCGCGATCAACGCCCTGCGCGCCCGCAGCTGCATCGTCGTCGTCATCTCGCATCGCCCCAACGCGCTTGCCGCGCTCGACACGGCCATGGTCCTGGTCGAGGGGCGCATCAGGGCCTTCGGTCCGCGCGATGCGGTCTTCAGCTCGATCGCGCAGGCCGCGGCGGCGACCTCGCCGGGGACCGGCGTTGCGCAACAAAGGGGCGCGGCATGAACCTTGAGATCCAGCGCGAACTTGCGCGTCCGATTCCGCTGCCGCCGCCGCGCGGCGAGGCGCCCCGGCGCAAGGGCCGCGGCGCCGGCGCGCTGCATTCTTTCGTCCGGATCGCGCGCCTCCTGGTCGCGCGCCCCGAGCCCGTCCGGATCGACGCCGGCCTGGCGACGCGGCTCGGCCTCTCCTGCGAGGCAGAGCTGCGCTCGGGGTTGCGCGTGGTCCTCATCGCCGCGGCGGTCGTCGGCGTCTGGGGCGGGCTTGCGCCATTGTCGGGCGCCGTCGTCCTGCCGGGGGCGCTGGTCTCGGAATTGAGCGTCAAGAAAGTCCAGCACCCGACGGGCGGCGTCCTCGCCCAGATCGCGGCGCGTGACGGCGATCTCGTGAAGGCCGGCGATCTCCTGGCGCGTCTCGACGACACCGCGGTGCGCGCCAATCGGCAGGTGATCGTCGGACAGCTCGACGCCGTTCGCGCCCGCATCGCGCGGCTCGTCGCCGAACGCGACGACGCGCAGGCGCTGGCGACGCCCGAGAAACTGGCCTCCCGCATGAACGACAAGGATGTCGCGGCGATCGTCGCCGCCGAACGTTCGCTGTTCCAGGCGCGGCGCGTTTCGCGCGCCAGCCAGAAGGAGCTGCTGACCGGGCGCATCGGCCAGCTCGGGGAGGAAATCCAGGGCGTTGACGCGCAGATGAAATCGCAGGCGGCGCAGCTCGCATTGATCGCCACCGAAGAGAAGGGCGTGGAGACGCTCTATGAGAAGAAGCTCGTGCCGCTCGCCCGGCTGACGGCGCTGCAGCGGGAGGCCGCGCGGCTCGACGGCGCGCAGGGCCAGCTCGTCGCCTCCGCCGCCGAGACCCGCTCCAAGATCGACGAGGCGAAACTGCAGGTGGCGCGGCTCGACCAGGATTTCCGCGCCGAAGTGATGAAGGATCTGCGCGAGGCGCAGGACAAGGAGGCCGAACTGTTCGAACGCGCCGTGGCGGCGCAGGACCAGCTCGACCGCATCGACATTCGCGCGCCGGTCGCGGGCAAGGTGCATCAGCTCGCCGTCCACACGGTCGGGGGCGTCGTCACGCCGGGCGAGGTGCTGATGGAGATCGTGCCGGAAAAAGACGAATTGCAGGTCGAGGCGCATCTGCGGCCGCAAGACATCGATCAGGCGCATGTCGGCCAGGCGACGCAGGTGCGCTTCCCGGCCTTCAACCAGCGCACGACGCCGGCCCTCGAAGGCAAGGTCGCGTTCATTTCGCCGGACACCAGCCAGAGCCCGAACGGCGGCGCGGCATACTACCGGGTGCGGGTCTCGCTCGCGCGCGACGAGCTCGGCCGCCTGAGCGGCTTGCAGCTCGTGCCGGGCATGCCGGCGGAAGTGTTCCTGCACACCGGCAGCCGGACCATGCTCAGCTATCTGTTCAAGCCGATCAGCGACCAGCTTTTCCGCGTCTTCCGCGAGCGCTGACGCTACGGCCCTGAAAAAGATCAGTAGGCGATGGTGGTGCGGACGCCGACGACGACGGCGTTGCGCGTGTCGGTTCCATTGAGGCGCGCGCCGGGATGGATGACGTATTCGGCGACCGGCTGCAAGGTCCAGCCCGGCATGAGCTGCGCCTGGTATGTCGCCTCCAGCAAGGCCTCGTAATCAGGAAGCGTCGCAAGGCCGGCGTCGGAGGCCGCGCCGCGCGCGCTGTCCGAAATATGCGCATAGGCGAAGGACAGGCCGAAGGAATTGTCGCCGCGTCCGGGAACGAAGCCGGTCACGTTGACGCCGGAGTCGAAATAGAAGTCGACAAGGTTGCGGTCGCCGGGCGAGCCGAACACGCGCGCGAAGACGCCGACGCCCTTGGTCGGGTCGCCCGGCGCCTTGACGAGCAACTGGTCGATCATGGCGTAGACGCCGTAATCGCCCGACAGGCTGGCCGGCGCCAGCCCGAGCGGGTTGATCGGCTGGCCATTGGCGGCGTAGCGGAGGTCAGGGAAACTGCCGAGATGCTCCCAGGCGCCGAGTTTTATCGTCCCGGCCAGACCGGTCGAATCCTTGTCCTGGTTGTATTTGAACTGCGCCTCCTGCATCAGCAGCGGCGGGTCCTGGAGGCGAAAATTGACGCCGTAGGGGTTGCGGCGCTGCGGGTCGTCCGTTCCCGGCCCGGCGGGGTCGCCGTCATAGATCGCCGCCAGAAGCGAGATGGCGTCGGTCGCGTCATATTTCGCGCGAAAGCCCAGGGCGGAAAAGGGATAGGCCGGGCCGCCGCTCGGCATGTCGTATGAAAAAATGGCCGGCCAGCCGGTCGTCGCATTGACGAAGAGCTGCGCATATTTGCTGGAGACGAAATCGGAATCCGCTCCGAGCAGTCCCGCGCGCAAGGCCAGCTTGTTGTCTGCGAGCTTCTGCTCGTACCACAATTCGTAGAGCCGCACGGTCGGCAGCGCCTCGATATAACTTACGTCGAGGAGATTGCCGACATAATAGCGCGACGGGCCGGTCCCGTTGATCCAGTAGCCGTCGACGTGAAGGGTTGCGCCCTGCCAGTTGGCGATCTTCTCCATATCGGCTTCGAGCATGAATTCAAGCCGGCCGTCATAGGACGCGCCTTGCCGGCGACCGCCCGAAATGTCGGCGAAGGTTTCGCCAATATAGGTCATCTGCAACGTCAGGCCGAGGTCTTTGAGGCGCTTCTTGAAGTCCCTGGCGCCTTCGAGACCGGGCAGGCTGTCGGCGATCGAAGGGGGCGGCGCGTCTGCCGGGGCTGGCGCCGGCGTCGCTGCGGTCGGCTTGGGCGCTTCGTCAGCCCAGGCGCTCGCCGAAATGGGAAGGCCGGCGAAGAATGCCGAGGCCAGGACCGCAGCGCGGAGCTTGCTTCGGCGGCGGTGCAGGTGAGTTTTGAACATCGTCGATGGCTTTCTTCGCGCGGCGTGGCGGGCCCTGAATTAATGCGATTTGCGCGTCTTGTCGCTCCCGTGGCGCTTGGAGCGTCGAAAAACGCGCGAACGCGACCTTAGGCGCGCGCGCGCCTGCGACAAGCCAATGACGACGCTTTAGAACGTGTCCAATCTGCGGCGGAGAGCCAATGGCGCGCAAAAGGGCGGCCCGAGGGCCGCCCTTCGCGATTTTCCGAGCGAAAAGCTCAGCAAAAAAGCTCA
>CAWKJW010000053.1:0-59752 GCA_963849665.1 uncultured Alphaproteobacteria bacterium | reverse complement strand
CAAAGAACTCCTCATCGACCAAAGCGATGTCGAAGGTCACATGCTGCCATTTTCCGCGCGGATCGGTGAAGCGGAGATCGACATACTTGATGTCCTCATCCTTGATTTTTTGCAGGACTTCTTTGGCAGTCGTCATTTCAGAGCCTCTTGTCGTTAAGTTGAGACGTTGGAAAGGTGAGAGGTTGGGAAGGCGAAACGTCGGGAAGGAGCAGGCGAATTGAGGGGCGGGGGGGTCAGACCGCGTCCACGCCCGTTTCGCCGGTGCGGATGCGAATGGCGCCTTCAATATTGGAGATGAAAATCTTGCCGTCGCCGATGCGGCCGGTCTGCGCCGCCTTGCGGATGGCTTCGACCGCGCGTTCGACGGCGCCGTCGGCGAGAACCAGTTCGATTTTGACCTTGGGCAGAAAGTCCACGACATATTCCGCGCCACGGTAAAGCTCGGTATGGCCCTTCTGCCGTCCAAAGCCCTTGGCTTCAGTCACGGTGATGCCGTGCAGGCCGGCTTCCTGAAGGGCTTCCTTCACTTCGTCGAGCTTGAAGGGCTTGATGATGGCTTCGACTTTTTTCATTCCTGGGCGTCTCTCCCTGTCATGCGCGGTGGCTTCAATGCCGTCCCGCCGCGCGCAACACCAGCGTCATAACATTGCCCCGCGTGACAAGCCAGCGGGGTTTAGGCGCATTTGACGCCATTTTGCCCGATCCACAGGCACTTTCAGGAAAAAAACGCCCCAAACCATCGCGAGAAGACCAAAAATGGTCCGAAAGTCGTGGCCGACGCGGCCTTTCGCCGCATCAGGCCCTTGCCGGGATCGCGGCGATCAGGCCTCGCCCTTGGCCAGCGGCAGGTCGGAGCGCGCGCCCCATTCCGCCCACGAGCCGTCGTAGACGGAGGCGCCGGGACGTCCTGCCGTCGCCATGGCCAGAGCGATGATGGCGGCGGAAACGCCAGAGCCGCAGGTGGTGATCGTCGCCTTGGCCGGATCGAAGCCCGCCTTTGCGAATGCCGCCTTCAACTCCTCCTGCGGGCGCAGCCGGCCCTCGACGATCAGATCGCACCAGGGAAGATTGCGGCTGCCGGGAATATGGCCGGAACGAACGCCGGGACGCGGCTCCAGCTCGTCGCCGCAAAAGCGCGCCGCCGAACGGGCGTCGACAATCTGCGGCGCGCAGGCATCGCCGGCCTTGGCGCTGGCCGCGCGCACGTCGTCGAGCGTGGCGACGACGGCGTGATCGAAACGGGCGGTGAAATGGCGCGGCTGTGGCTGCGCCTCGCCTTCGGCGACGGGCCGGCCTTCGGCGAGCCATTTGGGCAGGCCGCCGTCGAGAATAACGACATCGCGCGCGCCGAAGGCGCGAAAGGTCCACCAGACGCGCGGCGCCGAAAACAGGCCGAGGCTGTCATAGACGACGATCTTCATGCCGTCGCCGATTCCAAGCTTCCTGACTGCGCTCGAAAAGGCGACGGGATCGGGCAGCATGTGGGGAAGATTGACGCTTTTGTCGGCGATCGCGTCGATATCGAAATGAACGGCGCCGGGAATGTGCTGCGCCAGATATTCGGCATGGGCGTCGCGATTGGTCACCGGCAGGTGCCAGGAGGCGTCGATGATCGCCAGACCCGGCGCGCCGAGCCGCTCCGCCAGCCATTCGGTGGAAACGAGGTGGCTGGAATCGCTTCTGTCCATTTCGTTTCTGTCCATGTCGCCCTGCATATGCGTCTCCGTGAATTGCGCCAAATTAGCGGGCGATTGCCAACGGCGAAACCTATCCTTTGCGCGGGGGGCGAATTTTTGTCGAGCGGGAGGATTATTTTTGCAGCCAGCTGGGGATCGGCAGGTTTTTTTCGGCCAGGAAGGCGGGATTGAAGAGTTTCGACGCATAGCGCGCGCCGGAATCGGCGAGAATCGTGACAATGGTTTTCCCGGGCCCCAATTCCCGCGCCAGCCTGATCGCGCCGGCGACGTTGATCGCCGAGGAGCCGCCGAGCAAAAGGCCTTCCTGCTCGGCGAGGTCGAACAGGATCGGCAAGGCCTCGGCGTCGGAAATCTGGAAGGCCGTGTCGATCGGCGCATCGACGAGGTTGGCGGTCACGCGGCCCTGGCCGATGCCTTCGGTGATCGAAGAGCCCGAGGATTTCAGTTCGCCGGCCGTGTAATAGGAAAAGAGCGCCGCGCCCATCGGGTCGGCCAGCGCGATCCTGACCGATTTTTTCCGCGCCTTGAGCGCGCGGCCCACTCCGGCGAGGGTGCCGCCGGTGCCGACGGCGCAGACGAACCCGTCGATATTCCCCGTCAAGCTGCTCGAAAATCTCGGGACCCGTCGTCATCCTCATGGCCGCGCCGGTTGGCGACATTGTCGAACTGATTGGCCCAGATCGCGCCATTGGGATTTTCACCCGCCAGCTTTTCCGCCAGGCGTCCGGAAAATTTCACGTAATTGTCGGGGTTGGAATAGGGGACGGCGGGAACCTCGATCAGCTCCGCTCCCTGCATGCGCAGAAAACTCTTTTTTTCTTCCGACTGGGTGTTGGGGATGACGATCACCGTGCGAAAGCCCATGGCGCTGCCGACGAGCGTCAGGCCGATGCCGGTATTGCCAGCGGTGCCCTCGACGATAGTCCCGCCCGGCTTCAGCGCGCCCGATTCGATGGCGTCCTGCACGATGGCGAGGGCGGCGCGATCCTTGACCGAGCCGCCGGGATTTATGAATTCGGCCTTGCCGTAGATGGCGCAGCCGGTCGCCTCGGAGGCCTTGCGCAATTTGATCAGCGGCGTGTGGCCTATCGCGTCGAGAACGGATTCCGTGACTTTCATGACAAATCCTATGGAATTTTGTCCCGATGCTAGACGGGCCGGCAGCGGCCTGCAAGCGTTGAGCCATTCAGGCGCCGAACGTCCCGAAAGCCGCCAGCGCGCGGCGGCGGGCGAAATCGTGATCGATCAGCGGCGCGGGGTAGGTTTCGCCCAGGCGCACGCCGGCCTCGGCCAGGACGGAGGCCGGCGCCGTCCAGGGCCGGTGAAGATAGCGGTTCGGCATGCGAGCGAGTTCGGGACAGTAACGACGGACATAGGCGCCGTCGGGATCGAATTTCTCGCCCTGGAGCACCGGATTGAAAATGCGGAAGTAGGGCGCGGCGTCGGCGCCGCAGCCGGCGACCCATTGCCAGTTCGCGGCGTTGTTTGCGGCGTCGGCGTCGATCAGCGTGTCCCAGAACCAGGCCTCGCCCTCGCGCCAGTCGATCAAAAGGTGCTTGGTCAGGAAGGAGGCGCAGACCATGCGGGCGCGATTATGCATCAGCCCGGTCGCCCATAATTCGCGCATGCCGGCGTCGACGACCGGATATCCCGTTTGTCCCCGTCGCCAGGCCGCGAGGGCCGCTCCGTCGCGCAACCACGGGAACCTGTCGAATCGTGAATCGAAATTGCGCCAGGCGAGGTCGGGATGAGCATGAAGGAGATGCCAGGAGAACTCGCGCCACCCAAGTTCGGCAAGGAATTTTTCGACGTCGCCGTGAGGCTGCGCGGCGAAAAAAATCTGGCGCGGCGACAATTCGCCGAAATGCAGATGCGCCGAGAGGCCCGAGGTTGCGTCGAGATCCAGCCGGTCGCGATTGGCGCTGTAGCGAACGAGCTTTTTCAACAGAAAGTCACGTAAACGTTGCTGCGCCAAAACTTCGCCGGCCGCGGGGTCGGGGAATTTCGCCGCCCAATCGGGGCTTTTTGGCCGCAGATCGAGGTCGGGCAGCGCGACGCGCGGCGGCGCGTCTTTGGGCCAAGCAGCGAAAGCGATGGACGAAGGCGCGGGCAGGGGCGGGGCGGACACGAAATTTTCGCGCAAGCTCCGCCAGAATGGCGTGAAAACCTTGAAAAATCCGCCGCTTTTCGGCGCTACTTCCCTCGGTTCTGCAAGCAGGGCGGCGTTGAAGCTATCGACGAGGCGTCCGTCCGACTGCAACCGGCTTTTTAACCGCCTGTCCTGCTCGATTTCGCCGCCGCCATAGCGTCGGCTCCAGAATATTCGCGCCGCAGATGCTTTTTCCGCCAGGAGCGGCAGCAGATCGTCCGCTGAACCGCGCAGGATATGCAAATCGCCGCCGAACCCGGCAAGGTCTTTCGACAGCGCGCGCAAGGCTTGCCCCAGCCGCCAGCGGCTGGCCGCGCCGTCCCGGCGACGGCCAGCGCTTTCCTCGTCGCGGATATAAATGCAAAGGACCGGAAGTCCGGAGACGCAGGCCGCCGCGAGCGCGGGATTGTCGGAGAGGCGCAAATCGTTGCGGAACCAGAGAATGGCGGTTGGAACGGTCATGCGGGGCCTTTCATGGCGCCGTAACCAAAATATTGCGCTACGCAACCATCTGTGTTCCGGGTGCGAAAATCGCTGCGATCTCACCCGAATTAAGCTGGCGCCAGTCGCCTGGCGCCAATGTTTCATCGAGCGATAGCCCGCCCAAAGCCTCGCGGCGCAGTCCGAGGACGTGGTTGCCGACGGCGGCGAACATGCGCCGGACCTGATGGTAGCGGCCCTCGAAAATCGTCAGCAGCGCCTCTTTTTCAGCTAAAATTTCCAGCCGGGCGGGCAATAGCGGCTTTTCCTCGCCCTCCAGCATCAACTCGCCCGAGGCGAAGATTTCCGCCTCGTCGCCGTTCAGCGTCCGATCGAGCGAAGCGTGATAGATTTTCGCGATTTTTTTGCGCGGCGAGATAATTCGGTGCAGCAGCGCGCCGTCGTCGGTCAGCAGCAGCAGGCCGGAAGTCTCCTTGTCGAGGCGGCCGACAGTGGACAGGGCCGGCTCGCGCCGCCGCCAGCGGTCGGGCAACAGGCGATGGACGAGCGGCCCCGCCTCCTTGTGCGAGCAGGTGACGCCGAGCGGCTTGTTCATCATCAGCACCAAGCCGGGCAGGGGGTCGAGCGCCTCGCCATCGAGCGTCAGGCGCTGCGAAAGATCGGGCGTGAGCGGCGCGCGCGCCTCGATGTCGCGCAGAACTTCGCCATCGAGCCTTATCCGTCCGTTGCGCGCCAGAATTTGCATTTCGCGCCGCGAGCCATAGCCGAGATTGGCGAGGAGCCGGTCGAGCCGCATGGTTTTGTCGGCGGCGCTCACTTGCGCGCCTCGACGATCTTGTAGCCGTCTTCCTCGGCGATGGCGCGAACTTCGCGGAAATTGCGGGCCAGCGCCGCCTCGTAGGGCAGGTGGCGGTTGGCGACCAGCCAGCATTGGCCGCCCTTGCGCAAGACTTTGGCGGCCTTGTCGATGAAGGCGACGCCGAGCGCCCGGTTTTCCGCGCCGGCTTCGTGGAAGGGCGGGTTCATTGCGACGAAATCGAGCGATTCCAGCCCCGGCGCGGCGCACGCGTCGGCCCAGAGCACGTCGGCGCGAGCGTCCGCGACATTGCGCCGGCAGAGGTCGAGCGGCGCGGCGGTCGATATCGACCAGCAGCAGGCGGGAGACGCGCGGCGAACGCAGAATTGCATGGGCGAGCAGGCCGAGGCCGCAGCCGAAATCGGCGCCGCGTCCGGAAAATTCAGGCAGATGGCGCATGAGCAGCGCGCTGCCGGGGTCGATTCGGTCCCAGGCGAAAACTCCGGGCTGGGTCCAGAGGCCGAGCGAATTGGAAAACCGCGGCGCGCCCGCGGCGATGGCGGCCTCGATCGCAGCCGAATCGCCGCCGGCGGCGGCGGAGCAGATGCGGTGATGGCGTTTCGCGGTTTCGTGGGCGGCGCAGCCGAGCTCCGCCAATTCCTTGGCGAGACGGCCGCCGCCCTTGTCCTTGGGGGCGAGGACCAGGAACGGCGCGGCGGGGGCCAGCGCGCGCAGAGCGAGAGCGAGGGCGCAGCGGCGCTCTATGGCGCCGGGCGGCGCCAGCATGGCGAGGTTTTCGAGCGTGTGCGGAGCTGTGTCTTCGAGACTGGCGGCGCCTGGAAAAAGCGGCGAGAACTGGCGCGCGCCGGCGGCGATGTCGGCGAGTTCCGGCGGCGGCGCGCCGAACATGTTGGTGAAGGTCATCTGATCCCCGGAGTTTCCGGCACTCTATCAAGTGGAGCACGGGTGGGGAAAGGTGGCTCCCTGAGCAGGGCTCGAACCTGCGACAAAGCGATTAACAGTCGCTTGCTCTACCAACTGAGCTATCAGGGATCACGTTTGCGATGAGCGGCGTATAGCAGCGCCGATTTGGATTGAAAAGCCCGAAAACGACTTTTTCACGACATTGGGAGTTACGCCGGTTGGACTCTTGCGGCTGCCCGCCGGTTGCTGCTATAGGCGAAGCGTCGATGGCGCTTCTGGCGCCGCCGGACAGAGGCCTCGTGGCGGAGTGGCTACGCAGAGGACTGCAAATCCTTGTACAGGGGTTCGATTCCCTTCGAGGCCTCCATTATTTCTGATCTCGGCGGTATTTTGGGGCGCGGCGTCCGCATGACGCCGGTCTGGGCCCGCGCGCTCCCGCGCTATCCACAGCTTTCCTATCCGCCCCAAACTGGCGCTTTTGCGGTGGAAACCTCGGTCAGCCGGAGGCTGGATGCGAGGTGACGCCGGAATGCGCGGCGGATAACAGGATTGTGAACGCCCGTCATCTCGTATTCGGGATCGAATTGTCTGATGATTCCCCTCATGGATTGGTTTATTCGATATCGGACCGACGGTCAGACTCTAGGTCGAAAGCTATTCAAGCCTCGACGTGGCAATCGAGAAAGCGTGCCGCCTGATCGATGAAGGCTGTCTTGTCTACGGCATTGGTTATCAAACCTCCGAAAACTCGATAGAGAAGCCGGAGATCGACGATATATATTCGATCTGGGTAAGGGCCAAAGGCCCGTTCGCCGCGCGCGCCTGACGCCTTCTGCCTCGCCACAGCCTCGACGGCGCCGCGACGGTTGTCTGGTCGCTTGAGGTTATCGTTGCCATCGTTTTGTGCATGCCGTAGCGCATAATTCGGCGTGTGCGAAATCGTTAAGGGCCTAAAACCTTGTGGGTGTGTAATTTTTTTTGATATGGTGCGCGTATCGATGCGTATATTTGAAGCAGCCAAGCGGACATTAGGTTATGTTGAATATAAATCTGCCATTGTCCCGTTGACGTCAACGTCATTCTGCTGTTAAATCCTTACAGCTAGGCGATACTCGTCGGCCGTGGCGCCGCGTGGCAAAAAGTTTGGGGTGGCGGAATGCTGAAAAAAATCGCGGTGATAGCTGGGATGACCGCAGCAGTCGCAATCGGAAGTTCGGCCCACGCCGCCACGAACCTGATCGTCAATGGCGATTTTTCCAGCCCGGACGCTGGTGGAAGCTGGACCAACGACCAAGCCGTTCCTGGCTGGACCAATCTTGCCGAGCCATTCATCGAAATCGGCGACAGCAACATCTATGGCCTGAGATGCATCAGCTCCACCTGCCAAAGCATGGAAGTCAACAACAACATTTTTGGCGATGTCGTCCAGACAATCACGGGGTTGACCGAGGGCACGACTTATAACCTGACCTGGGCTTATGGCGGACGGCCCGGCGGCGGCGCACAGGCGCTCGATGTGAGCATCGGCGGTCAACTGGTCAAGGTGAACACAGGTTCAATCGGGGTCTGGACAAACAACTGGGTCTCGTTCAAAGCCACCGGCGCATCGGAAGTGCTTGGGTTTGCTTCCGTGGACAAGGGGGGGCAACCATCCTACGGCAACGAAGTGACCAACGTCTCGGTGTCTGCGGTTCCCGAACTCTCGACCTGGACGATGATGCTGGCTGGCTTCGCGAGCCTAGGATTTGCCGGATACCGTCGGTCGAAAAAGGAAGGCCTGGCTTTCGCCGCCTGATAAGCAGCGCGCAGTTGATAATTCGGAAGGCCGCCGCGGGCGGCCTTTTCTTTTTTCGCATCCTGACCACGCGGCTGCTTTCCAAGGTTTGCTACACGCGCGTAGCAAATAGCTCCCTTTCGTTGTGAAAATGTCGCGCAAGGCGCCCAAAACGATGGCGCCGAAAATGCTTCCTCGCGAAATTGCTGCTGGAGAGCAGAATTGCCGGAGGGATCTGTTGCATGCCGCATTTGACGCTTCCCCAAGATCGCTCGCCGATGCCTCCGGCTCGGAAAGCCGGACCGATCCTGCCGCCCGCCGACGCGGTCGAATTCCTGCTGGCGGGCTTCGCCTTCGCCGCCGGCGATCCGCCCCATTCTGCGGGATTATTCGCGTTGACGCGGCGTATCGGTGATTTTCTCTATCCGGTTCTGATCCTCGAGGCCGAGGACATGGCGGCGGCGCTGGAAAAGCTGCACGCGGAGGAGCCCGCGCTCGCGGCCGGGCTGGCCGACGGAACCTTCTGGATGGCGCGCGACAGCGCCCGCCAGCGCGGTCACATCCTGCGCGAGCTGGTCGGCAGATATGATCCGCCGCTCAACGTCGAATTCAGAAAGGGTCGCGCCGCGCCCGAAATAGCCGCTCTCACGCAGGACCGGGCGGCCGGTTTGGTCGAGGGCGAAGCCGAGCACGGCGGCGAACCGATCGAGGCCACCGAGCAGGAATTGCGCGAACTGGTGCGCGCCTTCTATGCCGTAGCGATGCAGGACCCGATGATCGGCCCGGTCTTCTCGCGCAATGTCGCCGACTGGGATCATCATTTCCAGATCGTGCAGGATTTCTGGTCGCGCGCTTTGCTCGGGACGACGCGCTATGCCGGCAGCCCGTTCACGCCGCATTTGTCGTTAAATCTCAAGCCCGAGTTCTTCGACCGCTGGATCGCCTTGTTCAGGACCATGGCGGAGCGCCATTTGCAGCCGCCGGCGGCGCGGGCGGCCATCGCCCGGGTCGAGCATATGAGCGTCTGTTTCCAGGCCGGGCTGTTTCCGCCGAAAATGCCGAACAGGGACATATTGACGTGAGCGGCGTGGAGGCCGAAGGCCCGAAGGCCTTTTTCAACGCCATGCGCGAAAATTATGCGCAGATTCTCGTGCGCGGAATGGGCGATCCGCGACTGGCCGACGTGCTGGCGGCGCAGGCCGGCGACAATTACGAGAAGAACGCCGCAATCCAGAGCGAGGGCCTGCCGGCGCACGCCTGCGGCAAGGGCTGCGAAACCTGCTGCTGCCTGCAGGTCGCGGCGACGGCGCCGGAAATCTTCCACGCCGCCCATTTCATTCGCCTCACCGCCCAGGCCTTCGCGGCCCATGGCGTCGATCTGACGCAAAGGCTGCGGCAGAGCCAGGCCGTCGTAGCGGGGAAAAGCCAGCAGGAGCGCTTCGCTTCCCGCGCGCTCTGTCCTCTGATCATCGGCGGCGCCTGCGCCATTTACGCCGCCCGGCCGCTCGCCTGCCGCGGGCATGTCTCGTTCGACCGCGACGCCTGCATCGCGACGGCGGAAGGGCGCGACGCCGAGGTTCCCGCGTCGGAAGCGCACAAGACGGTCCGGGCGCTGGTGCAGAATGCGCTGCAGGCGGCCGTGCGTGACGCAAGTCTCGCCTGGGGCGCCTATGAATTCCTCGCCGCCCTCGATCGCGCCCTGCAGGATCCGGGCTGCGAGACGCTCTGGCGGCAGGGCGAGGATGTCTTTGGCGATCTGCAACTAGGCGCATCGGAGACGCGCGAACTCGCCGCGACCTTCGATGCGCTGCGTGATGATTTACGCACGTAATTAAATGGGCGCTTAAAACAGCATGTGTTAAGAAAAAAATCGTCTTGATCGCGTTTTCATTCGCGCTCATCTGTCAAATTGTCTTGCTAAAACCCCGGCGTCGGTGAAACTCGACGGCGAACCCGCCACGATTCTGGCGCGTTTCCGCAAGAAAGGCAAAAAAATGAGGATTTCAGCTCGCAATTCCATTGCCGGCAAGGTTGTCGAGATCAAGAAGGGGCCGAACAGCTCGCATGTTCAGATCTCGATCGTCGGCACGACCCTGACCGCCGAAGTCCCCAACGAAACCCTGGAAGAACTGGACCTCAAGGTCGGCGACAAGGTTTACGCCGTCGTCAAGCCGAATGACATCATGATCGCCATGGACTGAACGATCGCCGTGGACTGACGTGGCGTGAGCGGGGGGGGGCGGCGCTATGCGGCCTCACGCCGCCGGCGGGGTGATTTCGTCCGGAGTGCGCGCCGCGGCGATGCGCTGGTATTCATCGCGGACATGCTTTTCGCCATAGGTCCGCTCCAGCCGCCGTACTGTGAAATGCCCCTTGGCCAGCGACTGGAAATGGTCGATGAAGGCGAGGTTGATCGCCGCGCCGCCAAAGGCGCCGAGCGCCGGCGTCGCCTGGGCGAGGAATTTCTGGCTGACCACGACGCCGAAGCGCGAGCCGATCTGCGAGATCAGCCGCACCATGGCCGGCGCGGCCTCGTCGATGACGCCTCGGCTGGCGATATAGCGCGCCGCCTCGGACACCGAACGCGCCAGCAGGCCGCGGATGGCGAAATAGCCGGATTCGGACAGGTCGGCGCCGGCGGCGCGCCCGTCCAAGGCGAAAACTTCAAGACAGGCCATGGCGGCTTCCGGCTCGCCGAGATTTTCTCCTTCGGCGCGGGCGATGTCGGCAATGGCGCGCAGCATGACCGTCGTCGTCACCGGCAGTTCAAAGGGCAGGCTGGCGAGGCCCAGCGCGCCGCCGGCCGCGCCTGACGCCGCCGCCATGATCTTGTGCGCGCGATTGCGGTCGCGCACCGGCTTTCCCGCGAGATCTCGCGATCGCCGCGCGCAGGGCGACGCGCATCGCCCCCACGGCCGCGCCATTGATGATCCTTGCTGCTTTCTCGGGCGCAAGCCTTCTGGCGAGGCTCATCTGCTGGCCGATCAGCCTCGACAGCCGCAGGGCCGGGCCGACGCGCTCGAGCCGCCGCACCGCGTCGGCGAGCGCGGCGTGATCGGCGGCAGACATGCGGGTCGTGTCGAAGTTCACATTCATGGGGGAGGTTCCGGCGACCGCTCAAAAATGGCGGCTTTTTTTGGGGAATCAAGTGCCGAATTAACCTTCCCGAGCGCGGGGACGTTAAATTCCGTGCTTTCCAACAAATTGACGCAACGCGATCAATGCGACTCGATCGCGCAGCCGCGCCCTTGAAAATCAGGCATTACAAGCGAATGCGAACAATTTGACGCTTTTGATGAAGCTAATTTTATACTTAACTTGGACAAAGCAAAAAATGAACGCCTTTGTCTAAAATGCGGCATGTTTACTTAGCGTGACGCCAAATAGCGCCGGTCATTATTGCCCCATACCAGGGGAATGACATGCGCTCTGCAAAAATCACGGCTTTCGGTTTCGCTCTCGCCATCTTTCTTGCGCCGTTCTTCGGCGCCGCCGCGAAGGCCGGACAGGATGTCGCCTATGCTTCGGTTGGCGAAGACACCAGCGTTCCCTTTGGCTGGGTCGAGTTCTGCCAACGCTACAAGGACGAATGCGTCGCCAGCGGCAAGGCCGTTGACGTCAACCTGACCGATCGCTCCATGCGCGAAATCCAGCAAGTCAATTCCTGGGTCAACAGCAGCATCCAGCCGATTTCCGACATGGATCACTGGAATGTCGTCGATCGCTGGGATTATCCGATGGACGGCAAGGGCGATTGCGAGGATTACGCCTTGATGAAGCGCAAGATCCTGATCGAACGCGGCTTTCCGCGCCAGGCGCTGCTCATTACCGTGGTGCGCGACGAACAGAACGAAGGCCACGCCATTCTGACCGTCAAGACCAACGGCGGCGAATTCATCCTCGACAACCTGACCGACGAAGTGAAGCCGGTGAGCAAGATTCCCTATCGCCTGGTGAAGCGCCAGAGCCAGGAAGACCCCAATGTGTGGGTGGCGCTCGGCCCGGTCTCGGCCCCGGTTTACGCCGCCCGCTGAAAAAAACGCGCTGCCCTGCGAAAAGCCCCGCTGCAAAGGCGGGGTTTTTTGTTTGTTTCCACCGAGGATGCGGGGTAGGGAGCCACGATCGTTATTTGCTCCGTCATTGCTTCGCTCCGCTCGCAACGACGGCTTGCCCAGGCTGGGTGGTTCTCTCGTGCGCGTAGACCTGTTCGATTTCGACCTGCCGGAGGAAAGGATCGCCCTGCGGCCCGCCGAACCGCGCGAATCCGCGCGGCTTTTGGTGGTCGCGCCCTCGGGTCTTGGCGACGAGCATGTCGGCGGCCTGCCCGGACATCTGCGACCCGGCGACGTGCTGGTGGTCAATGACGCCAAAGTCATTCCGGCGCAGCTTCACGGCTGGCGGCGGCGCGGCGACGCGGTCGCGCGCATCGACGTCACGTTGCACAAGCGCGAGGACGCCTCGCACTGGCGCGCCTTTTTACGCCCGGCGAAGAAGCTGGCCGTCGGCGAAACAGTTGTCTTCGGCGGTCCGGCGGAAGGCGCCGCTTGCCAGATGGGCGCCCTTTCGGCAGTTGCGGTGGAGAAAAACGACGGCGAATTCCTGCTCTCCTTCAACCTCGGCGGCCCCGCCCTCGACGACGCCATCGAGCAGCACGGCCACATGCCATTGCCGCCCTATATCGCCGCGCGGCGGCCTGAGGATTCCCGCGACGCGCGCGACTACCAGACGGTTTTCGCGGAAAGGTCCGGCGCTGTCGCGGCGCCTACCGCGGGTCTTCATTTTACGCCCAATCTACTGGCGGCCGCCGAAGCGGCCGGCGCCACAGTGGAAAGGGTGACGCTGCTGGTCGGCGCCGGCACCTTTTTGCCGGTCAAGGCCGACGACACGTCCGATCATGTCATGCACGCGGAATGGGGCGAGATCGACGAAGCCACGGCGGCGCGGCTCAATGCCGCGCGGGCGGCCGGCGGACGAATCGTCGCGGTCGGCACCACGAGCTTGCGCATTCTCGAAAGCGCCGCCGACGAGGCAGGGCGCATCAGGCCTTTTTCCGGCGACACGGCGATCTTCATCACGCCGGGCTACAGGTTCCGCGCCGTGGACGCGCTAATGACCAATTTTCACCTGCCGCGCTCGACCCTGTTCATGCTGGTCTGCGCCTTTGCCGGACTGGAGACCATGCGGGCGGCCTATGCCCATGCGATTGAAGCGGGCTATCGCTTCTATTCTTATGGCGACGCCTGCCTGCTGCTGCGGGATTAGGCCTTTGATGCAGAATTTTGATCCGACCGCCGCTGTCGTCATGCCGAACGAGTTGGTGTGGCCGCTGATATTGAATGGAAAATTTGTTTCTAGCCGTCATTTGTCCAATAGTTGACGGAAGGTAATATAGGTATAAGGTGGACAGGTGTTTACAGAAGAAAGAAATTAGCCAATGCTCAAGTCATTGACAGCCGCGATTGCGTTTTTCACCGCAATCGGATCCGCCGCCGCCGGGACAGTGTCGGTCGATGTGTACAATTCGTTCGTCGACACCGGATCAAGCATTACCTTCAGCGGTCCTGCCGTCGCGCAGGGAGTGGCGTCGACGTCTTCCAATTCGTTCTATTACGACTGGTCCGCAGGCGGCACGATAGGCGGCTTCACTGCAGCAAACGCCTTTGGCGCGGACTACACCGGCGCGCTGCAGGTTGCTTCGGCGGGCAGTTACACTTTCGATTTCGCAACCGACGACGCAGGCTACCTGTTTATCGATGGCAAGCTGGCGGCATCCGAGGCCGGGGCCCACGGCGCGTACGATACTTTCCCAGTCGTCAATTTGACCGAAGGCTATCATTCGTTCGAAATTCAATACGATAACATTTATTGCTGCGGCGCCAGCACGTTTCTCGCCACGCCCACGGGCGTGACCATTTCCGCCGTGCCGGAGCCGTCGACCTGGGCGATGATGCTGCTCGGCTTTGCCGGCGCTGGATTTGCCGGTTATCGTCGCGCCAAGGCGTCCGTGGCGATTTCGCTCGCATAAGCCGGCAAAATCGCGCGAAAATCGAGCATTGAGAGGCGCCCGCTGGGCGCCTTTCGCGTTTCGCAGGATTCACGCATCAGCCGGTCGTTCGCCCGCTTTGCCCCATTTCGAGCAAATCCTGGCGCGCGCCGGTGGATGGATGTTGAGCTTGCTCACGTCGCCGCCGGCATGTGCCACCAGCACCGGATCGACGATGCGGCGCCACAGCGGCGGGAAAAGGGTGAGCAGGCTCATCCCGGCATAGCCGGTCGGCAATTGCGGCGCGTCTTCGAAATGCCGCAGGGCGTGATAGCGGCGCATCGGATAGGCGTGATGATCCGAATGGCGCGGCAAGTGATAGAGCATGATGTTGGTGGCGATATGGCTGGAATTCCAGCTATGCCTGGGCTCGCAGGGGATATAGCGGCCGTCTGGGCGCTTGTCGCGCAGCAGTCCGTAATGCTGCAGGTAATTGACCATTTCCAGCATGGTCAGGCCGATGAGGCCTTGCAGCAGCAGCCACGGCAGGGCGGCCCAGCCAAGCCAGAGCGTCAGCGCGCCAAACAGCAGGGGCGTGAGCGCCCAGGCGCTCAGCACATCGTTCCGCCAGGTCCAGAGGGATTTTCCGCGCCGGGCGAAACGCGCCTTTTCGAGCTTCCAGGCGTCCTTGACGCCGCCGACCAGCGTGCGCGGGAAATAGACATAAAAAGGCTCGCCCATCCGCGCCGAGGAGAAATCCTCCGGCGTCGCGGCCCAGACATGGTGCGCCCCGTTGTGTTCGGTGGTGAAATGGCCGAACATCGAGGGCGCCAGCACGAATTTCGCCAGCCAGCGCTCCAGCGAATCGGCCTTGTGGCCGAGTTCATGCGCATTGGTGATGGCGATTCCGTTGGAAATGCCGAGCGTCGTCACCAGGCCGATCGAATCGATCCAGTCCAGGCCGCCATTCACGAGAACCCACGTCGCCCAGGCCAGCGTGGCATATTGGATCGGCATCACGAGACCGGCGACCCAACGGTAATAGGGCTGGTTTTCCACCGCCTCCAGTTCCGAGAGCCTGTAGCTCGCCTTGTCGACGCCGACGACCATGTCGATGACTGCGACGAAACCGTAAACGAAGATGATGCCGAAATGCCAGAAGACGTGCAGGCCGGTCGCCTTCACCAGCAGGAAGCCGAGGAAGGGCAGGGCGGGCGGCAGGAAGCCCATCAGCCAGAGCCAGCGCTTGGCGCCATACATGCCGTTTTCCCGGCTCTCCAACGTTGTTTCGGCGTGGCTCACGGCGCGCTCCGGCGATGGCAAGGAGTTTGGACTTTGCCAAGGTAGCGTTGGCGCAGCTGCGCAACTGTTGCGATTAACACAATATTAAAAAAATAAATGAGATCGCGCGCGCCAGAACGTCTCGACCAGGCCTGCGGCAAAATGTCTTCCCCTCCGGCTTCGCATTCTCTAGTTTGCGCTGCCGCCGCAGAAATGAGAATGCCGAGTTCATGTCCGAAAAATCGACCTATTACGTCACCACCGCGATCCCCTACGCCAATGGCGCGCCGCATATCGGCCACGCCTACGAGCGGATCGCCACCGACGCCTTTGCGCGCTTCAACCGTCTCGACGGGCGCGACACCTTGTTCGTCACCGGCATGGACGAGCATGGCCTTAAAATGCAGCAGACCGCGGCGCGTGAAAACCTGACGCCGCAGGCGCTCGCCGACCGCACGGCGGCGCAGTTCCTCGCCATGGGCGAAAAGCTCGACGCCGTCGCCGATGACGTCGTGCGCACGACGCAGCCGCGCCACAAGGCGGCCTCGCAGGAAATCTGGCGGCGCATGGCGGCGCGCGGCGACATCTACCTGTCGAAATATTCCGGCTGGTATTCGGTGCGCGACGAGGCCTATTACGACGAATCCGAACTCTCCATCGCCAGCGACGGCAAGAGACTGGCGCCGACCGGAACGCCGGTCGAATGGGTCGAGGAGGAGAGCTATTTCTTCCGCCTTTCCGCCTATCAGGACAGGCTTCTCGCCCTTTACGAGGCGCAGCCGGACTTCATCACGCCGGAGAAATACCGCAACGAGATCGTCGCCTTCGTCAGGCGCGGCCTGAAGGACCTGTCGGTCAGCCGCACGACTTTCGACTGGGGCGTGCAGGTTCCCGGCGACGAGCGCCACGTCATGTATGTCTGGGTCGACGCCCTGACCAACTACCTCACGGGAACCGGCTTTCCGGAGCAGGGGGAGCGCTCGCGCTTCTGGCCCGCCGACGCGCATGTGATCGGCAAGGACATCACTCGCTTCCACGCCATCTACTGGCCGGCTTTCCTGATGTCGGCGGACATTGCCCTGCCCAGGCAGATCGTCGTGCACGGCTTCCTGTTCAACCGCGGCGAGAAAATGTCGAAATCGGTCGGCAACGTCATCGACCCATTCACGCTCGCCGATCATTACGGCGTCGATGCGCTGCGCTATTTCTTCCTGCGCGAAGTCCCCTTCGGCCAGGACGGCAATTATTCGCACGAGGCCATCGTCCAGCGGATCAACGCCGACCTCGCCAACGACCTCGGCAATCTGGCGCAAAGGTCGCTGTCGATGATCGCGAAAAACTGCGCCGGCCGCATCCCGGGGCAGGGCGATGTTCACGAGGCCGACGCCGCCATTCTGGCCAAGGCTTACGGCGCCCTGGACGCCGTGCGCGCCGCGATGAAGGCCTATGCGCCGCATCATGCCCTGGGCGAAATCTGGTCGGTGGTGGGGGAGGCCAACCGCTATTTCGCCGGGCAGGAGCCGTGGAAGCTGACCAAGACCGATCCGGCGCGGCGCGACGGCGTGCTGTTCACCACCATCGAGACGCTGCGGATCATTGCGCTCCTCTGTCAGCCGTTCATCCCGGCGGCGGCGGCCAAACTGCTCGACTTCCTCGGCGTGAAGGCGGACGAGCGCGGCCTGAGCCAAGCGGCGCCGGAACATCGGCTGTTTTCCGGCGTCGACTTGCCCGCTCCCGCGCCGATCTTTCCGCGCTACGTCGAGCCCGAGATTGCGGTTTCATGAGGCTGATCGACACCCATTGCCACCTCGACTTCCCGGAACTGGCGAAAGACCGCGCCGGCGTCTTGAGCCGCGCCGCGTCGGCCGGGGTCAGGCGCATGATCACCATTTCGACCGAGGTGGAAAAATTCGCGGAAATCGCCGCCATCGCCGAAAGCGCCGAGGAAATCTATTGCTCGGTCGGGACGCATCCGAGCCACGCCCATCAGGAGCGCGAATTCTCCGCCCACGAGCTGGCGGCGCTCGCGGCGCATCCGAAATGCGTCGCCATCGGCGAGACTGGGCTCGATTATCACTATGACCGCGCGCCGCGCGGCCTCGCCCATCGCGTCTTCCGCGCCCATATAGGCGCCGCGCGAAAAACCGGCCTGCCGCTGGTGATCCACAGCCGCGACGCCGACGCCGACATGGCGGCGATCCTTGCGGATGAAATGGCCAAAGGGCCGTTCAAGGCGCTGCTGCACTGCTTCACCTCTGGCCCCGCCTTGGCCGAGGCGGCGCTCGCGCTCGGCTGCTTCGTCTCGTTTTCGGGCGTCGTGACCTTTAAGAATTCGCACGAATTGCGGGAAATCGCCAAGAGCGTGCCGCTCGATCGTATGCTGGTCGAGACCGACGCGCCCTTCCTCGCGCCGACGCCTTACCGCGGCAAGACCAATGAACCGGCCTATGTCGCCGAGACGGCGCGGCTTCTGGCCGGGCTCAAGGAAATAGAACCTGAAGCGTTGGCTGAAATAACGACGAATAACGCAATGCGCCTGTTCGATAAAATGCCTCAGATCGCCGCATGAGCCTGAAATTCGTCATATTGGGCTGCGGCTCGTCGGGCGGGGTGCCGCGCGTGGCGCAAGGCTGGGGCCATTGCGACCCGGCCAATCCGAAAAACCGCCGCCGCCGCTGCGCGATCCTGGTGGAGCAGGACAGCGCCCAAAAGGAAGGCGCGCAAGAGCCGACGCGGCTGCTGGTGGACGCCGGGGCGGACCTGCGCGAGCAATTGATCGGCGCCGACATCCATCGCCTCGACGCCCTGCTGCTCACCCACGCCCATGCCGACCACGTGCACGGCCTCGACGACCTGCGACCGCTGACCATGGCCATGCATCGCATGATCGACTGCTATCTGGACGAGCCGACCTGGAAGACGATCGGCCTGCGGTTCGACTATCTGTTCGCGACGCCGCCGGGCAGCAATTATCCGCCGCTCCTGACCCCGCGCCATCTGACGCCTGGCGTGGCTTTCGCGCCCGATGGGCCGGGCGGGGCGCTGAAATGCCTGCCGTTCCGGCTCAACCACGGCGATATCGACGCGCTCGGCTACCGTTTTGGCGCCTGCGCCTATACGCCCGACGTCAAATATGTCCCGGAGGAGAGCGCGCATTTCCTCGAAAATCTCGACCTGTGGATCGTCGACGCGCTGCGCCACCGCTTGCACCCGAGCCATCTGTCGCTCGGCGAGACCCTCGCGCTGATCGAGCGTTTCCGTCCGAAACGCGCGGTGCTGACCAATCTCCACACCGACCTCGACTACGAGGCCTTGCGCAAAAACCTGCCGCACAACGTCGAGCCGGCTTATGACGGCATGCGGCTGCAAGCATAGCTTTTCGCGTTAGCGGATACGCTTTCGACAAAAACGAAGGACGAAATTTGGATCGGCTGGCCGAACATTACGACCTGTGCGGCGCGGCCCTTCGCGAAAGCGACCGCGACCGCTGGCTCGCCTGCCTGTTCGCGCCCGACGCGGCGCGACCGCATCTTTTCGCCCTCTATGCCTTCAATGCGGAAGTGGCGCGCATCCGCGAGCATGTGTCGCAGCCAATTCTCGGCGAGATGCGCCTGCAATGGTGGATCGATGCGCTCAATGGGCCTGAAGACGGCGAGGCGAGGGGCGATCTGCACGCTCATCCCGTGGCGGACGCGCTTCTCGCGACGATCAACACCTTTGCGCTGCCGCGCAAAGCCTTCAGCGACCTGCTGGAGGCGCGGCGTTTCGACCTTTACGACGATCCGGCGCCGGACGTCGGTTTTCTGGAAAGCTATTGTGGCGAAACCTGCTCTTCGCTTTTCCGGCTGGCCGGTCTGATCCTCGGCGGGACCGGCGGGGAGGCCGGCGCGGACGCGGCGGGCCACGCCGGCTGCGCTTACGCGATGGCGGGCCTGCTGCGGGCCTTTCCCTGGCATGTCGTCAACCATCAATGTTTCGTGCCGGCCGATCTTCTGCGCCGCCACGGCCTCGCGCCGCAAAACCTTCTTGCGCGGGAGGACGGCCTTGGCTTGCGGGCGGGGCTGGCGGAGATGCGGGAGCTGACCCGCGACCATCTGGCGAAGGCGAGGCAGGCCATCGCGCAGCTGCCGAAGCCCGAACGCATCGCCTATCGTCCGCTCGCCCTGCCGGAGCTGTTTCTGCGCGAAATGGAGCGCAGGGACTACGATCCTTACAAGACATTGGTGGAGGCGCCGCAGTGGCGGCGGCAATGGGCGCTCTGGCGAGCCAAGGGCTTATAAGTCACCCGGAACTGTGGTGAAGGCCATGGCGTTTCCTTGCCACGACCGCACACGGATCGGCGAAGGTTCAGTCGCGGTGCGATCCGGACAAAAGAGGCGGTCGCCGGGAGGATTCGATGCAGACCTTCATCTCTTTTGCGAGTTGGACGGAAATGGGCGTGCGGGAAATCAAGAATTCCCCGCAGAGGCTTGACTCGGCCAAGGCGCTCGCCAAGCAGTTCGGCGGCGAAATCCTGCATTTCTACCTGACCATGGGCGACTGCGACATGGTCCTCGTGAGCGAATTCCCGGACGACGCCTCGGCTGCGCAATATATGCTGCACTTGACCAAGGGCGGCGCGGTCAGGTTCAGGACAGTCAAGGCTTTCCCCGAGGCCGCCTATCGTGACCTGATGCGCTCGCTGGGGTGACGCGGGGCTTTTCAGGGGCGGCCAGCCAGATCGGCGAGCGCCGCCAGCGTCGAGGAGAGGGCCGCGACCGGGGGCAGGGCGGGATCAATGCCGAAACGTCGCGCCAGCCAGGCGGGATCGTCGCGCGTGAGCCAGGTCCTGCCCGATTTCATCTTCCCACACCAGCATCTTCAACGGCAATTCAAGCCCGATTTCCTGCGCGGCCCGCATCAGCGGGGTTCCGCCTTTCGGATTGCCGAAAATCAGCACGGTGGTCGGTCGAAGGCTCTCACCCGTCGCGGCGGCGCCGGCGGCGTGGTCGACGAGCGCGAACAGCGTCAGGCTCCGGTCCCGCAACGCTGCTTCGAGCCGCGCCATCGTTTGCGTGAACGAATGCGCGCTCGCCGTCGTGATCAATCCGTCCTTGGCCATGCCCATCGCCTCGGCGCGAATTCCCGCCGGACAAACCATTCCGACGCGTTTTCGTTGCGCCGGTTCCGAGCGAACTTTTCAGAACTTGTAGAATTTTTCGCGCAAGGCGTCTTCGTAAAGCTTTTTCGCGGCCTTGACCTTGGCGCGGATTTCGTCCTCGTCGAAATGCGCCTGTTCCCACTTGTCGACTTCGGCGACATCGTGGGGAGTCGAGGCGAGGTCTTCCTCGCGCCTGATCGCGGCGATCCAATGCTCCACCGCGGCCTTGTATTCGTCCTGCTTGCGGTCGAGTTCCGATAAATCCTGGTCCATGCCGGCCCCCTTGCCCATGGGCGAAGCTAGCGCAAGCGTGTGAATTTCGGACGACACGGGGCGTCTCGCCGGAACCAAAGCCGGTGCGGCAGATTGTTTCGGTTCTCGAGCCGATGTCGATCTGATTGAATCGGATCGCGGCTCTCGTTTTTTGTTTTTACGCGTTTTCTTCACGCGAACCGTTATCCACTTCGCTCGAAAACGTTCTAGCCTGAAGGAGACGCGCGTGGCCAATCCCTTCGCCAAGAAGAACCCATTCATGAGCCTCTGGCTCAGCGGGGCCAACAAGGCGGCTTCGGCAGGACGCGGCCTGTTCATGGCCGAAGCGAGGCGCCAGCAGGCGGCGATTCTGCGCGAGGCCAGCAAGGCCGTTGCGAATAGCTGGAGCGGAGCGCTGAAGCCCAAGCCGGCGCCTCGCGGGAAAAAGAAAAGCAAAGGCTGATTTTTCGCCTAAGGCGCCGCCTTCAGCCATGCCGCCATGTCGGCCTCCGCCCGCTCCGACATCGCCTTCTTCTTCGCCAGCGCCTTTTCCGGCCCGCGCAGCCTTTTGCCTTCGGGCGATTTCGGCGAAAACTCCATCGGCGGGAACAGGCCGAAATTGACGTTCATCGGCTGGAACGAGCGCGGCCCTGCGTCGATGGTCTCGATATGGCCGCCGGTGATGTGGTTGAGCAACGCGCCGATGGCGGTGGTCTGCGGCGGCGGCGGCAGTTCGCGCCCCATTCGCTCGCAGGCCGCCATGCGCCCGGCGATCAGGCCGACGGCGGCGCTTTCGACATAGCCCTCGCAGCCGGTGATCTGGCCGGCAAAACGCAGGCGCGTTGAAGCCTTCAGCCGCAGCGCCGCATCCAGCACCTTGGGCGAATTGAGGAAGGTGTTGCGGTGCAGGCCGCCGAGCCGAGCGAATTCGGCGCGCTCGAGGCCGGGCACCATGCGGAACACCCCGGTCTGCGCGCCATAGAGCAGCTTGGTCTGGAAGCCGACCATGTTGTAGAGCGTGCCGAGCGCGTTATCCTGCCGCAATTGCACGATGGCGTAAGCCTTGACCGTCGGATTATGCGGATTGGTCAGGCCGACTGGCTTCATCGGTCCATGTCGAAGAGTTTCCCGTCCGCGCTCCGCCATCACTTCGATCGGCAGGCAGCCGTCGAAATAGGGCGTCTTTTCAAAGTGCTTGAATTCGGTCTTGGGGCCTTCGATCAAGGCGTCGATGAAGGCGTCGTATTGTTCGCGGTCGAGCGGGCAATTGATGTAATCCGCGCCCGTGCCGCCTGGTCCCGCCTTGTCGTAGCGCGACTGGAGCCAGGCCTTGTCCATGTCGATCAAGTCGCGGTGCACGATCGGCGCTATGGCGTCGAAAAAAGCCAGCTCGGCCTCGCCGGTAAGCTTGCCGATGGCGTCCGCCAGGGCCGGCGAGGTCAAGGGTCCGCTGGCGATGATGACGTTGTCCCAGTCGGCGGGCGGCAGGCCGGCGACCTCTTCTCGGCGAATGGTGATCAACGGCTGCGCCTCCAGCGCCTGCGTGACCGATTGCGCAAATCCGTCACGATCCACGGCCAGGGCGCCGCCTGCCGGCACTTTGTGCGCGTCGGCGCAAGCCATGATCAGCGAGCCCATCGCCCGCATTTCCCGGTGCAGCACGCCGACCGCATTGCCGGAGGCGTCGTCCGAGCGGAAGGAGTTGGAGCAGACCAGTTCGGCGCAAAAGTCGGTCTGGTGCGCCTCGGTGGCGCGCTGGGGCCGCATCTCGTGCAAGACGACGGGAACGCCGGCCTTGGCGACCTGCCACGCGGCTTCGGAGCCGGCGAGGCCGCCGCCGACCACATGGACGGGGCGCGGCGAAGAGGAGTTTTCTGTCATGGGTCTTTTTCCGTTTCACCTTGACCGCGACTCATCGCGGCCAAGATGAATCCCTCGCATCAGCTCGGCGGCGCGGTCGCGCCTGGCCGAGCCCCGCAGGCTCTCATCTGTGGGGCTCGACATTACTAGGGCGCCCGGACCTGAAAACGCCAGCACAAAGCTCGCCTTTGGCCTCGCATCGTGTTAACCCGCAGGGGAATTTCCGCCTCCGCGAAGGCGCAAGGGAAAGAAAAATGTCCGACATTTTCCGCGAAGTCGATGAAGACGTCCGCAGCGACCAGCTGACGAGCCTGTGGTCGAAATATTCGATCGTCGTGCTGGGCCTGGCCATCGCCATCGTCGCGGGCACCGCGATCTTCGTCTACATGCGCCACCAGAAGCAGGTCCGCGACGAGGCAGCCGGCGCGCGCTACCAGGCGGCCGAGGCGCTCGCCCGGCAGAACAAGCCGGAAGCCGCCGTGAAGGACTTCGACGAAATCGCCAAAACCGCTCCGCTTGGCTACCGGACGCTGGCGCGGCTGCGCGCCGCCGAGGAGACGAGCCTCACCGACCGAGCGAGCGCCGTCAAGCAGTTCGACGCGCTCGCAGCTGACACGAACGTCGATCCTCTGCTGAGCGGCCTCGCCCGCCTGCGCGCTGGCCTCCTGCGCGTCGACGAGGCCGACAAGGCCGAGATGCTGCAGCGTTTCGGCCCCCTGCTGAACGGGCCCTACCGCCATACGGCGCGCGAATATCTCGGCCTCGCCGCGCTCAAGCGCGGCGATGTCGAGGCCGCCGGCAAATGGTTCGACCAGATCGTCGTCGATCCCAACGCCCCCGCCGATTTGCGCCAGCGCGTCCAGGCCTTCCTGTCGCTGGTGCGCGGCGGCGGAAAGTTCGTGGCGCCGCAGCCGGCTCCTGCCGCGCCGACGCCGACTCCCGCAGCGCCGGCCCAGAAAAAAACGCCATGAGCTTCACCGTCGCCATCATCGGCCGCCCCAATGTCGGCAAGTCCACGCTGTTCAACCGGCTCGTCGGCAAGAAGCTGGCGCTGGTCGACGACCAGCCGGGGGTGACGCGCGACCGCCGCTCCGGCGGGGCGAAGCTCGGCGATCTGAACTTCACCATCATCGACACGGCGGGGCTCGAGGAGGGCGGCGGGGAATCCCTCGTCGGCCGCATGCGCGCCCAGACCGAAAGCGCTATCGAGGAAGCCGACGCCATCTTCTTCGTTATGGACGCGCGTGTCGGCGTCACGCCGGAAGACCGCCATTTCGCGGCGCTGGCGCGTCGCGCGGGAAAACCGCTGATGGTCATCGCCAACAAGGCGGAAGGGCGGGCTGGCGAGGCCGGCGCCTATGACGCCTTCGCGCTCGGCCTCGGCGATCCGATCGCCTTGTCGGCGGAACACGGCGACGGTTTCGCCGAGCTTTACGCCTCGCTGCTCGCGGCCCTGCCGGAGGCCACCGCTCTGCCGACGAGGACGAGGAGGCGAGTGCAAAACTCGTGTTGGCGGAGGACGAGGACGGCAGCGAGCTCGATCCGACCAAACCTTTGCGCATCGCCATCGTCGGCCGCCCAAATGCCGGAAAGTCGACCCTGATCAACCGGCTGCTCGGCGAGGAAAGGCTGCTCGTCGGGCCCGAGGCGGGGATCACCCGCGATTCCATCGGCGTCGATTTCGTCTGGCGCAAGGGCGACGTCGAGCGGGGAATGAAAATCTTCGACACGGCCGGCATGCGCAGGCGCGCAAACGTCCAGGAGAAACTCGAAAAACTCGCCGTCGCCGACGCCCTGCGCGCCGTGCGTTTCGCCGAAGTGGTGGTCGTCCTGCTCGACGCGACCATTCCTTTCGAGAAGCAGGACCTGACCATCACCGATCTCGCGGCGCGCGAAGGCCGCGCTCTTGTGATCGGCGTCAACAAATGGGACCTGATCGCCGACAAGGGGCCGAAGCTCATCGAATTGCGCGAGGAGGCGGAACGCCTTTTGCCGCAGGTGCGCGGCGCGCCGGTGGTTCCTGTGTCCGGCGCGACGGGACAGGGGCTCGATGATTTGATGCAGGCCATTTTGCGCGTGCATGAAGTCTGGAACCGCCGCATCTCCACGGCGAAGCTCAATCGCTGGCTGGAGGGGGTGCTCGAACATACGCCGCCGCCCGCCGTCGCAGGACGGCGCATCAAGATTCGCTATATGACGCAGCCCAAGGCGCGGCCGCCGCATTTCGTGCTTTTCGGCAACCAGCTCGACGAATTGGCGGAAAGCTACCAGCGGTTCCTGATCAACGGCCTGCGCCAGACTTTCTCTCTGCCCGGCGTCCCCATACGCATCACCCTGAAGCAGGGCGAAAATCCCTTCGCCGGCAAAAAGCGGCGGCGGTAAAAAGCTCGAGGCCGTCAATCGGCCGATTACGGTTTTCGTAATCGCGCGCTACCATGGCGGCATGAAAGCTCAATCTGTAACGCCGCCGGTCGATTGCGCCGCCTTTCTGCCATCGTTCGATTTCGCCGACGCCTATGCTGTGCCGGCGCCGGCAGGAGTCGACGCGATCGAGGCGACGCGGCGCGCTTTCGCCAACGCCCCGCGCTGGGCTGCGGCGCTGATGGACCTGCGCGACCGTCTGGTCGCGCCTTTCGGCCTGAGACCGGCGCCCGCGACCGGCTTTCCCGTGATTTCCGAAGCGCCGGATCAGGTCGTGATGGGCTTCGACGACCGCCATCTCGACTTTCGCATCGTCGTGACGGTGATTTTGGGCGTGGCGACGGTGACGACGATTGTCCGCCGTCATAATTCGCTCGGCCGGCTCTACCTGGCTTTTGTCCTGCCGTTTCACCGCGTGATCGCGCCGGCCTTCACCGCGCGGATCGGCTGACGGGCGTCGTCAGGCCGCGCCTTGAAACTGCAAGACCTTGTCCTTCGGGAAATCGTAGATTTTTCCCGTCTCGGTCCAGCCCGGCGCGCAGAGATCGGCGACTTTCGGCGCGAATTCCTCCGGCGTGCGCAAGGTCTCCGGGTCTTCGCCGGGCATGGCGGCGGCGCGCATCCTGGTGCGCAGCGGGCCGGGATTGACGCTCATCGCCCGGACATTCGAGACATTGACGGTCTCGGCGGCATAGGCGCGCAGAATTGCGTCGAGCGCCGATTTCGACGCCGCATAGGGGCCCCAGAAGGCAGAAAGCTCGCCCCTTTGCGCCACGCCCGAAGAGAGGAACACCACCCGGCCGGCGTCCGAAGCGCGCAACAGCAGATCGAGCGAGCGCAGCAGCCGGTAATTGGCGGTGACGTTGACCGCGAAAACCTGGTCCCACTTTTCCGGATCGCAATGGGCGATCGGCGTCAGCGGCCCGAGGATGCCGGCGTTGCCGACGAATATGTCGAGTTTGCCCCAGCGCTCGTGAATGGCCGCGCCGAGCCGGTCCAGCGCCGCATAATCCTTGATGTCGCAGGGAACCAGCGTGGCCTCGCCGCCGAGCGCCCGGATGGCGTCGTCGAGCTCCTCCAGCGCCCCTTGCGTGCGCGCCAGAGCGATGACATGGGCGCCGCGCCGCGCCAACTCCAGCGCGACGGCGCGGCCGATGCCGCGCGAAGCGCCGGTGACGAGGGCGATGCGCCCGGCAAGGGGCTTTTCGGCTTGAATTTCCGACATTTTTTTGCTCCGGCCCCAGCCGGGGCATTTTCTTGTTTGATTTTGTCAGCCGGTTTCAGCCAGCAGCGACAATTGGGTCCGCACGTCGGCGCCGGTAAGATCGGTCAATGTGGTCGGATAGTCGCCGGTGAAGCAATGATCGGTGAATTGCGGCCGCTGGGCGTTGCGCGAGGCGTAGCCCATGGCGCGATAAATGCCTTCGACCGACAAGAACGCCAAAGAATCCGCGCCGATCAGCTGGCGCATTTCCTCAAGGCTGTGCGTGGCGGCCAGCAGCTTGTCCCTCTGCGGCGTGTCGATGCCGTAATAATCAGGATGGGTGATCGGTGGCGAGGAAATGCGGAAATGCACTTCGCTCGCGCCGGCGTCGCGCATCATCTGCACGATCTTCACCGACGTCGTGCCGCGCACGATGGAATTGTCGAGCAGCACGATCCTCTTGCCCTCGACCACGGCGCGATTGGCCGAATGTTTCATCCGCACGCCGAGTTCGCGCACGCTCTGGGTCGGCTGGATGAAGGTGCGGCCGACATAATGGTTGCGGATGATGCCGAGTTCGAAGGGAATGCCGGATTCGCGGGCGTAGCCGATCGCCGCCGGCACGCCGGAATCGGGCACGGGAACGACCACGTCGGCTTGAATCGGGTTTTCCCGCGCCAGTTGGGCGCCCATCGCCTTGCGCACGTCATAGACCGAGCGTCCGTGCACGATCGAATCCGGCCGGGCGAAATAGATGTACTCGAAAATGCAGGGACGCGCCGGCTGCGGCGGAAAGGGGAACAGGCTGATCGGCGGGCCGTCCTCGGAAATGACGACGACCTCGCCGTTTTGGACGTCGCGGACGAATTGGGCGCCGATGATGTCGAGGGCGCAGGTTTCGGATGCGAAAATGTAATGGCCGTCGAGCTGGCCGAGCACCAGCGGCCTGATGCCGAGCGGGTCGCGCGCGCCGATCAGCTTCTTGTTGCTCAGCCCGACGAAGGCATAGGCGCCTTCGAGCTGGCGGAGGGCCTCGATGAAGCGCTCGATGATCGAATGCCTGCGGCTGCGCGCCACCAGATGCAGCACGACCTCGGTGTCCGAGGTCGATTGGTAGATGGCGCCGTCGCGGATCAATTCGCGGCGCAGGGTGAGGGCGTTGGTGAGATTGCCGTTATGGGCGACGGCGAAGCCGCCGGAATCGAGTTCGGCGAACAGCGGCTGGACGTTGCGCAGGATGGTTTCGCCGGTGGTCGAATAGCGGACATGGCCGATGGCGCGGTCGCCCGGCAGGCGCTCGATGGTCGAGGCCTTGGAGAAAGTGTCGCCGACCATGCCCATGCGCCGTTCGGAGCTGAAGCGCTTGCCGTCATAGGCGACTATGCCGGCAGCCTCCTGCCCGCGATGCTGCAGGGCGTGGAGGCCGAGCGCGGTGATGGCGGCGGCGTCGGGATGGCCGAAAATGCCGAAAACGCCGCATTCCTCGCGCAGGCGATCGGCGTTCAGGTCGAAATCTCCGGTGATGTCCAAATTCCCGTTGAAGTCGACATCGCCGGCCACGTCCGCAGCAGCGCCGGAATCATCCATTGCCCAGGCTCCCGTTGCGCGCCTCGCCCGGCGCGCGTGTTGGGTTCAAAAAGACCCCGATCACGAAAAAAAGCTCAATAGACCGCAAGGCGACAAATGGGAAGGGCGCAGGCAAAAAACGAGCCCTTTATTCCTGAAGCGCACACACAAGTTCTCGGAGAGAACCGACCATAAGCACGTCGTCACTAGCGCCCTGAGGAGCTGACGCCAGGGATTATTGACCGCGCGAAGCGCGGGCGACCAGAAAGCAGGTTCAGTGCGCGCCCTTGAGCAGCGAGTCGAGCTTGCCCTTGTCGTCGGGCGCGGAAGGGGCGGCGGCCTTGGGCCGGGCCGGAGGCGACGGCGTGGCCGGAGCGGCTTTCGGCTCTTGATCCGTTTCCGGCGGCGGCGCTTCTTCGCCGGCGCCGGCTTTCCGCTTTTTCAACTTGGCGAGCAGGCCTTCCGGGTCGTCAGGCAATAGCGCCAGCAATTGGTCGGATGTCGCCTTCAGCAGCGGCAGGCTCTTGGAATTGGCGAACCACTGGCTGCGCAGCGCGGACGGGGAGTCGGGACTGGGCTTGTCGCCGCTGTTGGCGTCCGGCGCCAGCCAGTTGAAGAAAATGAAGGCGATGGCGCACAGCAGCAGGCCGCGCACCGCGCCGAAAAGAAAACCCAGCGAGCGGTCGAGCGCGCCGATCTTCGAATCAAGAATGGCGTTGGACATGCGGATGGTGACGATCGACACCAGAATCAGGACGACGAAGAAAATGGCGGCGCCGGCGACATAGGGGCGCAGCATTTCCTTGGAGATGAAAATCGGCGAGGCGGGATCGGCGAGTTTCGGCACGAGCATGGGATAGAGATAGACCGCCGCCGCCGCGGCCACGCCCCAGGACACGATGGCCATGACCTCGCGGGTGAAGCCGCGCAACATGGCGAGCAGGGCGGAAACCGCCACCACGCCGAGAAAACCGAGGTCGAGATAGGACGGCATTCAGAGCCTCAAACAGGGGACAGGATTTTGGCGCAAAGACATCGCCCGGGGCCGATTCCGATATTTCCGCGCCGCTTATAACCAATGCGGGGTCAGGCGTCGACTCGGGCGCTCGCCGCGCGCAAGGGCTGCGGCGCCTGGCCGCCGCGTCCGAGCGCGGCGATGTCCGCGATCGCCTCGCCGATATGGCGGATCGGCCGGGTCGTCAGGCTCTCCCGTGTCGGCGCCGTCTCGGCCTTGTCCTGCGGGCCATGCGGCGCGACGGCGCGGGCGAAGCCGAGTTTTTTAGCCTCCTTGAGCCGCAAATTGGAGTGGGGAACCGGACGCACGGCGCCGGACAGGCCCACCTCGCCGAAGAAAACCATGTCATGCGGCAGAACGGCGCCGGTGAGCGAGGACACAAGCGCCGCCGCCGCCGCCAGATCGGCGGCCGGCTCCGAAATCTTCATGCCGCCGGCGACATTGAGATAGATGTCGTGCTGGCCCAGTTTCACGCGCCCATGCGCCTCAAGGACGGCGACCAGCATCGACAGGCGGGAGGGATCCCAGCCGACGACGGCGCGGCGCGGCGTGCCAAGCGCGCTCGGCGCGACCAGCGCCTGTATTTCGACAAGCACCGGCCGCGTCCCCTCCATGCCGGCGAAAACCGCCGCGCCCGGCGCAGACCCGTCGCGTCCGGCCAGAAACAGCGCTGAGGGATTGGCCACTTCCGACAGGCCCGCCCCGGTCATTTCGAACACGCCGATCTCGTCGGTCGGCCCAAAACGGTTCTTCACGTTGCGCAGGATGCGGAAATGATGGCTGCCGTCGCCCTCGAAGGAGGCGACCGCGTCAACCATGTGCTCGACTACGCGCGGCCCGGCGATCTGGCCGTCCTTGGTGACATGTCCGACCAGGATCACGCAGGCGCCGGAGATTTTCGCGAAGCGGATCAGCGCCTGCGCCGCGCCGCGCACCTGGGTCACGGTGCCCGGCGTCGAATCGGCGGTTTCCGTCCACATGGTCTGGATCGAATCGATCACGACGAGGGAAGGCTGGCGGCCGGCGGAAAGCGTGGCGATAATGTCCTCGACGGCGGTTTCCGCCGCCAGCTCGACCGGCGCGTCGCCAAGGCCGAGCCTTTCCGCGCGGAGCCGCACCTGAGCGGCGGCCTCTTCGCCGGAAATGTACACGACCCGCTCGCCGCGCCGCGCCATGGAGGCGCAGGCCTGGATGAGCAGGGTGGACTTGCCGATGCCTGGTTCGCCGCCGATCAGCAGCACCGAGCCGGGAACGAAGCCGCCGCCGGTCACCCGGTCGAGCTCGGCCATGCCCGACAAAAGGCGCGGCGCGGGCTTCGATTCGCCGGACAGCCCCTCGAGCGCGAAAACCCGGCCCTTGCGGGCGTTGCGCGCGCCGGCGGCGCCGATGCCGGCCGAAGGCGCCTCTTCGACCAGTGAATTCCATTCGTTGCAGGCTTCGCATTTGCCCTGCCAGCGCGGGGAGACGGCGCCGCAATTCTGGCAAATGAAGGAGGTGCGGGCTTTGGCCAAGGCGGACTTTTCCAATGAAAGAAAAGAGAACAAGTATAGAACATACTGGTTTCCCTTTGTCCATAGGCCATGCTCGCCCGAGCGGCCCGCTCTTGTCGCCCTCGGTTGCAAGGCGCGACGCCATGCCGATTAAATCTTTATTTTTGTTGGGATCCTATATTCGGAAAAGTGGGTTTGCGGCGTTCGGGGAAAGCCAGGGATTCTGGCATGAAATTGTTTTTTTGCGTGGTAGGCGGCTTCATCGCTGCAGCGGCTTGCGCCGGCTCGGCCGACGCCACCGTGCTCTATGACGACGGCGTTCTGGCCAATGTCACGGCCTACCAAATCCATTGGCGCGGGCCGGTGTTCAATCTGCCGGCGAGCGGGGGCAAAGAGCCGGGCTTCTCGCCGGCGCTGGCCGATTTCGGCGGTGTAACGCCGAATATTGCAGGCTATTCCTCGCCTCATCGGCGTTCCGTGCGCTTCCAGTACCTCGGCAATTGCGGCGGGACATCCAATTGCGACGGTCACGTCGGCGCCAATCCGAACAGCTTTGTCTTGACGATTTCAACGCCAGACGTCGGTCCGGACGGCTGGTCCGCCAGCGATCCCCGGTGGGCTTTCGGAATTCCGTACAATCTCGACGTCGACGGGCAATGGATGGTTCAAACTCTCACCTATGACGTGACCGTGGAAATCCCCCGCTAGATTTTCCGATCCGACGATTGCGTCCGCCGTGCCCGAGCCCCCGACCTGGAGCATGTTTCTCCTGGGTTTCGCCGGGTTCGTCTTCGTTGGCCGCCTTCAATCCCAGTCGACCCGTCCCGGCTGATGCTCCTTCCATTCCTCCTTCGGGGCGTCGGACAGAAGTTCAAGCCTTTCCTTCGGTTCGCGCCGCCGGCTGCAACCGTCTCGTTGCGATATTCGCGGCGGTAGCGTTTCCCGAGGTCGGTCAAAATCTCATAGCCGATGGTGCCGGCCTGCGCGGCGAGTTCGTCGACGCTGACATTCGGCCCGAGAATCTCGATGCGGTCGCCGCGAGAAAGGGGATCGGCCTCGCTGATGTCGATGATCGACAGGTCCATGGATATCCGCCCCACGACCGGGCAATAACGCCCGCCGGCGAACACCTCGACGCCGAGCGGCCCTCCGGACCCGCTGCGCAAAAAACCGTCGGCGTAGCCGAGATTGATCGTCGCCAGCTTCCGGCGCGACGGCGCCGTCCAGATGGCGTTGTAGCCGGCGGTTTCGCCGCCGGCGATTTCGCGCACCTGCAGGACGACGACGGTGAGGCCGACGACGCGGCGCATCGGATTGTCGCTGCCCGGCGTCGGATTGCCGCCGTAAAGCGCATAGCCGGGCCGCGTCAGATCGAGAAAGGGCGCCTCCTCGAGGAACATGCCGGAGGAATTGCACAATGACGCGGGCATCGGCGGCAATTGTCCGCAGGCTTCCTCGAAACGCTCGATTTGCAGACGGTTGCGCGGCGCCGACACGTCTTCCGCCGATACGAAGTGGCTCATCGCCAGGGCCGGCGTGAAGGCGGGCAGGAGCGCGTGCAGGCGGGGCAGGTCGCGCAGGCTCAGGCCCAGCCGGTTCATGCCGGTGTCGATATGCAGCGCGGCAGGGTGGGCGCGCCGTTACGACGGCAGAAACCGGCCCATTCCTCGATTTCCGGCAGCGAGCCGAGCACGGGAATGAGCTCCGATTTCGCATAAAGGCGTGAGGCGGAGGGCGCGAGTCCGTTGAGGACGAATATGCGCGCCGCCGGCGCCAGTTTGCGCAGGATTTCGCCCTCCGAGAGATGGGCGACGAAAAATTCTCGCAGCCTTCGGCAAGAAGCGCCTTGGCCACCGGCGCGATCCCCAGCCCATAGGCGTCGGCCTTGACCACGGCGGCGCATTCGGCGCCGAGCGCGCGGGCGGCGAGCGCCCGCCAGTTTGCGGCCAGGGCGGCGAGATCGATTTCGAGGATTGCCTGGCCCGTCGCCCTGTTTTCATCGGCAGCGGGCAAATCCGGCATCGTCGTTCCTCACATATGCGCGGGCAGGTGATCGTCCTGCGCCAGATCGCTGAACCTTGTATATTCGCCTTCGAAGGCGAGTTCCACCGTGCCTGTCGGCCCATGGCGCTGCTTGCCGAGAATTACTTCGGCCCTGCCGTGGGCGCGCTCCATTTCGCTCTGCCAGGTGGCGAATTCCGGCGTGCCTTCGCGCGGCTGCTTGTTCTTCAGGTAATATTCCTCGCGATAGACGAAGATCACCACGTCGGCGTCCTGTTCGATCGATCCGGATTCGCGCAGGTCGGACAATTGCGGCCGCTTGTCGTCGCGCGATTCCACCTGACGCGACAATTGCGACAGGGCGATGATCGGCACGTTCAGCTCCTTAGCCAGCGCCTTGAGGCCGGTGGTGATTTCCGTCAGCTCCTGCACGCGGTTGTCGCCCTTGGACTTCGAGCCCGACAGCAGTTGCAGGTAATCGACGACCAGCAGATCGAGGCCGCGCTGGCGCTTCAGGCGACGCGCCCGCGCCGTGAGCTGGGCGATGGAAATGCCGCCGGTATGGTCGATGAAGAAGGGAATCTGCTGCATCTCGCGCGCGGCGCCGGTGATGCGGTGGAATTCGCCCTCGGTGATGTCGCCGCGGCAAATCTTGTAGCCCGGCACCTGCGCCTGCTCGGCGATGATGCGGGTCGCCAGCTGCTCGGACGACATTTCAAGCGAGAAAAAGCCGACAATGCCGCCATTGACCGTCTCGTGGCTCCCGTCCGGCCGCTGTTCGAAACGGTAAGCCTTTGCGATATTGAAGGCGATGTTGGTGGCGAGCGCGGTCTTGCCCATGCCGGGGCGGCCGGCGACGATGATCAGATCGGACGATTGCAGGCCGCCCATCATGCGGTCGAGATCGTGCAGGCCGGTGGAGACGCCGGAGAGGCCGCCCTCGCGCTCCCAGGCTTTCGCGGCCATGTCCACGGCGTTGGCGAGCGCCTCGGCGAAGCGGTGGAAGCCGCCCTCGTAGCGGCCGGTTTCCGCGATGGCGTAGAGCTTGCGCTCGGCCTCCTCGATCTGCGCGCGCGGGCTCGCGTCGACGCCTGCGTCATAGGCGGTGTTGACGACGTCCTCGCCGATATGGATCAGCTCGCGCCGCACCGCCAGGTCGTGGATGGCGCGGCCGTAATCGACGGCGTTGATGATGGTGGTGGCCTCGGCGGCGAGACGCGCCAGATATTGCGGAATGGTCATTCCGCCGAGATCCTGTTCGCCGAGAAAGGTCTTCAGCGTGATCGGCGTCGCGAGCTTTCCTGCGCGGATGAGCTGGCCGGCGGTCTCGAAGACGCGGCGGTGCAATTCCTCGGCGAAATGGTCGGGCTTGAGAAAGTCCGAGACGCGGTCGAAGGCGTCGTTATTGACGAGGATGGCGCCGAGCAGCGCCTGCTCCGCCTCGATATTGGCGGGCGGGGCGCGAAAGGCCGGCTCCGGCGCGAGCGCCATGATCTGTCGGTCGAATTTTTTTTCCAGTGCGGCCATGGGCGTGCGCCAATTTTCTGCGCCTCGTCGAGAGGACGCTCAATTTCGTTTGATACAGGGGAAGCGCGACGAACAACGCAATCGCCGGATCGTTTTGGCATTTTTGCCCGGCAAAGGAATGAACGAATTCGTCAAGGACGCTGCTTCGTCCTCGTTATCCACAAATTAAGGCGAAATGTGGCAACACGGCGCCGAAAGCGCTTGACCACGGCCATGATGACACAGCCGTGACGAAGACATGAAAAAGGCCGGGACATGCCCGGCCTTCAAGAGATCTTATTGCCGAATCAGCCGTCGCATGGAAAGCCGCCCCCGACTCAGAAACCGCGGATTCTGAGTTTGGGAGCCGACGCGAGGGATCTTCTTCATCGCAACTCATCGCGATCAACCAGGTGCAATATTAGCGGTCGCCGAGATCGCCGCCGGCCTCGGCCAGCGCCGCGCCGACTTCCAGGCCGAGATCGGCCATCGAGGTCTCCTCGCGCACCGTCGCCGATTCGCCCTTGGCCTGGCGTTCGGCTTCCTCGGCCGAGCGCGCGACATTGACCTGGATCTCGCAATCGACTTCCGGATGCAGGTGCACCGGGGTCCTGTGCAGGCCGAGCGTCTTGATCGGGACATGAAGGACGATCTGGTGGCGTTCGACCGAGAAGCCGCCGGCTGTGGCCGCCTCGGCGACGTCGCGGGTCGAAACCGAACCATAGAGCTGGCCGGATTCGCCGGCCTGGCGCAGGATGATGAAAGTCTGGCCGTTGAGCTTTTCGGCGACCGCCTGGGCCTCGGACTTGCGCTCGAGATTGCGGGCTTCGAGCTGGGCGCGCTGGCCGTCGAAATGCTTCTTGTTGGCTTCGGTGGCGCGCAGCGCCTTTCCGCGCGGCAGCAGGAAATTGCGGGCGTAGCCGTCGCGGACGCGGACGACTTCACCCATCTGGCCGAGCTTGGCGACGCGTTCGAGCAGAATGACTTGCATTTTCGGACTCCTATGGATTTTCGGTTTTGGTGGAAAGACGGCGCGCCTTTCGGGCGCGCAGGGAAAGTACGGACTCGACAAGTCCGAACAGGGCGAGCGCAATGAGCGACCAGGGCTCCAGCGCGAAAACGGCGGCGTAGAGCGCCGCGAGAATGAAGCCGCGATATTTCGATTCGCGCGAAAAGGCGTGGATGGCCGCAAGCCCCTGAATCGCCAGGCACAGGCCGCAGGCGGCGGCGAGCGCGCCGGCCAGGGCGCCGACGAGGCCGCCGTCAAAGCTCACGCCGGCGGCGATGACGAAAATCGGCGCCAACAGCCGCGGCAGGACCAGGTTTTCAGGGAGTTCGGGCCAGGGCCGCCCCAGCCGGCCGGAAACCTCGACCGTGCGCCCGGCCAGCCACAGATTGACCGCGAGAAGAAGCGTCTGCGAGGCGGTGACGCCCGCCGGCGCGCTCAACAGGATCAGGCGCTTGACCGCGTCCCCCTCGATGCCGGGCGACATTTTCCTGAGATCCTGCACCACTTCGTCGAGCGAGGGGCCGAAACGGGTCGCCATCGCCTTCATGGCGGCTTCGAAACCGTGGAAGTGCACGGTCAGGGCGGCGACGCCGGACCAGGACGCGAGGACGGCCAGCGCCAGCACGACGGTCAGCAGGAGGCCCGGCCCGGAATAGCGCGGCAGCGGGGGGGGCGAGGCGTCCTTGTCGGAAAATGTTTGCGCCGGAGCCTTGTGGCGCGCCGCGGCGGCGACGACCAGCGAGGGCGCGGCGAAGGCGAGGAAGAAGACGACGCCGAGCAGCGGCTCGCCGAGATGGGCGAGCAGGCCTGCGCCGAGCAGGGCGCCGGCGACGGCGCCCAGGAGAGAGAAGCCGAGCGCGCCGATGAGCAATGGAAGCGGCGTGAAATAGGCGAGCGCCAGCGCGAGGCTGGAGCCTCGCGTCGAAGCGGCGAAGAGCAGGGCGCTGGCGAGGCCGACGCCCAGCCCGACCGCGCGGTCGGGCCAATTGGCCGGCGGATTGTTGTCGTTCATTCTTGCGCTGTCCCGCGGGTTGAAGCGGTTAGGGACGGATCGGAGTCCGTTCCAGCCAAATGAATTCCCGCCGCGAAAACGACTATCGCGGCGGGTGAAGAGTCTTACGCGATCAGATAGGGCAGCAGGCCCAGGAAACGGGCGCGCTTGATCGCCTGCGCCAGTTCGCGCTGCTTCTTCGCCGAGACGGCGGTGATGCGCGACGGCACGATCTTTCCGCGCTCGGAAATGTAGCGCGAAAGAAGGCGCGTGTCCTTGTAATCGATCTTCGGCGCGTTCGGCCCGGTGAAGGGGCAGGTCTTGCGGCGGCGGAAGAACGGGCGGCGGGCGGGGCCGGCGGCGGCTGCTGCGGTCATCAGAATTGTCCCCCTTCGGCGGTTTCGTCACGGCGCGGTCCACGCGGACCACGCGGCGGGCGGCGGTCGCCGCGGTCGCCACGATCGGGGCGGTCGCCACGATCGCCGCGGTCATCGTCGTCGCGCTTGCGCAGCATGGCGGAGGGACCGTCTTCCAGGGCTTCGACGCGAATGGTCATGAAGCGCAGGATGTCTTCGTTGATCGACCACTGGCGCTCGGCTTCGGCGAGGGCCGCCGGCGGGGCGTCGACGTTGATGAGGGTGAAATGCGCCTTGCGGTTCTTCTTGATCCGGTAGGCGAGGGACTTGACGCCCCAGTATTCGACCTTGCCGATCGTTCCGCCGAGCGACGCGACGGTGGCCTTGAATTGCTCGGTCAGGGCTTCCGCCTGCTGGGCGGTGAGGTCCTGGCGGGCAAGATAGACGTGCTCGTAAAGAGCCATTTTGCTGCCTTTCTCTATTTCGAACTGCCCGGCGCGGAGCCCTTCGAGCCCGGAGAAAGGCTCGACGGAAACTTTATCGAAGGCGGGAACACGGGAAGACGGGAAAAACCCTGCCGGCGAAAGCCAACCTTCCGTTCAGCCCCCGGCCGAACAGCGAAGCGCGCCTTATAGCGGAAAATTTCGGGCGATCAAGAGAAAAGGGGCGGTTCGCGTGGATTAGCGCGACAGGATCACAGGCGCGAGGCTCACGGACAGAAGGAGGATTCTTCGACGCCGCCCCAAGGCTCAGGCTCGTCGCGTGAACCAGGATCGGCGAGAGGAGGCCAAGGATGAAGGCGCCGCCGATGACGGCGCCGCGCGGGCTCTCGCCCTCATCCGTTCTTTCGTCCGAATATTGCGGCCCTTCCAGAAGGCGAAGACGCTCGATTTCGGCCGCGACCTCGCTCAATCCGTCGATGACCTCTGCGCGCCCGCAGGCGCCGGCCGGAACGCCGTCAGCCAAAGCGAACGACCCGGCGTCCCCGTCAATGAGGGCGCGCAGCATTTCGACGGAGGCGAAACGGGAACCGGTTTGCGGCGTCGTCGGCATGTGTCACTCCCCTGGAATGGCCCGGATGGCGCCCAGGCCGCCCGGCAGAAGCCGGAAAGCGGGCAAAGCGCTGACGCCGGCCGCGAGCAATGGATTTCGCGGACCCTTGTCGTTCACCGGCCAAAAGCAATGAATAAGCCCGGCGCCGTGGCGGGCGCCCGGGCGCTCCGCCCTGTTCCGGGGGGAGCGAGTGGAATGTAGCCGAACGGGGCCGGGTGGTCTTCGCCAATCAACAGCAAGCAAGCGGTTTGCGGGCAAGCGTTGCGTTTCGGCATTTGCCAAGGTTGCGCTTGCGGAGGGCCCGCCTTGCCGTCGCAGGCGCTAATCCGGCGGATTGTCGCGCCTTGACAGTCTCGCCGCCCGGCGCCATTGGCTGACCCATTCACGCGGAAAGCCAACACAATCGAGGAGAGGCCATTGTCGGTCGCATTCGTTTTTCCGGGCCAGGGATCGCAGGCGATCGGCATGGGCAAGGCGCTTCACGACGCGTTTTCCTCGTCTCGCACCGTTTTCGAGGAAATCGACGAGGCGTTGGGCGAGAAGCTCTCCACATTGATGTTCGACGGCGACGCCGCGCAATTGCAGCTGACCGCCAATGCCCAGCCGGCCCTGATGGCGGTGAGCCTCGCGGCGCTGCGCGCGCTCGAAAGCGAAAAAGGCGTCGTTCTCGCCCGCGACGCGAAATTTGTCGCCGGCCACTCGCTTGGCGAATATTCGGCGCTCGCCGCCGCCGGGGCGCTGAAAATTTCCGACGCGGCGAAGCTTCTGCGGTTGCGCGGAAAGGCCATGCAGATGGCGGTTCCGGTCGGGGCAGGGGCCATGGCGGCCCTGCTCGGCGCGGATCCGGAGCTTGCGGCCAGGATCGCCGGCGAAGCGGCCGCCGCTTCAGGCGAATTGTGCGAAGTCGCCAACGACAATGGTGGCGGCCAGATCGTCGTTTCGGGCGCCAAGGCGGCGGTGGAGCTGGCGATCGAGATCGCGAAGGTGAACGGCGTCAAGCGCGCCATGCTGCTGCCTGTCTCGGCTCCCTTCCATTGCGCCTTGATGAAGCCCGCCGCCGAGGCGATGCGCGTGGCCCTGGCCGAAGCAGAGATCAAGGCTCCTTGCGTCGATCTGGTCGCCAATGTCACCGCCGCGCCGGTTCGCGATCCCGATGAAATCCGAAAACTGCTGGTCGCCCAGGTCTGCGGAACCGTGCGCTGGCGCGAGTGCATGGGCTACATGCACGAGCAGGGCGCGGACCTGTTCGTCGAGATCGGCGCCGGCAAGGTTCTGGCCGGCCTCGTCAAGCGCACGGCCGAAGGCGCGCGGTCGCTCAATGTGGGCGCTCCCGCTGAAGTCGAATCGTTTTCGTTGATTGCCTGATAGTTAGCTGGAGTTATTCATGTTTGACCTGACCAATCGCGTCGCTCTCGTCACCGGGGCCAGCGGCGGCCTGGGCTCGGCCATCGCCCGCACGCTGCACGCCCAGGGCGCGACTGTCGCGTTGTCCGGCACGCGGCGCGAGGTTCTGGAGGTTCTCGCCGAGCAACTCGCCGAGCGAGTCTTCGTCGTTCCCTGCAATCTCGCCGACAAGGAGGAGGTGGAGAAGCTGGTTCCCGCCGCCGAGGCCGCCGCCGGCCCGCTCGACATCCTGGTCAACAACGCAGGCGTGACCCGCGACGGCCTGTTCCTGCGCATGAAGGACGAGGACTGGGAGACGGTGATCACCGTCAATCTCGCCTCCGCCTTCCGCCTGTCGCGCTCGGCGCTCAAGGGCATGATGAAGCGCCGCCATGGCCGCATCATCAACATCACCTCCGTCGTAGGCGTCACCGGCAATGCGGGGCAGGCCAATTATGCGGCGTCCAAGGCCGGGCTGATCGGCATGAGCAAGTCGCTCGCCGCCGAAGTCGCCTCGCGCAATGTCACGGTCAATTGCATCGCGCCCGGCTTCATCGCCAGCCCGATGACCGATGCGCTCAACGACAAGCAAAAGGAAGCCATTCTGGCGACCATTCCCGCCGGCCATCTCGGCAAGGGCGAGGACATCGGGGCGGCCTGCGTCTATCTCGCCAGCGCGGAGGCCGCCTACGTCACTGGCCAGACCCTCCACGTCAATGGCGGAATGGCAATGATTTGAATAACTTGTCAGGCCGGCGCGCGGGTTGTGAGGAAAGGTCCCGGGAGGCCTCGCAATCGTGACGGAAGTGTGTTAGCAAGCCACGGTTTATGCGTTCCAGCGTGTGAAAATTCCTCGACAGCAAGAAATTTTCGCGTTAGCGGACCCTTAAAACCCAAAGGCGCCGCCTGACCCTGATCGGGTGGGCGCCGTCAGTACGAATAACGAGGAAACTACAGATGAGCGATGTCGCCGAGCGCGTGAAGAAGATTGTTATCGAACACCTCGGCGTTGACGCCGACAAGGTCGTCGATAGCGCGAATTTCATTGACGACCTGGGCGCCGATTCCCTCGACACAGTCGAGCTGGTGATGGCGTTCGAGGAAGAATTCGGCGTGGAAATCCCCGATGACGCCGCCGAAACCATCGTGACGGTCGGCGACGCGGTGAAGTTCCTGGAAAAGGCCACGGCGCAGGGCTGATCCCGCCGGGTGCGAATTTTTCGCGCGCGACCGGCCTGAGCCGCCGGCCGCGCGCGAAAAGCATTGCACGGATTTTTCGGGATCGAACGTCCCGCTAGTCCGTCATGAGACGCCGCAATGGCGGGAGCCGCCGCTGCCGTCGCGCATGATTGCCGTGCCGTGAAGCGATATTCGCGCCGAATCATGCGCAGACACGAATAAAGAGTTAGAGCCCGAGGGAGCCGATGCGCAGGGTAGTCGTTACGGGATTGGGCATGGTGTCGCCGCTGGCCTGCGGCGTGGAGACGACCTGGAAGCGCCTGCTGGACTGTGAAAGCGGCGCCGGGCGCATCGAAGGCTTCGAGGCTTCCGACCTGGCCTGCCAGATCGCCATGCAGGTTCCGCGGCGCGACGCGCCGGACGCCTTCTATCCCGACGAGTGGATGGAGCCCAAGGAACAGCGCAAGGTCGACGATTTCATCATTTTCGGCGTCGCCGCGGCGACGCAGGCGCTGAAAGACGCCGACTGGGCGCCAAAAACCTACCAGGACCAGATTGAAACCGGCGTGCTGATGGGCTCCGGCATTGGCGGCCTCGGCGGCATTTACGAGACCACGCTGGTGCTGCACGAGAAAGGCCCGCGCCGCGTGTCGCCCTTTTCGTTCCGGGGCGGCTGATCAACCTGATCTCGGGCCATGTCTCGATCATGCACGGGCTGAAAGGCCCCAATCACGCAGTCGTCACCGCCTGTTCGACGGGCGCCCACGCCATTGGCGACGCGGCGCGGCTGATCATGCTCGGCGACGCCGAAGTCATGGTCGCCGGCGGCGCCGAATCGGCCTGCAACCGCATCGGCATCGCGGGCTTTGCCGCCTGCAAGGCGCTGGCGACCGACTACAATGACAATCCCAAGGCGGCCTCACGCCCTTACGACCGCGACCGTTGCGGCTTCGTGATGGGCGAGGGGGCCGGCGCCGTGGTCCTGGAATTGCTCGAGCACGCTCTTTCGCGCGGCGCCCGCATCTATGCTGAAGTCATCGGCTACGGCATGTCGGGCGACGCCTATCATATCACCGCCCCGGCCGAGGACGGCGACGGCGCGTTCCGCTGCATGAATTCGGCCATCAAGCGGGCCGGGATCACCGCCGCCGATATCGACTATGTCAATGCGCACGGCACTTCGACCATGGCCGACGGAATTGAGCTGGCGGCGGTTGAGCGCGTTCTCGGCAACGCCGCCGCGACCATCTCCATGTCCTCGACGAAAAGCTCGGTCGGCCATCTGCTCGGCGCGGCCGGGGCGGTCGAGGCGATCTTCTCGATTCTGGCGATTCGCGACCAGGTCGCCCCGCCGACCCTCAATCTCGACAATCCCTCGGTGGAGACTGCGATCGACCTCGTGCCGCACAAGCCGCGCAGCCGCAAGATCGACACGGTCCTGTCGAATTCCTTCGGCTTCGGCGGCACCAATGCGTCGCTGATCATGCGGCGATTCGCCTGATCGATCCTGTTTTCGCCACAATCGCGGGCAAACTGCGTCAACGCTGTTTTGCACGGGCGGCCCGTGAAAGCGGTCGGGGTGGTCTTTTGCCTGTTTGCAGAAATTTGAGGATGTTCGGGTTAGCAGTGCGCGGAGCCGCCGCGACGGTTACGAAGATGGCGACGAATCGTGATCTTCGGGATATGATGCACAGCGTAGCCGCGAGCGGCGCAAACCAAGGCGCGTCAAGGACATGAGCGAGGATCCGCAGCAGAACGTCCAAGACTTCGAATGATCATGATTCGAATGATCATGACTCGAATGTCCAGGGCGATAACGCGCAAGCCGCCGGCATGCCGCGCTCCCGGGAATTCTCCGTGCGGCGGGAAAAGCCGCGGCTGTTCGGCCGACGCCGCGCGGCGCTGAGCCCCGCGGAAGCGCTCCATCCCGAACCCGCGCCGCCGCCGCCCGACCGCCGCAAGCGTCCCGCGCTGGAGGCTTTTTCCGGCTTCCTGACCTTTCTCCTCGTGCTGGCGCTGGTCGCTGGTCTGGGTGTGGTCTACGCCAGCCACAGCGTCCGGCTGCCCGGCCCGTTGAAGAACGACAAGGCTGTGGTGATCGCGCAAGGAGCGGATTCCGACCAGATCATCCAGCAATTGCAGGACCAGGGCGTCATCGACAGCCCATTCCTGTTCACGTTGGCTCTGTTTGCCGAGGGCGACCGCGGCAAGCTCAAGGCCGGCGAATATCTCTTCAAGCAGAGCGCCTCGCTGCAGGACGTGATCGACACGATCGTGCAGGGACGCGCCATCCTGCATTCCCTGACCATCCCGGAAGGTCTGACCAGCCAGCAGATCGTCGACCGGCTGCGCGCCGACGACGTGCTGTCGGGCGAGGTTCACGACATTCCGCGCGAGGGCTCGCTGCTGCCGGAAACGTACAAATTCCAGCGCGGCGACACCCGTGAGAAGCTGCTCTCGAAAATGGCGCGCGCCCAGACGCAGTTGCTGGACGAGATCTGGCGCCGCCGCTCGCCGGACCTGCCGCTCGCCTCGCCCTATCAACTGGTCACGCTCGCCTCGCTGGTCGAGAAGGAGACCGGCAAGGCCGACGAGCGCCCGCGCGTCGCCGGCGTCTTCATCAATCGGCTGCGCAAGCACATGCGTCTGCAATCCGACCCGACCATCGTCTATGGCCTCGTCGGCGGCCAGGGCCCGCTCGGCCGGCCCTTGACGCATGCCGACGTCGAGACGCCCAGCCCCTACAACACCTATCTGATCGACGGACTGCCGCCCGGGCCGATCGCCAATCCCGGCCGCGCCGCGCTGGAGGCGGCGGCCAATCCGTCGCGCACGCACGAGCTTTATTTTGTCGCCGACGGCTCGGGCGGCCATGTCTTCACCGATTCGCTCGACACCCATAACCGCAATGTCCAGCGCCTGCGGCAGCTGGAGCTGAAAAACAAGGGCAAGGCCGCGCCGGCGGCCGTCCCGAACCCTGACGACCACGGCGAGCTGGCGCCGTCGCCGTTCGGCGCCGCGCCCTTCGCCGCCGAATTCTTCGCCGGCCGCGAAACAGGGGCGCCGGTGGAGGCCAGCCTCCGGCCCGACCCGGCGATGATCGCGCGGCTCGCGCCGGTCCTGCCCGGCGCCATGGAAGCCCCGGTTCGCATCACCGATCTCGCCGTCTTCAGGCGCCGGGCGCCCTCGCTCGTGGCCGCCGACGGTCTGGAAGACGCGCGGCTTGGCGGCGCCACGCAGGGGGAAGACAATCTCGACGGTCCGGCGGACGACAGTCTCGGATCGAGCAAGGTGGCGTCCGGCGCGCCATCGGCGCGCGGCGGCGACGATCTCGATGGCCCTGCGCCGCCGGTCGACGCCACGCCGCTGGCCTACGCCAGCGGTCCGACCAATGCGGCGCCCAACGGCAAGCCCCGCATCCTCGACGCCTCGCAAGGCACGGCGCTCGATCCGCTTCTTGCCAAGGGATGGGATCTCAATAGTCCGCAAACGGTCGACCTCAGCGCTCCCAAGCCGATTTCCTCCGGCAACAAGGGAAATTAGCGCTTGCAGCAGACGTTTCCCCCAACCGGGGTGGATTTTAGCCTTTCGCTGGCTTAATCCAACGGCGCGGCGGATATTCCCCGTTTCACCGATTTACCGCGTCAACAGGCTGCGTTCATGACCATTTCCAGCATGACGGGTTTTGCCCGCGAAGCCGGCTTTTGCGCTCCCTTTCACTGGCACTGGGAGCTCAAGACGGTCAATTCCAAGGGGCTCGACCTTCGGCTGCGCCTGCCCGCCGGCTTCGACAGTCTCGACATTTCCGCGAGAGGGGCGATCGCCAAGGCGCTGACGAGGGGCGCCTGCTACGCCAATCTTGCCGTAACCCGGGACAGCCCGACCGTGACGGCTCGGCTCAACCGCGACCTGCTCGCCCATCTGATGGAGGCGGTTTCCAGCCTGTCGCGCCCGGACAACATCGCGCCGGCGACGCTCGACGGATTGCTGGGCCTGCGCGGCGTCATCGAGACGGCCGAAGCGGACGAGGACGAGGCGGCATTTTCCGGGGCGCAGGAGGCAATGCTGAAGGGCCTTGAGGCGGCTCTGGCGCAGCTGACCGGGATGCGCCGGAGCGAGGGCTCGGCCCTGTCGGCTTTCCTTGCGCAAAGGCTCGACCGGATCGAGGCCTTGACCCAAGCCGCCGACGCCTGTCCGGCGCGGCAGCCGGAGGCGGTGAAGGAAAAGCTGCGCAACGCCGTGGCGCAACTGAGCGAGATCGGCCGCTTCGATGAGACGCGGCTTTACCAGGAGGCTGTGCTGCTCGCCGCCAAGGCCGACATCCGCGAGGAGCTCGATCGGCTTTATTCCCATGTCGCCGCGGCGCGAAAACTGCTCGGCGAGGGCGGCCCGGTCGGGCGGCGGCTGGATTTTCTGGCGCAGGAATTCGGACGAGAAACCAACACCCTGTGCGCCAAGTCCAACGATCCCGCTTTGACGGCGCTCGGCCTCGAATTGAAGGTCGAAGTGGAGCAATTGCGCGAACAGGCGCAGAATATCGAGTAAGACGGATGGACGAGGACCACATGCGCAAACACGGCCGCCGGGGGCTGATGCTGATCCTGTCCTCGCCTTCGGGCGCGGGCAAGACGACGCTCACGCGCACCTTGCTCCAGATGAAGGAGCTCGACCTGACGCTCTCGATTTCGCTGACGACGCGCAAGAAGCGGTCGAGCGAATATGACGGCATCCATTATCATTTCATCGACAAGGGCGAATTCGAGCGCCGGCGCGACGCCGGCGAGTTGCTAGAATACGCCGAGGTGCACGGCAATTTCTACGGCACGCCGCGCGAAAAGGTCGAGGAGCTGCTGGCGCTGGGCCGCGACGTCCTGTTCGACATCGATTACCAGGGCGCGCGGCAGGTGCGGGAAAAGGCGCCGCGCGACGTGGTGACCATTTTCATCCTGCCGCCGTCGATGCGCGAATTGCGCGCCCGGCTGGAGCGGCGCGCCGAGGACAGCGCGGAGACCATCGAAAAGCGGCTGGAAAACGCCCGCCATGAGATCAGCCGCTGGGCCGATTACGATTACGTGCTGGTCAACGACGACATTCAGACGAGCCTCGACGATCTCCTGGCGATCGTGCGCGCCGAGCGCCTTCGCCGCCCGCGCGTCGCCGCAGGCATGTCGGAATTCGTGGCGGCTCTGCTGGCCGAAAAGGCGTAACCGGCCTCGCCGCTTTGTTTTGGCGCATGGCGGCGCCTTCCATCTTTCCCCATGGTTCTCCCGGGCTTGAACTCTCGGGGACGCCTCGGGAACAGGCGGACGCGCTGTCCGTTTCCGTTTGGCGGGCGAGAAATGGGGAGACGGCGATGGGCGACGGCGACAAGAAAAAAGATCAGGCGGCGGCCGACGTCAACGCCCTGGCGGCGGAGGCGGTCAAGGCGATGCACAAGGCGGTCGTCGAATTGTCCAATCTCCTGGGCGCCGAGGGCGCCGCCGGCAAGATCGGCGTCATGACCGAAGAGGCGCGCAACATCAGCCGCGAAAGCCTGGATGACTTCTCGGCCGTCGTGCGGAAAAATCCTCTGGCCTGGCTGGCCGCCGCGGCAGGACTCGGCTTGATCGTCGGCTTGTGGAAGAGCCGGGACACGCGGCCATGAGCGGTCTCTGGCCGCCGGCGGGCCTGGAAGGCCGCGTCCTGTCCCGAAGATTGACCTTGATCGTCGCCGGACTTGTCATTGGCGCCCTGCTGACGGCGGTAACCCTGGCTTTCCTGGCCTTCGGCGCCTATCTGGCCCTGCTCGGCCTGCTGGCGCCGTGGCAGGCGGCGCTGGCCGTCGCCGGCGGCGCCCTTTTAATCGCCGTCGTCGCCTTGGCTATCGCCGCGCGATTGTTCGGACGGACCGTCGGCCAGGTCAATGTCGCGGTGAAATCGAGCGCCGTGGCCGTCTTCGCTCCGACCGCGGCGCGGCTGGCGATCCGCAATGCGCGCCTGGCGGCCAGTCTGGCGGGCCTCGCCGCCGCTCTGATCGGCCTGTGGCGTCTCGCAAGTCAGGCGTCGAAAAAGCCTGAGTGAAGGCTACAGGGCGCGTATGGCGCAGGCTCGCGCCAGCGCGCAAAAACCCGCGATGTCGACCTCCTCGGCCCGTTTCGTTGGCTCGACGCCGGCTTCCTGCAGCAAGTCCTGCGGGTCGACCGGCAGGGGAAGGCTTTTCAGCGACTGCCGCAGCATTTTGCGCCTCTGGCCGAAAGCCGCCAGCGTCACGGCCTCCAGCCATCTGGCTTGGCATTCCAGCGGCTTTTGGCGCGGAATCAACTCCACCACGCTGGAAATGATCTTCGGCGGCGGCGTGAAGGCGGATGGCGGCACGTCGAACAGGATGCGCGCTTCGCAGCGCCATCCCGCGAGAACCGCGAGGCGGCCATAGTCGGCCCGCTCATTCGGCGTCGCGACGATTCGCTCCGCCACCTCGCGCTGGAACATCAGCGCCATGCGCTCGTAAAAGGGCGGCCACTGGCTTTGCGTCAGCCAGCCGACGAGCAAGGGCGTGCCGACATTGTAGGGAAGGTTGGCGCAGATGCGAACCGGCCCGGCGACGCCCGCCTCGGCAAGAAATTTCGGATAATCCAGGCTCAGGGCGTCGGCGCAAAAGACATCGAGCCGGCCGGGATAATGCGCCGAAACTTCCTCGAGCGCGGCCAGGCATCTCTCGTCGCGCTCGACCGCGATCACCCGTTTCGCACCCTGCGCCAGGAGCGCGCGGGTCAAGCCGCCGGGGCCCGGACCGATTTCAAGAATCGTCGCTTCCTCGAGCGGCGCCACGGCGCGGGCGATTTTCGCGGTCAGGTTGAGGTCGAACAGAAAATTCTGGCCGAGCGATTTCTTCGCCGCCAATCCATGTTTGGCGACGACCTCGCGCAAAGGGGGCAGGGCGTCGATCACGAGCTCGCGGTTCCTGAGCGGATATTGGCCATGCGGCCCGCCAGCAGCACGGCTTCGGTCAGGCTTGTCGCGCTGGCCCGGCCCGTTCCCGCAATGTCGAAAGCCGTGCCGTGATCGGGCGACGTGCGGATGAAGGGCAGGCCGAGCGTGACATTGACGCCCGAATCGAAAGCCAGGGTCTTGATCGGGATCAGAGCCTGGTCGTGATACATGCAGATGGCGACGTCATAATTCTTCCGCGCCTGCGCGTGAAACATCGTGTCGGCCGAGAACGGGCCCTTCGCCGAAATCTTCCGCGCCACGAGGGCAGCGACGGCCGGCGCGATGACGTCGATTTCCTCCCGCCCCAGCGCGCCGTCCTCGCCGGCGTGCGGATTGAGCCCGGCAAAGACCAGGCGCGGCGCGGCGACGCCGAAATCGCGCGCAAACGCCTCGCTGACGATGACTCCGATCTCGACCAGGTCATCGGTCTTCAAAAGCTCGGGCGCGCGCGCCAGGGGAACGTAAATCGTGGCCGGAACGACCGCCAGCTCGCGTGACCACAGCAGCATGACCGGGCGGCCGGCGCCGCCATGCAAGCGCCGGGACAGTTCGCCCAGATATTCTGTGTGGCCGGGATGCGCGAAGCCCGCCTGATAAAGCACGGATTTGGCGATGGGATTGGTGATCATGGCGCTCGCCCGGCCGGCGGCGAGGAGCTCCGCCGCCCGCGTGATGGCCTCGATCGTCGCCGGCGCGTCGGCGGGATCGGGACGGCCAGGCTCGCCCCTGGCTTTCGCCAGCAGGGGAACGACGGGGAGGCCGAATCGGAAGCTGTCGCGGGAATCTTCCGGCGAGGTCTCGACCACCTCCACCGCCAGGCCGAGCCTTTTCGCCCTGCGGCGCAGAAGGTCGGGGTCGGCAAGCAGAAAAAAACGATCGGCGGCGACCGCGCCGGCGCGGATGCGGTCATACAGGGCCAGCGATATATCGGGCCCGACGCCGGATGGATCGCCCTGCGTCAGGCAAAGCGGCGTCGGGCGCTCGTTCATTTCTGTGGTTTGACGATCACGGCGTGGGTGCGCAATTCCGCGTAGAGCTTGTCGGCGTCGCGCTGGATAATTCGCGCCAGCACGCGGGTCTGCGCGGCGTCCTTCTCGACGTCGCTGCTCGCCGCCGAGCGCGAACAGAGGGCGAGAGCGGCGATGCCGGACGTATCGCGGCTGGCCGCCGTCAAATGTCCGACCGGCGTCTTGTCGAGCAACGCCGTCAATTGGTCGCCCAACGCAACCGAAGAGCGTGTGACGGGATCGCGCACGACCAGATTCGGATATTCCGACACGAGCTTGACGCCGGTGTCGCACGAGGTGAAGCGCGCACGCAGGCTCTCCATCTGCTTGGCGGCCTGTTGCAGGCCCGCCATGCCCGACGAGGGCGGAACCGTGAGCAGCACCTGCCGGATCACATAGCTGGTCTGGTGCGCGAGCTTGGGATCATGCGCAAGCTCGCTTTGGATATCCTCCTGGCTGACTTCAACCGCGCGATTGCGGGCGCGGGCGTATATATTGAAGGCCGTGTGGATCTGCAGGAAATTCTCCACGTGCTTCTTGTCGACATGCGAATTTTGCAGCCGGCCGCTCATGACCGCGCTCGAGACATGAGCGCGGTCGGCGTAATATTGCACCGCCGGACCGAGATCGCTCGCGCTGACCTTGATGCCGTATTTGTTGATTTCCCCCGCCTCGACCCGCGACTTGATCATGCTGTCCAGCGCCGCGGAGGGGGAGGCCGGCTGTCCGAGGGCGCGCAGCAGCTTTTCGCGTTCGGCGATATCGACGGTCGTGACGGGGTCGCCGTTGACCGTGGCCACGATCGATTGCGCCCAGGCCGCGGGTCCGGGCAGGCACGCCGTCACGCCCAGCAGCGCCAGCGCCAGCATGCGCGCCGCGCCCGAATTGCCACGCACGGCGGGTGAATTTTGTTTCGACCTGACCATCATGCCCTAAGTCCCGTCCATCTGGAGCCCGTCCCGCAAGCCCGGAAGCCGCCACGCCGAATAGCGTTGATCCGAACCACGATCCCCGCGCAAAATCCGGCCCGCGACCGTTGGGTATCCGGCTCTGAAAAACTCGTCAATTGCCGTTGTAGCGCACGCCATCCTGAACCGCCGAGGGCGACAGCGCGATCGGCGCCTTGAGGTCGCCAAGCGTGCGCAGGTCGAGCGTCAGCAACAGGGTCTGGTTGCGCGTATAGGTCGCCGGGAAACCGTAATTGTCCGACAAGCCGTTGGTGTAGTTCAGCATCAGCTTGGTGCAATCGTCGGCGTAGCCGACGCCGAGGCCGAAGGTGGCGATGGCGAACACCGGCGCGGGCTGGGCCAGATAGGCGTTGTAATAGTGCCGGCTCAGATCGAAGTTGATGTTGCCGGACACGGAATAGTGCTCGATGAGTTCCCAGCGCGTGTCGAATTGCAGGCCTTCGCGGCGGAAGACATAGCCGATCTGCGGCTGCTGCTCGTAATCGGCGAATTGCGCGCCGAAATGCAACGGACCGTAATTGGCGTTCGCCGCCGCGTCGAAGCGGCGCAGGGCCCAGGTGTCGGCGTCGAACCGCGCCTTGGTGACGAACGAGTAATTGGAGCTCGGCGAATAGGTGATCCGCGAGACGTAGTCCGAATATCGGGTGTCGAGGCCGGATGAGAAGTCCGATATTGGCGGCGTCGGGCGTCGCGTAGGAGTTGATCCCGGCCAGCTGCGCCGACTGGCCGAACATGGCGTTGACATAGCCGTTCTTGTTCATGTCCAGCGTGAATTGCGCGCCGTAATTGCTCCGCACGCCGGTCTCGAAACGGTCGTAGCCCGAATATTTGTTCCATTCGAACAGGTTGGAATCATCGAACACCAGGCTCTGGGCGTCGAGATTGACCATGGTGTTGGGGTTCTGGCTGTTCGGCCGGGCGATGACCTGGGCGATCGGCTCGATCACCACCGACCCCAAGGGGGTTCTCGCCAGCAGCGGATAGCGCCATTCGATGCCGACGCCCGGCGTGACCCAGCCGTTGAACTGCCGATTGTCGCTGAGGAAATTGCTCTGGCTGGAGTTGGCGATCGTGTCCGTGCCGAAAGTCGCCGAGCCGGAGGTGCTGTAGTCCAGATAATTGCCGTTCGCCCGCGCGAAAGCGAAGGGCGTCCACACTTCGCCGATCGGATCGATGAACTTGCGCTGCCACGACAATTGTACCGTGCCGCTGGTATAATCGCCGCCGATGCCGCGCAACAGGCAGGAGTTCTGGGTGTAGTCCGGCAGTCCTGCCGTCTTGTTGGCGATGGTCGCCGGAGTAGTCGGGACCACGCAGACGGGATGCAGGCCATACTGGTTGTCGAGCTGCACCGAGCCGATCTGCTGGTAGGAGGCGAGGCCGGCGTTGGAGTGGGTGAAATTGGCGTCGATCTCGAGCTGGCCGCCGATGCCGAAGGTTTGCTCCGGCTTGAGGTCCACGGTCTTGTTGTAGTCGAGCATCGGCGTGACGCTGGCGAGCTGCGGCTGGTAGTCGGTATTGGCCATGCCCTGGAAGGCGAAGCCGCGCAGGTCGAAATAGCCCCGGTCGCCCTGGCCGTTCAGGTAGATCGTTGAGGAGGTCTCGCGGAAGAAATTGCCGGTCAGCGTCGAGTTGGGCATGCCATAGTCGTTCAGGAACCATTTGTCCGAGACGCGGGCGACGTCCCAGCCGAATTTCCAGAACGGGCTCAACCAGATTGCGCCCTGCGTCTGCACTTCGCCGCGATTGGTCCGGTCGCCGGATCCCCACGGTTCCGGAACAAAAGCGCTGTCGGCGTTTTGATGGATGCCGCTCGCCTGGATCTCGTAGAAGCCGTTCTCCAGCCGGTGGCGGAAATCGATTTCGCCGAAAGCGCCCTGGCGCGTCAGGTACATGGGCGTGAGGGTCACGTCCATGTTCGGCGCGATGGCCCAGAAATAGGGGACGCCGACGCCGAATCCGGTGGTCGAGCGGTAGGTGAGGCGCGGCGCGAGAAAGCCCGACTGGCGCGTCACGCTGGGATCGGCGGCCGAGAGGTAAGGGAAATAGGCGATCGGCACGCCGTAAAGCTCGAACCACGCATTTTCGTAATAGAGCATCTGCTCGTCGTTCTTGTGCGTGATCTTGTCGGCGCGAAGTCGCCAGATGGTCGGCCGGTCGGGGTGCGCGGCGCAGCTCGGGCAGGCGGTATAGGTGCCTTTTTCGAAGACCGTGGTGTCGGCGTCGATCTTCTCCGAGCGCGTGGCGCTCATATGCGTCCGTTCCTTGGTGTCGGCGCGCAGGACGTCGACAAAGCCCTGCTTGAAGTCGCCGGTCAGCTCCATCTTGTCGGCATGGGTGATCGAGCCGTCGGTGTCCGTGAGCTTGACCGATCCCTCGGCCATCACCCGGCCCGTGTCGCGGTGATAAATGACGCGATCCGCCTCCAGCACCTTGCCCTTGTAATAGATCTGGGCGTCGCCTTCGGCGGTCACCGTATGCGCCTTGTCGTCGTAAAGGACGCTCTTGGCCTCGACCACCATCGGGGCCTTCTTGTCGCCGCTTGCGGCGGAGAACCGGTCATTGAGGGTCTGATGCGGCGGCTCCTGCGCCCAGGCCGCCGGCGCAAGGCCGGGGAGGGCGGCCAGGAGGAGCGCGGACGGCGCGGCGAAACGCAAGAACGCGAGGCGCGAGACGCCGCGGCGCAGCCAGGCGAGGCGCGCCGAGGAGCCGGCGTCGCCGCGGCTGGCCATGTCGAGATGACGGCAGCGAATCGCCATCAGCCGTCCTCGCGGTTCAAAAGTGTCAACGCGCCCAACATATTCGCGACAATCGCCGGCGACCAGGCGGCGACGGGCGTGCTTAACACCCCCGCTCCGCCGAGGTCGGAGACAAGTTTAGACGCGACATAAAGCACGAAGCCGGCGCCGACGCCACCCAAAACCAGAACGCCGACGCCGCCCATGCGGGACAACTTCAGCGAGAAGGACGCGGCGATGAGAACCATGGCCACGAGAAGCAGGGGCAAAGCCAGAAGTGACTGAAAACGCAAACGATACCCCACTGAGTCGAGACCCGCGCCGTCCGTGTCCGCCGCCACGCGCGGCAGCGACCAGAAGGGCACCGATTCGGGGTCGACAAAACTCTGCACAACCTGACTTGGGGCGAGATTAGTCGCAAGAAGGTAAATTTCCGTCAATCGCGGATCGAGGCCCGGCGCCGTCACGACGGCGTGCTCGAGCCGCCATTCGCCCTCGACGAGAAGCGCCCGGTCGGCGTCCACGCGCTCGATGAACCGGCCCTTGGGATCGAAGACATAGGCCGTGACGTCGCCGAGCCGCAGGCCGAACTCGGAGGAGGACTCCGCCCGCAGGATCGACTGGCCGACATTGCTCTTCTGGCGAATCCACAGGCTGGTGTCGCCGGAGGATATGCGCCCTTTGAAAATGTCGGTCTCGATGGCGTCGGCGCGCTGGTGCATGAACGCGGAAGCCGGATTGTAGACGCCGACGGCGAAGAGTCCGATCCCGATCGCCCCGAGCAGCGGCGGCGCGAGAAATTGCCAGACCGAGACGCCGGCCGCGCGCGCCACGACAAGCTCGAGCTTGCGGGTGAGGTTGATGAAGGCGGCCATGGCGCCGAACAGCACGGCGAACGGCATGACCTGCTCGGCGACGGCGGGCGTGCGCAACAGCGAAAGGCCGGCGACCATGAGGGCGCTTGCATTCGGAGTATCGCCCGCGCGGCGCAGCATTTCGACGAAATCGACCATGTAGATCAGGCCGAATATCGTGAAAAACACTACGGCCACGCTTTTGACGAAGCGGGCGCCGAGATAGAGGCCGAGGGTGCGTCCGATCATTCAGGCCGCCGCCAGTGCGGCGCGGGCGCGCCTGAACGGCCGCGCGAAAGCGAACCGGAAGGAATAAAGGGCGCCGAGCGCACAGCCGAGGAGCGGCAGGGCGTAGGCGAGCGGAACGGCGGCGGCCTGCCGCGCGATCATGGCCGAGGCGCCGAAGCCGGCGACGCGCAGCAGCAGCGTGAAAAAGACTGCGGCGCCCATGGCGGCGCCGCAATTCTGCCTTGTGGTGCGCGGCGAACCGAGAGCGGCGAAAGCGATCATGCCCATGGCCAAGGCATAAAGGGGCGCGACAAATCGTTCGTGCAATTCGGCGCGAAACCGCCCCTCATTCTCCCGGACATAAGGCTCGGCCGTGTTGTAGTGGAGCATTTCCGGGGTGGAGCGTTCACGCGCTCGCGGTGGCGTTCCATCGCCTTCCGGCCCGAAATGGCTGAGATCGAGCGCATAGGAATCGAACACGATCATCGCCGGAGATCTTGCGCCTTTGTCCTGCCGCTGGATCGTGCCGGTCTGCAAGACCAGATAGTTCTGGCCGTCGACCTTTGCTGTCCGTCCGGTTTCGGCGAGATAGACATTGTTCTGCGTCGGTTCGCGGCGGTCGAGCATGAAAATTCCGAGCAGCCCGCCGTTCGGCGCGCGTTCGCGGTAATGGAAGGTCAGTCCCCCTTCGAGCGAGGTGAAGGCGCCGGGCCTCACGATTCGCGTCAGAAAGTCCGACTGGACCTCGCTCATCGCGTCGCGCATCGCGCGAAAACTCGCAGGCATGGCCCACAGCGACATGAAGGCGGAAAAAAGCGCCACCGCGACGATCAGAACGGCATAGGGCCGGAAAAGCTGGAACGGCGAAAGCCCGGCCGCGGCCGTCACCACCAGTTCGCTGTCGCCATTGAGCTTGTTGAGCGAAAAAAGCGTGGCGATGAACAAGGCGATGGGCGCGATGACCATCACCAGCGAAGGGATGATCAGGCCGGTGATATGAAAGAAGACAATCAGCGATTGCCCCTTGGTGGTCATCAGGTCGAAGTCGCGCATCGCCTGGGTGAGCCAGATGACCGCCGTCAAGACGCCCAGCGCGGCCAGGAAGGCCGCCGCGGCGATCTTGAATATGTAGCGTTCGATCAGGTTCATTTCCCGGCTTAAATCCTTGTCCTCGCCACGGCCCGGCAAATCACCGGCCATCTCTTTTAGCGCATAAGCGCCCCGCAAAAAGCGCCGGCTGAACTTTTTTCCCCTATGTGTCGTTTCTGTCTCGTCTTTCGTCGCCAATGGCGGCAATTCCATGTCGCGCTTAAGACTGGCCTTTGGCGGCGACGATTTTGTCGTCGGCAAAATCCGCATGCGGCACGCCAATACCAACGCACAGAGATTAAGTGGCTTGATTTAGGAGCGAATGCGACGCCGAGCTTATGCGAGGGATCCCTTTAATCGCGACAAGTCGCGATTAAAGGGACTCGGTATGACGCATTGACCGGTTTCGCCGCGCCGTCGCATAGTGCTCACGTCGAGTTCCGCCGCGGCTGCGCAGATTCCGCGCTTGGGCGGGCTCCTTACCTTCGACCCCCGCGAGCCGGCCCCCGTGGCGCTTTCGGGCGTCGCCATCATTGAGGTTTCCATGTCCGGGTCCGTCTCCATCGGCGTCGTCACAATCGAAGAAGCGATGGCCGCTTCGCCCGAGCCAGGCGGTCAGGCGCTGGTGGTGTTCGCCGATGCCAGCCTCGCGCTCGGACCGGCCGCGCGGCAGGCGCTGGGCGATGCGGCCGGCCTGATCGCCCGCGCGGCGGAAATCTCGGCCTTCAAGGGCAAGATCGGCTCCTGCCTCGACATTCTGGCGCCCGCCGGGCTCGCCGCGCAAAGGCTGATCGTGCTCGGCGCGACGCCGGATAAGGATGGGGAGAAGGTCGATTATCTGCGTCTCGGCGGTCTTGCCGTAAGCAAGCTCGGCAAGGCGAAACGGGCCGCGATCCTGTTCGATTTCGCCGCGCCGCCGGCGGACGCCGCCCAGGCGGCGGCGGATTTCGCCCTTGGCCTGCGCCTTCGCGCCTACAAGTTCGACCAGTTCAAGACCAAGAAGAGCCAGAAGGACGACGCCGATTCGCCCGGCCCGCTCGATCTGCGCCTGGCCGGCGCCGACAAAAGCGCGCTCACCGCCGCCCTTGAAAAGGTCGAGGGCGTCGCGGACGGAGTCGATCTCGCGCGCACGCTGGTCAACCTGCCGCCGAACCTGCTCTATCCCGAATCCTTCGCGGAAAAGGCCAGGGAGCTGGAGAAGCTGGGGGTCGCCGTCGAGATTCTCGATGTTCCGGCGCTCGAATCCCTGGGCATGCGGGCGCTGCTCGGCGTCGGCCAGGGCTCGGCGCGGCCGAGCCGCGTCGTCGTCATGCGCTGGAGCGGCGGCGCGCCGGACGCCAAGCCGCTGGCCTTCATCGGCAAGGGCGTCTGTTTCGATTCGGGCGGCATTTCGCTGAAGCCAGGCGCGGGGATGGAGGACATGAAGGGCGACATGGCGGGCGCGGCCTGCGTGGTCGGCCTGATGCACGCGCTGGCGACTCGCAAGGCGAAAGCCAATGTCATAGGCGCGATCGGCCTGGTCGAGAACATGCCCGACGGCGCGGCGCAGCGGCCGGGCGACATCGTGACCTCCATGTCCGGCCAGACCATCGAGATCATCAACACCGACGCGGAGGGCCGGCTGGTGCTCGCCGACGTGCTCTGGCACGTGCAGAACGCCTATGCGCCAGCCTTCATGGTCGATCTCGCCACTCTGACCGGCGCGATCCTGGTGGCTCTGGGCCAGGATTACGCGGGCCTGTTCAGCAACAATGACGAGCTGGCCGAGCGCCTGACCCAGGCGGGGACGGCGACCGGCGAGAAATTGTGGCGCCTGCCGATGGGGCCGAGCTACGACAAGCTGATCGATTCGAAATTCGCCGACATGAAGAACACCGGCGGCCGCCACGCCGGATCGATCAGCGCCGCGCAGTTCCTGCAGCGTTTCGTCAACGACACGCCCTGGGCGCATCTCGACATCGCGGGCACGGGCATTTCAGCGCCGACCAACGATCTCAACCAGAGCTGGGGCTCGGGCTGGGGCGTGCGGCTGCTCGACCGCCTGGTGGCGGATTTTTATGAGAACTGACGTTTTCATCGTTTTTTCTGACCGCGACATGTCGCGGTCAGAAAACCCCTCGCATGTGCTCGAAAGCGCGTCGGAAGACGCCGTTTCTCGACGGGCTTTTCATCGCATTCGCTCCTGACCAAGACCTAGGGGTCAGGAGTTCCGGTCTCGGCAAAGGCGCCGCCCAAGCAGGAATCGTCCATGCCGGAAATCTGGTTTTATCAGTTGCAGCGGCGCACGCTCGAACAGGTGCTTCCCAGCCTGATCGAGCGGACGCTGCAGCGCGGCTGGCGCGCCGCCGTACAGGCGACGACGCCCGAACGGCTGGCCGCCATCGACGACCTGCTATGGACCTATGCCGAAGACTCCTTTTTGCCGCATGGCGGCGCGGGGGACGGCGACGCCGAGCTTCAACCCGTCTGGCTGACGCTTGGGGCCGACAATCCCAATGGCGCGCAGGTCCGCTTCCTCGTGGACGGCGCCGCCGCCCGTACCTTCGTCGATGAGGATTACGCCCGGCTGATCCTGCTGTTCGATGGACGCGACGCGCAAACCCTCGAAGACGCCCGCGCGCAATGGAAAGCTTTGCGCCAGCTCAATGCGACGCTTTCCTATTGGGCGGAAACAGAGGATGGCGGCTGGCGTCAGCAAAGCTGAGCGGGGGCGGGGCGCAACTTATTGGCTTCGCCCCAATTCCGCCAAATTGTGAAGGCCAATCTGCGACCCGCCGCAACGCCCATGGTCGAGGGCCGCGGCGAATGATTTCCTCAGTATTTCCCGGGAGCGAAGGAGTTTACCATTTGCGTCAACCTTTTGGTTACTTCCGCGGCGCAAGGTGCCGGACGATGACTTTGATCGCCTCCCTTGCGCGGGTCCCGACGCCCGACCGCCGCACCAGCGGCGCTTCGCATTGCGCGGGTTTTAAAAACCGGGTTGTTCGCCAATCATGAAGACGCCGGCTCCACGCCTCATCCTCCTCGAATCCTGCAAACTCCTGGCAAAGGCCGGTCCTCTCGCGGCGCTGGCCGGCGCGCTCGCCATGGGCGGCTGCGCCCAGGCGCCCCGGGGCCAGCAGCACGCGAAGGAGTTCTTTCCGACAAGCATTTATGGATCCGCCAGTCCGCGCGTCGTCGCCGACGGCGAGGAAGTGCCGAAGGGCGGCGGCAGATATATGGTCGGCAAGCCCTATATGGTGGCCGGCAAGACCTATGTTCCCAGCGAGAAGAAATATGCCCAGGTCGGTCTCGCCTCCTGGTATGGCGACGCCTTCCACGGCCGCCGCACCGCCAATGGCGAAATCTACGACAAGAACGGCGTTTCCGCGGCCCATCCGACCATGCCGCTGCCGAGCTATGCGCGCGTGACCAATCTGCGCAATCATCGCTCGATCATCGTGCGCGTCAATGATCGTGGGCCTTATCACGGCGGCCGAGTCATGGATCTTTCCGCCCGGGCGGCGGAAGCGTTGGACTACAAGCGGTTTGGCACCGCCAGGGTGAAGGTCGAATATGTCGGCCGCGCTGCGATCGCCGGCTCGGATGACCAAAAGTTGCTCGCGAGCCTGCGCTATGACGGCCAGCCGGCGCAACTCGACGGCAACTCCATGTCGCCGGTGCGCGTCGCCGAACAGCGCGAAATGCCGCACGCCCGATACGATCAAGACAGCGAGCGTCTTGCGCTTGCGCAACCAGAAAGCCTGTCGCAGGAAGAAGCGCCCCGGCCGCCGCAGCGGCCTGCCGACGCCTATGCGCCGCCGCTCGAGGCGGAGCCGCAGCAGCTCGCTTTGGCCGACGCCGCCGGTCCGGTGGCCCCGCTGCCGCAAAATCCGCCGCTGCCGCCGCAACGGCCGTTCGACCTCGGCACGATCCCCGGCGCCGACGTGCCGGTTTCCGTCAGCCGCCGATAGTGTCCCATTGAGCCTGCGACACCGCGTCGACGCCGCCATTGGCGGTCCTGGCGCGGGGTTTGCTTGTAATTCGGGCGGTTGCGACGTTCCTTGCATCTGGCTCTGGCGCGATCCGGCGAAACAGCTTATTTCTCTCCCGGCCGCGCAGCTTGCGCCACGACGCGCGTAACGCTCGAAGCCGGACGATATTTTCAAGGCGCCCCTTGGGGCCGCCCGCAACGCAGAGGATATTCCTTGCGTCTGATTCGCTTGCCATTTGTCGTCCGGCTGTGCTTTGCCATGGCATGGCTGGCGCCCGTTGCCGGACCGTCCGCCCTGGCGCAGACGATCTCCACCGTCGCGCCGCACGCGCTGGTGATGGACGAGGCGTCCCGGACAGTCCTGTTCGAGAAGGCGGCCGACGACCCGGTCGCCCCGGCCTCGGTCGCAAAACTGATGACCGCGGAACTCGTGTTCCGCGATCTGAAGAAGGGCGCGATCACCCTCGACACGCCCTTCTATATCTCTGAACGCGCCTGGCACGCCGGTTCGCGGGGAACGTCGATGTTCGCCCGGGTCAACACCAATATCAGGGTCGAGGACCTCCTGCGCGGCCTGATCGTCCAGTCCGGCAATGACGCGGCCATTGCGCTGGCGGAAGGACTCGCCGGATCGGAGGACAATTTCGCCGCGATGATGAATGTGCGCGCCAAGGAGCTTGGCCTGGCCAAATCGCATTTCACCGATTCCTGGGGCGGCGAAAATCCGGCCCAGGTCATCACCGCGCGCGACATGGCCAAGCTCGCGGAATATGTGATCCGGACCTATCCCGAATATTACCATTTCTTCGGCGAGAAGGAGTTCACCTGGAGCAAGATCCGTCAGCTCAACCGCAATCCGATCCTGTTCATGGACCTCAACGCCGACGGTTTGAAGGTCGGCAATCTGAAGGATTCCGACTATAACCTTGTTGGTTCGGCGGTTAGCGAGGGCCAGCGGTTGATCGTCGTCATCCTGGACGCCAAGAGCGCCAAGGATCGAGCGGAAGAGACCCGCCGCCTGTTCAACTGGGGCTTTCATGGCTTCGACGCAAAAACCATTTTCGCCGCCGGGGAGACGGTTGGTACGGCGCAAGTCTATGGCGGCGCGGCCCGGAAGTCCCGCTGGTCTCGGACGCGCCGGTGCGCCTCTTGACCCCGCGCGGCTCCGCCGACCGGCTGAGCGGCAAGATCGTCTATACCGGGCCGCTGATCGCGCCGGTCGACGACGGCCAGACGGTGGCGCGGCTCAAGGTCTTCCGCGGCTCGCTGCTCGCCCTCGACGTGCCGCTGAAGACCGGCGCGGCGGTCGAGCAGGGGCCATTGATGCTCCGCGCCCGGGACGCCGCGCTGGAGCTGGGGCTGCAGCTTTTCCACAAGGGTCTTTCGAAGGCGCTGCATACGATGGAAAAGCCTTCTCGCACGGAGGCGGCGCCGACCGCGGCGGCGGGGCCTTGAACCCTGCCCATTAAACGTTATGAATGAGTTTCACTTTGGGGCCTCATTTGCGTAACGGTCGGTTCATCACATTCGAGGGCGGCGAGGGCGCGGGAAAATCGACCCAAATTCGCCTGCTCGCCGCGCGGCTGCGGGAGTTCGCCCGCGAAGTCGTGCTGACCCGCGAGCCCGGCGGCACGCCGCTGGCGGAAAAGCTGCGGTCGCTCATCCTGTCCGGCAAGGCGCGGGACATGGGCCGCTTGGCGAGGCGCTGCTGTTTTCCGCCGCCCGCATCGACCATGTCGACCATTTGATCCGGCCGGCCCTGGAGCGCGGGGCCTATGTGCTGTGCGACCGTTTCGCCAATTCCACCCGCGCCTACCAGGGCGCGAAAGGCGGGGTCGAGCCGGCGCAATTGCTGGCGCTGGAAAAGATCGCCTGATCGGCGCTGAGCCGGACCTGACCTTCGTCCTCGACCTGCCGCCGGAAATCGGCCTGGAGCGGGCGCGGGCGCGGCGCGGCGCGGACGCGGCCGACCGGTTCGAGGGCGAGGAGCTCGATTTTCATGCGCAATTGCGCGCCCAGTTTTCTCGACATCGCCCGGGCCGAGCCGCGACGCTGCGTGGTGATCGACGCCGCGCGTCCGCCGGAAAAGGTCGCCGAAGCGATCTGGTCGGCCTTTCTGCGACCGACTCTTCGCCGAGGCGGCCGGGCGGAAAGAAACGGGCGTGAAACGTCCGGCCGCAAGGCCGTTTCCGACGCGCCGCCGGAAAGCGACCGCTTCTCGCCCGCCCCGCATCCGCGCGACACTTTTACGCTGTTCGGCCATGAAAAGGCGGAAGCGGAGCTGCTGGACGCGTTCGGCGGGCGTGATTACGGCGGCCTCGGGCCAAGCCGTGTCAGCATCGGGTCCTGTCACCGCGGAGGAGAAAGCCGCGCGCTGGGGCCATCGCGGCGGTGCTCTCGAATTGACGGGACCGGTCGAATTGATCGATCGCGTCGAACGGTCGCTCTTTGCGCG
>CAWKJW010000052.1:0-49086 GCA_963849665.1 uncultured Alphaproteobacteria bacterium | reverse complement strand
AGACCTCGCATTTCCTGAAAGAGCGGCCGGCCGCCGACTATGCGACGCAATCGGGACCGATGCTGGTGGTGGGCGGCAAGATCCATCCGCGCATCCATCCGGACGGCACGTCAGAAAAATTGCGCAACGGCGTCGGAGTCGACCATGCGGGCATGGCGATTTTCGCCATATCCAACGAGCCCGTGACCTTCCACCAGTTCGCCAGCCTGTTCCGCGACAGGCTGCAATGCGACGACGCCTTGTTCCTCGACGGCTCGATTTCCGCGCTTTACGCGCCCGAACTCGGCCGCGACGATTTCACCCTGCCGATGGGGCCGATCGTCAGCGTGGTGGCGAAGGGAAAATAGCCGCCGCTTTGCCTGGGCGGGGCCGACTGACAGGGCGTCAGCGCCAGAGAGCCGCCAGATTTCTCGCGTCGTGCATTCCGTCGCGCTTTCCGGCCTCGTCCTGGGCTTGCGCTCTTTCTCCCGCCGCCGCGGCGGCCGGGAACCCCAGCGGCGCGCGGCGCGCCTGCGCGCGAAGGAAAGCGGCGCCCGCGCTTCTCTCTTCGCCGGTGACGGCGGCGATGACGCGCGCCGCGTCGCGCCGCGACAGCGAAGCGAACAATTGCATGTTGTGGGCGAAGGTCTCGTTCGACAGCGCCACCTTCGGGAAGGCGATGAGAAAAATCCGCGCCCCGATTTCCTGCGGCAGGCCGATCGAGATGAAGGCCAGCGTCAGGGCGTCGCCGTCCTCGTCGTCGACGATCTTTCGCGCGCAGAGCGAATCGCAGCCGAGGAATTCGGCGAGGATCAGTGCGAAGGTCGAGCGTTTCTGGCGCAGCGCGCCGGCCTCGAGCCGCGCGCAGGCGGCTTCGTCGAGGGGCTCGTCGGCAGGGTGGCGTCCGGCCTGCGCGAGGCCTGAGGCGCGCACGAGGGCGACGAATTTTTCGCGCTGTTCCGCGCTCGCGGAGAGATAAAGCGGCAGATGGTCGAGGCTGACGTCGCCGCGGCCCAGCAGCGCCTGCGCCAGGGCGGCGTCCTCGCGGCCCCGTGCGGAAAGCAGCCGCACATCCTCGACGGCGAGCGGCGCCAAGGCGTTGCCCGCCAGCGCGCGGGCGATTTCCCGCTCCGGCCTTCCGGCGAGGATTTTGGTGATTTCGCGGTCGAGATCGGACCGGCAGGCGATGGCGCAAGCCTGCTCGCAGGCGCCGCCGACGGCGATGGCGCGCAGGTCGCGCCATTCGATCTGCGCGTCGACGAGCAGGATTTCATTGGCCGGGGCGCCGCCTCGGGCGCGAATCCTCTTCATGACGGAGGCCGGCGAATCGGCGCAGCGCGCCAGCTTGCGCGCGACGATCGTCAGCGACGCCTCGTCGGAATCGTCGACCAGCTTGCCCGCCATTTCCTCGTAAAGCCGCAATTCCTGCGGGGTGTGGTGGGCATGCAGGACGAACAGATCGGTGATCACGCGCAGTAGGACGGGACGCATCTCCGCGGGCTTGGATTCGGCCGAGGCCGCCAGGTCGCGCAGGCGGGCGTAAATGTCGGTCTGCATGAGGGTCGATCCCAAAAATTTTGCTTATCCGCACGCTAGCCGAGCTTTATTGACACATCATTAACCATCGCAAATCTTTAATGCGTCGGCGGACAGGAAAAGCGGAGAATTTTAACGAACGCGCCTTTCCATGTTCGTGATCTCGGCGCCTGCGAATGATTCGGGCGCCGGAGGCGGCGAGGATCGAATTTCATGGGCGAAGTGGTTCCATTTCGAGGAGAGGCGCGCCGGCGCGCCCTGGCCTCGCCGCCGGAAGGCCCGGCGCAGATCCTGTTCTTCCTGGGCGTGCGCTATTGCCGCGACGAGGACGGCGCCGACAAGGATCCCGGACGCCGCCGCGGCGGCCCCGCGACGCCGCGCTCGCGCCGTCGGAAACGCGCTTGAATCGCAATCAGGGCATTGTTTTACGCCGCCGTCACGGCGTCGGCTTTTCGATCGCGCATTCGATTTTCGTGCGGTCCGTCGCCGCCTCATAGCCGCCCTCGCGCAGGCTGAGCGAGCGAAACAGGGCGAAGCCCGTCCTTTCGGGCGAAATCAGCCGCAATTCATCGTCCGCCGGGCTGGCGCCGGCTCCGTCCCCCTGGTCGGCGTCCTCGCGCGCGCTGTCCTGCGCGTCGGCCTGGGCTTGCGTGACGATCAGGATATTGAATATCCCCTTCGGCGTCTGGCGATCGTTGGCGCTGTAAATGATCACGCCGTCGGGCAGCCGCACCGAAACCGAGAAGGGGCGGTCGCCGTCGGAATGGGCGCGCAGGCGCAGAGGACCCTTCGACAGGTCGAAGCGGCAGACGGCCAGGGCGGCGAAGGGGTCGGGAAAGGTCGGGCCGGCGCCGTCCGGCGCCGCGCGGGGCACAATCGCCAACTGCCCGACCGGCGCGTGCAGGGCGAGGCGGCGCCAGGCCGAACCGGGCGCGACGGCGGGCAGCGCCAGGATCGCGACGAGATGGATCGCCACGCCGCCAAACAAGGCGGCAAGCAGCCAGGGGGTGAGGCCGATGGCCCGGTCGAGCCAGTCCAGTCGCGGCGTCATGAGCAGTCGCCGCGCGTGATCGTCGGCATGACCAGGCCCTCGAAGGCGCCTGCGACCGCGCCGGTGCTCGCTTCATAGGCGCGCAGCACCAGGGTGAAGCGGCTTTTTTCGCCAAGCGGAAGCCAATTGCCCGGCCGCGCCTCGCGCGCAGCGTCGATGGAAAAGCCGCCGTCGGCCGAGCGCAGCAGGGCGGCGGAGGTCAGGCCGTAGCGCCCGGCGGGGTTCGACCGCAGCCGGCCGTCCACGTCATAGGCCGCCAGGGTCCAGAAGCGGGCCGGGATGGCCGAGCCAGAAATCCGGTAATCGCAACGCGAATCGAGCGGCGCGCCCCTGGCGTCGATGCTGGCGACGAAGGTCTCTCCCTCGTTGGCGCCGAGCGGCAGAAGGCCGTCGACCGCCGCGACGGCGCGCGCATAGGGGTCGATGTCGGAGGCGCCGAGCTGCGGCCAGGAGGTCCAGGGTCCAAACCGGACGGCGCCGAAGCCGGGACCGCCCTGAAGCGCGAAGATCGTCGCCGCGAAACCCAGGGCCAGGGCGGCCAATGCTGCGACCGGCAATGATTTCAGATCGGACAATGCCCCACTCCCGCGTCAGGCTCGACGCTCGCTGCTGGCGCATAGGTGGCATGAAGGCGGTTTGTCTGGCAAGTTTGTGCGCAAATTCGCGTCAGGCTTATCGGATCATGGCGAAGCCGGGAGATTGCGGCCAAAACGCGACTGGAATCCGGCCTTCTCATGACGCCGCTTCCGCGTCATCATGCTTTTCGCGGTTCACGCCGCGTTCAGACTGGAGAAGACAAGCTGGCTCATGGCCAAAATCTGGACGAAATCAGCGCTGGTCGGTCTTTGCGGATGCTTCGCCCTCGGCACGGGGGCGGCGCATGCCGCAGGGGCGCGCTTCCTGTGGCCCTTCGTCCGGCCGCTCATCGGAGTCCCGCATTTCGGCGGTCCGCGCTATGACGGCCCGGGCGGCTACGATTATGATGTCGAGCCGGAGCCGCATGGTCCGCGATCCGTCGAGCGCGGCCGCCTGGCCGAGCCGCGGCCGCCCGGCCCGCGGGCCTGCTATTCGGCGGCCGAGACCCGCGAACGCGTGGTCAGCCAGAAGCTGCGCGAGCCGTTCGCGCTGATGCGCAAGGCGGCGGCCATGACGAATGCCGAGGCGCTGACCGGAAAATTGTGCCGCTGGAAGGATATCGATATTTACGAGATCAGCCTGCTGCGTCCCGACGGCAGGGTGATCCATGTCTATATGAACGCAGCGACCGGGGCCGTCGTCGGCGCCTTGAACACGCATTGATGCCGTTTCTCTCAGGCGATAGCCTGTCAGGAGCGAACGCGACGCCGAGCTGATGCGAGGGATTTACATCCAGCGAGCGCCGCGGAATGTGAAAATAACGAAAAGGGAAAAAGTCTTGCGCCTGCTCGTGATCGAAGACGACAAGGATCTCAACCGGCAACTCGTCGGCGCGCTGGAGGCGGCGGGCTATGCCGTCGATTCGGCGCTCGACGGCGAGGAGGGGCATTTCCTCGGCGACACCGAACCCTATGACGCGGTGGTTCTCGACATCGGACTGCCGAAAATGGACGGCATTTCCGTGCTGACGGCCTGGCGCAAGGCCGGCCGCGACATGCCGGTGCTGATTCTCACCGCGCGCGACGGCTGGAGCGAAAAGGTGCAGGGCTTCGACGCCGGCGCCGACGATTACGTCCCGAAACCGTTCCATCTCGAAGAGGTTCTGGCGCGCCTGCGGGCGCTGCTGCGCCGCTCCACCGGCCACGCCAGCAATGAACTGGTCTGCGGGCCGGTGGCGCTCGACACCAAATCCGGGCGGGTGCTGGTTTCCGGCACGCCGATCAAGCTGACCTCGCACGAGTACCGGCTGCTCGCCTATCTGATGCATCACGCGGGCCGGGTGGTGTCGCGCGGAGAGATTGTCGAACATCTCTACGACCAGGATTTCGATCGCGATTCCAATACGATCGAGGTTTTTATCGGCCGGTTGCGCAAAAAGCTCGGCGTCGATGTGCTGCAGACGGTGCGCGGCCTCGGCTATGTGATGGAGTCCGGCGCCGCGGGGGACCGCGCGCCGGCGAAATGACATGAAGCGGCGTTTTGGCGCGACATCCATTGCGGCGCGGCTGTTCTGGTCCTCGGCGGCCGCCTGCGTCGTCATCCTGACTCTCGCCGCCCTGGCGCTGTCGGCGCTTTACCGTGAGACGGCGGAGGCGGCGCTCGATGACCAGCTCGGCATCTACCTGCGCGCGCTGGTCGCCGGCATCGCCTCGCAGCGCGACGAGTTCATGACCGAGCCGGGCCAGCTTGGCGAGCCGCAATTCGAGCTGGCGCTGTCGGGCTGGTATTGGCAGATCACGCGGCTCGACGTCGATCCGCCGCAGATCATCGCCTCGCACTCGCTATTCGCCTCGCGCCTGCCGCGACTGACCGACGCACAGTCCGCTCTGGACGCGGACGGGCGCCGGCGCGGCGTCGTCGAGGGGCCGGACAAGAAGCCCCTGCGCATGCTGGAGCGCAGCATCGACGCCGGCGATCAGGGCCGCTATCTCGTGCAGGTGGCCGCCACCACGCAGAGCGTCGACGGCCAGGTGGCGCAATTCGAGATCGATCTCGGCGTCACCTTCCTGCTTCTGGGCGTGCTGCTGGTGGCGGCCATGGCGTTCCAGGCGCGTTACGGCCTGCGGCCGCTGCGGCGGCTGCGACGCGGGGTGATCGCGGTGCGGCGCGGCCAGGCGGAGACCATCGCAGGCGAATTTCCGCTGGAGATCGCGCCTTTAGCCGACGAGCTCAACCTTCTGATCGGCGCCAATCGCGAAATCGTGGAGCTGGCGCGCATCCAGGTCGGCAATCTCGCCCATGCGCTGAAAACCCCGCTCAGCGTCATCGTCAACGAGGCGGACGCGGAATCGTCGCCGCTGGCGCGAAAAGTTGGCGAGCAGGCGGAGGTGATGCGCGACCAGGTGGCCTTCTATCTCGAACGCGCCCGCGCTGCGACACGGGCAGGGGCGATCGGCGCGGCGAGCGATCCGGCCCCCTCGCTCGCCGCCATGGAGCGCGCCTTCGGCAAGATCTATCCCGCCATCGACCTTTCGGTGGAATGCCCCGCTCACCTGCGTTTTCTCGGCGAAAAGCAGGATTTCGACGACATGGCCGGCAATCTGATCGACAACGCCTGCAAATGGGCGCGCGGCGAAGTGCGGGTCAACGCCGAGGCCCTGCCGTCGGGCGGGCGCGACCGGGCGTTCTTCCGCGTGACCATCGACGACGACGGGCCGGGCCTCGCGCCGGAGCGGCGCGCGGAGGCGTTGCGGCGCGGGCGGCGGCTCGACGAAAGCAAGCCGGGCTCCGGCCTCGGCCTGTCGATCGCCGCCGACCTCGCCTCGGCCTATCGCGGCAGGCTGGAGCTGGCGGATTCGCCGCTCGGCGGCCTGCGCGCCGTCCTCGTCCTGCCGGCGATGCCGCCGGATTGACGGCCTTGCGCGCCGCATTTGCGTTAAGCTCCGCTCCGTCTTCTTCCGCCCACCGACAACTGGCCTCCTCGCATGACCATCGAACCCATCCGCTATGTCGAACCTGTCTATCGCCCGCCGAGCGAGGCGGACTCGCTGATTCTGCCGGTCACGGACGGCTGTTCCTGGAACAGATGCACTTTCTGCGAAATGTATACGGCCCCGCAGAAGCGCTTTCGCCCCCGCGGCGAGGAGGAAATTCTCGAAAGCATCCGCCGCTGCGGCGAGGAATACGGCGCCGGCGTCAAGCGCGTTTTCCTGTCCGACGGCGACGCGATGACGCTTTCCGTTCGCCGCCTCGCTTCCGTGCTCGAGGCGATCCGCCGGGAACTGCCGGGGGTGCGGCGGGTGTCGAGCTATTGCCTGCCGCGCAATCTGCGCAAGAAATCCGCGGCGGAGCTGCGCGAACTCCACGAATTGGGGCTGTCGCTCGTCTATGTGGGGGCCGAATTGGGCGATGACGAAGTCCTGGCGGCGGTCGACAAGGGCGAGACTTTCGAATCGAGCCGGGAGGCGCTCGAAAAGCTGCGCGAGGCGGGGATCAAGCGTTCGGTGATGATTCTCAACGGCCTTGGCGGCCAGGCGCTGTCGCGGCAGCATGCGGAAAACTCGGCGGCGCTGATGAACTCCGCCCAACCCGAATTTCTCGCGACGCTCGTCGTGAGCTTTCCGCAAGGCAAGTCGCGGCTGCGTGAGAGATTTCCCGGCTGGGCGCCGCTCGATGTGCCCAGCCTGATGCGGGAAATGGAGTTGTTCCTTTCATCGCTGGAGCTGAAGCGGACCATCTTCCGCAGCGACCACGCCTCGAACTGGCTGGTCCTGAAAGGGACGCTGGGAGCGGACAAGCCCCGCTTGCTCAAGGACTTGCACGCGGCCATCGCCGCCCCCGAAACGGCCCCGCTGCGGCCGGCCTGGTCGCGGGGGCTTTAGTTGTCAAAGCGCGACCGGAAAAACACACCGCCGGAAATTCGACGCGCCCGTCTTTCGCAGCGCGGCGCCAGGGGCTAGTCTGCGACCAAGATGGCGCTTCGAGCGCGTCAATGCTTTTTTTATGGAGGTTCTGCCGTGGTGTTTCTGGCGCGCGCCGGTCTTGCAATCGCTGTCCTTGCAACGCTTTCGGGGTGCGCCGGGAGTTCGGGCGAGACGCCGCCGCCGGCCGCCGCCGCCGTGGCCGCGCCCTATGCCGGGCTGGCGAGCGGTTCTCTCGGCGCGAACCTCGACGCGACCGACAGGGCCGCAGCCAACAAGGCGGAAGTCGCGGCTCTGTCGAGCGGCGACCGCAAGACCTGGCGTGGCGACGACGGCTCCTACGGCTATGTCGCGCCGGCGGAGGGCGCGGGCGATTGCCGCGATTTCACCCACACGATCTATATCAACGGCCGCCCGGTGGTCGGCAAGGGAACGGCGTGCCGCTCGGGCGAAGGCTGGAAGCTCAACGGCTGAGCGTCTTGACGCGTATCGATGATTTTCAGGCGGCGGTCCGGACGGGGCCGCCGCCTTTGTCTTTATTGGTCGAGCTGCTTGCGAATCGCCTGAAGCTCCGCCTTGCGCGCCTCGCCGACCTCGGGAAAGGCCAGTTTCAGCGATTCGAGCTTTTCCAGCACGATCTGCGACACGATCAGGCGGGTGGACAATTTATCGTCGGCGGGGACGACGAACCAGGGCGCGCTCTCCGTGCTGGTTTCCGACAGGCAGGCTTCATAGGCGCGGGCGTATTCGTCCCAGGAGCCGCGCTCCTCGATGTCGGCCTGCGAAAATTTCCAGTTCTTTTCCGGCTCATCGATGCGGGCGAGGAAGCGCTTGCGCTGCTCCTCCTTTGACAGGTGGAGAAAGAATTTCAGCACATGGACATTGTTGGCGCATAGATGCCGCTCGAAAGAGCGGATCGAATGGTATCGCTCCTTCCAGAATTTTTCCGGCTTCTCGCCAGGCTCCAGCCCTTCGGCTTGCAGCAAAAGCGGATGGACGCGGACGATCAGCACGTCCTCGTAGTGCGAGCGGTTGAAAATGCCGATCTTGCCGCGCTCGGGCAGGGCGCGGGCGGCGCGCCAGAGGAAATCGTGCTCCAGCTCGGCGCCGCCGGGATGCTTGAAACTCGTGACCTGGCAGCCCTGCGGATTGACGCCCGACATGACATGGCGGATCGCCCCGTCCTTGCCCGCCGCGTCCATGGCCTGGAAGATCAGGAGAAGCGCATCGCGGTTGCCGGCGTAAAGCTTTTGCTGGAGATCGCTCAGGCGGCCGACGTGATCGGCGAGGATTTCGTGGTACTCTTCCTTCGAGCGATAGACCGGCTCGACCCGCGTCGGCCATCTGGCGAGATCGACCTTGTGATCCTCCTTGACGCGGAAACTTTTCGTCTCGATGGCGGATTTGTCCTTGGCCACTTCGGCCTCCCATTCAAGGAATCAGCACGGCCGCGCCGTCGAAAGCGCCGGCGCGCAGGTCGGCGAGCGCCGCATTGGCCTGCGCCAGTGGATAGAGCCTTGTCGTCGTCTTCACGCCGAGCTGCGGCGCGAGCCGCAGGAACTCCAGTCCGTCGCGGCGCGTGAGATTGGCGACCGAGACGAGCTGGCGCTCCTCCCACAGCAACGAATAGGGGAAGCTCGGAATATCGCTCATGTGGATGCCGGCGCACACCACCGCGCCGCCTTTCCGCACGGCCTTCAGCGCCAGCGGCGCCAAAGCGCCGACCGGCGCGAAAATGATCGCCGCGTCGAGCGGCTCCGGCGGCGCCTCGTCGGAGCCGCCCGCCCAGATGGCGCCGAGGTCGCGGGCGAAACTCTGGCTCGCCGTGTCGCCGGGGCGGGTGAAGGCGAAGACGTCATGGCCCTGCCTGACCGCGACCTGCGCCAGAATATGCGCGGCGGCGCCGAAGCCGTAAAGCCCGAGCCTTTCGATCCGTCCTGCGCACCGGCCCGCGATCTTGAACGCCCGCCAGCCGATCAGGCCGGCGCAGAGCAGCGGCGCGAGCGAGGCGTCGTCGCCGTTTTCGCCGAGCGGAAAGGCGAAGCGGGCGTCGGCGACGGTCATCGTGGCGTAGCCGCCGTCGCGCGAAAAACCGGTGAATTGCGGGGAGTCGCAGAGATTTTCGTGGCCGCCGGCGCAATAGGGGCAGGCCTGGCAGGTGTGGCCGAGCCAGGGCACGCCGACGCGCTCGCCGAGCGAGAAGCCGCTGACGCCGGCGCCGAGACTTTCGATCCGCCCGACGATCTCATGGCCGGGAATGATGGGAAGGCGCGGGTCCGGCAATTCGCCGTCCACCACATGCAGGTCCGTCCGGCAGACGCCGCAGGCGGCGATTTTTATGCGGATTTCGCCGGGGCCGGGGAGGGGGTCGGGACGCTCTGTCCATTCGAGCGGGGCGCCGATACGGTTCAGAACCATGGCGAACATGGCGGCTCCTCAAGCGGGGGACAAGGAGTTTCCGCCCCGCCGCCGCCGCTTGTCAAATCGCCGTTTGGCTATCGGGACTTGAGCCCTTGCTCAGCTCAGCGCCCAGGCGAAGACGCTCGCAGCGATCACGCCGAGCGCGGCGAGGCCCCATTCCAGGCGGCCCCAATCGGTGACCATTTCGCGGGCGTCGGCTTCCGGCTGCGCCGGCGGGGCGGCGAGCAGGCGATTGTTCAGCGGCACGATGACGAAATAGGTGTAAGGCCAGCTCGCCAGCACGACCAGGGCGCCGATCAGCCAGCGGATGTCGCCGCCCTGGCCGAAGGCGACGAGGCCGGCCAGAGCCGCCAGCAGCGCCAGTCCGCCCAACAGCGCAAAGCCGCGCCGGTCGCTCGGCGCCCATTCGCGCACCATCGACGAATTGTCGAGCGCCAGCCGAGCCGGCTGCTCGACGAGATTGACGTAAAGCGCGGCGCCGGCGAAAGCCGAGGCGAAGACCAGAGCAAGCAGACCTGAGAGCATGAAAGGATTCCGATTTTCCGCGCGATCCGCGTGTTTGCGTCATAGCTCGTTTGCCCCGCAACCGGAAGCTTTTTCGCGGGCGCGGCGGCGTCATCAGCGTTAATCGAGCGTTAACCACTCAATTGGCATGATCCATGCTTGACAGGAAAGACCAAGCGGCGGCGGCAAGCTTTCGCGCAACACGACGGGGCAAGGAATCGGACCAGGGGAAACGGCCGGACCGGCGACGGTTCGGCAGCATGTTCAACACGTGTCACTGGGGACGACCAATGCCGATCATCCGCTGCGCCTATTGCAAATTGCCGACACGCATCCACTTCGCCTGGTGCCAGGAAAGCGGCGTCAAGGGCGTGATGCCGCCGGAAGCCCTGCGCCCCGGAAGCATTGTCGCCGAAGCGCGCGAATGGATATGGTGCAAGCCGGTCAGCGTCGCGAAGAGCGGGCGCTGAGCCGATACGGCCCAACGTTGCAAAGCGCGCGATTTCGGTCCAGTAGTGACGTCCCCTAGAGCCTTTTCCGATCCGATCGAATTGGATCGGGGCTCCAGTTTCCTGCTTTTACGCATTTTCTTCACGCGAACCGGCATCCACTTCGCTTGAAAATGCTCGAAACGTCAAAATGGCTTGAAAATGAAGCGCGCACTGCCCGTCACCCGCGAAGACAATTTTCCCGAATGGTATCAGGCGGTGGTCGACCAGGCCGATCTGGCCGAAACCTCGCCGGTGCGCGGCTGCATGATCGTCAAGCCCTGGGGCTGGGGAATTTGGGAGCTGGTCCAGGCCTCGCTCGACGCACGCATCAAAGAGACCGGCCACGAGAACTGCTATTTCCCGCTGTTCATCCCCATGAGCTTCATCGCCCAGGAGGCGAGCCATGTCGAAGGCTTCGCCAAGGAAATGGCGGTCGTCACGCATCACCGGCTGAAGGCGGTCGACGGCAAGCTGGTCGTCGATCCGTCCTCCGAGCTCGAGGAGCCGCTCGTCGTCCGCCCGACGTCGGAGACCATCATCGGCGACGCGTTCCGGCGCTGGGTCAGCTCCTATCGCGACCTGCCGATCCTGATCAACCAATGGGCCAATGTCGTGCGCTGGGAAATGCGCACCCGCATGTTCTTGCGCACCGCCGAATTCCTCTGGCAGGAGGGCCATACCGCCCATGCGACGAAAGAGGACGCGCTGGAAGAGACGCTGAAGATGCTGGAGGTCTACCGCGAACTCGCCGAGGACGTGCTGGCCATGCCGGTGGTGGTCGGCGAAAAGCCGGAAAACGAGCGCTTTCCCGGCGCCGACGCGACCTTTTCGATCGAGGCGATGATGCAGGACGGCAAGGCCCTGCAGGCCGGCACCTCGCATTATCTCGGGACCAATTTCGCTCGCGCGCAGAACATCCGCTACCAGGGCGCCGACGGCGAATTGACCTATTGCCATACGACGTCCTGGGGCGTCTCCACACGCCTGATCGGCGGCGTCATCATGACGCACGGAGACGACGACGGCCTGCGCCTGCCGCCGCGCATCGCGCCGAAGCAGGTGGTGATCATTCCCATGCTGCGCGAAAAGCCGGAGGACGCCGAGGTTCTCGCCTATTGCGAAAAGCTCGAGGCGGAGATCCGCAAACTCCAGGCCTTCGGGCAGCCGTTGCGCGTAAAGCTCGACAAGAAGCAGGGCAAGGCGACGAACAAGCGCTGGGACTGGGTGCGGCGCGGCGCGCCGATCCTGCTCGAGGTCGGCCCGCGCGACGCGGCCGGCGACGCCGTGACGATGATCCTGCGCACGGAGCTTTATGGCGCGGACGAAAAAATCCGCATGCAGCCGCGCAGCCGCTCCGATTTCCTTCTTCAGGCCGCCAGCCTGCTCGAAGGCGTCCAGGAAAGTCTCTATGCCGAGGCCAAGGCGCGGCTCGACGGCAATATCCGCTCCGACCTGAAGGATTTCGACGCCATCGCCGCCTACTTTGGCGCGGCGGCGGAGGACGACGAGGCCAGGGCCGGCTTCAAGGGTTGGGTGCGCGCGCCCTGGGCGCGCCCGACCGGCGCCGAACTGGAGCAGGTCGAGGCGCGGCTTAAGGCGTTGAAGCTGACTTTGCGCAATGTTCCCGTGGGACAAGGCGGCGCGGTTGGAGCTTGCGTCTTCACCGGCCGCCCGGCCGTCGAGGACATCCTGATCGCTCGCGCCTACTGAATGCGCCCGGCGGCGTCAGCCGCCGCCACGCCCGTCGGCGCGGATGCCATCGGTCATTTTCAGCGCCCGATGGCATTACATCATGCGGGGGCTGGGATGGTGGACTGCCCAGAGCTCCCACCCGGTCGACAGCACCAGCAGCACGCCGAGAACATAATGCGCGCTCACCGCGTGCATGACATTGGTGAAGCCCATGTAATAGGGCGCGGCGATCACCGCCAGCCCCACCAGCATGTTGAGCCATTCTTCCCATTCCGCGAATTTGACGAGCGCAGCGATAGCCAGAACGGCGACGACAATGCCGCCGATCCAGGAGGCCCGCGCCGCCATTTCATTTCCCGCATAGCCCAGGGCCCAAGGGGAGACGAACAGCAGCGCCCCCAGAATCAAGTTGGCGATGTCCTGAATGCGCGTTCCGGATTTGTTAACGAGGCTGGCCATGAGCGCCTCCGATATGTTGCGGCCGGCTGCCATGCCGGCGCTTCTCTAGCGCTTTAATTTAGTTAACGAATTGGACGTTTCAAGCGCGTGGCGCCGGCGCCGATCGCCCTCGGCGCGGCTCTAGCCGAAAGGTTCGGCTTTTCCTTTGCGGAAACATCATGTAGGCGATGTCATAAAAGGTTCGCAAATTTGTAATCTGGGGGCGAGGATGCTCGGCTGGCTTCAGGCGCTGATGCCGAAGGAGACGCGGTTTTTCGATCTTTTCGAACAACACGCGAAAATTGCGCTCGCGGCGGCGCAGACCCTGCGCGCGCTGCTCGACGGCGGCGACGAGGTTCCGCAATTGTGCGCGGCCGTCAGCAAATACGAGGACGATGCGGACGGCGTGTCGCGCGAGGTGCTGCTGGCGCTGCGCCGCAGCTTCATCACGCCCTTCGACCGCGGCGACATCCACGGGCTGATCAACGACATGGACGACGCCGTCGACCAGATGCAGCAGACCGTCAAGGCGATAACCTTGTTCGATGTCATTTCCTTCGAGCCGGATATGGTGAAAATCGGCGACCTGATCGTCGAATCGGCGCAAATTGCGCTGGAGGCCATGCCTTTGTTGCGCGCCATCAGCGCAAATGCGGCCAAGCTCAATGTCGCCAACGAGGCGATCGTCCGCCTGGAGGAAAAATCGGACCAGCTTTACGTCCACGGACTGAAAGATTTGTACCAGAAACATAAAGACGATCATCCGATGGGTTACATCGTCGGATCGGAAATTTTCGGCCACCTGGAAAAGGTTGTCGATTGTTTCGAGGACGTCGCGAATTGAATTAGCGGAATTATTCTCGAACACATGTAAGGTCTTGGCATGGACGGCGGCTCATTTCTTCTCGTCGCGCTCATCGCCGTCGCGCTGCTGTTCGATTTCCTGAACGGCCTGCACGACGCCGCCAATTCAATCGCGACCATTGTCTCGACCCGCGTGCTGCGGCCGCAATACGCCGTCTTCTGGGCGGCGTTCTTCAATTTCGTCGCCTTCGCCCTGTTCGGCCTGCATGTCGCCAATACGGTCGGCAGCGGCATCGTCGACAAGGCGGTCGTCGACGACCGGCTGATCTTCGCCGCCTTGAGCGGCGGCATCGTGTGGAACATCGTGACCTGGCTGCTCGGAATTCCTTCATCGAGTTCGCACGCCTTGATCGGGGGGCTGGTCGGCGCGGGGCTGGCCAAGGCCGGGCCGTCGGCGATCGTCTGGAACGGCCTCGGCAAGACCGGCGCGGCCATCGTGTTGTCGCCGGCTCTCGGCTTCGTGCTGGCGCTGCTGCTGGTTCTGGCTGTTTCCTGGATTTTCGTGCGCGCCACCCCGCTCGCCGTCGATTCGATCTTTCGCGTCATGCAATTCGTTTCGGCCTCCGCCTATTCGCTCGGCCATGGCGGCAATGACGCGCAGAAGACCATGGGCGTCATCGCCGTCCTCCTCTATGCGCACGGATCGGGCGGCGCCTTCCATGTGCCGATCTGGGTCGTACTGTCCTGCCAGTCGGCCATGGCGCTCGGCACTCTGTTCGGCGGCTGGCGCATCGTCCACACCATGGGGTCGAAAATCACCCGGCTGACGCCGATGCAGGGATTCTGCGCCGAGACCGGCGGCGCGCTGACCCTTTTCCTGGCGACGGGCCTTGGGGTGCCTGTCTCCACCACCCATACGATCACCGGCGCGATCGTCGGCGTCGGCGCGGCGCGGCGCGTCTCGGCGGTGCGCTGGAACGTGGCGCAGAACATTGTCGTCGCCTGGGTGCTGACCATGCCGGCCGCAGGCCTGATCGCGGCTTTGGCCTATGCCTGCGCGAGGTTTCTGCCATGACGCGCGAAAAACCGGTGAAGGCCAAGAAAAAAGCCAGGTCGGACGACAAGGTCGAGACGTCCGAACGCCTGCAATATGCGGCTCTGCCCTGGCGGCGGACGAAGAAGGGCTGGAGATCATGCTCGTCTCCTCGCGCGAGACGAAGCGCTGGATCATCCCCAAGGGCTGGCCCATGTCCGGGCGCAGCGGTTCGGCCTCGGCCGCCATCGAGGCGCTGGAGGAGGCCGGCGTGCTCGGCGTGATCTCGGATGAGCCGATCGGCCAGTATTTCTACGCCAAGAGGTTTTCGCACGGCGACGAGCAGCTTTGCCGCGTCGAGGTTTTTTCCTTGCGCGTCGTGCGCCAGCGCGAAACCTGGCTGGAGAAGGACCAGCGCGCCACGCAATGGTTTTCCGCAGAAACAGCGATGGAACTCGGTCTCGGACCCGGAATTGCGCGACCTGATCGCCGCATTCATCCGGGCCTGCGAAGGCTAGGCGAGAAAACCCGCGCCTCGCGTCCAAATCTGCCGACCGCCTTCGGCTCGAAGGCGACATTGCATATGTAATACTGCAAAATTGAATTTACTTACCAAAATAGTACTACCGTCATTGCGAGCATAAGCGAAGCAATCCAGACTATTGCTACCGAAATGCTGGCGTCTAGCTTATTGCTCTGGCGCCCTGGATTGCTTCGCTATGCTCGCAATGACGGCCGAGGTGCTGGGAAAATACGATGATAATTCGTCCTCGGGCATCAAGTCCGCTTCCCGCCGTTTCCGCCATTTGCTGATGTGCGTCAGGCGCGCCCCTTCATCCGCAACGCGCGCGCGATCGCCATCAACGGGAAGTAATGGCTGTAGAGGCCGTAGCGCAGCATGAAGGCGCGCGACAGCTCCGGTCCCTGGCGCAGGCGCTGCGACAGCAGGGGATCGTTGAGCTTGATGGTCTGTCCCACGCCATAGCCGGGGAAGCCCGTGCCGGTATAGTCGGGCTCCGGCCATGTGCCTTCGCTCTGGCGCTCCACCAGAAACTGGCAGCCACGCTCGATCGCCTCGCGATCCTGCGCCCGGTTGGCGGCGATCAGGCCCATCAGCGCCCAGGCGGTCTGCGAGGCGGTGGCCGGCCCGCGCCCGGCCATCCCGGCGTCCATGTAGGAGGCGCAGCTTTCGCCCCAGCCGCCGCTCTCCTGCTGGCGCGCGACGAGCCAGTCGCAGGCGCGCGAAACATAGGCCTGGCTCATGTCCTCGCCGGCCGCGGCGAGGGCCGGCAGCACCGCGCCCACGCCGTAGATGTAGTTGACTCCCCAGCGGCCGAACCACGAGCCGTCGGGCTCCTGCTGCGCGCGGATGAAGGCCAGCGCCCGCGCCATGGCCGGATGTTCGCGCGAAATTCCCAGCTTGCCGAAAGCCTCGACGACATGGGCGGTGACGTCGACGGACGGCGGATCGAGCGCCTCGCCGAAGTCGCAGAAGGGGATTTTGGTCAAAAGCTGGTTGTTGTTGTCCTTGTCGAAGGCGCCCCAGCCGCCGCTGGCGCTTTGCATGGCGACGAGCCAGTCGACGCCGCGCCGGATCGCCTCCTCGACGCCTTTCGCCCGCCATTTCGGATCGTTGCGGAAGGGCGCCAGCGCGATCAGGGCGACGGCGGTGTCGTCGGTGTCGGGATAGGCGTTGTTGGCGTATTGGAAGGCCCAGCCGCCGGGTTCGACATCGGGCAGTTTCACCGACCAGTCGCCGCGCACCCGCACCTGGCGCTTCAGGAGCCAGTCCGCCGCCTTCTCGACAGCTTCGGACTGCGCCTGCAAGACCTCCGCGTCGTCAAAGGCGAGCAGGACCAGCATCGTGTCCCACACCGGGCTGTTGGTCGCCTGGATGAAGGTCGCCGTGCCCACGTCGACGCGCCAGCCGGGATCGTTCAATCCTTCGAGCCCCTTGGCCATGACCGGATGGTCGATCGCGTAGCCTTCGACATGCAGCGCCATCAGGCTGTAGATCCATGGCGGCTGGATGCCGCCCCAGCCGCCGTCGGCGTCCTGATGGCGGATGATCCATTCCAGCACGTGCCCGACGGCGGCGCCGCGCCAAAGCGTCCAGCCGCGCTTGTGGCCGAACTCCTGCAAGGCGTGCAGGACCTTGTCGGTCTTGCGGAAGAAGGCGTCCCAGCCGCCGGCGCCGACTTTTTGCGGCAGGTCGTAGTCGAAATTCTCGCGGCCGCCGGGAAACAGCGCGTCAAGGCGGTTTTCCGGCGGCAGGGGACGGCTCGGCCGCCGCGCCGACAAAAGCGCGATCGGCATCAGCGTCGCGCGCGCCCATTGCGCGAAATGATAGATCGACAGCGGGAACCACAGCGGCAGCCAGATGACTTCCGGCGGCAGGTTCGGCGTCTTCTCCCAGGGCCATTCGCCGATCAGCGCCAGCCAGTAGCGGGTGAAGACGCGGACATTCTTCAGGCCGCCCTTGGCTTCGATCCAGCCTTGCGCCCTGGCCAAAGCCGGATGATCGGCGGCATAGCCCGAGCAGCGCAGGGCCGCATAGGCCTCGACCGTGGTGTTGACGTCGCCGTTCGGCGCGCCGTGGTAGATTTCCCAGGCGCCGTCGGGCCGTTGCGTGTCGATGAGCGCCTGCGCCAGCCGCGCGCAAAGCGGGTGGCCGTCGAGTCCCAGGAACCACAGGGCGAGGCGCCATTGCGCCTCCATGCAGGCGTTGGATTTGGCGCGCCCGACCCAATGGCCGTTGGGCTTCTGGCGCTCGACCAGCCAATTGACGGCGCCTTGCGCGCTGGAGCGCAGCGCGGCGCGGAAATTGTCGCTGCGCTGTTGCGGGGCGGGGTCCTTGACGTCGGCTGTCGTCATGAAAAAATGCTTCCGGCTTGGCGGCGCGGCGGCGGCGCCTGAAATCTTTGCGTTGCTTTACCCTGTCCGGCCCGCAGGCACTAGACCCAACGCCGGAAGTCGCCGCCTGGGTCCAGCGGCGCGCCGCCGGCGTGGACGCGGCCCGCGTCATTGTGTATTGCCTCGGCGATCCCAAATAGACGGGACGCGCTTTCGCGCCCGACCGCCAGAATCCGAGAGACCGCCATGCCGCAGCTTCGCTCCCGCACTTCCACCCATGGCCGCAACATGGCCGGCGCGCGCGGCCTGTGGCGCGCCACCGGCATGAAGGACGGCGATTTCGGCAAGCCGATCGTCGCCGTGGTCAATTCCTTCACCCAGTTCGTGCCGGGCCATGTCCATCTCAAGGATCTCGGCCAGCTGGTCGCGCGCGAAATCGAGGCGGCGGGCGGCGTCGCCAAGGAATTCAACACCATCGCCATCGACGACGGCATCGCCATGGGCCACGCCGGCATGCTCTACAGCCTGCCCTCGCGCGAAATCATCGCCGACAGCGTCGAATACATGGCCAACGCCCATTGCGCCGACGCGCTCGTGTGCATCTCCAATTGCGACAAGATCACCCCCGGCATGCTGATGGCGGCGCTGCGCCTCAACATTCCCGCCATCTTCGTCTCCGGCGGCCCGATGGAGGCGGGCAAGGTGGTGATCGGCGGCAAGACGAAAGCGGTCGACCTGATCGACGCCATGGTCGCCGCGGCGGACGCCAAGAACAGCGACGAGGACGTCGCCGCCATGGAGCGTTCGGCCTGCCCGACCTGCGGCTCCTGCTCGGGCATGTTCACCGCCAATTCGATGAACTGCCTGACCGAGGCGCTCGGCCTGTCGCTGCCCGGCAACGGCACCGTGGTGGCCACCCATTCCGACCGCAAGCAGCTGTTTCTCGGCGCCGGGCGGAAAATCGTCGATCTCTGCCGCCGCTATTACGCGGAAAACGACGACAGCGTGCTTCCGCGCAACATCGCCACCTTCAAGGCGTTCGAGAACGCCATGACGCTCGACATCGCGATGGGCGGCTCGACCAACACCGTTTTGCACCTGCTCGCCGCGGCCTACGAGGCGGGGCTGAAATTCGAAATGGCCGACATCGACCGGCTGTCGCGCCGCGTCCCGGTGTTGTGCAAGGTCGCGCCCTCAGTGCCCGACGTGCATGTCGAGGACGTGCATCGCGCCGGCGGCATATTTGGCATTCTGGGTGAACTCGACCGCGCCGGCCTCCTCAACCGCGACGTCCATTCCGTGCATGCCGACACCCTCGCGGCGGCGCTGGCGCAATGGGACATCAAGGGCGGGGCCAATGAGGCGGTCCGCGAATTTTACCGCGCCTCGCCCGGCGGCGTGCCGACGCAGGAGGCTTTTTCACAGTCGCGGCGCTACGAATCGCTCGACGACGATCGGGCGAATGGCGTCATCCGCTCGGCGGAAAACGCCTTTTCGCGCGACGGCGGCCTCGCCGTGCTGTTCGGCAATCTCGCCGTGGACGGCGCCATCGTCAAGACCGCCGGCGTCGACGCCGGCAACCTGCGAATTCGCCGGCCCGGCCATCGTCTTCGAGAGCCAGGACGCGGCGGTCGAGGCGATTCTTTCCGGCAAGGTGCAGGCCGGCCAGGTCGTGGTGATTCGCTACGAGGGGCCTCGCGGCGGCCCGGGCATGCAGGAAATGCTCTATCCGACCAGCTATCTGAAGAGCATGGGGCTGGGCAAGGCCTGCGCGCTGATCACCGACGGCCGCTTTTCCGGCGGCACGGCGGGCCTCTCCATCGGCCATGTCTCGCCGGAGGCGGAGGAGGGCGGCCTGATCGCTCTGGTCGAGGACGGCGATCGCGTCGAGATCGACATACCGGCGCGCCTGGTGCGGCTCGACGTCGCGGAGGAGGAGCTGGCGCGCCGCCGCGCCGCGATGCTGGCGAAAGGCAAGGACGCCTTCAAGCCCATCGGGCGCGAGCGGCCGGTGAGCGCGGCGCTGCGCGCCTACGCCGCCATGACCACCAGCGCCGCCAAGGGCGCCGTGCGCATTGTGCCCTGAGATCTAAATTCACTTTTGGTTAACGATAACGCGCTGCCTGATTTTCGGGCCGCGCGCGCCAATTCCTGTTGCGGCGCGCACCGTCGTGTTCGACAAAGTGCTAGCTCACGTCAAGGCGCTGGCTGAGCTAGACAAGAAATAGTGTGCGCGTTCGTCAAGGTTTTTTCCCCCGGCAAGGAGGGACGCCGTCAAGGCGACAACAAACCAACGAAGGCGCCTCGCAACCGGGAGGAGCCGCAAATGGCTTTAAGTGCTTTAGAAATCGAAAAAAATCCAAAATTCCAGGAGCTTGTCTCCACACGCAAAAAGTTGGGCTGGTCGCTGACCGTCCTGACGCTGGTGATCTACTTCGGATTCATCCTGTATATCGCCTTCGATCCGAAGTTCCTCGGAACGCCAATGGGCGCCGGCGTGATGACGCTTGGCATGCCGATCGGCCTTGTGGTCATCATCGCCACTTTCCTCATCGTCGGCGTCTACGTCATGAAGGCCAATGCGACCTATGACACGCTGACGGCGCAAATCGTCGAGGAGAGCAAGTGATGTCGCGCACCAAGTCCCTTGTTTCCTCGGCCGTCGCCGGCCTCGCCGCCTCGGCGCTGTCCAGCCCGGTCTTCGCTGACGCCCTGACCGGCCAGACGGTCAAGCAGGAGCTCAACGTCACCGCCATCGTCATGTTCGTCGCCTTCGTCCTGCTGACGCTCGGCATCACCTACTGGGCGGCCAAGAAGACCCGTTCGGCGGCGCAGTTCTACTCGGCCGGCGGCGGCATCACCGGCTTCCAGAATGGTCTCGCCATCGCCGGCGACTATATGTCGGCGGCCTCGTTCCTCGGCATTTCGGGCCTCGTCTACCTCAGCGGGTATGACGGACTGATCTATTCGGTCGGCTTTCTCGTCGGCTGGCCGATCGTCACCTTCCTGATCGCGGAGCCGCTGCGCAACCTCGGCAAGTTCACCTTCGCCGATGTCGCGTCCTTCCGCTTCGAGCAGGCGCCGATCCGCGTCCTCGCGGCCTGCGGCACGCTGGTGACGGTGGCCTTCTACCTGATCGCCCAGATGGTCGGCGCGGGACAGCTCATCAAGCTGCTGTTCGGCCTCGATTACGCCATCGCGGTGGTGGTCGTAGGCGTGCTGATGATCATTTACGTGACCTTCGGCGGCATGGTGGCGACGACCTGGGTGCAGATCATCAAGGCCTGCCTGCTGCTCGCCGGCGCGACCTTCATGGCCTACATGGTCATGGCCCAGTTCGGCTTCAGCCCCGAGGCGCTGTTCGCCAAGGCGGTCGAAGCGCATCCCAAGCATCTTGCGATCATGTCGCCTGGAACGCTTGTGAAAAATCCGATCTCGGCGGTTTCGCTCGGCCTGGCTCTGATGTTCGGCACCGCGGGGCTGCCGCACATCCTGATGCGCTTCTTCACCGTGGCTGACGCCAAGGCGGCGCGCAAGTCGGTGTTCTACGCCACCGGCTTCATCGGCTATTTCTACATCCTGACCTTCATCATCGGCTTTGGCGCCATCGCCCTCGTCTCGACCAATCCCCAATATCTCACCGACGCGGCCAAGGGCCTCACGGCGATCAAGGGCGGATCGAACATGGCGGCGATCCACCTCGCCAATGCGGTCGGCGGCAACGTCTTCCTGGGCTTCATTTCGGCGGTGGCCTTCGCCACGATCCTCGCGGTCGTGTCGGGCCTGACGCTGTCGGGCGCCTCGGCGATCAGCCATGACCTCTATGCGACCGTGGTCAAGGGCGGCAAGGCCAACGAGCAGGATGAAATCCGGGTCTCCAAGATCGCGACCGTCGTCCTCGGCGTCATCGCCATCATCCTCGGCATCGCCTTCGAGAAGCAGAACGTCGCCTTCATGGTCGGCCTCGCCTTCTCGATCGCCGCTTCGTGCAACTTCCCGGTCCTGCTGATGTCCATCATGTGGCGCGGCATGACAACGCGTGGCGCAGTGATCGGCGGCTTCCTCGGCCTCATTACGGCGCTGATCGGCGTGGTGCTGTCGGCGAGCGTCTGGGAAGCCGTGATGGGCCATGCCAAGGGCTCGGCGCCGTTCCCCTACAGCAATCCGGCGCTGTTCTCGATGACCATCGCCTTCGTCGGCATCTGGCTGTTCTCGAAGCTCGATTCCTCGGCCCGCGCCAAGCAGGACATCGCCGGCTTCGACGCGCAGTTCGTGCGTGCCCAGACCGGCATCGGCGCCGTCGGCGCCGCGTCCCACTGAGGCAAAAAAATTGCGGGCGCGGCGCAAGCCGCGCCCGTTTCATTTCATGCTTTCGCGCGGCCAGGCCGCGCGTTTTTTCCCGCACATTTCGTGACCGCCATGACGCGGCGAAGAGTTCGCGATGAGCGCCATTCTCGATTCGGCGGCGGCGCCGTTCGACCGCCTTACGCCCGACGAAACCGAAATCCTGCAAAAGGCGCTGGACATCGTCTATTTCCGTCCGGGCGAGACGATCATCGCCGAGGGCGCCGCGCCGGAAGGCCTGTATCTCGTCATCAAGGGTTGCGTCGAAGAGCGCCGGCAGGAGGAACTGGCCGGCCTGCTTGGGCCGAAGGATTTCTTCGACACCCGCGCCCTGGTGCAAGGCGTCGGCGTCAGCGCCTTCATCGCCCGCGAGGAGACCCTCTGCTCCCTCGCGCCGCGGAGCGTGCTGTTGCGGCTGATCAACGGCAATCCGCGTTTCGGCGCATTCTTCTACCATGACATTTCGAGCAAGCTCGACGCCCTGGCGCAGCGAAACGAATCCTCGCAGATCGAATCGATGATGCGGGCGCGCGTGCGCGACCTGTTCCTGCTGCCGGCCGCCACCATCGACGCGGTCCAGCCTATCGTTTCGGCCGGACGCATCATGCGCGACATCGACTGCAACGCGCTGCTGGTGCTCGATGGCGAGCGCATCGGCATCATCACCGGCATGAACCTGTCGAAGGCCGTCATCCTCAAGGGCATGTCGATCGACGAGCCGGTGCGCGGCATCGCGCAATACGACATGGTCACCGTTTCGCCGGACGATTTCGTGTCGCAGGCGCTGCTGCTGATGACCAAGCACAACAAGCGCCGACTTGTGGTCAGGGACGGCGAGACTTTTGTCGGCATTCTCGAAGACATCAACCTCTTGAGCTTTTTCGCCGGCAATTCGCAGCTTGTGGTCGGCCGCATCGACCGCGCCTGCACCTTGCTCGAGTTGGCGGCGGCGGCGAAGCAGATCGCCGAACAGGTGCGGCCCCTGCGCCGGCAGGGAGTCAAATTCGAAGTGGTCGCGGAAATCATCTCCGACCTCAACCGGCGCCTGTTCGCCAAACTGTACGAACTCCTGTGTCCGGCGGAATTGCGAGGAAAAAGCTGCCTGATCGTGATGGGCAGCGAGGGGCGCGGCGAACAGACGATCCGCACCGACCAGGATAATGGCCTCATCTTGTCGGAAGCGGTCGACAAGGCGGCGCTGCAAAGGCTCCGCGACGAATTTTCCGGCGCCCTGGCGGATTTCGGCTTTCCGCCTTGCCCGGGCCATGTGATGGTCAGCAATCCCTTCTGGTCGCGCACGCTCGACGAATTTGTCGCGGATTTCCACGTCTGGACCTCGGCGCCGAACGAACAATCGGCGATGAACGTCGCGATCTTTTTCGACGCCGTGGCGGTGGCTGGCGACGCCTCGCTGCTCGCGCGGGCGAAAAAGGCGCTGCTCGAAAAGATCGCCAGCGAGCGGGTTTTCCTCGCTCGCTTCGCTCTCGCCATCGAGGCTTTCGAGCCGCCGATCGGTCTGTTCAACAATCTGAAACTTGCGGAAGGCGACGGCGACGCGCTGGATGTGAAAAAAGGCGGCATCTTTCCGATTGTTCATGGCGTTCGCTCGCTGGCCATCGAACATGGACTGGAAGAGACCAATACTTTTGCGCGGCTCGACAGGCTCGCGGAGCGCGATGTCCTGAAACCGCCATTTGCGCGCGAACTCTCCCGCGCCCTCGATTACCTGATGACCTTGCGGCTCGACGCCCAGCTCGAAGCGGCGGCCAGCGGCAGCCTGCTGCGTCCCGGCGCCCTGACCAGCATGGACCGGGATCTCTTGCGCGATTCCTTCCATGTCGTGAAGCAGTTGCGCGATTTGTTGCGGCGTCATTTCAATTTGAACATGTTTTCCTGACCGCGCCCTGGAGCTTTGTCATGGCCTTGCGCTCCTTGTTCAGGCTGATGGACCGGTTCACCCTGGCCGACAAAAGCTACCGTTTTCTGTTCGAGCCCGGCCCGCACGACGAGGTCGTGTCAGTGGATTGCGAGACGACCGGCCTCGACCGCAAGCGCGACGAAATCATTTCCGTCGCCGCGATCAAGATTCGCGGCGACCGCATCCTGGCCAGCGAAGCCTTCACTGCCGTGGTGCGCCCGCGCGTCGCCATCAACGCGGCGGCGATCAAGGTGCACGGCCTGCTCGAGGCCGATGTGGCCGATGCCCGCCCGATGTCCGACATCCTGCCCGAACTCCTGCGCTTTATCGGAGGGCGTCCGCTGGTCGGCTATTACATCGATTTCGACGTCGAAATGCTTGAAAAGCATGTGCTGGAATTGATCGGGATCCAGCTGCCCAATCCGCGCATAGAAGTGTCGGGGCTTTATTACGAGCGGAAATACGGCGACGCCCCGCCGGGCACACAAGTGGACCTGACCTTCTCGCATATTCTCGAAGACTTGAAGCTGCCGCTGTTCAACCAGCACGACGCCTTTTCAGACGCCCTGATGACGGCGATGATCTATCTTGGACTGAAGGATTTCAAGCAACGGGGCGTGAGGATCGCGCGGCCCCGGCACAAGGGCGTCGGCGATTTCCACGGCGGGTGAAGCGAGGGGGATTGTTCACGGCCAATCCCCCGGAAAATCCGCATCACGCCAGCGGCTTGCCGACCGGCAGCACGTCACGGCCAAAAACGCTGAGGAAAATGACGTGGAACATCATGTACCAGGCGCAGAGAGCGCAGACGATCAGATCATAGGCCGCGATATGCAGCAGTTCCTTATGACCCCAGAACACCAAAACCAGCAAGGCGAAGCCGATCAGCAGGGTCAGGAAGGTGAGGAACATCGCTTTGCTGATCTTGAACGAGGCGATGAATAGGCCGGCGGTGAACAAGGTCCAGCCAAGCAGGAAAAAGCCGACATCGTTGTCGTTCAGGGCCAGCATCTTGTTGCCGGAGGTCGAGCCGAGCAGGTAGGCGCAGAGCGAAATCCAGAAGGCGCCGTAACCGGCGAAGGCGGCGTAGCCGAAATTATTGCCGGTCTTCTGTTCCTGGAAGCCGGCGACCAGCTGGGCGGCGCCGCCGAAAACGAAGCCGAGCCAGATCACGGGGGTCACGGTGATCAGGCCCAGGTTGTGGAATTGCAGCATCAAGGTGGTCATGCCGAAGCCGCCCAGGCCGATCACGGCCGGGTTGCCGAGCGCCGGGGCTTGTTTGGCGGTAGTGATCTCAGACATGGGCGTTTCCTTACTTGGTTGAAATCTTGTTTCTTTTGCGGCGCAAGGAAAGCTTGAAGCTGGATGCGGCGCAGATTGCCGGCCGATCCAATTCGGTTATCAAAGCCTTGAATACGAAGGCTCTCGTCGTGCCGCAATTGTTAACATTCTAGCGGACGCGCACGAAGGAGACGATTAAACTTTATGCGAGAAATGGTGGATTTACGACAAAAGTATGGCGTCAGGCGGCTCACCGGCGGCGGGGATCGGCGGTTGGGCTTTGGTCAAAGCGTTCCTTGCTTGCGCGCCGGGCCCCCATGGCCGTACGAAACCATCGGCCGCGAATCTCGGCCGACCGAGAGAAGGAGAGCGGGGACCTTGAGCGACACCACGATTTTCGAGACGCGCGGCGACGTCGCCCACTTCGTCTTCAATCGGCCGCAGGCGCGCAACGCCCTGACGTTCGAGATGTACGAACATCTGCGCGAGGCGTGCGATCGCGCGAGCGCCGACAAGTCCGTCAAGGCGCTGCTGATTTACGGGGCGGGCGACAAGGCGTTCGCCTCCGGCACCGACATCGCCGAATTCCGCGCCCTGCAATCTGCGCAGGACGCCGTCGATTACGAAATCAAGATCGAGCGCGTCCTGACGGCTCTCGAGAGCTGCCGCGTGCCCACCATCGCCGCCATCGTCGGCGCCTGCACCGGCGGCGGCGCGGCCATCGCCGCCTGCTGCGATCTGCGCATCGCCGCCGCCAACGCCAAATTCGGCTTTCCCATCGCCCGGACGCTGGGCAATTGCCTGTCGGTCGCCAATTACGGCCGTCTCGTGGCGCTGATCGGCGCAGGCCGCGTCAAGGACCTGATTTTCACTGCCCGCCTGATCGACGCCGAGGAGGCGCGGCTGTTCGGCCTGATCAGTGAAGTCGTTCCCGTCGAGGAGCTTATGATGCGCGCGGAAAAATTGGCGCAAGCCGTCGCCGGCCATGCGCCGCTGACCCTGCGCGCCACCAAGGAGGCGCTGGCGCGGCTGCGCCCGCCAACGGAGATGGGCGAGGACCTGGTGGTGATGTGCTACCGCAGCGCCGATTTCCAGGAAGGCATGGAGGCCTTTCTGGCCAAGCGTCCGCCGCAATGGCGCGGCGAGTAGGAGGGGCCTTGTCGCGGACCCACGAGGATCTGACCGCAGGCCAGTTTGGCCCCAATGCGGACAAGTATGTCGCCAGCGCCGTGCATGCGAGCGGCGCCGACCTCGACGCGCTCGCGCGCCTCGCGTCGGCCGCGGCGCCGTCCCGCGCGCTCGATCTCGGAACGGGCGGCGGCCATGTCGCTTATGTCCTGGCGCGCCATGCGCGCAAGGCGACGGCGGTCGACATCTCCTCGCAAATGCTGGCGGCCGTCGCCGCGCAGGCGCGCGAAAGAGGCCTCGAAAATATTGAAACGGTCGCCGCCTCGGCGGAGGACCTTCCCTTCGACGCCGCAACCTTCGATTTTCTCGCCAGCCGCTTTTCCGCCCACCACTGGCGCGATCTCTCAGCCGGACTTCGCCAGGCGCGACGCGTCCTGCGCGCCGGCGCGCCGGCGGTCTTCATCGATATCGTGTCGCCGGGCGCCGCCCTGCTCGACACGCATCTGCAAAGCGTCGAATTGCTGCGCGACCCCTCGCATGTGCGCGATCATTCCCTGGCCGAATGGATGGCGGCGCTGACGGCGGCCGGGTTTTCCGCGCAAACCTTCCGGACCTGGCGGCTGCGCATGGATTTCGCGGCATGGACCGAACGGATCGCCACGCCCGCGCCGCTGGCCGAGGCGATCCGCATCCTGCAACAAAAGGCCGACGCCGGAACCCGCGCGCATTTCGCCATCGAGGACGACGGCTCGTTCTGGCTCGACGCGGCGATGTTTGAGGCTTTCGCCGTCGACGGCAGATGATCCGCTTTTCATCCGACAATGCGAGCTAGAGCCTTTTCCGCTTCACCGGGAGCGGGGAAAGCTGGGTGCGAAAGCGACCAGAAGCCTGTCTTGGGACGGGCGTCTTTCGACGCTCTTTGGCTTATGGGGGGATTCGCCAATCGTGACGAGCCGAGATTGACGAGAATAGTCTAACGGCCGCGTCCTCGCCGCCGCCATCGGCGGCTTCAGCTTGTGCTCATGCCCCGAACGCCAATATAACCATAGGTAAATACACTGACCTAGCGTAATAATCTACTGAAATTCATGATTAACAACTGATTAAGTTGCGAAATATTCTCTGATCTCTATGTGTATAAAACAGGATTGGTCATTTCAGACGACAGGCGCTGATACGCCGAAAGTACAAGTATTCGTCGCGCGGAATGACGTTCGAGGTTGCGGCCTCGAGGAAAGTTTTGTGTGAGTGAGCATGAAAGCCCCAAATTATATCGATCGACATGTTGGAAGCCGTATTCGGTTCTTGCGCCTGTCCCGCAATATTGCGCCGGAATCCCTGGCCCAGGCAATCGGCGTTCAGGCCGAACGTCTGGCGGCGATGGAGGAGGGACGCGAGCGCGTCTCCGCCGATTTGATGCGCAAACTCTCGCGAATCCTGCAAGCGCCCCCTTCGGAATTTTTCGCGGGTTTGGCGCAGGGCGGCGAAAACGCAGCGAAAAAAGGCTCCGCCGAGGTTTCCCTGGCCGATCAGGAGAAGCAATTGCTCAAGGATTTCGCGCGCATTCGCGACGCCAAATCCAGGGCGCTTATACTCTCCCTCGTCGCGGCCTATGCGGAATTCGGCGACTTCGACGAAAAATGACACAGTCGTCCTCTGAATGACGCCAGAGACTCGAAAGCATTGATCTCCGACTTGTGATCGGTAGCGAAACAAGCCCGCTCAGGCGGCGCGAACCAAATCCAGAAAGCGATTGACTTCGACGCGCAGGTCTTGCGCCTGCTTGGTCAATTCCCTGGTCGAGGAGAGCATTTGCACGGAAGCGGCGCTGGAATTCTGCGCGGCCTCCATCACGCCGCCGATATTGGCCGCCACTTGCCTGGCGCTCTCGGACGCCTCGTGGATATTATGCGCGATTTCCTGCGTCGCGGCGCCTTGCTGGTCGACGGCGGCGGCGACGGTCTCGGAAATGGAGCGCACCTGATCGGTGGTGCTGACGATCGAGGAGATAAAGCCGGCGGCATTGTGGGTCGAATTCTGGATGCCGGCGATCTGCGCAGAGATTTCGGCGGTCGCTTTCGTCGTCTGTTCGGCCAACGACTTGACTTCCTGCGCGACGACGGCGAAGCCGCGTCCCGCCTCTCCGGCCCGCGCCGCCTCGATCGTCGCGTTCAGCGCCAGCATGTTGGTCTGGCCGGCGATATCGGTGATGAGGCTGACGATGCCGCCGATCTTTTGCGCCGCCGCCGACAATTCGCGCATCAGCTGGTCGGTCTTTTCGGTCTGCGTCGCCGCCTCGGCGGCGACGCGCGCGAACGCTGCACATGTTCGCGGATTTCCTTGACCGAATAGGTCAGCTGTTCGGTCGCTGACGCCACCGAGCCGACATTGCCGGAAGCGGTTTCCGAGGCGGCGGCGACGGTCTTGGCCTGGACGGCGGTCTCGGCGGCGGAGTCGGACAACAGGCCGGCGGTGGCCTGCATTTGCCCCGCCGCGGCCGACGAAACCCTGGCGACGATGGCGTTGACGCTGCGGTCGAAAGTCTCCGCGAGTTGACGCCAGCATTTTCTTGCGGTCCGCTTCGGCGTTGTCTGCGCGCCGCGCTGGACTTGCGGCCTCAAGAGTCGCGCGCCTGCGCCATGCCGCCTTGAAGACGTCGAGCGCCCGCATCATGGCGCCGATTTCATCCTGCCGGTCGATACCTGCGACGCTGACGTTCGAGAGATCGCCGGAGGCAAGTCGCTGCAACGCCTCGCGTCGCGGCGCCGATCGGCAGGACCAGCCCGATGATCAGCGCGAAAGCCATGCCGCCGCTGAGCGCGACGCTCAAGCCAGGGCGCTGACGAGCGCCGCGCGGTCTGAGGTGAAATGCGCCTGGCTCTTTTCGGAGGCCTCCCTGCCGCCGCCGGTCGGTGAAGGCGATTCTTCGTCCAGAACCGTCGTCGCCCGCTTTTTGCACATCGTAATCGCGATGATTGAAGTTCTGGCTCGCCTTGTCCGTCTCTCTTTGGCGCGGGCCATGGCGATGGTTTCGGAAGCGGCGAGTCGCGGAATCGCGGCCCAGATCCTCGACAAAGGACTTCATCAGCGCGACATGCTCGCTGCCGGGCGCGATCAGCGGCTGAAAATCGCTTGGCAGGCGGCGTCGACAGCAAGTCGCCGGCTTTCTTCATGGCGCGGTTTCGTTGGCGGCGTGACCGGGCTCGGGAAATGACGGAAAACTGGAGCAGTCTGGATTCCTAGATCCGGAATTCCTGCACCGCGTTCTTCGCTCGGCGTAAACCTTGTCGCTCGCGGCAGCCAATCGCTGGCAGCACCTCCGACGTCGCTGGCGTCGAGCGCTCGACATTTGCACGAGGCGAGCGCGCCCGTGCCAGGATAGGCCATCGTCGCCAGGCGCCGAAAGCCGCCATGATCTTGGTGCGGATGCTGATATTGTGCCAAAACTGCATTTCTTCGTCCCCGATTTCACGCCCGGCGGCCGCGCCGCGCCGATAATTCGGCGAGCGTGTCGTTTGGGATCAGGCCTACCGGGCCGAGCTTGTGTCGAGCCTGACGATGCTTGCGCGTTCTGTATCCATGTCAATTTCGCGCGCCAACTCGCGCGGGTGCATGATGGCCGGATGGCCGGCTTCGAGGAGGCGCGATGACTTTTCCCGCCGCGCCGCAGGGCCGCGCCGCCGCTGTGCCGAAGGACGCCGCACCGCGCGCATGCGCCGCGCGGCGGGCTGGCGGCGCTGACGCTTGGCGCGCTCGGCGTCGTTTACGGCGACATCGGCACCTCGCCGCTTTACGCCATGGACCAGATTTTCCAGCCCGGCGTGGCGCGGACGCCTGAGAACGTGCTGGGCGGCGTCTCGCTGGTGGTCTGGGCGCTGACGATGATCGTCGCGATCAAATACGCGCTGCTGGTTCTGCGCGCGCAGAACGAGGGCGAGGGCGGCGTCTTTGCGCTTTACGGGCTGCTGCACGACCGCACCAACCGCGTCGCGCGGCTCATGCTGTGGTCGCTGATGCTCGGCGCCGGGCTGCTGCTCGGCGACGGCATGATCACGCCGGCGATCAGCGTGCTGTCGGCGGTCGAAGGCCTGCAGGTGGCGACGCCTGTCGCTGGGCCGCGTCGTCATCCCCGTCACCCTCGTCCTGCTCGCCGGCGCTTTTCGCGCTGCAGTCCAGGGGAACCTCGGGCATTGGCCGGATTTTCGGGCCGATCCTCGCGCTGTGGTTCCTCGTCATCGCGGCGCTCGGCGCGCGGCAGATCCGTCGCCCATCCGGAAATCGCTCGCCGCCTTCAATCCGCTGCATGGCCTGAGTTTCCTCTGCCACGCCGGCGGCTTCGAAGCCCTGATCATCCTTGGCGCGGTCATGCTGGTCGTCACCGGCGGCGAGGCCATGTACGCCGATCTCGGCCATTTCGGCGCCGGCCCGATCCGGGCTCGGCTGGTTCGCCGTCGTTTTTCCGGCGCTGTTTCTCAATTATCTGGGGCAGGGCGCCTATCTGCTGAGCGGCGCGCCGCTGGCCGGGGGCAGCTGTTCTACAGCCTGACGCCGCCGCTCGCGCTCTATCCGATGGTGGCTGCTGGCGACGGTCGCCACCGTCATCGCCTCGCAATCGCTGATTTCCGGCGCCTTTTCGCTGACCTTGCAGGCCATGCGGCTCGGCCTGTTTCCCCGCATCGACATCCTGCACACCCATGCCGCCCATGCCGGGCAGATTTACGTGCCCTTCATCAACTGGGCTCTGTTCTGCGGCTGCGTCGTGCTGGTCCTCTCCTTCGGCTCGGCGGCGGCGCTGGCCGCGGCCTACGGCCTCGCGGTTTCCGGCGTCATGGTCATCACTTCGCTGGCGATGTTTTTCATCGCCCGCCGCATCTGGCGCTGGGGAAGGTTGAAGACCGGCCTGGTCTGGGGCGCCCTGACGGCGATCAACGGGGGGTTTTTGGTCGCGAGTTCGCTGAAATTCCTTGAAGGCGGCTTCATTCCGCTGCTGGTCGGCCTTGCGGTCTTCGCGGTCATGGCGACCTGGCGCTGGGGCCGCAAGTCGACCTTCGCCGCCTATCAGGCGAAAGACCGGATGACCATGCGCGAACTGGTCGATAAACATCGCGCCAGCGCCTTCTTCATGGAGCGCAACGCTTTGGTCATGTCGCCTAAGACGCTGAATCCGCTCGACGACCGCGCGCCGGCCCTGATGCAGATGATCTGGGACCGCTATGGCGTGCTGCCGCGCAACCTGATCTTCGTCGAGGTGACGCATCGAAAGACGCCCTATGTCGAGGGCAGCCGCTACAAGGTGACGACCTTCTGTCCGCGACGACGACGGGGGCGCGGTGATGGGTGTCGAGCTGAGCTTCGGCTTCATGGAGGAGCCGAACGTGGAAAGCTGGCTCGACGACCTGGCCCGCCACAGGCAGATCGACCTGCCGCCGCATCGCCGCAGCTGGATCGTGCATGTGGCGCACGAAAACCTGCTGCCGTCGCGCCGGATGGGACTTCCCAAGCTGCTGCGCTTCCGGCTGTTCCAGTTCCTGCGCCTCGTCTCGCGCCCGGCCTATTATTATTACGGCCTGGGCAATCGCGTGCAGCTCTCGGCCGAGATTTTCCCGGTGCGGCTGAAATGAAGTTCGGCTTCGCGACATAAGCCTTTCGGATTTGTGCGGCGTGGGTCGGAACCTATCGTACGGTCATGACGTTAGGTGACTTCTCGTGGGCGAGGAGACCAGCATGGCGAAGGTCGTCGAAAATGTCGAAGTGGCGACGGTGGCGTTGGCGTCCCTGGTCAAAATGGTCGGCTTGCTTTGCGCGGAGCTCGTGGTCGGGAGCCACCGCGACGATATCGATCTCATTGAAAACTCCGTGCGGGCCAAATTGCACGCCGAGGTGGAGGGAATCTCCGGCGCCGCCACGGCGGCCGGCGTCGCGCTGGCGCACCAGCTCGTCGGGCCGGTCCTGCGGGACCTGCGTGAACGCGCGAAAAGACTGGATGCGCCGCAGTCGCCCGAAAAAGCGTCGCCCTCGGCTGAACGGCTGAACTGAGGCGCCGGTTATTTCCCGGTCAGCAGCACGATCTTGCCGAGATGCGCGCTCGTCTCCATCAGCTCGTGCGCCGCGCGCGCCTCCTCCAATGGAAATGTCGCGTGGATCATCGGCCTGACCGCGCCGCTGTCGAGCAGCGGCCAGACTTTCTCCCGCAAGGCCTTGGCGATGGCGGCCTTCACCGGCAGCGGCCGCGCGCGCAGGGTCGAGCCGGTCAGCGTCAGGCGCTTGAGCATCATGCTCATGAAGTCGAAATTTTCGGCCCTGCTGCCTTGCAAAAAGGCGATCTGGACCAGCCGTCCGTCGGGCGCGAGCGCCGAGACGTTTTTCTGCAGATAGGGCCCGCCGACCATGTCGAGGATGACGTCGACGCCCTTCTTGCCGGTCTGCTCCTTGACCACGGCGACGAAATCCTGCTCGCGGTAATTAATCGCGATATCCGCGCCGAGCTTTTCGCAGAACTCGACCTTTTCCGCCGAGCCGGCCGTGGCGAAGACCTTGGCGCCGAAATGTTTCGCCAGCTGGATCGCGGTCGAGCCGATGCCGCTCGATCCGCCATGCACGAGGAAGGTTTCGCCGGGCTTCAAGCCGCCTCGCGAAAAAACGTTGTCGTAGACTGTGAAATAGGTTTCGGGGACGCCCGCGGCGTCCACGAGGCTCAAGGGCTTTGGCCTCGGCAGGCACAGCGCGGCGTCGGCGAGGCAAAAATCGGCATAGCCGCCGGAGCCGACGAGCGCGCAGATTTCGTCGCCGATCCCGAGCCCCTCGACGCCCTCGCCGAGCGCGACGATCCGGCCGGCGATTTCCAGCCCGGGAACCTGGCTTTCGCCCGGCGGCGGCGGATAGAGGCCGGCGCGCTGGATGCAGTCGGGACGGTTGATCCCGGCGGCGGCGACCTCGACCAGAACCTTGCCGGGACCGGGGGTGGGCACAGGCGCGTCGCGCAGACGGATGACTTCTGGGCCGCCGGCGCCGTCGAAGAAGACCTCGCGCATTTTCTCAGGGACGGCGGTCATGGCGTTTCCTCCGGTCAGGCGGTTTTCAGATAGAAGTGGATGCTCAATATCACGCCGATGACGATGACGAACAGGCGCACAAAGAGCGGCGGAATGCGCGAGCCTGCGTGGGCGCCGGCGAAGCCTCCGGCGATGGAGCCCGCCGAGAGGATGGCCGCCTCCAGCCAGTGGATCTTGCCGGAAAAGACAAAGGCGGCGGTGGCGGTGGCGTTCATCAGCGTCGCCAGCAGCATTTTCAGGCTGTTCATCAGCACGATGTCATGCAGCCCGTAAAGCGTCAGCGCCGCCAGCATGAGAATGCCGATGCCACCGCCGAAATAGCCGCCATAGACGGCCACGAGGACCTGCGAAACGAGGATGCCGACAGGTCCGAGCCATTGTTTTTCCGCGTCTTTCGGCATCACCACGCCAAGTGCGAACACCAGAGTGGCGATGCCGAGCAGGAAGGGCACGGAATGGGCGAAAATGCTTTCCGGCGTCGCCAGCAGCAGCAGCGCGCCGACCAGGCCGCCGGCGAGCGAGATGATCGCCAGCGCCCAGCCTTTGATGCGCGGGTCCTCCAGGCTTTGCCGCAATGTGTCGCGATAGGCGTAGGTGGTGGCGACCTGCGCCGGAAAGAGCGCGATCGTCGATGTGGCGTTGGCGGCGATGGCGGGCAGGCCGGCGGCGAGCAGCGAGGGGAAAGTAAGAAATGAGCCGCCGCCCGCCAGCGCGTTGATGAAACCCGCGCCGAAACCGGCGAGAAGGACAAGAAAAAGCTGCATCAACGGCTTTCGGGGGAAGGAGTCGCGCGGACCGCTTCTTCTAGCCGAATTGGCGCAAAATCTGCAAACCGGCCGGCAACGCCGTCCCTTTGCGCCGGGTCGCCGTCGTGGCTGAAACTTCGCCGAAAAGGCCGGGCTGCAGTTGACGGGGCGGAGTTGATAGGGATTGATTGCCTGTGGCCGCGCCGGACCTGGCGAATTGCAAGGGTGAGAATGTCTTGACGCCGATCTTGAACGTAGCCCCGGTCGATCTGCATTCCTTCACCGCTCATCGTCGCCAGCCGATACGGGACATTTCCCTGCGCGGCGCAGACTTCGACGAAAAATTCGACGACGACACACTGTTTTTCGACGCTTTCCAGAGCGGCGAGAACGGCGGCCTGGTCCTTGTCGGGCCGCCCTTTTTCAACCTCGCGCCTCTGTTGGAGGACCTGAAGGTTTTCGCATTTCCTTCCGGTGGGGAATGTCCGCGCCGCGTGGCGACGCTGGACCGGGCCGTCAGGATTCACGTCGCGGCGCCGGAAGGGACGAGCCGATTGAAACTGACGAGCGCATTGGGAAGCTTCGAAATCGAGGCGCAGCCTTCCGGAGCCGCGTTTTTTGCCGGTCGGCGCGTGCTTCTCACGCTTTCGAAGGACAACAGGCTCGAGTGGATTCAGGACTGGATCCGCTACCATCGCGACGTCCATGGCGCCGATGCGGCGCTGATCTATGACAACGGCTCGACCGCTTATGACTTGAACGCATTGGCTGAGGCGGTCGACAATGTCGCGGGGCTCAAATCGGCGATGATTGTCTCCTGGCCGTTCAAATACGGACCGATCGGGCTGGGCGCGGGCGGCGGCGCCTGGGATTCGGACTTCTGCCAGTCCGGCGCGCTCGAACACGCGCGCTGGCGCTTTCTGGCCAAAGCCGCAAGCGTGATGAACGGCGACATTGACGAACTGGTCGTCGGGCCTGATCGGTCAGGCGTCTTTGCCGCCGCGGAATCATCGCTCGGCGGCGTCATCAGCTATCATGGCTATTGGCGCTACGGCGTGCGCGGCGGCGGCTATGAAGCGCCGCCGCAGATAAACGCGCGCCATCGCGACTTTCCTGTGCGCATGAGGCCGGAAACGCGCTGGAAGATATTCAAGAGCTACGGCGACAGGTGCAAACGCAAATGGGTCGTCGTCCCATCGCGTTGCCCCGAGCGTTCGCAATGGAAAGTCCACAAGATATCGAAATGGATTTTCGCCAATCCGCCTTCGTTGCGCACGTCGTTCAGGCATTTTCATTCGATCAACACGAACTGGATGTACAAGAGGGATCGCAGCGAAGACTACGACCCGCGCCGGCATGAAATCGACGCCGACCTGCAACGCTCTTTCGATCGCGTGAACTGGGATGCGTGACGCAGACGAACGTGGCAGGCGAAGCGTTTCAGGCGATGCGCCGGAACGCGCTGAACTGGAACTTCTGCACCGACGCCCAGGGGGTCGCATGTTCGTGGCGGCGGCTGTCGAGCAAGGCGAAGTCCGGCCCGAGCAGCGCGGCGAGGCTTTCCGGACTGTGGCGGCAAACCGGAAGGCCGCTGCACTTCTCCGGGCCGTCGAGGGCGAAGGTTCCGATGATCGCATGGCCGCCCGGCCGCAGCGCCTGCCTGAGCCGTCGAAGGTAGGCGTCTTGCGCGTCTTCGCCCGTCAGGAAGTGGAAGGCCGCGCGGTCGTGCCAGATGTCGTAGATTTCGGACGGCCGCCATTCGGTGGCGTCGGCGGCGATCCATTTGACTTTGTCGCCTTCGTCGCCGAGGCGCGCGCGTGACGCCGCCAGCGCCTTGGCCGACAAGTCGAGAACCGTGACATTCGCAAAGTTCCGCGCGAGCAGATGGTCGACGAGGCGCGAGGCGCCGCCGCCGACGTCGATGATGGCGGATGATTTTTCGGCGCCAATAAAGTCGAGCAATTCGAGCGACGGCGACGGCGTTTCCTGAAACCAGCTCACCGCGGTCTCGTCCTTGGTCGAATAGACGTTTTCCCAGTGCGCTTTTCGCTCGTTCGCCGTCATCCCCGTCCCCCGAAGCCCGCCCTCCGCCTATATCGGAAGATTTTCGCGCGATGCAAGCGCGGGTCGCGTCAGTCCAGAGTCTGCCGGAACCGCGCCACCGCGATGGCCATGGCGGCAAGGGTGAAGGCGGCGAGCGCCGCCGTGTCGGAGGCCAGATCGGAAAAACCCGCGCCTTTCAGCATCACGCCGCGCACGATGCGCAGGTAATGGGTGAGCGGCAGGATCGAGCCGACGTCCTGCGCCCAGTCGGGCATGCCGCGAAACGGGAACATGAAGCCGGACAATAGAATGCTCGGCAGGAAGAAGAAGAAGCTCATCTGCATCGCCTGCAACTGGTTCTTGGCGATGGTCGAGAACGTGTAGCCGACCGAAAGGTTGGCGACGATGAACAGCATGGTCAGGATCACGAAGGTTCCGAGATTGCCGACCACCGGCACGTTGAAGATGAAGCGCGCCGCGCCGGCGATCAGCGCCATCTGGAAAAAGCCGACCGCCGCATAGGGCAGGATTTTCCCCAGCATGATCTCGACCGGATTGATCGGCATGGCGAGCAGCGATTCCATCGTTCCGCGCTCGATCTCGCGCGTCACCGACAAAGCGGTGAAGATCAGCATGGTCAGGGTCAGGATGGTGCCGACGAGGCCGGGCACGATGTTCAGCCGCGTCTCGCCGGCGGGATTGTAGCGCTTCTGCAGCGCCACCTGATAAGGCGCCGGCTTTGACGCGAGCGAGGCGAGCGGCCCGGTCAGTTCGCGGTTGTAAACTTGCGCCGCCATGCCGGTGAGCGCCATCTGCGCGCCGTTGACGGCGGTGGGATCGGCGGCGTCGGCGATGACGAGAATGGCCGGGTTTTCGCCGCGCACCACCTGGCGCTCGAAATTATTCGGGATCTCGACGACGAAATTCACCGCGCCGGACAGGATTTTCGGGTCGATCTCCTTCGGGCCGGAAAGATCGTAGCGGATGTCGAAATAATCGGTCTCTTTCAGCGCGGTCACGAACAGCCGCGAAAAGGCGCTGTGGTCGTTGTCGAGCACTGCGGTCGGCAGATGCTTGGGGTCGGAATTGATCGCGAAGCCGAACAGGATCAGCTGCATCACCGGGATCATGATCATGGTGGCGAAGGTCAGCCGGTCGCGCCTGAGCTGGATCGTTTCCTTGATGAAGACGGCATAGAGCCGGCTCATCGAGTTGCGCAAGCGCGAGGGTCTCGTGGCCGGCGCGCTCATTGGTAATTGTCCGGGGCGCGCGTCATCAGGTCGATGAACACGTCTTCGAGATTGGGCGCGTCGCGCGTCCACACGCCTTCGCCGCGGAACGTTTCGGCGATCCGGTCGAGGGCCGCGGCGTCGCGGCTCGCCACATGCAGGCTCGCGCCGAAGGGCGCCACCATTTCCACGCCGGGCGTCGTTTTCAGCCTTTCCGCGAGATCGCCGAGACCGTTGCCGGTCACGGTGTAGGTGGAAAGGTTCGCGGCGCCGATGATGTCCTCGACCGTGCCCTGGGTGAGGAGGCGGCCGTAGGCGATGTAAGCGATTTCGTGGCAGCGTTCGGCCTCGTCCATGTAATGGGTCGAGACCAGCACGGTCAGCCCGGCGCGCGCCAAGCCGTGGATCTCGTCCCAGAAATCGCGCCGCGCCTTGGGATCGACGCCCGCCGTCGGCTCGTCGAGCAGCAGGAGTTCGGGCTTGGGCATGATGCAGGCTCCGAGCGCCAGACGCTGCTTCCAGCCGCCGGACAATTCGCCCGCCAGCTGGTTGGCGCGGCCGCCGAGGCCGAGCTGCTCGATCGCCTCGCGCGCGCTCGCCGACGCGTCGGGCAAGCCGAAGACGCGGCCGATGAATTCGAGATTTTCGCGGATGGTCAGGTCCGAATAGAGCGAAAACCTCTGCGTCATGTAGCCGGTGCGGCGCTTGATCTCGGTCTGCTGGGTGAGGATGTCGTAGCCGAGGCAGAATCCGGTTCCGCTGTCGGGCGTCAAGAGCCCGCAGAGCATGCGGATGGTGGTGGTCTTGCCGCTGCCGTTGGGGCCGAGAAAGCCGTGGATGCGGCCGCGCCGCACCTGCATGGTGAGGTTCTCGACCACCATCTTGCCGTCGAAGCTTTTCGACAGGTTGCGCACGTCGATGACGATGTCGCCGTTTTCTCGGTGGCTTTCATGGCTATTTTCTTGGCCATTCATCGCGCCGCCTCCTGCGCGACGAGGCGCGCGGTGACCGGCTGGCCGAGCGGCAGTTTCAGATTGTCGTCGTCCGGCCGCGCATCGACGCGGAACACCAGTTTTCCGCGCTCCTGCAACGAAAAGATCACCGGCGGCGTGAATTCCGCCTGCTGCGAAATATAGATCACGCGCGCTTCGAGGCCGGGGGCGCAATTGTCGCAGGCGATGGCGAGCTTGGCGCCGAGCGAGAATCGCGACAATTGCGTTTCCGGGACGTAGATGCGGATCTTCCGGTTTTCCGGCGGCAGCAGCGCGAGCACCGGCTGGCCTGCGACGACCATTTCGCCTGGCCAGAAATAGACGTCCTGGACGATCGCGTCCTCCGGCGCATGGACGGTCTGCCGGTTGATGCGCGTATCGACCTGATCCAGTTGCGCCTGGGCCTGGATGATCGAGGCCTGGGCCGCGGCGATCTCGTGATGGCGCGAGGGCAGGAGCGCCGCGTCGATCTGGCGCTGCGCCTCGGCCACCGCCGCCTTGTCGCGGTCGAGCGCGTATTTCGCCTGGTCGCGCGCCGCCACCGTGGTCGCGCCCTTGGGCAGCAGGTAGACCTGCCGGTCATATTCGGTCTGCGACAGGACCAGCGACGCCTGCGTGCGCGCCAATGTGGCCTTGAGCACGGCGATCTGTTCGGGCCGGTTCAGCGCGGCCTTGAGATTTTCCAGCGTCGCCTGCTCCTGTTCGACCTTCGCGCGCGCCTCGACACGTTGTTCGTCGAGCACCGGCGTCGCCACGGTGAACAGGGGCGCGCCCTTCCTCACCTGCGCGCCGGGCTGGACGTCGAGCTGCTTGAGCCTTTCGCCCTCGATCGGCCCGATTTGCTCGAGATCGCCTTCGACATAGCCTTCGAAGACATCGAGCGGCTTTGTGGGCGCGAAAATCTTGCTCGCGGCCCAGCCCGCCACGAGGACGACGGCGACCAGAGCGAGAAGTCTTGCGCGGTTTTTCATTCGGGCCTCCGGGTGAGGGCGCGCAGCAGCAGGTCGAAATGCGCGTCGAGCATGGCGCGAATGTCGAGCGTTTCGATGCGGTTGAAGACAATGGTCCAGACCACCGCGGCCAGCGCGGGCGCCATGATGAGCTGCGGAAAGCGCGCCGGCTCGTCGTGGAAGAATTCGCCGCTGGCGCAGCCCCTGGCGATGATCGCCCTCGCCAACACCATGCCGCGCGAAATGATTTCGCGGTGGTAGTAATCGGCGATATCGGGAAAACGGCCGCCTTCCGACAGGACGAGATGCAGCACGCGGCGGCGGTCGCGATCCTCGATGGCCGTGGCGAGCACCGTCCCCATCATGCGCAGCATCTGGCTGGCGGGCGCGGGCGAGGCGGCGACGGCCTGTTCGAAACCGTCCAGCGTCACGCCGATGGTCGATCGGACGATGGCCTTGAGCAGGTCTTCCTTCGATTTGAAATAGAGGTAGATCGTGCCCTTGGCGACGCCGGCCGCGGCCGCGACATCGTCGAGGCGCGCCGCGGCGAAGCCCTTGGACGAGAAGACGTCGAGCGCCGCGGCGCGGATGGCGAGCATCCGCGCGTCGCGTTCGGCTTCCGTGCGGGCCTGCCTGCGCATTGATGTTCCTCGCATTTTCATAATGACTGACTATACAGTCATAAAATTTAGCCGGCAAGGCCTCCTGTCGCATTGATCGGCGTCAAGGTTTGGCCGCGCGCGGGAGTTAAGGTAATGTCAGGCACACTGGAAAAGTTTGCGAGAATGAAGGGAGGAGGGCATGAAGGCGTCCGACATCATGACCCGCGAGGTCAAGACGATCGGCCCCGAGGCGACCATCGACGAGGCGATCGCGATCCTTCTGTCGGCGCGGGTTTCCGGCCTGCCGGTGGCCGATCCCGAGGGACGCCTGGTCGGCGTGGTCAGCGAAGGCGATTTTCTCCATCGCGCCGAACTCGGCTCGGCCAAGCGCAGGCCGCGCTGGATCGAATTCCTGCTCGGTCCGGGCGAGATCGCCGAAATCCTACGTGCTCAGCCACGGCCGCAGGGTGCATGACGTGATGACCCGCGACGTCGTGACGGTTGGGCCGACCGCGGATCTGAATGAAGTCGTCGAGGTCATGGAGAAGCGCCGGGTCAAGCGCCTGCCCGTGGTCAGCGGCGACCGGCTGGTCGGCATCATCACCCGCTCCGACCTGCTGCGCGCCCTGTCGGCGGCAATCGCCGCCAGGCCGGCGCCGGCGCCGGCCGAGTGCACCGACAAGGCGATCCTCGGCAAATTGCTGGCCGAACTGAAGGAGCAAGGCTTCGCCTCGCCGCGCACGCTCGACGTCATGGTCAACCAGGGCGTCGTGACGCTGAAGGGCGAGATTTTCGACGAAAGGCAGCGGCCGGCCCTGATCTGCGCCGCCGAAAACATCGCGGGCGTCACGAAAGTCGTCGATGCGCTGGTGTGGATCGAGCCCTTCTCGGGCATGACCATCGGCAAGGTCGACATGATGTGAAACGTCCGGACGCTCCCCCCTCTTGACCCCGATCAACGCGCAAAGCCGGCGTTGACGCTAAGGTGCGGGTGAAGAGGCGGCCGAGCTTCGAGCCTTTCCGCGAAGCCTGCGCGCCCGCGACAGGGAGGAAAGCGCCATGAAAGCATCGGACATCATGGTTTCCGCGGTCAAGACCGTGAACGCGGACGCGACGATCGATCAGGCCATCGCCCTGATGCTCGAGGCGGGGGTGAGCGGCCTGCCGGTTATGGACGGCGAGGGGCGCCTTGTCGGCGTGCTCAGCGAAGGCGACCTCTTGCATCGCGAGGAGATCGGCACGGCCAGGCGCAAGCCGCGCTGGATCGAGGTGCTCTTCGGCGAGGACGCGGGCGCCTATGTCGCCAGCCACGCCCGCAAGGTGGCGGAAATCATGACCACCGACGTCGTGACCATCACGCCCGACGCCACGCTGGCCGAAGTGGTCGGCAAGATGGACGCGCGGCGCGTCAAGCGCCTTCCGGTCGTGCTCGGCTCCGCGCTTGTCGGCATCGTCACGCGCTCCAGCGTGCTGCGCGCGCTCGCCGCGGCCCGCGCCCCGACGCCCGGCGACGGCGCGCCCGTCGCCGCCTCCGATCGGGCCATACGCGACGCCCTGCTCGCCGAGTTGAAACGTCATCCGGTGGCGGACCTGTCCGGTCTCAACATCGCGGTGGAACAGGGCGTCGTGACCTTCACCGGCCAGGTCGACAGCCACAAGCGGCGCGCCGCGCTGGTCGTCGCCGCCGAAAACATCGCCGGCGTCAGGCGGGTCGTGGACCAACTCGTTCAGATCGAGCCGTTTTCGGGCGCGCCGCTGCGCGTGAATACCGACGTGCTCGACTGAACCGGACCTAAAGCTCCGTCGCCACGAGTTCGAACGAGGCCCGCCGCGCGGCGGGCTTCGTCATGACTGATCGGCCCGGCGATCGATATCGTCCTGGCGAATGCCTCCCGCAACAGCGCCGAGCCTTGTGGCGAAAAATCCGCGCCGTCGGCGGCAAGAGCCTCGTCCAGGCCGCGGCGGTCGTCGGGAGATGCGCCGAGGCCGGCGGCGAGAAGGAGCGCCAGAGCCGCCGTCAGGCCCGAAGGCCCGCCCGGCGCCGGGCGCAGGAAGCGGAAAAGGTTGCGCAGGCGTTTTTGCAGGCGCGGCGACCCATGCGCGAGCGGCGCCAGCGCCTCGATCAATTGCGATTCCTGCGCCGACAGAGGCGCGTCGAGCGGCGCAGGCCCGAGCGCATCGTCGCCGCCGCCGGCGTCGAGCCGCAGCGGCAATTGCACGCGGCGGACGAGATTTTGTGGCGAAGAGGCGAAAATGCCGGGGTCGAGCGCGTAGACCGCGACAAAGCCGGGCCGCGCCAGCAGGTCGTGAAGCCGGTCGAACAAAGCGGCGGATTGCGGCAGGCTTTCGAAGCCGTCCACCGCGACGACCAGACGGCTGATGGCTCCGCCGGGGCGGGTTTTGGCGATCAGGTCGGACAGGGATTCGAGAAAGCCGCGCGAAAACTCGCGCTTTTGCGTGGCGGCGTCGGTCTCCAGAAAGGCGGGCGGATGCCTGGGGGCGCCGGCGGCGGCGGCGCGCCGCTCCGCCTCGGCGGCGTGCTGGGCGATCGCGGCGGTCTCGGCGCCGATCAGGTCGACATTGCGCGCCTGGTGCGCCAGCGTCTGGTCGAGTTCGTGCCCCTTGGCGGCGACGTCCTCGTCGAGCAGGCCGGCGGCGTGAACCAGCGGCTGCATGAAGCTGAAAGCGCGCCAGAGATTGAGCGCCAGCAGCGCCAGGCCGAGCAGGCCGCACAGCACGGCGGCCTGCGGCAGCCAGCCGATATGGCCCTGCAAGAATCCTTTCGCCTGCGCGCCCTGCGAGCTGGAGGCGGCGAGGGCGTCGAGCCATTCCGTCCTGTTGGCGGCGAGCCAGGCCGCGCCCCGGCCGAGTTCGAAAGCGACGGCGGCGAAGACCAGCAGGCGGACCTGCCCGCGATAGGCGTAAACCGCGCGCAGGCCTTGCAGGACGCGCGCGGCGAAGCCGCCAGTCTCCGCGAGGTCGCGGGTCAGATCCTTGAAATCGGCGAGCGGGTCGCCGGCGAAGCCGAACCGCCGCAGCCGCGGCTCGAAGGCGGCGCGCATCCGCCGGGTGAAGGCGTCGACGCGCGAGCCGGGCGTATCGTAAAGCTGGGTCTCGACGAGAGCGGCGCGGCGCGCCTCGGTCTGCGACAGGTTCTGCCGCTCGCTCATCAGCTTCCGGCGCAAGGCGTCGAGTTTTTCATGCGCGGCGCGGGCCAGGGCGCCGGCGTCGGCGCCTCGGTGGGCGCCTTCCTGCGCCGCCTCGTTGGCCAAAGCAGCGTGGCTGGGCGACAGGGCGCGAAACAAGGCGGCGGCCAGCGCGCGTTCCGGCTCGTTCGCCAGATCGCCGGCCCGAAGCGTCACGACCGTCGCGCCGGAGCGGGCGAGCGTGTCCGTCAGCCAGCGCAGGGCGCTGGTCTTGCCGCCGCCCGCCGGGGCGAGCAGCCCGACGGCGAAGGGGCTCGGCGCGTCGGCGCGGCGCATGAGGTCCGCCGCGCGCTCCAGCAAGGCCCGATTTTGCGGGGGAAGCGCCAGTTGCGCCGGCGCGGCGGGCGCGTCGGTCTCGAACGGCGGGGCGCCCGCGCCGCGCGGCGCGGCGGCCGGCGGGCTTTCCGTCCCGCTCCCCATCCCCCAGGAGAGCTGCGGCTCCGGCTTTTGCGGCGCGCCGGCGGAGAAGAAATCGAGATCGCGCTGTTCGGGATCGAAGGGGGACAAGGCGAACACTCCGGTCGTTTCGCAATGCGGCGGTTGAGTTTCTTTAACGCAATCGGCGACAAGGGATAGGGAGGAAAGTGATTTTTATGGGGCGGAGCGCCGTTCGCGACGCTGGACCCTGGGCCGCCCGCCCGCTAAAACGATCCCCGACCGGATCGGCGCCCCCTCCCAATTAACGCCCCTTGGAGCGCGCCCGTCGTTTTCAGGCTTTTCGCCGGGTCGCCGACCCGGAGCGAAAAGCCCCAATCGGAAAGTTCTTCGCCCATGGCGCGGCAGTTCATCTATCACATGCAGGGTCTCACCAAGGCCTGGCCTGGCGGCAAGAAGGTCTTGGACAATGTCCATCTCTCCTTCTATCCCGATGCGAAAATCGGCGTCCTCGGCGTCAACGGCGCCGGCAAGTCGACGCTCCTGCGCATCATGGCCGGGATCGACAAGGAATTCTCGGGCGAGGGCTTCGTCGCCGAAGGCGCGCGGGTCGGCTACCTGCCGCAGGAGCCCAAGCTCGACGAGTCCCTGGACGTGCGCGGCAATGTCATGCTCGGCGTGGCCGACAAGAAGGCCGTTCTGGACCGCTACAACGAACTCGCGATGAATTATTCCGACGAGACGGCCGACGAGATGACCGCCTTGCAGGATGAGATCGAGGCCAAGGGTCTGTGGGATCTCGACAGCCAGGTCGAGCAGTCGATGGATGCGCTCGGCTGCCCGCCCGACGATTGGGAAGTGTCAAAACTCTCGGGCGGCGAGCGCCGCCGCGTGGCGCTGTGCAAGCTGCTGCTCGAACAGCCGGAATTGCTGCTGCTCGACGAGCCGACCAACCATCTCGACGCCGAGACGGTCAACTGGCTCGAAGGCCATTTACGCGCCTATCCCGGCGCCATCCTGATCGTCACCCATGACCGCTACTTCCTCGACAATGTGACGAGCTGGATTTTGGAGCTCGATCGCGGCCGCGGCATTCCCTACGAGGGCAATTATTCCTCCTGGCTGATCCAGAAGCAGAAGCGCCTGACGCAGGAAGGCCGCGAGGACGAAGCCCGCCAGCGCGCCATCGAGGCGGAAAGCGCCTGGATCGCGTCGAGCCCCAAGGCGCGGCAGGCCAAGTCCAAGGCGCGTATCCAGCGTTATGACGACCTCGTCGCCAAGCAGAACGACAAGGCCCCGTCGACGGCGCAGATCATCATTCCGGTGGCCGAGCGCCTTGGCCAGAACGTCATCGAATTCAGCCATCTCTCGAAGGGATTCGGCGACAAGCTCTTGATCGACGACCTGAGCTTCAAGCTGCCGCCGGGCGGCATCGTCGGCGTCATCGGCCCGAACGGCGCCGGCAAGACCACGCTGTTCAAGATGATCACGGGACAGGACAAGCCCGATTCCGGAACGATCACCATCGGCGAAAGCGTGCAGCTCGGCTATGTCGACCAGTCGCGCGACAGTCTGAACGGCAAGAAGAATGTCTGGGAGGAAATCTCCGACGGCAATGAAATCATCTATCTCGGCAAGCGCGAGATCAATTCGCGCGGCTATTGCTCGACCTTCAATTTCAAGGGCGCCGACCAGCAGAAGAAGGTCGAGATGCTGTCAGGCGGCGAGCGCAACCGCGTGCATCTGGCGAAAATGCTGAAGAAGGGCGCCAACGTCCTGCTGCTCGACGAGCCGACCAACGATCTCGACGTCGACACCTTGCGCGCGCTCGAAGACGCGTTGCAGGATTACGCGGGCTGCGCGGTGATCATCAGCCATGATCGCTTCTTCCTCGACCGCATCGCCACGCACATGCTGGCCTTCGAGGGCGACAGCCATGTGGAATGGTTCGAGGGCAATTTCGCCGATTACGAGGAAGACAAGAAGCGGCGCCTCGGCCAGGACAGCCTCATTCCCCACCGCATGAAATACAAGAAGTTCTCGCGCTGAATTTTTCGGACGGAAATCGTTCGCATTCTGGAGAGCCGGCCCGAAAGGTCCGGCTTTTCTTTTGGCTTGTCCGTTTCGCGTTTCCGTCATTGCGAGCGAAGCGAAGCAATCCACCGGGGGGCGTCGAAGCATCGATTGCGATGCTCCGCGCTTTGTATCTACTCAAAGAATTCTTCGTCGATCCGTTTGATTTTGAGTGTTTCTTCCACGCGGCATCCGACTTCATGCCGGATCATCAATTTCGTTAGCTGCGCTCCATCGACGAGGACGATGCGCTTGCTCAGGAAGTCAGCGGTCTCCCTCGCTGAACCTGTGAAGGACGAGGTCGTCACAAACAATCCTTTTGCCGCCTTGAACCGATCAAGCGAACCAAAAAAGTCGCGTATCGCGCCCGATCCGACGGCGTTATCCCGAGCATATCTTTTCGCCTGGACGTAGATTTGATCCAAACCCAGGGCGTCCTGGTCGATCACGCCGTCGACTCCCCCATCGCCGCTCCTGCCCAGAGCGCGCGCCGCCTCGGCTGTCGATCCGCCGTAGCCCATAGCCGTCAAAAGCTTGACCACGAGGCGTTCAAAAAAATCGGGCGGGGCGGCAAGGATACGGTCGAGTACGTCATTGCCCAGTTGCGCTTCTAGCGCGTAGTGCGCCGCGCGCATGGTCTCGTCGGGCGTGAGCGGGTTCTTCTCGTCAATCCTGGCAGTGTTCGTGTTTGTCTGCTCCTCGTCCTCATCCCGAGACCGAAAGGCTTTGAACCCGGGAAACTGGTCGAGGTATTTAATATCGATGCGCGCCGGCCTTTTAGTGAGAACGTCTTTGCCGAGCTGAGTGATCACAAATAGACCTCGTCCGGTGGCTTCGACGAGGCCTGCCTTTCCAAGGTATGATTTGGCCCAATGCGTTCGGTTGGCGAAAGTCGTCTGCCCGCCGGATGGCAAGAGTGAGGCCCGCTCTTCGTCGCTCAACCCGAATTTCTTTGCCAGACGCTCGACGACATCGCCGATTTTGACCTCGCCGTCCTTGGATGACTCGAGGACGGGAAGCATCAGCGTCTGAAAATCGGGGATGGTCATGTCAGTTCATTTCGAGGTGGGCAATCGGATTTTTCGACATTAAGTGGAATGCCGCGCCGCGTCATCGGTCAAGTTTGGCGTGACCAGCGCCTTTCGACAACGCGGTTCCAGCTGCGAAGCCAACTTTCGCCCGCTAGCCCAGCACAAGCTTGATTTTTCGAGGGCATCGCCTTTTCCGCGGGATACGCATTATTCCTTAGCCCGCGCCAGGGACGGGGAAATTTTCGGTTCAAATATCTGAAAACAAAAGGGGTTGCGGGAGTTCTTGGAATTCGCCTCCAGCCGCTGGCTGTCGTATCTTAAGGCCTGTGGCTTTTGTGTGACAGCCAGCCGCCCCGCGCCGTGCAAAATAGAAATGAACCCGGACACGTTGAACGTATCCGGGGCCGATACGGGACACCCTACACACACGCGATGACCTGTCTCGACTAACCTGCACGGACGCGCTTTGGGGGGCAAAGGCGTCCGTGCTGGCTTGTTTCGATAGTGACCTTTTTTGGTTAAATCTTCCATAGCGGATGTCACAATCGCCGGTGGAAATCGTGAATTAATTTTACGATGGGCGCCGAGGGGCCGGTTAATGAAAGCCAAATCGAAGCTTTCAATGCTCAAGGCCAAGCAAATTCGCAGGATTTGGAAGACTTGCCGGGCGCCGTCGCCGCCTTAGATTTCGTCGACGAGAGCGGTCGCCGCTCGACCGTCTGTATAAGCGGAAGGCAGCAGACAATGAGCGAGAATTCACGTTGGCGGTTTCCGTGCGTCAGCGCCCTGATCGCCGCCGGGGCGCTTTTGACCTGCGCGCCCGCATGGGCCGACGCGGGAGGCGGCGTCAGGATCGCACGGCGCCCGGCGCTGTCGAAGGGCGTGGCCGCCTTTCCGCGGATCGAAGGCGGCGTCTCGGCGCAGGCGATCGCGCGCATCGACAAATCGCTGGACGGCGCCGACCGCCGGGTGCGGCAGTCCGTGAAGGAATGCCTGGCCCAGGCCGGCGGCCACGGCGACTGGACGCGCAGCGTGTCCGTCGCCATGGCCGGTCCGCGTTTTGTCAGCCTTGTCGCGCGCGACTCCTATTTCTGCGGCGGCGCCTATCCTGACACCAGCGTGCTGGCGCTCGTCTACGATCTCGACACGGGCGGGCTTGTCGACCTGCAAAAGCTCGCGCCCGGCCTGTCGACCAAGACTGCGCTCGATACCGCCGGCGACGGCTCGAAGATCGGGACGATCGCCTCCGATAAACTGTCGAGCCTCTACCGCGAAGGCGCGAAGCGCGATGACGCCGATCCGGATTGCGGCAATGTCCTGAAGGACGCCGATCTCGCCTTCATCGCCTGGCCCGACGCCAAGGCCGGCGGCCTCGTCGTGTCGCCGACGACTTTGCCGCATGTCGTCCGCGCCTGCGGCCCCGAAGTGACGATCGCGCCGGATGCGCTGAAGGCCTCCGGCGCCGATCCGGCCCTGCTCGAAGCTCTCGCCAGCGCGCGGAAGTGAGCGGAGGCGGCGCCCAGCCTCTCTCTTCAGGGTCCTCGAAACGCTAATTGGCGGCGCCGAGCGCGCAGAGCTTGCCGCCGGCATTCCGCTCCCGCGCCATAATCTTTTCGCGCGGAGCGGTGGTCACCTGCAGTTCGGCGGCGCCGCGCCCGCAGGCGATATTGAGGGAGTCGCCCTCTTCGCTGTCGAGGCTCACGCTCTGGCCGGCTTCGAGGCGCAAGTTCAACCGGGAGGCCGAGCGCGGCGCCTCTGCCGGATCGAACCTTTCGGAGACCATCAGGGCGACACGGCAGGCGCCGTTGTCGTTGACGAAATAGGCGAGGGCGGATTTCGAGCCAAGGACGGCCGTCATCGCCTCGATCGGCTTGAAGGTCCTGCATTTGGCCGGCGCGTCGCCGGCCCTCGCCGCCGGGCTTGAGAGCGCCAGTGGCGCGACGACGGCGGCGGCGCTGGCCGCGCGCCCGAAATTGCGTTGCAAGAAAGTGATCATGAGACTTCTCCTGACGGTCGCGCTCATGCGCGTTGGAAGCCCCAGCATGGGTCCACGCCCCCGAACCGGCTTGATCGGATCGGCAAAGGCCTGTCGTTTCCGCCCGGAATTGCCAGCGACTTGACGCCGTCGCAGCGATCAGCCCGCGGCGCGTCGGCAGCGTTGAGTTGCGAAAATTTCTTCTTGGGCAGCCTTCTACTTGCCGCGCTTGGCGGGCGCGGCGGCGAAGGCGCGGGAACGGGCGATCAGCGGGGCCCCTCCCGCCTTGGTCGCAAGGGCGATGGCTGCAAGCAACGAGATCAGCAGCGACATGTTCGCGGGAACCGTCATTTCATTCTCCTTGACGCAGCGCGGCTCTGAACGCCGCAAGACTCGATTGCCCAGACGCTTCGTGGGCGATGTGGCGCGCAAATGCGGAAAAACAAGCAAAAGGAATAGAAAAATAAGCAGTCGTTCAAGAAAACGAGTTTTTGTGCGATGGCGTCAGCTAAGTGTGTCTGGGAAATAAAGGCAATTGTTTGTTGTTGGCGGGCCGGGACCGGGACAAGCGTAGCCTTTAGCAATGGAAAACAGGTTCGTCGATTTGGAAATTACGCTGGACGCCATAGGGTTAAGACCGGCGCCGGATCGGTCGCTTTAACTTGATGACGCATCGTCGGGGCCGCAAGCGCGATGCGCCCGGCGGCCTCCGTATTGCGCGTAATGCCAAGTCTCCCTAATCGCGACTCGTCGCGATTAGGGAGGTCCCTCGCATAAGCTCGGCGTCGCGTTCGCTCCTAACCAGACTTAGAAGTCACGACCTTTCTCAAGGTCAAGCTTCTG
>CAWKJW010000051.1:0-86824 GCA_963849665.1 uncultured Alphaproteobacteria bacterium | reverse complement strand
GAGGCCTTGTTCCTGCACGGCGGCCAGGCGGCGCGCGACGCCCTGGCGCTGATCCAGGCGGAAAGCGGCGCCGCGCCGATGACCAGGATTTCGCCCATGCCGACGCTTTCCTGCGCGATACGCCGGCACCGAAGCCGCCCTTCGCCGCCGCGGACCTGATTTCGCGCGGCGTGGCGCAGGGCGCGGGACTGGGCGGCGCGCTGAAGCGGCTGCAGGCGCTGTGGATCCGCGCCGGCTTCCCGCAGGATCCGCATATTGTCGCGCGGCTGATCGACGAGGCCGGCGCAGCAAAACAACACGATTCCCGCTGGACGCGGCCACGCCGATAGTGGTTAAATCCGGGCGGGGAACTCCATGCCCGTCGAAAGAAAAAATCCCGGCGATCTCGCGACCCGCGCGGCGGAAAAGCTGTCGCGGCTTTCCGCCATGCGGCGGGCCTCCGACGGTTTTCGGCGCGAATCCTTCACTTTGCCACGCGAAGAAGCCCGCGAAAAAGCCCGCGAATGGTTCAGCCGCTTCCCGAAGGCGGCCTATATGACGGAAATCGAATCCTGGCGCGAACTCGACGACGGCAGTATCGAATTCACCATGCGCCGCCTGCCAAGCGCCGATTGACGTCGCGCAAGTCGCTGCCAACGCAGGACAAAATCCATCATTAAGCTTCTATTAACCACAATATTCATGTGATTTCATGTGCTTATTTATGAGCATAAAATAGGATTCGCCTTTGCTTAACAAATATGACTTGCGCATATTTTACTAAACATAGCAGATCTACTTTAATGTAATATTTGCCTTGCCCGCATCGCAATTCCTAATTTGCATAAACCATTTATTTTTACGCTCCAATTACCTTTACGGCCCTAAATCACTTCAGAAAGGCCGCAGCACGGGCCTCACTTTGGAGTTTGTGTGATGAAAAAGGTTCTGATCGCCCTGATCGGTGGAACGGCGATGTCCTTCGCCTCGCTGGCGCAGGCCGCCGATCTGCCCTACCGCAAGGACGCGCCGGCGTCCTACGACTATCCGCCGAGCTTCACCTGGACCGGCTTTTATGTCGGGTTGAACGCCGGCGCCGGCATTGGCGGCTTCAATGGCTCGGGCGCCAATTATTTCGGCCGCAACCCGGTCGGCGGCGCCTTCGGCCTGACCGGCGGCTATAACTACCAGTCGGGCAACCTGCTGATCGGCGGCGAAGGCGATTACGCCTGGTCCCATATCGCCGATGCGGCGAGCCCCGGCGTCCGCGCGACCTCGACCGGCGTCGTGCAGAATCTCGACACCATCCGCGCCCGCGTCGGCTATACGATGGACCGCGCGCTGTTCTATGGCACCGGCGGCTATGCCGGCGCCGATATCCGCGGCGTGCTCAACAACGCCCCCACCGCCCTCGACCAGTCGCACTACGCCAACGGCTTCACCCTCGGCTTCGGCTTCGAATATGCGATCACCCCGCATATCACCGCCAAGGCGGAATATCTGTATGCCTCGCTCGGCAGCAACAACTATTTCAACGGCACGCCGAGCGCCGTCTCGACGGGCACGAACCTGAGCCTGCTGCGCGGCGGCGTGAACTACAAGTTCTGATGGGTTGAAGCTTCGGCCGCCCGCCGTCCCCCGAGGCGGCCGGCCGGGTCAAAAAGCAATAACCTCCCGCAAATTCGACCCCGGCCTCGCGCCGGGGTTTTTTGTTCGACGGCGGCCAAGTTCTTGCCGCAATGGCCGGGTTCGGCGGGAAGCGGTCGGCGACGGGCGCCACCGGAAAGGCGGGTTGGCATCAAACAGCAGACATCGGGAAATATTTGTTAGTGATCTCCGAGCCGTCCAACGAATCACAAGCGGCGCTACCAATCTACGGGCGTGGTGATTTTGTCCAGCCTGCTCGTTGGCAGACCCAAGCGACGAAAAGACCAGCTACGCCGCCTGCAAAGGCGACTATTGCACGCTCCTGAAATTGGTAGTCCGGAATCGACGCCATAACGGGGCGGTAATACGCCCAACCGCATACGCAGCCCAGCGCGGCGCCGAGCATGCGACGTGGAATAAGCACGGGAGAGATGTAATCGACCAGCGGCGCTAACACCGCCGCAATAGCCCCCATTTTTATGGTATAAAGATAGGCAAATAGTACTGGAAAGCCTGTGAGCCCCAGCAAGACAACAGGAATAACTGCTTTATCTGGATGTTTGTTCTGTGTATCAAGCACTGAAAAACAGAAGCCGCCGATAAAGTACGCCAAGTATCCGATCGGCGGCCCCAACCCAAATGTCGATGCCGCGATTTTGAGTGGCTTTCCAAACTTACGCTTGGGCTCTGCCGAACACATCGGAGCGGTGGTTTTGTCTGTCATAGCTGCACAATAGCAGCGTGATCGACCTTTTGCAGCTTTATCAAATTCGAAACCGTATGTGGCGGCGCGGCATTCGCTGCTTCTTCGATCAGGAAGGTCAACTATAAGCCGACACGTGACGTTCGCCAACCCTATTAGGAAGGTCGCCTTCGAGCCGAGCGCGGACATTGTGGGTCGTGAGCCGCCCTTGCTGGGCCCAAGAGCCGTCATGGCCGGGCTTGTCCCGGCCATCCACGCGGCGATACAGCGCGAAATCTCCGGCATCGAATCTCGCGGCCCGGCGTGGACACCCGGCACAAGGCCGGGCATGACGCGCGTGGGGCGCAAGCCGCCATTGCCGAATGAATTTGCGGCCTTCCGCTTCCCGCGGAAAGCGCCAATGCCGGAGGAAATACCGGCGACGCAAACGTCCCACGTCAGCCCATCAATTGATGCTGAACCGGCGCTCAACGCGCCTGAAACCGCCTCAGGACGCCTTTGTCGCCGCCAAAGCCGGGACGGCTGCGGCGAAGGCCGCAAGCCAGGCAACGAGTTTCGGGTGGCCGGCGCGCCAGGCGCCCTCGAAGCGCAGGTCGAGATAGCCGAGCGCGCAGGCCAGCGCGATCCGCCCGATATCAGGAGCGTCCTGCCCGAATTCGGCCGGCGGCGGCGCAGCCTCGAGATGGGCCAGCGCGCGGAAAACTTTTCCCTGCTGATGCGCGACCCAATTGGCGCTGCGCTCGTTCTCCGCGCGCATCCGAATCTCGTAGATCTGCAAAATGCTGGCCTCGCTTATGCCGTCGGCCAGCGCCTCCAGCGTCAGCGCGGCGTAGCGCGCAGGAAGATCGCGCGGGATCAGGCGCCCGCCCCCGGCGATATCGTCGAAATAGGCGACGATCACTGCGCTGTCATAGAGACAAGCGCCGTCGTCCAGCTCCAGCACGGGAATCTTGCCGAGCGGGTTTTTGGCCCGGAGCGCGTCGGCCGGATTCGACGTGTCGGCCGCGACGAGCTCGAGTGCCCCGTCAAGTCCCAGCACAGCCGCGGCGATTCGCGCCTTGCGGGCGAAGGGCGAGGTCGGCGAATAATATAGCTTCATGGCTGTGCTCCGAGCGCGATGGCGACGCGCAAGCGAACCCCAATTCCCCGCGGGGATGCAAGTTCTTCGCGCATCGGGACCGGCCCGGAGCCTTGTTGGAGCCCATATCCGACTGGATCGGATCGGGGCTCCAATCTTTCTTTCGACGCGTCTGCTTCACGCGAACCGGCAGCCACTTCGCCTGCAAACGCCGCCGTCAGTCCACCTGCAGATTGACCGCCTTGGGACCCTTGCCTTTCTTGTCCGGCTCGACCTCGAAGGAGATTTTCTGCCCTTCGTTGAGCGAGGCGAGACCAGCCTGTTCGACGGCGGTGATATGGACGAAAATGTCCCGCCCGCCATCGCTGGGCTTGATGAAGCCGTAACCCTTGTCTGCGTTGAAAAATTTAATCGTGCCCTGTTGCGCCATGACGCTTTTCCTCCGGTCATGGCCGATTCGCGGGGCTTGGCGCCGAGAAGATCGACGCGAGGATTGCAATTCCACCAAATGCAGTCCACCCGGCCCTGATCGCTATCGGCCGATTGGCGGACTGCCTCGCCTTTTGCAGGCTTTTTCTCAGCAAGACATCGCTGCGGACTTTTGTCCCGTCAGCGCCTTCGCTCTCGCGAAGCTCCCCCAACTGTCATCAAGTTGCGACAAGTTGTCGCGGTTGGCAAGCCTTGCTTTCATGTCCTTAGGTAGGCTTCAGCTCGGCTTATTTTCCGCGCGTTCGGAATGTTGCAGCGAAAAGCCGGCGCCCGCCCCGCGCGCCATCAGGCGCGTCAGCACGGGCAGGATGATCTCCGCCTCCTGCTCCAGGCCAAAGGGTGGGTTGACGATCAGGAGGCCAGTCTGCGCCAGCGGACGGCCCGGCTCCGGCGCCTCGACCTGCAACTCCACGCGCAGCAACTCCGGCGCGGACGCCGCGACGGCGGCGCAGAAGTCCTCGACCACGTCCTGTTCCTTGACGGGCAGCCAGATAATGAAGATCCCGCCCGCCCATTTGCCCAGAGCCTCGCGCAGCGTGTCGAAGATGCGCTCATATTCGTCGCGCCGTTCGAAAGGCGGATCGACCAGGACCAGCCCGCGCCGCTCCGGCGGCGGAACGAAGGCCTTGAAGCCGTGATAGCCGTCGATTTCGATCAGTTTTGCGCGAGCGTCCCGGCCAAGGGCGGCGCGCAGCGATTTCGCGGCCTGCGGCAGGGTTTCGCAAAACAGCGCCCTGTCCTGCGGCCGCAGTAAATTTTTCGCGATGAGAGGCGAGCCGGGATAGAATTTCGGCGCCCCCGCCCTCCGGACCGCCGCGAGATAGGGGTCGAGCAGATCTGCCGCCGCTCCAAGATCGGAAGCCTCCAGCAGGCGGACGATTCCGTCGCGCGCCTCGTTCGAGCGCGCCGCCTCCGGTCCCTCCAGATCGTAGAGGCCGGCGCCGGCATGGGTGTCGATATAGCGGAACGCCTTGTCCTTGCGGCGAAGGTAGAGCAGCACGCGCGTCAGGAAGACATGCTTGAGCACGTCGGCGAAATTGCCCGCATGGAATTCGTGCCGGTAGTTCATTTTCGCCGCCCTGGCCGCTTCGTCCGGCTATCGTCCCGCAGGAACGACCACGCTCTGGCTGCGGCAGCCTTCGCGGACCACCTGCGGACAAGCGACGAAATCGCGCAAGTCCTTGGAAAAGCAGAACCGCGCTTCCTGCAATTCGCCGCGCCGGCAGGTGATGGTCATCATTCCCGAGCGCAGGCGCGGATTTGCTTGCATGAAGGCGCGCTGCACGTCGAGCGGCGACACGGCCTGGTCCTGGGCCGGCGCCATCAAAGAGGCGGGTATGACGATATTATCGCGGGCGATGCGCACGTCGGCGAAATAGCCGGCGGGCGTCTTGCCGGAGCAGACGCCATGCTGGCGCCATTCGTGCCGCGCCAGCCCCAGGTCGGGATAAAGGCCGTTCAGGCTGCCGAGAACCGAATAGGGCACGAAGCCGTCGCCGGCGCATTGCGACGGATAGCCGCTGGAATATTGCGGCCACAGGCCATGCACGACAAAGCCCGGATTGGCGCCGGGAGCGCACTGGTTGCGAGACCGTGACGCGCCGCCCCCGGCGCAGAAGCTCGGCGACCAGGACAGGGAAAGGACATAGAAATCGAAATCGCCGGTCGGCGTGGTTCCGCCGCGGCGTGTATTGGACCAGGAGTTCGCTGCCGGAGCCGGCGCGGGCGCGGCTTGGGGCGCGGCCGGAAGCGGCTTCTGGTCGGCGCAATTGTCGAGAATGCAATCGCCGGCGGCGCGCGCCGGCGCGACAGCGAAAGCCATCGCGCCCAAGGCCAGCACAAAAGCCGCGAAAAGGCGCTTCATCATCCGGGGCCGCTGCGGCAAGAGCTTACGGCCCCGCCGCGCGACAGGCCGGCGAATAGACATGGAAGCGATCGAGGCCCACGACGCACCATTCGACGCCCGAGCCGATGCCGATGAAACCGCCGTGCTCGATCAGATTGTAACGGACCTCGCGCACGCGGCCGTCGTTGAACAGCGCGCGGGCGGCGCAATAGCGGCGCGGAATGAACTGGGGTCCGTTGGCGCGATAGCCGACCTGGCCGATCCGTTTGAAATCCATGAGCTCAAGCGTCGAATCGAAATTAGGCTCGTGCGAGTTGAAGGCCCAGGTGATTTCGTTCAGCACCCACCCATCGTCGCACGCCGGCAAGTCGCCGCTGTAAGGAATGGTGCGATCTTCCGCGTGCGCGAGCGTGTCACGCGACAGCGGTTCACGCGAGAACCAGTCAGCGGAAGCGGCGCCGGCGCAAATCAGCAGAGTTGAAGCCGCCACAGCGGCGCGAAGCAAAAAGTGCATGATATAGCCCCCAGCTTTCGATCGCTTGAACGATGCGCGCAGAGCGCGCGGCGCGTCAAGGCGCTTTTCACCGCGTTGCAGCGAAATGACTCATTCGCCGGCCGCGTGGACATGGATTTCGCGCGCGGCCCGGGCGTGCAGCAGCCGGCGTTCGATCATGATCCGCCCGAGCAGGGCCGCGCATTGCGCATAGCGCCTGACAAGACGCCGCGGCTCGCAGGCCAGCCGCCACGCCCATTCCATGCCCAGGGTCCGCGCCAGGCGCGGCGCCCGCGCCTGCTTGCCGGCGAGGAAATCGACGGCGGCGCCGACGCCGATGAAACCGACGCGACCATGTTTCTGCGCGATCCGGTCGGCGAATATCTCCTGCTTCGGCGCGCCGAGGCAGACGAAGCACAGACGCGCCCCGCTGGCGGCGATCCGGTCGCCCCATTCTGCGGCCTCCGCGGACTGCGGGTCGAAGCCAAAGGCGGGGCTCGCCTTGAAGGCGATGGAAAGATTTGGCGATTCCGCCTGCAGCCGCGCCGCCGCAAGCTCCAGGCTCTCTTCGGTCGAGCCGAAGAAGGCGACCGGAATTCCTTCGCGCGCCGCCATTTCGCAGAGCGGACGCAACAGGTCGGCGCCGGTGGCTCGCTGCATATTGGCGGCCTGCTCCCGCGCCAGCGCGGCGACCGGCGCGCCATCGGCGCTGACCAGCGTCATGCGGGCATAGGCGGCGCGAAAGGCGGCGTCGGCGCGCAATTTCACCAGATGATCGAGGTTGAGCGTGGCGAAAGTGAACCCCCGCCCCGACCGCAACCGCGTCCGCACGCGGGCGATGGCGTCGTCGGGATCGCGGACATTGATGGCCTGGCCATCGACAATGGCGACGGCGTTCATGCGCGGGTCGAGAATCGTCATTCGTGCAGCGCTCCGCTCTCGGGTTTTCTTCGAAACCAGCGCCGCCGAAGGAGAAATGGAGAACATTACTTTGCAGATGCTCGTTCGCCTCGGCCGGCGCACCCATTGCTGCAAGCGGCGCCAAAGCGCGGGACTGGGCCAGCAAGAAACACGACAGCGCCGCATTGGCACAGGCCGAGGCCGTTCCCTCGCCGGCGCGGCTCAAAACCGGACACGCCGCCACGCGCCCAGAGGCGGACATAGCTTCATGATTTACCATGATATTTTACGACGTTCGCAGGCGCGTCGTACCAGCGCGCCAGGAAGGCCGCGAGGCCGACGCAGGTGGTCGCCGCCCTTGCTCTCGTCGGCGCCGGCGTCTTTGACGCTTTTGGCTATTCGGTAATATAAAAGCTAAAATTCAAGCTTAACGCATTAACGTCGTCATAATTGAAATATTAAAATTGTAATCATTGGATGAGAATTGCGGCGCGGCGGCGCGAGGCCGCCGCGCCGCGTCAGGCCTTGGCGACCTGATAATCCTTGATGTCGTCGAAGCGGATCGCCGGCCAGCGCTCCTGGTCGTAGCGCAATGAGAAGGCCGATTGCGCCAGGAAGACCGGGGAGCCGTCGAGATCGTTGGCCATGGCGGTGGGATAGGCGCGAACGAATTTCTCCAGCTCGGCCGGATCGTCCGAACTCACCCAGCGGCAGACTTCGAAACGGCTGGTTTCAAAGCTCACCGGCAGGCCATATTCAGCCTGAAGCCTTTCGATCAGCACATCGAGCTGCAGCGCGCCGACCACGCCGACCATGGCCGGGGCGCCGTCATGCGGCAGGAAGAGCTGCACCACCCCCTCCTCCGCCATCTGCTGCAAGGCCTCGCGCAATTTCTTCGCCTTCATCGCGTCGCCGAGCTTTACGCGGCGCAGGATTTCGGGGGCGAAGCTCGGCACGCCGCGAAAAACCAGGTTCTCGCCTTCGGTCAGGGTGTCGCCGATGCGCAGCGCGCCGTGATTGGGGATGCCGACCACGTCGCCGGCGAAAGCCTCTTCCGCCAATTGCCTGTCCTGGGCGAAAAAGAACTGCGGCGCGTTGAGCGCGATGTTCTTGCCGGTGCGCGACAGCCGCGCCTTCATCCCGCGCAGCAGCCGCCCCGAAGTGACGCGCAAGAACGCGATGCGGTCGCGGTGGTTGGGGTCCATGTTCGCCTGAATCTTGAAGACGAAGCCGCTCATTTTCGGCTCGCGCGGATCGACCGTGCGAGTGGCCGCGGGCACGGGCTGCGGCGGCGGCGCGAATTCGGCCAGGGCGTCGATCAAATCCTGCACGCCGAATTTCTTCAGCGCCGAGCCGAAAAACACCGGCGTCAGATGGCCTTCGAGGAAGGCCTCGACGTCGAAGGGCTTTTGCGCCTCGCGCGCCAAAGCGATCTCCTCGGCGGCGATTCCGGCGTCGGTCTCGTTCGACAGCGCGGCGATCTGCTTGTCGTCGGGGCCGGACACGCGGATCGGCTCGGAATCCTCCTCCAGCCGGCGGACCAGATTCTTTCGCAGGTCATAGGTGCCGGCGAAGGTTTTGCCGCGCCCGATCGGCCAGGTCAGCGCCACAGTGTCCAGCGCGAGGGTCTTTTCGATCTCGTCGAGGAGGTCGAAAGGATCGCGCGTCTCGCGGTCCATCTTGTTGACGAAAGTGATGATCGGAATGTCGCGCAGCCGGCAGACTTCAAACAGCTTGCGCGTGCGCGCCTCGATGCCCTTGGCCGCATCGATCACCATGATGGCGCTGTCGACTGCCGTCAGGGTGCGATAGGTGTCCTCGGAAAAGTCCTCGTGGCCGGGCGTGTCGAGCAGGTTATAAACGCAGTCGCCATATTCGAAGGTCATCACCGAGGTGACGACGGAAATGCCGCGTTCGCGCTCGATGCCCATCCAGTCGGAGCGGGTCTGGCGACGATTGGCCTTGGCCCGCACCTCGCCGGCGAGCTGGATGGCGCCGCCGAACAGCAGCAGCTTTTCGGTCAGCGTGGTCTTGCCGGCGTCAGGATGCGAAATGATGGCGAAAGTGCGCCGCCGCGCGACGGGATCGGGATTTTGCATTTTGAGCCGGGTTTTCGGGAACAGGTCCGGCTGATTAGCGCAAGATCGGGTCCGCAGGCAAATCCGGCGAAAATCGGACCCGTTCGCGCAACGCCACCGCGCAAAAACAGCAACATATTGAACGTATTACATAAATTACGGTCAGTTTGACGCAAGCCAAAAGTCGCATCCTGACAGCTCCGAGCCATCTGTCGCCAGTCTTTCCCGATACCCGCGCAAGAAAAAATGACCGGCCCGAGACTGGCGCACTTGTTTTTGCAATATTGCGAGACCACCATGAGGCAATCGACAATCGACGCCCGTCTCGAGTTCAATCGGATCGACGACGAAACCATTTCGACGCTGCGCGAGAACGCCGCCTTCCTCGTCCGTGAGATTGATCGCGCGCTCGATGGTTTCTATCGACACATCGCCGCCGCGCCGGAGACGAAAAAATTCTTCCCCACTGCGGAGATCGTGCGCCATGCCAGGGAGATGCAAACCCGGCACTGGAAAATGATCATCGACGGCGGCTTCGACCAAAATTACGAGCGATCGGCGCGCCGGATCGGCGAAACGCATCACCGGCTCGGCCTCGAACCGCGGCTCTATATCGCCGGCTATGGTTTCCTCGTCGCCGAAATCTGCGCGGCGATCGGCCTGCAACTGCCCGCCGGGCGGTTCGACATCGAAGCGGCGCGAAAGCGGGCGCGGCTGCAATCCGCCTTCATCCGCGCCGCCCTGCTCGACATGGAAATTTCCCAATCCGTCTATTTCGCGGCCGAGGGCGCGGGGCGCGCGGCCGGACTGAAAAAGGTCGCCGACGATCTCGACCACGGCATTGCGGCCGTCGTGGCCGCAGCGACGGAGACGGCGAACGATCTCCAGAAAAGCGCGAATTCGATGGACCTATCGGTCCGGGCGACTGTCGAGCAGGCGCAAGCGGTTCAGGCCGCAGCCTCGCTCACCTCGGCCAATGTCCATGCAGTTTCGGCGGCCACGGAAGAGATGAGCCGCTCCATAAGCGAGATTTCACTGCAGACGCGGCGATCGAATGAAATCGCGCTGGAGTCGTCGGAAGCGGCGCGCAAGTCCGAACAATTGATCGGGCAATTGTCGGACGCCGCCGACCAGATCGGCGGCATTGTCGGCATGATCAACGAAATCGCGGGCAAGACCAACATGCTGGCGCTGAACGCGACGATCGAGGCCGCGCGCGCCGGCGAAGCCGGACGCGGCTTTGCGGTGGTGGCGAGCGAAGTGAAGGCGCTGGCGGCGCAAACCGCGCACGCGACTGAGGAAATCACCCGGAAAATCGGGGCGATCCAGTCTTCGACCCGCCATGTCGCGGAAAACATCGACATGATCGCCCGCAAGACCGGCGAGACGTCCGCCGCCGCCACCGGCATAGCCGTGGCCGTCGAACGGCAAGGCGCGGCGACCGAGGAAATCAGCCGCAACATCTCCCAGGCATCGCAAAGCGTCGCAGAGGTCGCCGACAATGCGCAGGCTGTGTCGCGCGCGGCGGAAGCCGCCGGCGCAATTTCAGGCGATGTCCTGGCAGCCTCGCGGCAACTGACGGGTCAAGCGGGCGAACTGAGCATCAGCGTGCAGCGCTTCCTTCAGGCGACGAGCGCGGCGTAGCGGGAATTCAGTCCGCCGGCGCCATTTGCCCCGCCTCGTTGGCGGCGATCCATTTTTGCAATTCGGCCACATGCCCCGCTTCTTCATTGACGAATTCGGCGGCGAGGACCTTGATTTCCGGGTCGTCGGTCGTGTCGTGCACGCGCTTGTAGTAGTTATAGCCGGCCAGTTCGGCGCTCAGGGCGATCTGCAAGGCCTCGGAACGCGAGATCATCGGGTCCGTGCCCCAGATCGCCGCAGCTTCAGGGCTTTCGAGGTCCGGCCAGACGAATTCATGCGGCGCGATTTCGGGAATCTCGCGGAAACCTGCGCGCGCCCGGGCGTCGCCGAGATGCAGCTTGGAATAATCCGAGAGCCGGCGGAAGAGCTTCGAGACCTCGAGATTGCCGCCACTTTCCATGGCGTCGGCCAATTCGCCGAAACGCGCGGCGGCCTCCTGCTCGAGATGAATGGAATAGGCGAGGAATTCTTCCACCGTTTGCATGGGTCGTCTCCCGATCGGCCTGGCGATCTTCCGGTTAACCCGTTTTTCACAAGCGCAATCATTGGGCAAGCCGCTTTTTTAGGCATATGCGCTGCGTAACATTCCGCCGCCGAATTCGTCATTGAATTCAGGCGCAATCGGAACATGATGAGAGCGCGGCGAACCCGAGGGCCCGATGCGCAAAGCGGCGCTGATTATCCTGCTTGTCCCTGCCGCCTGCGCCTTGGCCCTGGCGGGCGCGATCGAATTTCCCGAAAAAGCGCGCCCCCTGCTCCCGGCGTCGACAGCCATCCTTCTCCCGCCGCCGCTGCCCGCGGCGGCGCCGCCGAAAAAAGCTTACTGGCTCGACCAGAACTGGTCAGACGCCGACCGCTTCTGGACGCATCACGCCAGCCAGGGAACCGCGACCCTCCCCATTCCTTACGACTGGTTCATGGCGCTCGAGCAGCCGGGCCTGTCGCTGTGGTCCGCGCCGGGCCTTTTAAGCGACAGCGCCTACCTCGCGCGGATCGGATTCATCCCCAGCCCCAGATCGCTCGCCGCCGATCCCGGCATATTGAAAACATATGGCTACGGACAAGAGCGAGCCGCCGCCCACCCCGCGACCCCGTCAACCGGCCTGCGCTGGACGCCGTCGGATAATCGCGACGGCCTGCCGGTCGGCTTTGCACGCACCCAGGTCCCGCTCGACCCGCGCGACAAAAAACTGTCGCCCGACCGCATCGGCCTGAACTGCGCCGCCTGCCACACCAGCCATATCGAATACAGGGGCGTCAGCCTGCGCTTCGACGGCGGCCCGGCGATGCTCAATCTCAACGCGCTCGAGCGCGCGGTGTCGCTGTCGCTGTTCTATACGCTGAAGACGCCCGGGCGCTTCACGCGTTTCGCCGACCGCGTCCTCGGCCGGAGCGCGTCCGAGGAGGATCGGGAGAAACTGCGCTCGGGCCTCGCCAAGGCCTTCGATTCCATCGTCGTTGCGGCGCGCGCGTCAGGCGCCTCGGAGGCCGCGTCCGGACAGGCCGACACGCCGGAAAATTTCGGACGGCTCGACGCGCTCAACCGCATCGGCAACCGGCTGTTCTACGAAGACCTTGGCGGCCCGGCCGGCGGCGACGCCATCGCCGGCAATTTCCACGCCACCGACGCGCCGGTGCGCTTCCCGGCCCTGTGGAGCGCGCCCTGGTTCGCCTGGGCCGAATATGACGCCTCGATCGAACAGCCGCTGGTGCGCAATGTCGGCGAGGCGCTCGGCGTCGGCGCGCTGATCGATCTCAAGGACGGCGCCGAGGGAAAGAACCTGTTCGCCTCGACCGTGGCGCTGCAAAATATCGTCTGGATCGAGGATCTCCTGCGCGGCGGCGATTTCTTCTCGCCCGACGCCGGGGGCTTGCGCGCGCCGAAATGGCCGGCGGCGGTGTTTCCGGGCGATCCCGCCTGGGCCGTCGATCCGGCCCGCGTCGCGAAGGGCCGCGCGCTTTACGCCGAACTTTGCGCCGGCTGCCATCTCGGACCGCTCGCCGACCCCGTCTTCGACACGGACTATCCCGACGAGGCGCTCAGGCGCTCCGACGCCTGGCAGAAAAACGGCGCCCTGGCCCTGCGGCAGATCCCCGTTTCCGTCATCGGAACCGACCCGGCGCAGAGCGAGGTGCTGAGAACGCGCATGATCAGGCCGCCGGCGCGTTTCCATCTCGACCCGCGCCGCGACCTCGGCGAGCGCTGGGGATGCGGCAATGCCATTCCGGCCTTTTCGGGGGCGGCGCTGCCCTTTTCGCTGGCGCTGATGGACACCGTCGACCGCGTCGCGCGCAAATGGCTGGACGACCAGGGCGTGGCGGCGGATGCGCGCGAGGCGGTGTTCGGCCCGCGCAAAAACTGTCCCAATCCGGCGCCGCAGGCCGTCTATCGCGCCCGGCCGCTCGACGGCGTCTGGGCCATGGCGCCCTATCTGCACAATGGCTCCGTTCCCTCGCTTTACTGGCTGCTGCGGCCCGCCGGCGAAAGACCGAAAAAATTCTGCCTCGGCGCGCGCGATTACGATCCTCGCCGGGTCGGCTACCCTGCCGATCCGCATTGCGCCGAAGGCGAAACGCTGTTTTCCGAGGCCGACGACATGGGCAGGCTGATCAAGGGCAACAGCGTCGCGGGCCATTCCTTCGAGGACGGCGCGGGCCGTCCCGGCGTCGTGGGAAGGGCCCTGAGCGACCGGGAGCGCGACGACCTCATCGACTATCTCAAGACGCTTTGACCGCTGGGGAGAGGACGAAATGCGGAAACGCGCGGCGCTGCCGCTTCTTTTCGGCCTGCTCGCCGGCGCGGCATATATTGCGGCCCGTCTGGCGCGCGATAACCCCGCGCCGGAAGGTCGGGCGATTGCGGAGATCGTCACCGGCGCGCGCGGCTTACTGGAATCGACCTATCCGTCGGCGGGGGCCCGCCCGGCGCTCCGGGGCGCTCACGCCAAGGCGCACGGCTGCGTCAAGGCGGTGTTCCGCGTCGCCCCCGACCTGCCTGACGACCTGCGGGTCGGGAGCTTCGCGCAGCCAGGCCTGCGATACAAAGCCTGGCTCCGCTTTTCCAACAGCGCCTTCACGCCGGGGCCGGACAAGGATCCCAATGGGCGAGGCATGGCGCTCAAGCTGATCGACGCCGACCCCGGCCATCCCGATCCGGCGCGCCACAATCCGCCGCACGATCTTCTCTTCATCAATTTCCCGGTCTATTTCCTCGCCAATGTCGACGATTTCAGCGCCTTCGTCCGCGCAGGCGGAATGCAGGGCGACCTCGCGCACGCGAAAAGCTATTTCTTTCCCGGCTATAATCCGTTTGCCTGGCGGCTTCGCGAAGTCTTGATCGTCTATCGGAATGCGACGCGGAGGATCGCTTCGCCCCTGCGCGCCGATTACTGGTCGATGACGCCCTATCGATTCGGGCCGCGCCGCGCCATCAAATATGCCGCCCGGCCCTGCGAGGCGGGCAAGCCGACGGCGCCGCCGAAGGACGATCCGGATTTTCTCCGCGCGGCTCTGAGGCGGGAATTGAAGGATGCGCCAGCGTGTTACGAGCTTTTCGTGCAATTGCGCGCCGGCGACATGCCCATCGACGACGCGTCTCGCGAATGGCCGCAATCGCTGTCGCCGTTGCGGCCGGTCGGCCGCATCGAAATGCCGGCGCAGGATGTTTCCGCGCCGGGCCGCGACGCGATGTGCGAAAATCTGACTTTCAATCCCGGCGATGCGCCGGCCGACCTTGCGCCGCTCGGCGGCATCAACCGCGCGCGCGAAAAGCTCTATGAGGCCAGCGCCGCCTTTCGACTAAGCCGCAACGGCGCAACGGCGACCGACGCCGACGCAGCCTGGGACAGGTTCTGAGCCGGCCCTCAGTTTCTCGCCGCCGAAGCCAATTCCTGCGCGATGGAAAAGGCGCTGGTCAGGGCATAGCCGATCTTGGCGCCGGCCGGCGAGAGCGGACGAACCTGCACCGGATGGGCCCCGGCAAGCTCATCGCCAAATTGATAGATGATCGCCACCTGCGAGCCCGGCGCCAGCCGACCGCATTTGGCGCTCGCGGCGTCGGCCTTGACCGGGTCGTTCAGGCGGTTCAGCTGATAGGTGACGATCAGCGATTTCGACGAGCAGATGGGCGCGGCTTCGGAGCCGACGATGGCCGTTTTGAACCGGGGCGCCGCGACGGCGGGAAAAGCGGCGGCGACGGCAAGGATGGTTGTCAGGATCAGGCGACGCATGATGGTCCTCCGGAAATACGCCCTGAGGACTAGCAGAAACGCGCGCTTCGGCGCTGCGCAATGAGCGCATGCCTGTCGCGCTGTGGCGACAGCGGCAATCCGCCGCACCCGGCGCGACCTCGCGAAGACGTGATCGCCGCGCATCCCGCCAGGCGCCGCCGCAAGCGCCCGAACCCGGCAAGTGATGTAATCTTTGCGCCGCTCGCAACGTATATGTCGATGTCATCCTCCAGCCGAAATCACGCTCATGCCGCGCCGCCTGCTGTTGACCCTCGCCTGCCTGCTGCTTTCCTCCGCCGCGCGCGCGACGGAGACGCGCCTCGTCTTTCCTTCGGCCTATGCCGACGATGTCTTCATCAAATCGCTGCTGTCCAGCAAGGCCCTTGCCGACGCCGGCGTCACGCTCGTGGCGAAGCCGGCCGCGACCGAAGCGCAGGCCATGCAGGCGATCAAGAACGGCGCCGCGGACATAGGCGTCTTCACCCTGGCCGACGAGGACTTGCATAAATTGCAGAAGGCGGGATCGGAGGCGTCGCTTTTGACGCGGCCCTTCGTGTTCAAATCGGCAAGCGAAGTCTTTTTGATGCAAAACAGCTTTCTCGGCGCCGCCGCCGCGACCGACGCCGGGCGTTCCGGGCTGTTTCCGCTAAAGTTGTGGAATCACGCCGTCACCTATTTCCTGACCAAGGCGCCGGTCCGGTCGGAGGAGGATTTCAGCAAGCTCAGGGTCGCCGCGGCCAATGGCGCGCCGGACGCGAAAATTATCGCCAATGTCGGGGCGAAAAGCGTCGAAGGCGGATCAGCCGGCGACATGAGGGACATGACCGGCGGCGGCGCGGCCGATGCGCTGCAGACGCAGCTTGGCGCGGACACTCTGGGCTTCGCCGCCAGATATGCGGGAAAACTCTATCTGACCACCGGCTGGCCGGAGACCGGCCTGCTGGCGGCGGCGCCCGCCTTCTGGCTGCAGCGCAGCGAAGCGGAGAAGAACGCCTTCAAGATGGCGGCGGAACAGGCGCGGCAAGCGTCCGACGCCGCGATCATGACGCGGGAACAGGCGATCCTCAAACTTCCCAACGTCGCGGACAACCAGCTCGACCGTTCGGCCCGGATGCAAATGGCCATGCGCTCGGAAGGCGACGGCCCCGCCGTGATGCACGCTGAAATGAGCCTGTGGCGCAAGGCGGAGACGGAGGTCCACGCCGCGCCCGTTGCGCCGGTCATGCCGCCGCCGCCGAAAATGGCGACGCGCTCGCCGGTGTTTTTCGCCACCGACCGCGACGACGAGGGGACGCTGGATTACACGACGCGGTTCGGCTCGAAGCGCCTTGATCCCTTCCAGTTCACCTGCGGCTTTCTCGGCTCGCCGGCGCGCCATTCCGGCGAGCCGCATCTGCCGCCAGCGCCCAAGACCCTGACCAAGGGGGCCGAGGCCTGCGCCAGGATGATCGTCGCCAGGACGCGGCAAAGCGGCGGCAACAGGATCATGATCGTGATCCACGGCTTCAACACCTCCTTCGAGAGCCTTGCCTGGCGCGCGCTGCAACTGGGATCTGACGCGGATTATGACGGCTCGGTCGTCGGCTGGAGCTGGCCCTCCGAAGACTCGGCCTTCGGCTATGCCTATGACGAGGATTCCAACGCCTGGAGCGAACCGCATCTGGAGGAGCTGGTGGAGGCCATCGCGCAGGCCGGGCCCGAGCTGCAGCTCGATTTCGTCGCGCACAGCATGGGCAATCGCATCCTCTTGCAGATGCTGCGCGAATTCGCGCTGGCCAAGACGAAGCTGAAGGTCGGCGCGGCAGTGTTCGCGGCGCCCGACGTGGCTCAGGACGTCTTCCGCGAACAGATCGGGCTGGCGCGCAAAATGGGCGAGATCCGCACGCTCTACGCTTCCGAATATGACCGCGCCATCCTGATTTCGGAGAGCTATCACGGCTCGCCGCGCGCCGGCAGCGGCGGCGCTGATATCCTGGTGACCCCCAGCCTCGAATCGGTCGATGCGCGCCTGAGCGGCCATTCCTATGTGTTCGACGAGCCCAAGGCGATGCAGGATTTCAAGAAGGTCGTGAACCGGGATACGGTCGCCGCCCGGCGCGGGCTGGAAGAGCAAAAGAAGTCGGGCGAGCCCTACTGGGTGATCGAGCCATAACTAAAGCGCGGCGACAACCAGCAGGCAGGCCAGGAAAATCATCTGCGCGTCGCAGGCGCGGCGATAGAGCGCCAGGGCGCGGAAAATATCGGCGGCGTCGAGTCCGGTCCGGCCATCGCCCATGTAAACGTCGTCGATTTTTTCGCCGCCATAGGCGCGCGGCCCCGCGAGCTTGAAATGCAATGCGCCGGCCATCGCCGCCTCCGGCCAGCCGGCGTTGGGGGAGCGATGATTTTTCGCATCGCGCCGCACCGCGCGGATGGCGGCGGCGGCGTCCGCGCCGGGAGAGGCGGCGGCGGCAAGAATGAGCCACAGGGCGGCGAGGCGCGAGGCGGGAAGATTGACGAGATCGTCGAAGCGCGCCGCCGCCCAGCCGAAATCCTCATACCGCTCGTTGCGGTGGCCGATCATCGAATCCGCGGTGTTGGCGGCCTTGTAGAGCGCGGCCCCGGGCAGGCCGAACGCCGCCGTCCAGAAGGCCGGCGCAACAATTCCGTCGGAGAAATTCTCCGCCAGGCTTTCGACAGCCGCGCGGGACACGCCGGCGACGTCGAGCGCCGCCACGTCGCGCCCGACGATCATCGCGACTTTTTTCCGGCCGCCGTCGAGTCCTTCCTCCGTCAGCGCCCGCGCCACGGCGGCGACATGGTCGTGCAGGCTGCGCTGCGCCACCAGCGAGCTGGCGAGAACCGCCAGAAGCCCGAAGCCCAAGATATTTCTGGGCGCGAGGGCCGCGATCGCCCCGGCCACGCCGCCGGTGGCGGCGAGCGTGACGACAAGCGCGACGGCGCCGGCTTTTTTGCGCTGGGCGGCCGACCATTGGGGACGGTTGAGCGCCCGGTCGAGACGCGCGATAAGGGCGCCGATCCAGGCGACAGGATGGCGGATCATGGCGTAGACAGGCGCCGGATAGCCGACCAGCGCTTCTATGGTCAGGGCGGCCAAGGCAAGGCCGAAGGTTGTGGCGGACAACATGGGTGGCGTGATTTTGGCTGAACAGGAGACGAATCGGCTGGCGGAAAGCCCCCTAGCCTATCACGGCGGCGGCCTCGCCGCCGCGCGGCGGCGTTTTTTGGGAGCGCCCGAGCCCTGGCTCGACCTGTCGACCGGCGTGAATGCAAGTCCCTACCCTTTCAGCGGCTTGAGCGAGGACGCCTTCACCCGTTTGCCGGAAGCCGAATCCATCGAAGCGCTCGAAAGCGCCGCAGCGAAATTTTTCCGCCTCGGCGCCGGCGGGGCCATCGTCGCGGCGCCCGGCACGCAAAGCCTGATCCAGTTGCTGCCCCGACTAAAGCCAGCGAAAAAGGTCGGCGTCCTCGGTTTTACATATGCCGAACACGCAAATGTCTGGGCGGCCAGCGGCGCGGAAGCGCAAATCTACCCGACCCTCGATGAGCTGGCGGCGTGCGACGTGGCGGTCGTGGTCAATCCCAACAATCCCGACGGCCGCCTTGTCGGGGTCGACGATCTTGTCGCGCTGGCGCGCAAAATGGCGGCGGAGCGCAAAACTCTGATCGTCGACGAGGCGTTCATCGACTTCCTGCCGCAGGAACAAAGTCTCGCGCGAAAACTGCCGCTGCCCGGCCTGATCGTGCTGCGCTCTTTCGGCAAGACATTCGGGCTGGCGGGCCTGCGGCTCGGCTTTGCGCTGTGCGGACCGGAACTGGCTGAGCCGTTGCGTGGAAAGCTCGGCCCCTGGGCGGTGAACGGCGCGGCGGTCGAGATCGGGATCAAGGCCTATGGCGACCTCGCCTGGCTGGCGCAAAGCGCCGCGCGCCTCAAGAGCGATGGCGCGCGGCTCGACAGGATCCTGGCCGGCGCCGGTTTCGAGAGCGTCGGCGGCTCGCTGCTGTTTCGCCTTGCGCGCCATGCGCGAGCGCAGGAGATTTTCGAGCGTCTCGGCGCCGGCGGCGTACTTGCGCGGCCGTTTGCCGGTCGCCCCGAATGGCTGCGTTTCGGCATTCCCCGTAGCGATGAGGATTTTCGGCGGCTGGCTGCGATTTTAGGCGATGTCTCGGCCGTTTAGCGTTCGTCGCGGAAACCGTTCGCGGCGCGGTTCGTTGAGAAGGCGCCACAGTTTTCGAGGGCCTGTCCCATGCCCCATCTTGCCTTCCCCAACGAAAGCGCCGCCTATCGCGATGCGCGAAACAAGCTGCTTGACGCCGAGATGGCGCTCCGCGCGCAAGTCGAGGCCGTCGCGGCGCAGCGCCGCGCGCTGCCGCCTGGAGGCGAAACGCCGCAAGATTACGTTTTCGAGCGCATCGGCGCGAACGCGATGCCGGAACAGGTCCGCATGTCCTCCCTTTTCGGAGAGCACGACACGCTGATCCTTTACAGCTTCATGTACGGGCCTGAGCGCGAGACGCCCTGTCCCGGCTGCACGCATCTTCTCGACGGGCTCGACGGCGCGGCCCGGCACATTTTCCAGCGCGCGTCGCTCTACATCGTGGCCAAGTCTCCTATTGCCCGGCTCGCCGCCTGGGCGCACTTGCGCGGATGGGGCCACCTGCAATTTCTTTCGACCGCCGGCAACGCATATGACGCAGACTACTTTGGCGACACGTCAAAGTTCTCGCCCGCGATGCGCCAGCAGCACGGCGTGCCCGATGACAAAAACTGGGACGAGACGATCTACAACGTGTTTCGTCGGGAGGGCGGAGTTATCCGCCATTTCTGGGGCAGCGAGATGAGCTTTACGAAATCGCCGGCCGGCCAGCATCATCGCTCCGGCGATTTCGCCAACCCGCTGTGGGGCCTGCTCGACATCACCCCGGAGGGTCGCGGGGAGTTCTTTCCGAAGCTTTCGTATCCGTGAGGGGGCGCCGCAAGGCGCCCCGTGGACAAGCAGGCCCTCACGCCTCGGCTTCGAGCCGATCAAAACCCTTGAGCCGGTAGATCAGCGCCGAGACCAGCCAGCTTCCGACAAACAGGCCGATGATGATGTAGCCGAGCAGGCCGAAATTGGCGTTGAGCGCCGCTATGCCGTCCCAGAACCCGCCATGCAGCCCGAAACCGTCGCCGATCATGCCGAGCGTCTCGACGCCGCCGATCGCCAGCGCGACCAGCACCGAAACCGCGGTGATGGTGAGATTGTAATAGATCTTGCGGATCGGCTTCATGAAGGCCCAGCCATAGGCGCCGAGCATCATCGCCCCGTCGGCCGTGTCCACCAGCGACATGCCGGCGGTGAACAAGGCCGGGAAGACCAGAAGCGTCCCGAATGACGCGCCGCCCGCCGCCTGGGTCGCCGACATGCCGAACAGCGCCACTTCCGTCGCCGTGTCGAAGCCGAGGCCGAACAGGATGCCGACCGGGAACAGATGCCAGCTTTTCCGAACCATTGCGAAGACCGGACGGAACAGGCGGGCGAGGAAGCCGCGCTGGTTGAGCAGCAGGTCGAAATCGTCGTCGTTGAGGGTCTCGCCGCGCCGCACCGCCTTGAAGGAGCGCCAGACCGAGGACAGCACGATCAGGTTGAACAAAGCGAGAAGGAACAGGAACAGGGCCGAGGCGCTGGTGCTGACAATGCCGCCCACCGCCTTGAACTGCTCGAACCGCGTGCTGATGGCGAGGCTGGCGAAGCCGACCGCCACCGACAAAAGGACGACAATTGTCGAATGGCCGAGCGAGAAGAACAGGCCGACCGCGACCGGCCTCTGTCCTTCCTGCATCAATTTGCGGGTGGAATTGTCGATCGCCGCGATATGGTCGGCGTCGACCGCATGGCGCAGGCCGAACGTATAGGCCAGCACGGCCGAGCCGAGCAGCACCGGCTTGTCGCGGAAAACCGCGAGAGCCCAGATCCAGACGCCGATATTGGCGAGGACCAGCCCGCCGAACATGAGAATGAGCTTTTCGCGCAACGCGACGGGCGCGCGCCCGAGCAGGGCAGACAATCCTTGCATAGATCCCTCGTATGCCAATAGAGCAACGCCGGGTCTCGCGGAAATCCGCGCCCGACGCGACAATGGCAGGTCTCCTGGCTCGCGGGTCTTCAAGTTTTTGACTTGACGCACATTCCGATCCGAAAAGTCTGCAACTTTTCGGGAATATGCTGCGTCCGGCGCCGACCTTCCCGGAAAAAATCCAGTGGTCACGAGTGGCGCCGAACTCGCCGCTGACAGTTGCGGGGGCAGCCAGGGCATTTCACCCTGTTCCCTATTAATCCCCGAAGGGAGCCATCGCTGGGGATTTCTTATCGCGCCAAAGCTCGGAAGGCAATTCGCCGCCGTCCGGGGCCATGCAGCGCAAAGCCTCGCGCCGAAGCATCGATCAAATCGGCAGTTTGCCGCAATTCGCGACATCCTCGTCGAGGCAAATCGACATTGGTTCGGATTTTCGCCGTTTGGGCGATTTCGCAATGAGCGCGGAAGCAAGCGCCGCGCGATTGATCACGGTGAGGAGCGTTTTGGAGGGCGCCGGCTTGAGCAGAACGAAGCTCGGCGGAAGATCCCTAAGGCTGCTCAGCCGATCGGTCAGTATGATAAGCACGGCCTCCGGCCAGCGCTCCACGATCATCCTGGGAATCGCCTGGTCCTTGTAATTTCCGTTCATGTTGAGGAGGACTACGGAAACATCGCCTGATATTTCCATTATTCCGACGGCATGCCTCGACAATCTGACCGCAAATGCATCAAGGCCCACGTGTTTGAAGGCGGCGACCGCAAACGCTGCAATTTCAGGCTGGGTCTCGATCACGAGCGCTACCGGCATTGTTCCATGCTTTTCAGATGACGGGTATCCCCCGACGCTGCCCACGCCGCCCCCTCAAGCGAGAAAAAATCTTTTTTCGTTCGAAAATTTCAATTTTCGTACGGGCTTTGAAAGAGACTAACAGGAGTCCGGCGAACCGATCAGACGCTTTTTCGGATTGTTCCCTACCGCTTAGGTCGATCCGGCTGGTTCAATTTCCGGACAGGCGTCTCGCGCCAAAAGGCGGATCGAGGCGCGCATGACGTGTGTGCGGGGGCTTTCGCTGGCGACCCGCGCCGTTCTTCGCGATCCCGCCCCCCGGCCATCGCGCCCGTTTCAAATTTCTTACGGGGCGGCGCTTGCAAACCTGGCCGCCCCTTGAAAGCCAATGCGCCTTGCGCCGGTTTCCGCCCGGGCGGACGGCTTGAACAGCATTTCGGCCTTCATCGCGACTTCGGTGCGGTTCCTGGCGTGAAGTTTTTTCAGGATTCGCCGCACGTGAACTTTCACCGTGCTCTCGCACATGTTCAGTTCGTAGGCGATCAACTTGTTGGGCTTGCCCTGGCGGATCGCCTGGATCACCGCCCTTTCGCGGTTGGTGACCGCATTGTCTGGAGCGGGTTCGAGCGCCGTCGCAGCCGCCGGCTTTGCAGCGAGCAGGCATTGCGGTGGAACATAGGTGCCTCCCGCGGCGACAAATCGCGCGGCATTGATGAAAACATCAAATCCCACGCTCGTGGATATGAAGCCATTGGCGCCGTGGCCCAGAGCGACGAGGGCGTCGTTCAAATCGTCCGTATTCGCCAGAATCAAGGATCGCATGGACGGCCCGATTTCCGCCAGCAACGCCACTTCGGCTTCCGCCTCCTCTGCCGAAAGAGACAACACGGACAGCAACGCCAAGGCCGCTCCGCGGCCGGCGGAAATCTGGCTCAATTCGGCAAGGCTGGCGCACGACACGACCTCGCCCGACCAGCAACCTTGCACGCCGCCCACAAGGCACTCACGAAGAAAGGCGTTGCGCTCGATGACGACGATCGTGCGCGGCGCGTCAGACTGGACTTTCCGGGATTCATTGTCGCTTCTTGCGCTCTTCGCGCTCGCGAAGAGCGGGGTCCCCCCTTCAATGCGGGGCATCGACTGATCGGACGGGAACATAAGCTACTCCTTCACTCAATAAACACCGACAAAACAACTCGAACTCCGGCGCCTACTCATTTACAGGCACCCGTGATCTTGCGCGCATCGATACGCATGCGTGCGTCCAGCATGCTTGGCCAAAGTCGAGAGAAATCGCACCTAAAGTCCAACGAATGGGCAGAAAAGCGTACCACTTTCGTACATTCTTCAGATACTCCCTTCGTAAAACCGGCACAGTACGCACTAACAGCCGCCTGAATACCACAACGATGTACGCACTTAGTAATTTGTCAGCTTATTAAGAAATTGCAAACTAAATTTGCCCATAGGTCATTCGGAAACTACGTAAGTAAACCCCGCAACGCTCAGGCTGACGAGGCCGCTTCGCCTGCGCTACATTAACGGAAGGGCGCAAATTCCGTGGCTTTCCGCCCAAATAAATTCATGAATTCAACATATTTACCGAGCCGGCCGCAGGCCCGGCGCAAAGCCGACATCGAGGCCGAGACGACAGGGTCCCGCCAGGCGCGCGGACGCCGTCTTTCACCGGCCCGGGACGCGCGCCGGGCTGCGGGATCGCTATTTGTCGGGAATATGCTTCAGGCCTTCGCCCCCTGCGCCGCGATCAGCGACGAGATGATCTGTTCGGAAATATTCTGCACGGCGGCGGGCGAATGCGTCAGGAAGAGGGTATTGGTCTTGTTCAATTCGCCGATCGATTTCAGCGTGTCGAAATATTGGGTGACCAGCACCAGCTGCATCACCTCCTGAGCGCTGGCGTCGCCGAGCGTCTTCTGGAATTCCTCGATCGAGCCGCGCAGGCCCTCGATGATCGCCCGGCGCTGGTTGGCGATGCCCTGCCCTTGCAGGGCCTTGCTCTCGGCTTCGGCTTCGGCCTTTTTCACCACCAGGATTTTCTCGGCCTCGCCGCGTGCGTTGGCGGCGACCTGTTCGCGCTGAGCGGCGTTGATGTCGTTCATCGCCGCCTTGACCTTGGCGTCGGGGACGATGTCGGTCACCAGCACATTGACGATCTCGTAGCCGAAGGCCGCCATGTCCACGTCGAGCTCCTGCTTGACGGCGGCGGCGATGCTCGCCTGGCTGGCGAAGACCTCGTCGAGCGTCATGCCCGGCACATGGCCGAGCACCACCTGCTCGACATAGGCCTCGATCTGCGACTGCGGATCGGAAAGGCTATAATAGGCGGCGGCGACTTTTTCCGGCCGCACCCGCGTCTGCACCGAAATCGGAATGGTGACGAAGACGTTGTCGCGCGTCTTGGTCTCCATGGTCAAAGCGATCTGGTTGACGCGCAGGCTCACGCGGCCGGCGACCTGGTCGATGAAGGGAACTTTCCAATTCAGGCCGGCCTCGGCGCTGCGCACGAAACGGCCGAAACGGGTGATGACGGCGGCCTGCGCCGTCTGCACAGTGAAGAAACTGCCGAGAATCGTCGCAAGGACGAAGAAAAGCGCGACGGCGACGAGGGTCGAGAGAATGATTTCCATGGGCATGGGCCTGCCTTCAACAGATGGAGGCCCATCTTGACCATGGCTGCATGAAAATCAACGGCTCACGACGACCTCGAAGCCGGCGGGACCGACGAACCAGGAAATGACCCAGGAGGTCAGGCTGACGACCAGCGACGCCAGAATGGCCGCGCCCAGTCCCGAAACCTCGAAACCTTTCAGGAAATGCGCGACCAGCTCGATCATCAGTCCGTTGATGACGAGCAGGAACAGGCCAAGGGTCAGGATGGTGATCGGAAAGGTGAAGAAGACCAGCACCGGCCGCACGATGGCGTTGACGATGCCGAGCAGAATCGCCGCCCAGATCAGGCTCTCGGTCGAAGCGAAAGCGATGCCCGGCACGATGCGCGATGCGACGAAAAGGCCCACGGCGACGACCGCGGCGCGAATGAGAAAACCGATCATGAAAACCTCCCCCTATCCCGCAACAAAGATAGGGGGCGTCCATGCAATCTCCAAGACCGGTGAAATTCCTTAGATGGAGCCGATCGCCTCCAGCTTGCCGCGGCCGCGCTTGGCGAATATCTTGTTGAGCGCGGCGACATAGGCGCGGGCGGAGGCGACCAGCGTGTCCGGATCGGCGCCCTTGCCGGCGACGACATTGCCGTTCTCCGACAGGCGCACCGAGACTTCCGCCTGCGCGTCCGTGCCTTCGGTCACGGCGTGGACCTGGAACAGCTCCAGTTTGGCGTCGTGCGGCGCGAGCGCGTGGATGGCGTTGAAGATCGCGTCCACCGGGCCGTTGCCGGTCGCCTGGTGCGTCTGCTGCGCGCCGTCGATCTCCAGCGTCAGGGCGGCGGATTGGGGCCCCTTGGTGCCGGCGATCACCGTCAGCGCGACAACCTTGATGCGCTCGTGCGAGGACACGATCTCGTCGTCCACCAGCGCGGCGATGTCCTCGTCGTAGACGATCTTCTTCCGGTCGGCCAGGTCCTTGAAGCGGGTGAAGGCGACCTCCAGCCCGTTCTCGCCCAGGTCGTAGCCCAGCTCCTTCAGCTTCTCGCGAAAAGCGTGGCGGCCGGAATGCTTGCCCATCACCAGATTGGTCTTGGACACGCCGACCGATTCCGGCGTCATGATCTCGTAAGTATGAGCGTTCTTCAGCATGCCGTCCTGGTGGATGCCGCTTTCATGCGCAAAAGCGTTCCGGCCGACGATGGCCTTGTTGTACTGCACCGGGAAGCTGGTGACGGCCGAGATCAGTTTCGACGCCCGCGTCAGCAGGGTGGTCTCGATGTTGTTCTTGAACGGCAGGACGTCGGCGCGGGTGCGCATCGCCATGACGATTTCCTCCAGCGCCGCATTTCCGGCCCGCTCGCCGATGCCGTTGACGGTGCATTCGATCTGGCGCGCGCCGCCCTGCACGCCGGCGATGGAGTTGGCCACCGCCATGCCCAGGTCGTTATGGCAATGGACGGAGAAGATCGCCTTGTCGGCGTTGGGCACGCGCGAGCGCACCATCTGGAACAAGGCGCGATATTCGTCGGGCGTCGTATAGCCGACGGTGTCGGGGATATTGATGGTGGTGGCGCCGGCGTTGATCGCCGTCTCGACGGCGCGGCATAAAAAGTCGTGCTCGGTGCGGGTGCCGTCCTCGGCCGACCACTCGACGAATTCGACATGATTTCTTGCCCGCGACACGGAGGAGGCGATCAGCTCCAGCACTTTTTCCGGCGTCATCTGCAATTTATACTGCATATGCACCGGCGACGTTGAGATGAACGTGTGGATGCGGGGGATGCGGGCGTGTTTCACCGCCTCGGCGCAGCGGTCGATGTCCTTGGCGGAGGCGCGTGACAGGCCGGCGACGGAGGCGTTCTTCACCCGCTTCGCCACTTCCGACACGGATTCGAAATCGCCCTGCGAGGCGATGGGAAAGCCGGCCTCGATGATATCGACGCCCAGGGCGTCCAGAATGTCGGCGACTTCCAGTTTTTCCTCGAAGGTCATCGAGGCGCCGGGGCATTGCTCGCCGTCGCGCAGGGTGGTGTCGAAGATGAAGACGCGGTCGCTGTCGGAGGTTTTGGCGGGTTGCGGCTGTTCGGTCATGGGAAAAGTCCTGAAATCTGTCTGCCCCGGCGCATGGCTCAAGGGGCCGTTGATCGGCTGTCGCGAAATCCCCTGAGCGCCCAGGCAAAGCCCGGCCGGCCCTCAGGGGTTGATAAGAAGGAGTTTTCCAAGCGCGCGCGCGGACGTGCGCGGGACGAATGCCCCTGCGTTCATCATCTGCGTCATGTGTGCGTCGTGAGGCACGTGCGGCTCGCGGTCTTCGGCTGAAAACAGCCTGGAACGCTTCTAATAACCGATTTTAGGGCGTGAGCGCAAGGGCGCTGGAAGGTGCACTTTCCAGCGCTCAAACCGAAATTTGCGGCAAAGCTCCGCATCGACACCTGAGGAACCGTCGGCTATCATTTGCACACTGAGAAATCTCGCCACACTTGAATCGTTTTGATTTCGATTGCGTCCATGGAACCGTTCGCATGCTTATCAGCTGCTTAGGCTTAAAAAACTGGCGAAATTTTCGAGAACTTGAAGTAGTTCTTCAAGAAACAACCTATATTTTGGGCGCAAACGCATCCGGAAAGTCAAATCTTCTAGACGTATTCCGCTTCTTGAGGGATATCAGCAAGACACAGGGCGGAGGATTGCAAAAAGCAGTCGCTGATAGAGGCGGAATATCGAAGCTTAGATGCCTACACGCTAGGCGAGATCCAGAAGTACTTATTGATGTTAAGTTTGATCAAGGATCAGGCGAGGAATGGCAATACACACTTGGCTTTAAACCTGAAGGAAAGGGCGCTCAGCGCATTTTAGTCTCTCAGGAAGTCGTCGTTCATAATGGGAAAACTATATTAAAAAGGCCGGAGGCCGAAGATTTGAAGGATACTACCCGGCTTACACAAACACACTTGGAGCAAATTCAGGCAAATTCGAAATTTCGGAAAATTGCAGAATTTTTTGGCGAAGCCACTTATCTGCACTTGGTTCCACAGCTTCTCAAGTTTGGTGACCGAATTGGTGGGCACCGTCTCGAGGATGACCCATTCGGACAGGGGTTCTTGGAGCGCATTGCTAGAGCACCAAAAAGAGCTCGAGAATCGAGGCTCGGTAAAATTGGCAAGGCTCTGAAACTGGCGGTCCCTCAGTTTGAGCAGCTCGATTTTGAAAAAGATGAAGTCACGGGATCCCCTCATCTTAAGGCTCGTTATGCACACCACCGGCCTCACGCTGGATGGCAGCGAGAAGACCAGTTTTCGGATGGCACACTCCGGCTATTGGGAATACTTTGGTCATTACTTGAAACAAACTCGCTTCTTCTACTCGAAGAGCCAGAGCTGTCCCTCAACGATGCAATCGTTGTGCAGCTTCCATTGGTAATCCAAAGGATAATACGGACAAATAAAAGAAAAGCACAGGTAATTCTTACGACGCATAGCGAGGCCCTGCTAAGCAACGAAGGGATCGACGCTCGTGGTGTTCTACTTATCGAAACGGGTCCAAACGGATCGACAGTTCGGGGGCTTTCGAAAGACGAAAAAGCCGTAATTGGCGAAGGGCTATCGGTTGCCGAAGTCGTATTGCCGAAGACCAGACCAACCACCGCGAACCAGCTTGGGTTCTGGTAAGTATGAAATCCATTTATCTCGCGACCGAAGACGCTCTGAGCGAGAATGTTGGCAAGCGCTTGCTTGCTGAACTTGAGATTCCATATCACGCCAATCTGATCAGAAAGGGCGGAAATGGTTACCTTAGAAGGCGACTAAATGAATTCAGGGGCTTATCCCGTTGACTCAGGTTTCACTACATATAGTGTTTTGAGTGGCAGCAATCGCGCGGCCACCCGGACACTTTTCGATGGCTGCAGCTCGTTCGCTTGCCGATTCCAGAACGCCTTCTCTGACGAAGCGAGTTGCGCCGCCTTCATGTTCAAGCGGCGCTGGCCGGATGGCTTTATTTGTCCAGCTTGCGGCAAATTGCGCTTTGCCGCGCTGAAGAGCCGGCCACGTTTGTTTGAATGCCTGGATTGTGGACGGCAAACCTCGGTCACCGCCGGCACGGCGATGCATCGCTCCCGACTGCCTCTGACGACGTGGTTTTGGGCCGCCCATCTCATGACGACCCATTCGAACGGCATGTCGGCGCTGCAACTGCAAGACCAACTTGGCGTCACCTACAAGACCGCCTGGCTGCTGACGCAAAAGCTCCGGCGCTCGATGCTCGATCCAGACCGCGAACCGCTGGAAGGCGTGGTTGAAGTCGACCAGGCGGAAATCCCCTACCGGGAAGGCGATACTTCCTTCGAGCGCGGCAACGCAGGCAAAATCCTCATCATAGGCGCCGTCGAGGTGATCGAACGCGACACCAACAAGGCCAAACCGCGTCCCAAGCACGCCAAATATCTCGACACGCGTTCCGGTCGCATTCGCCTCGCCGTGATCGCCGACAATTCCGCCGCTTCGATCGAAGCCTTCGTCAACGCCAACGTGAAGCGAGGAGCCACGCTGCTCACGGATGGCCACAAATCGTTTCCGGGACTGAAAGGCTATCGGCATGATCCGCGTGTCGTCGGCAAGATGGCCGCGCATATCGTACTTCCATGGATTCATCGGGCATTTTCACTGCTGAAACGATGGAGCCTCGGCACTTATCATGGACTGCGCCGCAAGCACGCCGATACCTACCTCAATGAATTCGTGTTTCGCTACAATCGCCGATTTTACCGGCACGTTTCATTTGAAACGCTGCTCGGGTTCGCCGCCAACAAAGAGCCCACGAGCTATTGGGATCTCATCAAGCGTGAGAATCCGAGGAAAAACCCGGGCCGATCCGGCCCTGCGCCGATACCACATCTAGACGAGCCTGAGTCAGCGGGATAAGCCTCCGCTGAAGCTCAAGGGATACAAGCCACGCTTCCTTTTGGTCAGCAAATTTCCGCTTCGAGACGCGGCGGGCGAGCCGGAATACCTCGGCGCCATGGCGATCGACTTGACGCAGGGAGTAGGCAGCTTCATCGAAAACGCGCCGCTGGGCATAGCCATGTTCGACCGGGACATGAATTACGTCGCCTTCAGCACGCGATGGTTCGATGAACTCGGGGTCGCGGAGCGCGACGTCCTCGGCATGAATGTCCATGCCGCGCATCCCGAACTGCCCGAACGATGGAAAGAGCTTCACGAGCGGGCGCTTTCGGGCGGCCATGTCAATGAGGACGACGACTTTTGGGCGCCGGCCGACGGCGGCCGGCGATGGTTCCGGCACGTCGCCTATCCCTGGACTGACCATAACGGCCTGACCGGCGGCATCATCGTTTTTGTCGAAAACATCACCGCGAAAAAGGAAGCGGAGGCCGTACGCCGCGAACTCGAGCAGCGCTACCGGATCTTTTTCGATAATGCCGCTTTCGGCGCCGCCGAACTCGACCTGGAAGGCCGCATCATCAAGGTCAACAAGTGCCTCTGCGACATCGGGGGCTATTCCGTTGAAGAAATGATCGGCAGGAAGGCCTCCGATTTCACCCATCCGGACGACCACGCGCGCTATCTCGGCGCGCGCGCAGCCTATTACGACGGACAATCCGACGCACTCTTGAGGTCCATCCGCTTTTACCGCAAGGACGGGAGCGTCGCCTGGATCCGGATTACGCCCACCCTGGTCCGAAACAAGGAAGGCTCCCCCCACTATTCCTGCGGCATCGTCGAGGACGTCACCGAAAGCGTGAAGGCCGAAGCCGCCCTGCGCGAGAGCGAGGAGCGCCTGCGCCACCTCAGCGACAATATTCCCAACAGCGCCGTCTACAAATTTTCGCGTGACAAGGACGGCAGACCTCGCATCGCGTATATCAGCGCGGAAGTCGAAGCGCTCACCGGTATATCCGCGGGGGAGGCGACGTCGAATCCCGCCCTGTTATTGGGGGCGGTGCTGCCGGAATATCGATCGAAATACATTGAAGCGCGCCTGAACAGCGTCAACAGAGTCTTCCGACTTTTCCATTGAATTGCCGATCAGGCGGCCGGATGGGCGGGTCGCCTGGGTCCGTCTGCATTCGCGTCCCAGCCGCACGCCGGACGGCGAAATAGTCTGGCACGGCGTCCAGACGGATATCACCGAGCGCAAGGTCGCCGAAATCGCCCTGGCTCGCAACGAAGCCCGGTTGAACGCAGTGCTCGACGGCGCGCGCGAGGGAATATTCTCCATCGACGACAACGGCGTCGTCCAGTCGATCAATGCCGCCGGCGCCTCCATGTTCGGCTATGCGCGCAATGAATTGATCGGCCAGAACGTCGGCAGGCTTTGCGCGGGTCTGCAAGCCGACAGGACCGATGGCTTTTTGGGCGTTTGTTGCCGCGCCGACGGCCCGGGCAAGATGATCGAAGGAAGGCGCAAGGACGGAACGGAATTCCCGATCGAGATCGCCACGACGGAAACCAGGATCGACGGCGCCCGCCTGTTCGTGAGCTTCGTGCGCGACCTGTCCGAACGGCGCATCATCGAAGCGCGAATGGAGCAACTGAAGGAGCAGCGCCTCGCGGCGATGGGCGGAATGGCGGCTGCTTTGGCGCATGAGCTCAACCAGCCGCTTGCGGCGATCGGCGCCCATGTCGAAACGGCGCAGCGTCTCCTGCGCATGCGCGCCGGCCAGCGCCCGTTCAAGATAGGCGATATTCTGGAATCAGCGCTCGAAGAGACGTTGCGCGCCGGCGAAATTGTCGCGCATCTTCGCCAGTTCGCCACCCGCGGCGAACCGGACAAGTCCGTTCAGAGCATTCACGCCCTCATTCGGGAGGCGCGCGACGCGCTGCCCGTCGGGCCGAACGCCCGGGGTCATGATATCATCCTGCGGCTGGACGCTCGGGTCGACACCGTTTTCATCGACAAGGTGCAAATTCGCCAGGTTTTGTTCAACCTGATCCGCAATGCCGACGAGGCCATGGAAAACGTCCCCTCTCCCGTTTTGAGAATTTCGACCCGCCTGAAGGAGGACGTCGCCATCGTGATCGACATCGCGGATAACGGACCGGGAGTTTCCGACGCCATCAAGGAAAAACTATTCGAGCCTTTGACGACGACCAAATCGAAGGGCATGGGAATCGGATTGTCCCTTTCGAGATCGATAGTCGAAATTCACTCGGGATCCCTGTCAGTCGCCTCCAACAGCGACGGCGGAGCGACCTTCAGCCTGACCCTGCCTTTGATAGGGGCGGAATAATCAATGCCCAGCCATCCCGTCGTGCATATCGTCGACGACGATCAGGGAATCCGCCGGTCGGTCGCCCAGTTGCTGGTGACGGAAGGATTCGACGTCAAGACCTATCCTTCGGCCAACGACTTCGTCGCCGAGGCGCCGCCCGATGTTGCAGGCTGTCTCATCACCGACGTGCGGATGCCGGGCATGTCGGGCGTCGAGTTGCTGTCTTACGTGCGGGAGCATGGTCTGGCCCTCCACGTCATTCTCCTGACCGCTTACGCCGACGTCCAGATGGCGGTTCTGGCGACGAAGAAAGGCGCGGCCGACGTGCTCGAAAAGCCGTTTCGCGCCCACACACTGATCGAGGCCGTGCGCCACGCCTTGGCCGAACGGCTGCAACCGACGGTGGACAACGAAAAGGCCCGCGAAGCGCAGGCGCGTTTTTCCGCCCTGACCGCGCGGGAGCGCGAGGTCATGGACCAGGTGGTCGTGGGGCTTCAGAACAAGATCATCGCCCATGAGCTGGGAATCAGTCATCGCACTGTCGAAATTCATCGCGCGCGGATCATGAAAAAGGCGCAGGTCAGGAGCTTTTCGGAACTGGTCAAGCTGTATCTGTCGGCGAAAGCCTAGGCGTCGCCGATCGCCCCATGTCGCTGCCGACGCCGCCCTTGCGCCGCGCGCATACGCGTTTTTCCTTATTGACCCAAAGTGACCCGTATCTCACTGTTTCTTCGTAAGTTCCCGCCAAATAAGCGGCGCGGATGCGACATCCGAATCGCTTCGGCGCAGAGTAGAGCCGCATGAGGTTGCCTGTGCATACCCGAGTTCCGACCAGCGTCCGCAATCCATCGATCGAATACACGACAGGGGTATCCACGGTGCTTGCGCAAGACGCCGAACCAATCCTCGCCCAATTGCGGCGCGCCGAGATCGAGCTTCTCTACGCTGTCGCCGACATTTCCCATCTCGGCGCGCTGGCGCACTATCCCGAAATGGAAATCGCCCTCACGGCCCTGAGCGCGGCGGCGGCGAAACTGGAAAGCGCGGCGCTTTCCGCCGACGATCAGAACCGCCCCCCGAGCAATTAGACCATTTCTCGCCAATCGTGGCGCGTCGCAATTGGCGAATCCCTCGGATTCGCCAAAGGGTGTCGGAAGCCGCGCGTCTTACGACGGGCTACCGGTCGCGTTCGCTCCCGAAGCCGAAGCGGGAAAGGCTCCGGGTCGTGACGCTCAGGCCGCCTTGGAGCGGGATTGGCGCCGGAGCGTCTCGAATTCCGGCGCGACGGACTTGAGGCGGCCCATAGCATGGCGGATGTGACCGACCGCGCGCGACAGCTCCTCGGACCTGGCTCCTTTCAGCCCGAGTTCCGCTTGCGCAAAAGCCAGGTCGACCATGGCTTGCTCTATGATCTTCGTCGTTTCTAACACCATCGAGGCGCTCCCGCGAGTATGACGTGCGTAAGATGTTACGCCGAACCTCGCGCTCGCCTGCATGGGCAAAGGGGCGGACGCCCTACCTCAAAATGATAGAACCGCCCCGTACCGCTTTCTGGATACGCCCCGGGGTCCGGGGAGGAGGTCAGGCGCTCTTTTTCTCCGCGATCCGCACCAGGTCGCGCAGGATTTTCCGGGCGCCTTCAAGCCGCTCCGACGCCCTTTCGAAATCGCCGATGAAGACGATCTTCATATCCGGCCTCACTTTCGCATCCGACCCCTGCTTTGCGATATAACGCACCAGCCCGGCTGGATCGGCGAAGGAATTGGACCGGAAGCCGACGATGATCCCCCTCGGCCCCGCCTCCAGCTTCTCGACATGGGCGCGGCGGCACAGAAGCTTTACGCCGACCAGCACCATCAGGAGCTTGACCTCGTCCGGCATCGGCCCGAACCGGTCGATCATTTCGGCGGCGAAACTCTCGATATCCGCCTCGTCGTCGAGCGTCGCCAGGCGGCGGTAAAGCTGCAGGCGCAGGTCGAGATCCTCGACATAATGCTCGGGGAGCGTCACCGGCACACCAAGCGTGATCAGCGGCGACCAGGCCTCCTCCACGGCCTGTGCGCCACCCGCCTTGAGCGCGGCGATCGTCTCGTTCAGCATCTGCTGGTAAAGCTCGTAGCCGACTTCCCTGATGTGGCCGGACTGCTCGTCGCCGAGCAGGTTGCCGGCGCCGCGCAGGTCGAGATCGTGGCTGGCAAGCTGGAATCCCGCGCCGAGCGTGTCCAGCGATTGCAGCACCTCGAGCCGCTTTTGCGCCTGCGGCGTGATCGTGCGGTTGACCGGCGTCGTGAACAGCGCATAGGCGCGCGTCTTCGAGCGCCCGACGCGGCCGCGCAGCTGGTAGAGCTGCGCGAGGCCGAACATGTCGGCGCGATAGACGATCAATGTGTTGGCGGTGGGAATGTCGAGCCCGGATTCGACGATATTGGTCGAGACGAGTATGTCGTATTTGCCGTCATAGAAGGCGCCGATGCGCTCCTCGAGCTCGGTCGCCGCCATCTGGCCATGCGCGACGGTGAATTTCGCTTCCGGCACATTCTGCCGCAGCCAGGACGTGACCTCTTCCAGGTCTTCGAGGCGCGGACAGACGAAAAAGCTCTGGCCGCCGCGGAAACGCTCCCTCAACAGCGCCTCGCGCAAAATAAGATCGTCGAAGGGCGTGACGAAACTGCGCACGGCCAGGCGATCGACGGGCGGCGTGGCGATGATCGACAATTCGCGCACCCCCGTCAGGGCCAGCTGCAAGGTGCGCGGGATCGGCGTGGCGGAGAGCGTCAGCACATGCACTTCCGCGCGCAGCTCCTTCAGCCGCTCCTTGTGCGCGACGCCGAAATGCTGCTCCTCATCGATGATGACGAGGCCGAGATTCTTGAAGTTCACGGTCTTGCCCAGAACCGCATGGGTGCCGATGACGATGTCGATCGAGCCTTCGGCGATTCCTTTGCGCGCCTCGCGCATGTCGCCGGTCGAAACCATGCGCGACATTTGCGCCAGCCTGATCGGCAGCCCGGCGAAGCGCGCGCAGAAATTCTTGTAGTGCTGGCGCGCGAGCAACGTGGTCGGCACCACCACCGCGACCTGCGCGCCGTTGATCGCGGCGGCGAAGGCGGCGCGCAGCGCGACCTCCGTCTTGCCGAAGCCGACGTCGCCGCAGATCAGCCGGTCCATCGGACGGCCGGAGGCCATGTCCTGCAGCGTCGCGTCGATGGCGCCGAGCTGGTCGTCGGTCTCGTCATAGGGGAAGCGGGCGCAGAACTCCTCGTAGAGTCCTTCCGGGGCGCCGATTTCGGCGCCTCGTGCAGCGCGCGGGCGGCGGCGATCTTGATCAGCCCCTGCGCCATCTGGCGGATGCGCAGTTTCAGACGCGCCTTGCGTTCGCGCCAGGCGCCATGGCCGAGGCGGTCGAGTGGCGTCTCCGCGTCTTCCGAGCCGAAGCGCGTCAGTAGCTCGATATTCTCCACCGGCACGAACAGCTTGTCGCCGCCGGCGTAATGCAGTTCGAGGCAATCGTGCGGCGCCCCCACCGCTTCGATCTGCTTCAGGCCGATGAAGCGTCCGATGCCGTGATCGACGTGGACAACCAGATCGCCCGCCGACAAAGCCGCGACCTCGGAGAGGAAATTGGCGGCGCGCTTCTTGCGCCGGCGCTGCGGCGCCAGCCGGTCGCCAAGAATATCCTGTTCGCCGATGACCGCCAGGTCGCCGGCGACAAAGCCGTTCTCGATCCCGATCACGGCGAGCGCGACGCGACCGTCACGCAAAGACAGGGCCTGTGACAGCGACGAGACGTTTTCCTGGTTCTTCAGCCCGTGTTCAGCGAGGACGTGGCCCAGCCTTTCGCGCGAGCCGTCGCTCCAGCCGGCGACGACAATCCTTTTACCCTCGCCTTGCAGGGCGCGAATGTGATCGACGACCGCCTCGAACACATTGGCGTTTTCGTCGCCGCGCTCGGGCGCGAAATTACGCCCCGGCGCGCCGCCGCAATCCACTACGATATCCCTGCCTTCCGGCGCGGCGAAGGGCGAGATTTTCGCGGTCGCCGCCTGGGCGAGTCCTGCTGAAAACTCTTCGGGCGCGAGGTAAAGCTCGTCCGGCGGCAGCGGCTTGTAATTGCAATGCGCGGGGTCGCGTGAAAAGACCTCCCGGCGCGCCTCGTAATAATCCTTGATCTGGGCGAAACGTTCGCTGGCGGCGGCCTCGATCTGGCCGTCGAGCAGCAGCGGCGCGTCGGCGACGAAATCAAACAGGCAGTCCAGGCCGTCATGCAGCAGCGGCAGCCAGTGCTCGAGCCCGGCTGGGCGGCGCCCTTCGCTGACCGCCTCGTAAAGCGCGTCGCCGCGCGTCTGCGCGCCGAACAGGGCGATGTATTTCTGGCGGAAGCGCTTGATCGTCTCGGTGGTGATCGGCGCCTCGTTGACCGGCACGAGGTCGAGCGCGCGCAATTGCCCCGTGGTGCGCTGGCTTTCCGGATCGAAGGCGCGGATCGTCTCCAGGATGTCGCCGAAGAAATCGAGCCGCACCGGCGCCGGGAGGCTCGGCGGATAAAGATCGACAATGCCGCCGCGCATGGCGTATTCGCCGCTTTCCCTCACCGTCGAGGCGCGCAAAAAGCCGTTGGCCTCCAGCCATTGCGCCAGTTCGTGCAGATCGACCGCGGCGCCGGGCGCGGCGGAAAAGCTTTTGGCCGCCATTTCGCGCAAGGGCGGCGTGCGCTGGATCAGCGCGGCGACGGTGGTGACGACCAGCCGCGGCTTCTCCAGCGACGACCGCGTGCGGGCGAGCCGCGCCAGCGCCGTCATGCGCTGCGCGGCGATGGCGGCGTTCGGAGACACGCGGTCGTAAGGCTGGCAGTCCCAGGCGGGGAATTCCAGAATCTCCGCTTCCGGTGCGGCGAAGGCGAAGGCGTCGCGAAAGCTGCGCAGGCGCTGACTGTCGCGCGCCACATGCACAAGGGCGCAGGAGCGCCCCTCGCCGGCCTTGGCGAGCCCGCGCAAGAAATCGGCGGCGACGACCGCGTCAAAGCCGTCCGGCGACCGCGACAGGATGAGCGATCGGCCTTTGTCGAGATCGCCGAGGGCGCGTTGCAGTTCTTTCATGCGATTTTCGTCAATCCAGTGTCCCGCCCGCGCCGCCGTCATTGCGAGCGAAGCGACGCGATCCACCTTGCGTGCAAGCCGCTGCGTGGAATGCTTCGTCCATCGCTCGGCGCGAGCGCCGGGCGTTCCAAAATGAACGGGCGCGCAAAGCGCGCCCTGTGTCGCTCCTCGCTACGACGGCCGCATGTTTCAAAGATGCACCGGCGAATTGTGCGTGTGGAAGGCCTTGATCGTCGCGAAAATGGGAGAATCATACTCCGGATCGACCGGCTTCGAGCCGGCGAACCAGGAGAAGATATCCGCGTCCGGCGCCTCCATGAAATTTTCGAGCTGGTCGAGCTCCGCCTCGCTCAACTGATCGATGCGGGCGTCGGCGAACTGGCCGAGCAGAAGATCGACCTCCCTCATGCCCCGATGCCAGCAGCGGAAAAGAACCTTGCGGCGGCGCGGGTCCAACCCTTCGCTCGATCTCTGCGTCCCGGACATGCGGCCTCCAAGCCAACGCCAAAATCGCCTGCGCCCTTTTAGGGGGCGCAGGCGATTTTGGTCTTATAGGCGGATGGAGCGCAACTGTCAGCGCCAAACTTGCGGAGACGGCTACAGCCCTCAGCTCTTGTGCGGAACCACCACGAGGCGGCGGACTTCGCCGCTCTCATAGGCTTCCAGGAAGGCGCGGTAATTGCGGAAGGAGACGCAGCCGTTGGAATCGCCGCGCGCGCCGAGCATGAACGTGTGGGCGAGCAAGCCGGATCGTCCGTAGACGCTGCCGCTGACGGGGGTCAGGCGCAGGGCCCGCACACCATGGAAAATGGCTTCGCGCGGTTTCAGATCATAGACCGCCGGCGGCGTCGAGCCGCGCATGCGAAGGTGCACATGGCCCGGATCGTCGATATAGGGACCGAGGCCCGAATGCGCCTCGAGCCGCCTTCCGTCGGGCAGATAGACCGTATGCGCGGAAATGTCATAGACGGCCGTGCCGCGCGAGGCATAAACCGGCGACGGGCTGGCCGAACGCCCGCTCGAAAAGATGTTCAGCCCGCCGCTTTCCTGCGAGGCATAGGCGAGCTGCGAGCCCTTCCTGTCGTCCGAAGCGCCAAACAGCTTGTCGAAGAACGAGCGCGGATCGTTTTGCGCCAGCGGCGTCGCCTGGTCGTGATTGCGCAGGGAGGCGCGAGCCATCCGGCGGCTCGGGCTGGCGTTTTCGACGGCGCGCGGCTGAACGGCCAGTTCGGCCGGGCGGGCCGGCGGCAGCGGAGCGTTCTCTTCGGCTTCCGCGACCTGCTGACGCGGCTGCGCATCGACCGGCGGAGCGGCTTCGGCCGCCTGGGAGGCCGCCCGATCGGCCTGCGAAGGCGCCGCCTCCGCGGCTTCGGCGACCGCCGGGGCGGACTGTGCTTCCGCAGCCTGAGGCGCGGCCTGTTCTGGCTGCGGCGACGTTTCGTTGCCCGCGACTTGCGGCGCGTCGCCGACCGGATCAACCTGGGCGAACAGCGGTTCGCCCTGAAGAGGCGAGAAGGCGGGGCCGATCGGCTCGCTCTTGGCGAAGATCGCGGGAACGCCGACCAGGGAGCCTTCCGGATCGAACAGGGCGCCGTAAGGATTCTCTGGCTTCGGCGCCGGGTTGGGCCTGCGCTTGCGCCAGTTCTTGATCTTGGGCCCGCGCGTCGGCCTTCGCCGCGGCTTGCGGCGCGGCGTCCGCCGCCGTCCTGCTCGCGGCCTGCGGCGGATTTTGCGCGGCCTGCGGCTGTTGGGATTGAGGCGTGTAGGCCTGGTGGGCAAGGCCGCCGGCCAGACGCAAGGCGACGACCGCGCTGAAGGAAAAAGCGGCGAGGACGGGAGCCGTCCGGGTAAAAATCTTGCGGGGAAGGCTGGCGCGATCCGTGAAGCCGGAATCGCTGAAATCGTAACTCCATTCGGTCATTCGCCGGCCCTCACTAACATTTCGCGGATCGCGCCCGAAACGCGCGTTTCGGATTTGCAAATCGCGGCGCCGATCGACGCGGGCGAGCGAACCGGCGACGCCGGGGCAATCCCGCCGCCGTCCAAAATGTCAGCCGGGACGACGAGCGTCCTTGAACCAGAACAAAATATACCTAAATTCCCGTTAACAGCCCTTGGCGAATGCTGCATCATTCCTGCCCATTCTCGCTCGATCCAGTCGCCGCGCCCAGTGCGACGCCCAAGTCCGACGGCGTCGCGCAGCAGAATCATGTTCTTCGGAAAAGCTGGCGCCCTTCCGGAGGAACATGAACAAACTCAACAGACTCACGTCTCCGGAACGCCGAGGCCCGCCGGATCCGCCCGCGCCGCCCGCTGGTCCGAAACCGGATCAGCCCGAAGCGACGCTGTTCTGAGCGGGCAGAAAAGAGGCGATAAAAAAGGCAAAAGTGTGGATCACGTTATATTTATTTGACAGTGACACAAAAAGCACGGGAAAACAGGCCGCGATAAAACGACGCATGCAACAGCGTCGACCAGATAAATCGCAGGCGGATCATAGAAGAACGCCCGGACGAATCAGTCATTGCGGATATTTTATCAAAAAACATCCTTCTCGTCCCGCCACCGTCTCAACAGCCAATGGCCAAGCCCCGCCAGCGCGCCATACAGCGCCAGGCCGCACAGGCACAAAAGCCCCACCGCCGCGAACATCAGCGGGATTTTGAGGCGATAGCCCGCCTCGACGATGCGAAAGGCCAGACCTTCGCCCCGCCCTGCCGCCCCCGCCGCAAGCTCCGCGGCGACGGCCCCGATCAGCGCCAGCCCGCCGCCGATGCGCAGGCCGGTGAAAATCTGCGGCAAGGCCGAAGGCAGGCGCAGCAGCAGCAAAGTTTTGGTCCGGGAGGCGCCCTTCAGGCGGAACAATTCGATCAGGCCGCGGTCAGTCGCCTTCAGCCCGGCCGAAGCGTTGGACAGGATCGGGAAAAAGGCGACAAGGAAGGCGCAGGCGAGCACCGCGGCGCCCGGCTCGAGATAGATCAGCAGCAGCGGCGCGACGGCGATCAGCGGCGTCACCTGCAAGGCGATGGCGAGCGGCAGGAAGGTCTTTTCCAGCCACGGCGACCAGACGAAGACCAGCGCCAAAGCGATCCCGCCGGCGGCCGCGAGCGCCAGGGCCACCAGGGCTTCGGAAAGCGTGGTCCAGGTGGCGGCGACGAGGAGCGGCGCATTGTCGACGAGACTGGCGAAAATCGCGCTCGGCGCGGGCAATTGCGCCGCCGGGATCGCGAGTTCCCGCGTCGCCGCCTCCCAGAGCGCGAGCAGGACGCCCAAAGCCAGAAACGGCGCGAGGCGGGCGACAAGGCGTCTCATGCGCGGTCCTGCCGCATCGCCTGCTGCAAGGCTTCTTCGATGGCGGCGCAATTTCCCGCATAGGCGGGGGCGCGCCGCTCGTTCGGACCGCGCGCGTCATGCCGCAGCGGCAGAACCGTGTCGATGCGTCCCGGCCGCGCCCGCATCACCGCGACGCGATCGGCCAGATAGGCGCTTTCATAGACCGAATGGGTCACGAAAATGACCGTCGCCGCGCTCTCGCGCCGAAGCTCCAGCAGGACGTCGTTCAACTGCCAGCGGGTGATCTCGTCGAGCGCCGCGAAAGGCTCGTCGAGCAGCAGCAGCGACGGACGGTCGACCAGGGCGCGGGCGATCGACACCCGCATTTTCATGCCGCCGGATATTTCGCGCGGCAGGGCTTTGCTGCGGTCGAGCAGGCCGACGCGCTCCAGCGCCTCCTCGACCAGAGGCGCGGCGGCGCGGCGGCGCAGGCCCGCAAGGCGCAGGGGCAGATAGACATTCGCCCAGACATCGGCCCAGGGCATGAGATTGGACTCCTGAAAGACGAAGCCGATTTTTGGCGCAGCGCCCTCCGGCCAGTCGAGCGCGCCGGAATTGGGCGTCTCCAACCCGGCGACGAGCCGCAGCAGCGTGGATTTGCCGCAGCCGGAAGGCCCTAGCAGGCATAGCGTCTCGCCAGCGAAAACGTCGAGATCGAGATCGTCGAGGACCGGCGCCGCGCCCGGCTGGAACGACAGTTTCAGCTTGCGCAGGCTGAGCAATCGGCTCGTCAATGCTTTGGCCCCGGACCCAGGCCGAACCCCTTGTTGACGAAGCGAAAATCGAAGCCCTGCGCGATGTCCAGCCCTGCCGGGACGACGCCGGCCGCCGTCATGGTCCGGTAGAAACGTTCGATGCGCGCGCGATCCATGGCGCCGATCCCGAGTTCTTGCGCGTCGCCGGAATCGACGATGCCGTAAGCCTTCATCTGCGAGACGGAAAAAGCGAGCTGGGCGTCGTCGATATCGGGATTCTGCGCCTTGATCGCGGCGTTGGCGGCGCGATTGTCGCGGTAGAGGTAGTTGCCCCAGCCGAGGATCGAAGCGTCGACGAAACGCTGCGCCAGATCGGGTTTTTTTTCGATCAGGTCGCGGCGCGTCTCGATCGTCGTGGCGTAGGTCTCGTAGCCATGGTTGGCGAGCAGGAAAACATTCGGCTTGAACTCGCCCGCGCGGGCGATGGCGAAGGGCTCCGAGGTGACGTAGCCCTGCTGGATGGAATGCTTGTCGGCGAGAAACGGCGCGGAATTGAAATTATAGGGCGCGACGTTTTCGCGCTTGAAACCGAAGGTCTTTTCCATCCATGGCCAGACGGTGGTGAGCGTGGCGAGGCCGACGAAGGCCTTGGCCCTGGGCAGGTCGTCAAATCGGTCGAGGCCGACGCCCGGATGCGACATGAAGGCCAGCGGGTCCTTCTGGAACATGGCGGCGACGGTGACGATGGGAATGTGTTCGCTCACCGCCGAGAATTCGCCGATCAGATTGTCGCCCATGTAGAAATCGACCTTTCCGGCGGCGAGCAGCAAGCGGTTGTTCTTCTGCGGCCCGCCCGGCAGGATGGTCACGTCCAGGCCATATTTCGCGTAAGTTCCGTCAGCGACGGCCTGATAGAAGCCCCCCTGCTCCGCCTCGGCCAGCCAGTTGGCGGCTATGGTCACTTTGTCCGGCGGCTTTTGACCGTCAGCCTCGGCCGGCGGGCAGAGCGCCAAGACGGCAAACAAAAACATCGCCAAGCGGGTCAAGCACTTTCTCCTCGGGGCCGGGGGCAATGCCGCGATATTTGCCGCAGGGACATATGAGCGCAAGGCTTTTCACGCCGCCGCGCCTTGCTCCCGGTGGGAACGAAAGCTAAACAAGGCGGATGCGGCCGTCGCTTCTCGATCCCCTTTTTGCCGAAGCCAGCGCCCTGCCCGGCGTCGGCCCGAAAACCGGCAAGCTTTTCGACCGGCTGCTCGGCCAATTCGGCCAGCCGGCGCGGGTGCTCGACGTCCTTTTGCATCTGCCGACCTCCGCCATCGACCGCCGCAACCGCCCGAAAATCGCGCAGGCCCCTATCGGCGCCGTCTCGACGCTGAAGGTGCGGGTGACCGAACATCGCCCGCCTCGCGGCAAAGGCCCCTATCGGGTGCTCACAGAGGACGAGACCGGCGATCTCACCCTCGTCTTTTTCCGCGCCAATTCCGGCTGGATCGAAAAACTGCTGCCGCTCGGCGCGACGCGCTGGGTGTCGGGCCTGGTCGAAATCTTCGATTTTTACCGCCAGATGGTCCATCCGGACCGAGTGCTCGACGAAGCCGGCCTCGCCGCGCTGCCGCCGGTCGAGCCGGTCTACGGCCTCACCGAAGGCCTGTTCCAGCGAGTCGCCGCGAAAGCGGCGGCGGCGGCGCTCGCCCGCCTGCCCGCCCTGCCGGAATGGCTCGACGAAAAGACCCTGCGCCTCGGCGGATGGGAGGCTTTTGCCGCCAGCCTGCAAAAAATCCATCATCCGCAACAGCCGCAGGACCTCGCGCCAGAGGGACGATTCTGGGCTCGGCTCGCCTATGACGAGTTTTTGTCGCACCAGCTCGCCCTGCGGCTCGTGCGCGCGAAAATGCAGACGCTGCATGGCCGCGCGCAAAAAGGCTCGGGCGTCCTGGCGGCGCGAATCCGCGCCGCCCTGCCCTTCGAGCTGACCGGCGACCAGCAAAAGGCCGTGGAGGAGATTTCCGCCGATCTCGCCAGCGAAAAGCGCATGTTGCGGCTGCTGCAAGGCGACGTCGGCTCGGGCAAGACCGTTGTCGCGCTGCTCGCCATGGCGCAGGCGATCGAAAGCGGACGGCAGGCGGCGCTGATGGCGCCGACGGAGATCCTGGCCCGCCAGCATTTCGCGACGATCAAACCGCTGGCCGAGGCCGCCGGCCTGACCATCGTCCTCATCACCGGGCGCGACAAGGCGACCGAGCGGCGCGCGACATTGGAGGCGCTGGCGAGCGGGGCGGTGCAGATCGCTGTCGGCACCCACGCCCTGGTGCAGGAGGAGATCGCCTTCGCCGACCTCGGTCTGGCGGTGATCGACGAGCAGCACCGTTTCGGCGTGCATCAGCGCCTGACTCTGGCCGACAAGGGGAGCGCCGTCGACGTTCTGGCGATGACCGCGACGCCCATCCCGCGCACCCTGGCGCTGGCCTTTTTCGGCGACATGGACATCTCGTCATTGCGCAAAAAACCGCCGGGGCGAAAGCCGATCGACACCCGCGCGATCAATGTCGAGCGCATCGACCAGGTGGTTTCCGGCCTCGCCCGCGCGATCAACGCTGGCGCGCGCGTCTATTGGGTCTGCCCGCTGGTCGAGGGCAGCGAGGACTCGGACCTCGCAGCGGCCGAGGACCGCGCCGCCGACCTGCAAAAATTCTTCGGCGCCCAGGTTGGGCTGGTGCATGGCCAGATGAAGGGCCGCGACAAGGACGCCGCCATGGAGGCCTTTTCGCAAGGCGAAACAAAGATCCTGGTCGCCACCACGGTGATCGAGGTCGGCGTCAACGTGCCTGAGGCGACGATCATGGTGATCGAACACGCAGAACGCTTCGGCCTGTCGCAATTGCACCAATTGCGCGGCCGGGTCGGGCGCGGCGCGGAAAAATCCTCGTGCATCCTGCTTTATTCCGGTCCGCTCGGCGAGACGGCCAAGGCGCGGCTGGAAATTTTGCGCGAGACCGAGGACGGGTTCCGCATCGCGGAGGAAGATTTGCGCCTGCGCGGCGAAGGCGAGGTTCTGGGCGCCCGCCAGTCGGGGACGCCAGGATTTAGGATCGCGCGGCTCGACCTGCACGCCGCGCTCCTGCGCATGGCGCGCGATGAAGCCGAAAAGACGCTCGCCGAAGACCCGGAGCTGACTGGAGAACACGGCAAAAACCTGCGGCTGCTGCTCTATATTTTCGAGCGCGATTCCGCCCTGCGGCTGTTGCGGGCGGGGTGAGAGCCGCTTGACCGCGACCGGCGTTTGGCCAACTATGAGCTGGCTGCCAACGGTTTTCGGGAGGCCGTCCATGCGCCTCATGTTTCCTTCGCGCCTCATGTTTTCTGCGCGCCTCATGTTTTCTGCTTTGGCCCTGACGCTCATGCTCGCCGGATGCAACGCCAATCGTGCGGCGCCGGTGGTGGAGCTGGCGCCGCCGCCCACCCCCGCCCATATCCGCGTGACGTCGTCCGATTTGCGGGCGCCGCGCGGCGGTTGCGCCGGCGACATTGCCCGCTTCCGCGCCATCCAGGAAAACGACCTCGCCAAGGGCAATGTCGAAAAAAGCGTCTACACCCAGATCCAGGCCGATCTCGCCGAGGCGGACCGGGCCTGCAAGGCGGGCGACAATCTGCGCGCCGAGGGGCTTTTGCGCGCCACCAAGGCGAAGCACGGCTATCCTGAGGGATAGGCGCGCGGATTATCGCCTGCGCTCGCAATGAGGCCCTTTTTTTCCAAGGGACTGCAAGACTAACTGACCGCGCTCGCCGCAAATGCGTCTCGCAAAAAAGTCTGGATGAAGCCGGGCATGCGCACGGCGTCGATATCCTCCCAGCCGCGCACGGCGTGCAGGCGGGCGAGTTCCGGGTCAGGATCGGAGGTAATGAATTTTTCCGTCCGCGCGCAGGCCTCTTCCGCCGAAAGGTCCAGTCGCCGCTCCTGCATGCAGGCGATTTTCGGACCTTCGACCACCAGCCGCCAGCCTGGCGAAACGGGCGCCTCCTGCGGCGCGAAGCCGGTTTCCTCCTGCATCTCCCGCGCCACGCTGGCGGCGAGGTCGACCGTTTCGCCGTAAATGTCGTTCATATCCGGCGTTCCGGCGGCGAAGTAAATCTGCCCCGCCGTCATCGTATGGCCGCCCATTTCGCCGAGCAGGAAAGCGCCGTCGCTGGAGCGCAGCGCCGCCATGGAGAAGCAATTGAAAACCTCGCGGTCGGGAAAGCCGAAATCGCGCCAGGCGAGAAAATTGCGGAAATCCGTGTCGAAAAATTCGCCGCGAAACGATAGCCCTTCCGTCGCTTGGAAAAATTCGGCATGGCGCAGCAGCAGCACCTTGCCGTCGAAAAGCTTTGGCTTTGCGGCCGTGCATTTGCGCCAATGGGCGTCGATCCGCGTCGCCTCCTCGCGCGCAAAATCCCATGGCGCGGGACGATAGGCGGTCTCCAGGCGCGCGACGCTGATGATCCCGTTCCGCATCAATTTGCCGTCCCTGGCGCAAGCTTTGCGCGTGGCGGAGGCCCGTTGGGCGCGCCGCGCGAATCCGTTATCCTGTTTTGGTTGGAGAAAGCAATTGGCCCCGCATTTCGATCTCGAGCCTTACAAGGCGCCGTTGCTGTTCCTGGTGGTGGCGGGCGTCGTCGTGCCGTTGTTTCGACGCTTGCGCGTCAGCCCGGTGCTGGGCTTTCTCGTCGCCGGCATGATCGTCGGGCCGCACGTGCTGGGGCGGATCGACGAAATCGCGCCGTTCCAGGTCCCGTTCATGGCCAAGAGCGAGAACATCGCGACAATCGCCGAATTGGGCGTGGTCTTCCTGATGTTCAACATCGGCCTCGAGCTGTCTCTCGAACGCCTGCACCTGCTGCGACGCTTCGTCTTCGGCCTCGGCGCGCTGCAGGTCGCCGTCTGCGGCGCGGCCCTGTTCGCCGCCGCACGTTATCTGGGCCAGCCGCAGCCGGCCGCGGTCGTCCTCGGCGCGGCGCTGGCCCTGTCCTCCACCGCGATCACGGTGCCCGTGCTGGCGGAGCGCAAGCGCCTGAACACCATGTCCGGCCGCGCCATATTCTCGGTCCTGCTGTTCCAGGACCTGCTCGTCGCGCCGATCCTGTTCGTGGTGTCGCTGTTTGGCGGCGCGACCGAAGTCCAGAATAACCTCTTCTGGTCCTTCGCCCCTGCCCTGCTCGCGGTGGCGCTGATCGTCCTCATCGGCCGCCTGGCGCTGAGGCCGCTGTTCCAGCTCGTCGCCGCGGCCCGCTCAACCGAACTGTTCATGGCCGCGTGCCTCTTGGTGGTGACCGGCGCGGCGGTGACGGCCGCCTACGCCGGCCTGTCGATGGCGCTCGGCGCCTTCATCGCCGGGCTTTTGCTGGCGGAAACCGAATTCCGCCGCGCCGTCGAACTGGCCATTGACCCGTTCAAGGGCCTGCTGCTCGGCCTGTTCTTCGTCTCGGTCGGGGCCGAACTCGATCCCGTCCAGGTGGTCGCCCATCCCATGGCGACGCTGGGGCTGGCGCTGGGATTGATCGCCATCAAGTCGCCGCTCGTCATGGCGCTCGCGCGGCTGTTCGGGCCGAACCGGCGCCAGGCGGCGGAAATCGGCCTGATGCTCGGGCCGGGCGGCGAATTCGCCTTCCTCACCGTCACCGCCGCCGTCGCCGCCCGCATCCTGTCGCCGGCGCTCGGCGGACAGGTGATGATCGGCGTCACCTTGTCCATGGCGCTGATCCCGCTTTTCGCGCTGATCGTCTCGCGCCCCGCCAAAAAGGAAAAACAGCCGGCCGGCCCCGCGCCTGACGAGCTGTCCCCGGCCTCGCGCGTCATCATCGTCGGCTATGGGCGCGTCGGCCAGATCGTCGGCGCGCTGATGCGGACGCACAAGATCGATTTTCTCTGCGTCGAAGACGACGCGCGAATTGCGGCGCAGGCGCGCGGGCGCGGCGAGCCGGTCTACTGGGGTGACGCGACCCGGCGCGATTTTCTCGAAAACTGCGGCCTGGCGCAGGCGCGCGCGATTGTAGTGACCATGCATACGCCGAGCGCCGTGGACGCGGTTGTGCGCCAGGCGCGCGAGGCGCGCGCCGATCTCACCATCGTCGCCCGCGCCCGCGATGCGGCCCACGCCCGCGCGCTTTACAAGCTCGGCGCGACCGACGCCGTGCCGGAGACGATGGAGGCCAGCCTGCAATTGTCGGAAGCCGCGCTGGTCGATATCGGCGTGCCCATGGGACTGGTGATCGCCTCCATCCACGAACAGCGCGACCTCTACCGCAAGGAGCTGATCGCCGACGAGAGCGTGACGACGCCGCCGCGTCCGTTCATCGGCCGCAGGCGTAAAAGGCCGTTGGGTTGAAACTCCGTGGCTAACGTCAATTTCGACGGCGGCGCGCCCCTTAAACCTCTGTTCACCGGCGCAGGCTAGTCTCTGACGCTGCTCGAGCTCCACCGCCTCGGCAGAGCGGGCCGCCGGACGCCTCCGGGCCGCCGATCCCCGTTTCGGCTGAAAATTCGAGTGTGGCGTATGGCATATTTCAAGGAATCCGTTGCTGATCCAAAGACCTTGGCGCCCGCCGAGCCGCCTTCGGCAGGCGCGGACCTGAGCGCGCAATCCGCCGAAATCGATCGGTTGCGCCAGTCGCTTGAAACGGCTCGCAGGGGTGAATGCGAGGCGAGAAAAGAACTCGCGCTGCTCAATGAAGTTCTCGACCGGCTGCCCTTCGGCGTCGACGTCCAGGCCGAGGATGGGCGAACGCTTTTCCTGAACGAAACGGCGAAGGCGCTTTCCGCTTCGGCACGAGCCGGCCATACGGCCGCGCCCGACGCTCCTCGCATGACGGAAACGACAGTCGCCACCGAGGCCGGGCCGCGCACGCTGCTGACGGTGGAGAAATCGCTGTCGATCGACGACGAAAACCTGCGCCTGTCTACTTCGTTCGACATCACGGAGCGCAAGCGGGCCGAGGAGGAGCTTGCGCGGCGGGCGAATTATGACCAATTGACCGGGCTGCCAAATCGGTTGCTATTCCAGGAGCATGTGGAGTCGCTTCTCGTCGATCCGGAGGCTCATTTCGCCCTTGCTTTCATCGACATCGACAATTTCAAGCAGATCAACGATTTCTACAGCCACACCGTTGGCGATGCGTTCCTGGTCAAGGCCGGCGTCAGAATTCAGCGCAACATCCGGGACACCGATGTTCTTGCGCGAATAAGCGGCGACGAATTTTTGATCCTGCTCAACCCGGTCGACTATGACGACGAGCTGGAGCGCGTCATCCAGAATGTGACGAGCGCCTTGAAGGAGCCGTTCATCATCGACGGACTGGAAATATTTTCCTCCGCCTCCATCGGCGTCAGCCTCCATCCCGAACACGGCCTGGATTATGCAACCCTGCGGCGCAACGCGGATCGCGCCATGTATCAGGTCAAGCGGGAAACCAAAGGCGCCGCCGCCCTCTTCCACCGTGACCTGCAGGATTCAGAGGCGGAGCGCGTGCTGGGCGAGCAGCGGCTGCGCATGGCCATCCAGGATCGCCACTTCCGTTGCGCCTTCCAGCCCAAGGTCGACATCAACACCGAGGAAGTCGTCGGCGTCGAGGCGCTCGTCCGCCTGCTCGACGAGGATGGCGAGCTTCACGGGCCGGGATCCTTTGTCGAACTGGCGACTGAGCTCAACCTGATCGACGACCTCACCCATCTGGTGGTTCAGGAGATCGCGAATTCGATCGATCTGATCAACGAAGCCTTCGGGCCGCGCATCTCCATCAGCGTCAACATCTCGGCGAAGCAGGCCGCCGACCTCGACTTCATGCATTCCATCGCCGAAGCCCTCAGGGAAACCAATTGCTCCCAGCGTTTCATCGTCGAAGTGACGGAAGACGCTTTTGTCGCCAAGAACAGGTTCCAGACCGAGGTCGTGCCGATGCTGCGCGAGATCGGCGTTCGCGTGTCGATCGACGATTTCGGCACCGGCTATTCGTCGCTGTCGGCGCTGGCCGACATTACCGCGGACGAGATCAAGGTCGACCGCTCGTTCATCACCAACATCCACGAGCGGCCGCGCAGCCAGATCGTCCTGCGCGCGATCGAGTCGCTCGGCGGCGCGCTCGGCATGACGGTGATCGCCGAGGGCGTCGAGACTTTCGAAGAATTGCTCTATCTCAAGACGGCGACGCGCATTCGCTACGTGCAGGGCTATTACTACGCCAGGCCGCTGTTTCTCGAAGACTTTTCCTCGACGAAGCGGTCCATCGGCGAGACCCGCAACGCCCTGGGCAACCGCGAGTTGCCCAAAAGGCGCAATGCCGACCGGCGCTTCCGGTAGAAGATTTTCGCTAGAGGGATACAAGCCCGCGCCGCGACAGCGGGCCGCTGGTTCGATTCATTTCTTGGCGCATGGCCGCGTCAGGAAAAACGCCCCCAGTCGCCCCATGTGAAGTTGGCGCCCGCATCGACCGAAAAGGCAAGGATCATTCCCGGACGGCAGAATGCCTCACGTCCGAAGCATAGTCGCCGGCCAGCGGTTCGCGCGGCTTTTCGAGGGACATGCCCACTTTTTCCACCATGCCCAATTTTTCAGGACTTCGGCTTTTCCCGGCCTGTCACGCCTCTCCAGCGGTCGACGACGGCAGCCAGCGAACTCTGGCTTCCGTCGATGCGCAGGTCGAGGCCGTTGTCGCTGCTCACGGCCTCGTTCTTGGGCAGAAGCTTGGCCGGCAATTCCTTGAACCGCAGGCGGGTCGGCAAAGCGACGCCCTCGCCGAAGGCGAAGACTTCGCCGGTGCCCAGCGAGGGCAGGAAGGAGAGCAGGTCCGCCGCCGTGTCGGAGACGGCGGAGCGCAGCAGGGCCTGGTCGCAATCATTGGTCATGCGCATGGCGAACAGCGTGTTGCACTGCGACAGGATGGTCGGATCGAGTTCCGCCGGCCGCTGCGTAATCAGGCCGAGATAGACGCCATATTTGCGGCCCTCCTTGGCGATGCGCGAAATCGCCCGCCGCGTCGGGCCGAAGCCGACCTTGCTATCGGCCGACATGTAGCGATGCGCTTCCTCGCAGACCAGCAGCAAGGGGCTCGCGCCGTCGCTCCACAGGCCGAAATCGAAGGCCATGCGGGAGACGACCGAGACCACGGCGTCGACGACTTCCGACGGAAAGCCCGCCAACTGGAAGATCGTCATCGGCACGCCATTGTGCGGCTGGCGGAAAATCGTCCCGAGAATTTCCGCCATCGTGTCGCCGCCGATATTCGCCTTCTCGAAAATGAAGGCGTAGCGCGGGTCGTTGCTCACGGTCTCGATGCGCGTCATCAGCTTTTGATAGAGCATCCGCGACGAGCGGTTTTCGAGCTTGCCCATGCGCGCGTCGAGCAGGGAGATGAGGTCGGAGATGCGATACGGCAGCGGAATATCGACCGTATAGCGCATATTCGCATTTTCGGGCCGCTTGATCGCCAGCCGCCCCGGCGTGGAATTGGGCTGCGAATAGCTGGCCTTGGCCTGCGGAATGATTTCCGCGAGCAGATCGACTTCTTCGTCGAGCCCCGGACGCGCGCCGAAGAATATGTCGACGATCTCCTCGAAATTGAACAGCCAGAACGGCAGCTTCATGTTGCGCGGGCTGAGGGTCTGGGCCTTGTCGCCGAAGCACGGGCGATATTCATTGTGGACGTCGAGGACGAGAATGCGAAGGTCCGGGCGCGCGGCCAGCGTCTGCTGGAGGATGAGCGCGACGCCGCTCGATTTGCCGACGCCGGTCGTGCCAAGCACGGCGAAATGCTTGCTCAGCATTTCGTTGACGTCGATATAGGCGGGGATTGCGGTGTCCTGCTGCAGATGCCCGATTTCGATGACCGCCGGCCTCGAGATGTTGTAGATCAGCTTGAGCTCTGTGGCGCCGATCGCGATCACCGGGTCGCCGATCGCCGGATAATCTGTCACGCCGCGAAAGAAACGAGCCGTAAGCCTCTGGTAATCCTGTATTTCACCGATAACGTCGAGCACGGCGACGGTGATGAAGCTTTCGTCGCGCGAGACCGGTTCGGTCCGCAAGGAAACGTCGGTGACTGCGCCGATGATGAGGGAGGTTCCGGCGTGGATGCCGAGAAACTTGCCGACCGTCACCCGCGATTCCCGCCGGCCATTCGCCGCCGCGGCCAACAGCCCGACTGAGGCGCGCGAGCCGCGAATGGCGATGACCGACCCGAGAGGGCTTCCCTGTTCAGCGAAACTCATCGACGAAACCTCGACAATTCTTGATTGCTCGACGGCCCTCACAGGCAGTTGCGAACGATCGGAATTTAACGATCGAAACATTTACGATCGATTGAGGCTCCGAAAAACACGTCGAAGTTGCAGCTCCGCGCATCCTCAATTTGACTTGTTGCTTAATGGCGGGTTAGGCGCGCAGGAATTGGCGGCGCACCGGCCCCGGTCACTCCAGCGCCAAAGCCACGAAGCGGGCCTGCCCCTGCGCATTGGCGATCAGCATCAGCGCCGTCTTGCGGCCTTCCGCCTTCAGCGCCTTGGCCTGTTTGGCGACGTCTTCCGGGGCGCCCACCGGCTGCCGGTTGATCTCGATGATCACGTCTCCGGGCGCAAGATGCTGCTCGGCAGCGGGAGACTCCGGATCGACCTTGCCGATCACCACGCCCGCCTTGACGCTGTCGCGGATCTGATATTTTCCCCGCGCGGCATTGTCGAGGCGCGCGAGGTCGAGCCCGAACACATGCAGCGTCGGGGCGGCCTGCGGCGGCTGTTCCGCTGTGACCGGCTTTTCCTGCGCCACCTTGGCCTCACTGTCCTCGAGCCGCCCCAGAGTGACCTTCCTGGTCATTTCCTTGCCGTCGCGGATCACGCCGACGTCGACCGCCTTGCCGACCGGCGTCAGGGCGACGATTTTCGGCAGTTCATGCGCGTCGGCGACCGGCTTGCCGTCGAATTTGACAATGACGTCGCCCGGCTTGAAGCCGGCGTTGGCCGACGGCCCCTTCTCGTCGACACCCGAAACCAGCGCGCCGCGCGCCTTGCCGAGGCCGAGGCTTTCGGCGATCTGGTCGTCGACGTTCTGGATGCGCACGCCGAGCCAGCCGCGCCGCGTCTCGCCAAATTTGATCAATTGCTGGATCACTGGCGCGGCCGTGTCGGAGGGCGTCGCGAAGCCGATGCCGATCGAGCCGCCGGACGGCGACAGGATCGCCGTATTGATGCCGATCACCTCGCCGTCGAGATTGAACAGAGGCCCGCCCGAATTGCCCTTGTTGATGGCGGCGTCGGTCTGGAGGTAATTGTCATAGGGACCGCTGTCAATGTTGCGGCCCTTGGCGGAAATGATGCCGGCCGTAACCGTGCCGCCGAGCGCGAAGGGATTGCCCACCGCCATCACCCAGTCGCCGACGCGCGCCTTGTCGCTGTCGCCGAACTTCACCGAAGGCAAAGGATTCTTCGGCTTCACCCGCAACACCGCGAGATCGACCTTGGCGTCCTTGCCGATGAGCTGCGCCCTGAGCTTCGTGCCGTCAGTGAAGATCACCTCGATGTCGTTGGCGCCGTCGATGACGTGATTGTTGGTGACGACAATGCCGGTGGGGTCGATGACGAAGCCCGAGCCGAGCGAACTCGACCGGCGCGCAGGGCCTTCGCCGTTCTGCTGGCGATGGCGCTTGAGAAATTCCTCGAACATGTCGTCGAACTGCGAGCCGGGCGGCAGTTTCGGCATTTCGATTTTCTTGTCCTCGACCACCTGGGTCGCCGAAATATTGACCACCGCCGGGGTCACCTTTTCGGCGAGATCGGCTAGGCCTTCCGGCGCGCCGCGCGCGAAAGCGGGGGGCGCGAAGCCCGGCGTCACGCCGCCGAGAACAAGCCCGCCGAAAACCGGGCCCACCGACAGAGCGAGGCCGGCCAGCAGGCTGCGTCCGGCATGTTTCCTGGTCTTGCGGCAGATCATGACAAACCTCGCAAAAGTATCTTCATGGCTTCAAACGCCCGTCTTGCGGCGGGCTGCCGGCAGTTTCGCCCCGACCGCTCTCTTCAATGAGAGCCAGCATTGGCCGCCTTGCCCGAAGGCTGGTCGAAATAGCGGAAGAAGCTGGAGTTCCGGCGAGACGACGAACCGCGCCCCTTTGCCTTTCAGCGCCTCGTCATAAGCCTGCATCGAGCGGTAGAAGGCGAAGAAGTCCGGGTCCTTGGTGTAGGCGTCGGAGAAGATCCTGCTGCGCTCTGCGTCGCCGTCGCCGCGCATGGAATCCCCCTTCTGTTGCGCCTCGGCGACGATCACCGTCGCGTCGCGCTGGGCCTTGGCGCGGATCTGTTGCGCCTCCTGCTGGCCCTGCGCCCGATACTGGGCCGCCTCGCGCCCGCGCTCGGCGCGCATGCGCTCGAACACTTTTTCCGAAATCTGCTGCGGCAGATCGACGTGGCGGATGCGCGCGTCGATGATCGAGACGCCGAAACGCGCGGCTTCCTTGTTCACCTGGTCGCGGATCTGGGTGATGAGGCCGGCGCGGTCGGCGCTCACGATCTGCGTCTGCGTGGCGTTGCCGAGCACGCGGCGCAAGGTGGAGTTCAACACCGAGGCGAGCTGGTTGTCGGCGCCGGCGACGCTTCCCACCGTCTGGTAGAATTTCAGCGCGTCGGCGATTCTGTAGCGCACGAAGGCGTCCACTTCGAGACGCTGGTTGTCGGAGGCGAGGACCTCCTGCTTCGGCAATTCGAGATCGAGAATGCGCTTGTCGAGATAGACGACCAATTCGATGAGCGGCCATTTGAGATGCAGCCCCGGCTCGGTGACCAGGCCGCGGCCCGCCACCGGCGCCCCGAAGCGCAGCAGCAGCGCCTGCTCCGTCTGGTACAATTCGAACGTCGAGGAGAAAACCAGCGTCAGCAGGACGGCGGCGGCTGCGAACAGCGCGATCAGTTTCGGCTGGTTCATGGCTGGCCTCCATCGGCGGGCTTGGCCGGGGCTTTGGCCAGGTTGTCGAAAGGCGCCAGCGGCAGCAACGGCGTCGCGCCCGCGCGATCGATGATGATCTTGTCGCCGGCGCCGAGGACCCGCTCCATGGTTTCGAGATAGAGGCGCTCGCGCGTCACGTCCGGCGCCTTCTGGTATTCGCCGAAGATTTTCAGATAGCGCGCCGTCTGGCCGCGCGCCTCGGCCACGGCCTGCAGGCGATAGGCCTCGGCCGCGTTCAGGATTTTCGCCGCCTGGCCGCGCGCCTGCGGCACGATGCTGTTAGCCTGCCCCTGCGCCTCGTTGACGAAACGGCTGCTGTCCTGCTGCGCCGCCGTCACATCGCGGAAGGCAGCGATGACGGTCGGCGGCGGATCGACCGACAGCATCTGCACCTGCAGGATGGTGACGCCGGCCTGATAGGAATCGAGCACTTTCTGGATGGCGTCGCGCGCCTCGGGCTCGATCACGCTGCGCTCGACGGTGAGCAGCGGCTGGATCTGGGTGCGGCCGACGATCAGGCGCATTTCGCTTTCGGCGATCGCCTTGATGGTTTCGACCGGGCTCTTGATGTTGAAGACGTAATCTTCCGGATGCGCCGGATCGATCTGCCAGATCACGCGGAACTTGAGGTCGACGATATTCTCGTCGCCGGTCAGCATCAGGCTTTCTTCCGGCACCTCCTCGATTTCCGCGGAATTGCGGCTTCTGATCTCGCCGATGTCGATGGAGTTGCGGTCGGTGACGTCGAGCTTGATGACCGAGCCGATCGGATCGGGCCAGATATAGTTGAGGCCGGGCGCGGTTTTGCCCACATAGCGTCCGAACACCAGGTTGAGGCCCACCTGGTTCGGATCGACGGTGTAGAAACCGCTGGCGAGCCAGATCAGGCAGACAAGAGCCAGAAGCGCGAGAACGCCGCGGAACGTGAAGTCTCCGATGGTCAGGCCGCGCAATTTTTCCTGCGCCCGCCGCACCCAGGCTTCGAAATCCGAGCCGGGGCCGCCAAAACCGCCGCCCGAGCCGCCGCCGCCAAATCCGCCGCCGCCCGAGCCGCCCCAGGGATTGTTCGGCCCGGCGCGCTTGCTGTCGGAATTCTGCTCGGGACCCGCGCCCTCCGGCTTTTGCGGCGTTTCGCCGCCTTGATTGCTCCAGGGCATGGATTCCTCGATTTTATCTTTTTGGGCGATCCCCATTGCGGGGAGCCGCCTGCTGGGCGTCTGGACGCCCGTCTTGCGACGGGCGACGGGGCGACGTCTCGGAGGATGCCGCCCGCGAGGCCGCCCCTATATAGGACGCGACGGGCCGCGGCACAATCGAACCCGGCGTCAAAGCCCGGCTCCCTCATGGAACATAATCCCGCGCTCGCGGTTGTAGCGCGGACGGTCGTCCCGGCGCGGCGCGCGCCGGCGTGTGCGCCGTAATATTTCTCGCCTCATCAATCCTTTGCTTTGTGTCGCCTCCCGGAGGACCAGCCATGATCAGTTTCACGCTCAACGGCCAGGCCCGGCAGGTCGAGGCGGACGCCGACAAGCCCCTGCTGTGGGTCCTTCGCGACGATCTGGGCGTCGTCGGCGTCAAATTCGGCTGCGGCCAGGCGCTTTGCGGCGCCTGCACCGTGCTGCTCGACGGCCAGCCGACGCGTTCCTGCCAGACGGCCATTTCCGACGTCGCCGGCCGCAAGGTGGTGACGATCGAAGGCGCGCGCGGCAAGGTGGCGGAAGCCGTCCAGGCCAGCTGGATCAAGCTCGACGTGCCGCAATGCGGCTATTGCCAGTCCGGACAGGTGATGGCCGCGGTGGCGCTGCTGACCGAAAAACGCGCGCCGAGCGACAAGGACATCGACGATGCGATGGCAGGCAATCTCTGCCGCTGCAACACTTATCTGCGCATCCGCGCGGCGGTGCACGAAGCCGCCAGACTGTTGGGAGCCTGACATGACGGCCCTGCCCTTCCTCCGCCTTGCCCGAGAAGCTCAATCCTCGCGCCGCGCCTTTCTCATCGGCGCCGCCGCGGTCGGCTCCGGCCTGGTGGTCGGCTATTCGACGATTGCGGAAGCCGCCGACCCATCGGCGCCCGCAGTCAATCCGTTCCACGGCTATGTGCAGATCGCGCCCGATGAAACCGTGACCATCCTTTCCTCGCAGATGGACATGGGCCAGGGGATCTATTTCGCGCTCGCCACCCTGGTGCAGGAAGAGCTCGACGCCGACTGGGCGCGGGTGACGGTTGACGGTGGCTACGGCGATCCGGCGCTTTACGGCAATCTCGACTGGGGCGGCAAGATGCAGGGCACCGGCGGCTCGACCGGCGTCAATTCCTCCTGGCTGCGCTATCGCCGCGCCGGCGCGGCCGCCCGCGCCATGCTGGTCGCCGCCGCCGCGCGCAATGGGGCGTCCCGGCAAGCGAAATTGCGACTGACAAGGGCGTGGTCAGCCACGTCTCCGGCAAGACGACGACTTATGGCGCGCTGGCCGCCGCCGCGGCGCGCCTGCCCGCGCCGGCCGATGTCGCGCTCAAGTCGCCGAAGGACTGGAAATATATCGGCAACGAGCGCCTGCCGCGCTACGACACCGTCGCCAAATCGACCGGGGTCCAAAAATTCACCATCGACCTGCGCGAGCCGGGGATGCTGACGGCGGTGATGATCCATCCGCCGTTGTTTGGAGCCACGCTGAAAAGCTTCGACGCCAGCAAGGCGAAGGGAATGAAGGGTTTTGTCGACGCTGTCGCGACGCCGCGCGGCGTCGCCGTGGTCGCGACGGGGATGTGGGAGGCGATGAAGGCGCGCGACGACCGTCACAGCCGAATGGGACGAAACCAATGCTGAGAAACGCGGCACGGCGGACATGTTCGCCGAATATCGGGCGGCCGCCGACAAGGGCGGCGAGGCCGTGGCGGCCAGCCGGGGCGACATCGAATCGGGTTTCGCCAAGGCGGCGAAAATCATCGAAGCGCGCTATGAGTTCCCCTATCTCGCGCATGCGGCGCTGGAGCCGATCAACGCCGCCGCGCGCATGAACCCGGACGGAACGCTCGAAGTGTGGGGCGGCCACCAGATGCCCGACCTCTACCAGGCCGTGGCGGCGCAGATCGCCGGGATTCCAAAGGACAAGGTCGTCCTGCGGGTGATGAAGACCGGCGGCGGCTTCGGGCGGCGCGCCTGTCCGGACGCCGACATCATCGTCGAGGCCGTCTCCACCGCCAAGGCGCTCGGCTGGAAGGCGCCCGTAAAGGTGCAATGGACGCGCGAGGACGACATGCGCGCCGGCCGCTATCGCCCGGCCTTTGTGCACAAGATGAAGGCGGGGCTCGACGGCAATGGCGAGTTGATCGCCTTCCACGACACGCTCGTCGGCCAGTCGATCATGAAGGCGACGCCGATGGCGGCCGGCATGATCCACGGCGGCGTCGACATCACCTCGGTCGAAGGCATGTCCAACCAGCCTTACGCCATTCCCGATTTCCGCGTCGATCTGACCACGGCCGACTTGAAGGTTCCAGTCCTGTGGTGGCGTTCGGTCGGCTCGACCCATACTGCCTACGCGCTCGAAACCTTCATCGACGAGATCGCGCATGCGGCGGGAAAGGACCCGGTCGCCTTTCGCATGGCGCTGTTGAAGGACAAGCCGCGCCACAGGGAGGTCTTGCGGCTCGCGGCGGAAAAGGCCGGCTGGGGCGAGCCCCTGCCCGAGGGCGTTCATCGCGGCGTCGCGGTCGCCGAATCCTTCCACACCTATGTGGCGCAGGTCGCCGAGCTGTCGCTCGACAAGGACGGGTCGCCGCTTGTGCGCAGGGTGGTGTGCGCGGTCGATTGCGGCATTGCGGTCAATCCCGACCAGGTGCGCGCGCAGATGGAGGGAGGCATCGGCTTCGGTCTCGGCGCGATCCTCAAGTCGCAGATCACCCTGGACAAGGGCAAGGTCGTCCAGGGCAATTTCGACGCCTACGAAGTGCTGCAGATCAACGAAATGCCGAAGGTGGAGGTGCATGTCGTCAAATCGGCGGAGTTTCCGACCGGCGCCGGCGAGCCAGGAGTGCCGCCGATCGGCCCCGCCGTGGCCAACGCCTATTTCCAGGCGACGGGCAAGCGCATGCGCATCCTGCCGTTCAGCAATTCGCAGAAGGCGTGAGGCCTAAATCCTGCGGTAATCGGCGTATTCGAGGCTGAACTCGTCCTGAGGCCCGCGCTGCGGCGTCTCTCGCCGCAACTGCCGCCACTGGCTCCAGTCGATTTCAGGGAAGAAGGCGTCCGCCTCCGGCTCGCAATCGACCAGGGTCAGGCGCAGGAAAGTCGCGCGCGGCAGGCCCAGCCGGTAAAGCTCGGCGCCGCCGGCGAGTATGATTTCGGCGGTGTGCATCGAGCGGCCGATGCGATCGGCGGTTTGCAGGGCCTCGTCGAAATCATGCGCGACATGCAGATGTTCCGATTCGTCGGCGGCAAAGGCGCGGTCGCGCGTCACCACGATGGTTTCGCGTCCCGGCAGCGGCTTGCCGATCGACTGAAAAGTCTTGCGGCCCATGAGCAGCGGCCGGCCCCAGGTGATTTCGCGGAACCGTTTCAAATCGCTCGGCGCGCGCCAGGGAATCGCATTGTCCTTGCCGAGCGCGCGATTGCGGGCGATGGCGGCGACGATGGTGAGCGGCAGCAAATCCCCGCTCATACCGCCACCGGCGCCTTGATCGCCGACTGCGGGTGATAGTTTTCGAACGAAATGTCGTCGTAGGTGAAATCGAACAGGTTTTTCCGCGCCGGATTGAGCTTCAGTCTCGGCAGCGGCCCGGGCGTGCGGGAAAGTTGCAGGCGCGCCTGCTCGACGTGGTTCGAATAGAGATGGGCGTCGCCGAACGTGTGGACGAAATCGCCGACCTCGAGGCCACAAGCCTGCGCGACGAGATGCGTGAGCAGCGCATAGGAGGCGATATTGAAGGGCACGCCAAGAAAAATGTCGGCGGAGCGCTGGTACAATTGGCAGGACAGGCGGCGCACCCCGTCGACTTCCGCGACATAGAACTGGAACAGGCAATGGCACGGCGCCAGCGCCATGGCCTCGATTTCGGCGGGATTCCAGGCCGAGACGACCAGACGTCGCGAAAACGGGTTTTTCTTGATCTCGTCGACCAGCCAGGCGATCTGGTCGTAGGTCTTGCCGTCCGCGCCGGCCCATGAGCGCCATTGCTTGCCATAGACCGGGCCGAGATCGCCCTCCTCGTTCGCCCATTCGTCCCAGATGCTGACGCCGTTCTGCTTGAGATAGGCGATGTTGGTGTCGCCGCGCAGAAACCACAGCAATTCGTGGACGATCGACTTGGTGTGGAGCTTTTTCGTCGTCAGCAGCGGAAAGCCGGCTCTCAGGTCGAAGCGCAATTGCGCGCCGAAAATGGAGGTGACGCCGACTCCGGTGCGGTCGCTCTTGGTCACGCCTTCCGACATGACGCGTTGGAGAAGATCGAGATAGGACCGCATGCAAAAGGACTCCGGCGGACAGAAGCGGTTTCAGGCGAAGCGGTTTCCGGTTCGCGTGAAGAAAACGCAGGAAAACGAACAACCGGAGCCCTTGCCGATCCGATTGGATCGGCAAGGGCTCTGCCGCGGCAGTTTAGCGATTCGCGCCGGGATGGGAACCTTGCCCTATGGCTCCACCAGCTTCCGGTATACATGCCAGGAGGCGTGGCCGAGCAACGGCAGCGCCAGGATCAGGCCAAGGAGCCCCGAGAGCAGGCCGAAAGCCAGGAACAGCGCGATGGTCAAGGCCCAGGCCAGAAGCGGCCAGGGATTGAGCTTCACCGCACGCACCGAGGCAATCATCGCGGTGACGAAATCGACGTCGCGGTCGAGCAGCAAGGGGACGGACACGACCGTGATCGAAAAGACGGCGAGGGCGATCAAGCCGCCGAACATGTTGCCGACGAGGATGAAAATAATGCCTTTCTCCGTCGACAGCGCCGTCCTGATGAATTCGCCCGGATCGGGCATGTGGGCGCCATAAAAAACCAGATAGAGGAAAAAGCTGTAGTCGATCCACAGGATGAAGGCGAAAAGCGAGACGAGGCACATCCAGCCGAGATCGCGGCCGCCGCTCGCCTTGACCGCGAGCAGGATCGGGCCCCAGCCGAGCGGCTCGCACATTTCCAGCCGGCGGCTCACCTCATAGAGCGCCGCCGCCATGAAGGGCGCGACCAGGGCGAAGCCGGTCAGGAAGGGATAGGTGAAATAATGCAGGCCAGACAGTTTCGCGAAGAAAATCGCCGTCCAGCCGGCGCAAGCATACAGCAGGCCGATGCTCAAACCATAGACCGGGGCGCGCTTGAGGTCGCTCCAGCCGGCGACGAGGGCGTGATGGATGTCGTCCTTCTGCAATTTCCGCACGACCACCGTCCGTCGGGCCAGGCGAACGCCCTCTTCCGTCGCCGCCTGTGGCGGATTGACGTTCTGCTGCATGGTTTTCCTCCGCCGCCCGTTTTGCCTGCTTGGCGCAGGTCTGGCCGCGACAGATTGATCCAGGTCAATGGCGAGGACAAGGGAGGTTTTTGAGATTTTCCGAATCCCCCTTTCGCCGGCGCCCACCCTTCTCTATATTCGATTTGCCGTCCTCGGACGGCTATGGCGATAAATGACGATCGGAATAAGCCTTTCGGACCCGGGGGCGGTACCCGGCGCCTCCACCTCAGCCCGTTCCTTGCACAGACAAGGAAGCGCGGGCTGCGGCGGGGGCGAAACAGGATCGACGAGGGTGTAAAGGGTCTGTTTTTGCCCGGCATGATACCGCCGTTATCGGGGTCAAACCTATAGTTGCCAATGACAACTATGCTCCGGTGGCCGTCGCCGCGTAATGCGGTTCTGGTACCGAAATTAAGTCCTTAGGGGTTGCACTTTAAGGCGGGGCCCGGAGGCGCCTGGCAACAGAAGCCTCCACTTCATTCATGCCGGCGCGCCCCGGCGCAAGCGGCCGGACCCCGGCTTGGAAAGACGGGTCCGGCGGCGAAACGGAACAGACGCCGCCTATGTCGACAGATTTGATTCGCTACGATCTTCAGGTGCAGGACGCCCTGCGCGGCGTGGTTCGCAAAGTTCTCGCCGACGCAGCCCGCGACGGATTGCCGGGCGAACACCATTTCTACATCACGTTCCGCACCCAGGCGCCGGGCGTAAACATGTCGAAATCGGCTGCGCGAACAATATCCCGAAGAAATGACCATCATTCTTCAATACCAGTTCTGGGATCTGAAGGTTGACGACGGCTTCTTCGAAGTGGGCCTGCATTTCAAGAATGTGCCGGAACGCCTGCACGTGCCTTTCGACGCCGTCTCCGGCTTTTACGATCCGTCCGTGCAGTTCGGCCTGAAATTCGAGCCGCAGGGCGAGGAAGGCGAAGACTTCGACGAGGACGACGAGGAGACGATCCTCGGCCCCGTGGCCAATCCGCAACGTTCCGGACCCGTCGTCGAGGCCGGCAAGCCGAAATTGCGCGGCGCGGGTTCCGAGCCGGCAATGGTCCCGGCCAAGGGCGCCGCGCCCTTCGACCGCCAAACCCGCCGCGCCGGCCAAGGACAAGCCCGCCAGGCCGCCGGCCGCCGAGGCGGAGCCGGTTGCCGAGGACGGATCGAAAGAAGATTCGAAGGTGGTTTCGATCGACGCCTTCCGCAAGAAGCCCTGACGCCGGGAAACGCGTGCAAAATGGGTGAAATCGTCAATCTCCGCCGGGCGCGCAAGGCGCGAGAGCGCCGCCGCGACGAAGATCAGGCGCAGGAAAACCGCATCCGCCATGGCTTGAGCAAGGCGGAGCGGCAAATGGCTGAAAAAGCCAGGGCGCATGAGGCGAAAAGGCTCGACGGCCACCGTCTCGGCGAGGATGAGACGCCGCCCGCGCCGGAAGGCGAAAAGCATTCATGACCATGTCCGAACTGACGGCGGCGGGCGAAAATCCTGGCCGGATGCGCAAGCATTCGCTGGTGATCGCCGGCCACCGCACCAGTATTTCGCTCGAATCGGTTTTTTGGGATTGCCTGCGCGAACTGGCGCGGAAAAAGGCGTCTCCGTCGCGGCGCTGGCGGCGGAAATCGACCAGCAGCGCGGCGCAGCCAACCTGTCGTCGGCCTTGAGAGTGTACCTGTTGCAGGCTTTCCGGGAAAAAGGCTGCGAAATAGGAAATCGTCATTGCCGCTGGGGTGTTTGCTCCGCAGGCGGCGCGGGCTGTTGCGGCTCCGGCGCCGCCAGCTGCCGCATCCTTTCGCGGTCCTGCGCCTTCAAGGCCTGGATCCGCGCCTCTTCGCGCTCCAGCGCCCGCGCTGCGACGGCGTTGATGAACTCGGTCGAATCGACTCGCCGCGACGGCGACGGCCAGGGCCCCGCCCAGATGACGCCGGCGCGCGGAAGAGCGTCCCTCCAGCCGGGCGGAGCATGCTGCGCGGCGACCGACAGAGCCAGCGCCATGCCGGCGTCGCGCACGTCGAAGGAAAACTCCACCTGCGGCGCGACGTCCTTTGCGCGCGAAAGAGCGAGGCGACCATCGGCGAGGCGGGCGGAAAAATCGGCCTGCGCGAGCTGGAAATTTTGACGCGCGAAAAATTCGTCGAGGCTTTTCGCCACCGCCTTGGCGTCGAAAATCGCGTCGCTCGCCTCGCTGGCGGCCAGGGCCTTGTCCGGCGCTTCGACGGAGGCTCCGGCGATGACGAGGTTTTTCGCGTGAATCTGGCCATCGCCCGCCAGCGAGCCGGCCAAAGCGGCAAGGCTCGCGCCATTGCCGGCGAAATGCAGCCGCCCTCCAAAAACGGTTGAAAACGCAGGATTTTTTATCGCCAGATCCTCAGCCTGCGCCTCGCCCCTCAACGTGACCTGCGCGCCCTGGCGGCGGAGGTCGAAATCTCCGCGCAGATTGCCGCCGTCCTTTTCGAGCGTTGCGTGGCTCACCGACAAAAGCCCCGGACCAAGCGCCAGATCGAATTGCGCCTTGCCGCCGAAGGGCGCCAGGTCCGCCGTCTCCACGGCCAGCTTGGCGATGCGCGGCGGATCGGCGACGACTGGCGCGAACGATAGGCTTGACCACAGCGCGCCGCGCCTGGCCGGCGCGGGCGGCCCGAGCACGAGAGCGACGAGCGCCAGCCCGGACAGGCGGTCGCAGCGCAAGTCGCCGTCGATTCCCTCGGAGCTGAAGGCAAGGTCGCCGTTGAATTTCGCCGCGTCCCAGGCGCCGGCGAGATCTTGCAATCTGGCCGCGCCGTCGCGCCATTCCAGCCGGGCGGAAAGACGCGCCCTCGCAGGCCCCGGCGGCGCGCCAAAACTCGCCAGAATTTTCGCAAAATCGCCGTTCAGCGCCAGGTCGCCGGCGATGGCCGGAGTTTGCAGGAAATTCTCGGCGGCGCCGTGAAAATCGCCATGGACGCCGGCGAGATCGCCTGTGGCGGCCACATTCAGCGTTTCGGCGTGCGACGCTTCGCTCCGCGCCCGCGCAGTCACGTGGGCGGGGCCAAATTTCTGCGCCAGCAGCAAGGGCGCGCCGAGCTGGTTGAGCAGGACGCCGCCGTCCGGCGCGGCGAGATCGACCGCGGCGGCCCACCTCTCTCCGTCCTGCGGCGTGAGCGAAGCGTTGATCTTCGTGCCGCCGAGCGCGCCCTTCAAATTGAAGCCTTTTTCGGGCTTTGCGCCGGCTTGCGCCGTGAGATCGGCCGGCGAGAGAATTTTCGCCCGCTCCGCCAGATGCCGGGTCACGGCGCCCGGGTAAAGTCGCGCCAGAACCTGAGTTAACTCCGAGACGTCCGTCGCCTTGAGCCGCGCCTCGCCCGTCAGCCCCTCGAAATCGCGGCTCCAGGCGCCGGAGGCGGAAAGATCGGCGCCGCCGATCTTCTGCAAATCCAGCCTCTCCAGCCGCGACACCTCGCCATCGCGCAAAAAATGCGCCTTGATCCGGCCGGCCTCGCCGTATTTGCGGCCGCCGCGCGCCAGCTCAACCGTCTGCGCCTCGAGCGTCAGGTCGAGATCGACGCCATCGAGCCAGGCGCCCGACAGATCGGGCGCGGCGTCGAGATCAAGCGCCGGCGCGGCGAGTTGCGCCGCAAGCTGCGCGCGGCGCCCTTTTGTCGCCGGCTGAAAACGCATGTCGCCCGAAAATCGCGCCCGGTCGAGTTGCAGATGGCCGCCGGCGAGGACCAATTCGTCCGGCGAGGCCGCGAAATCGCCGCCGATCTCGACCGTATTGAGATGGACGCCCGTCAGCGGCGCAATTCCGGGCAGCGCGGAGGCGAATGCCGCGAAGTCCTCGACCTTGACCTCTCCCTTGCCGCGCCAGCCCCCCTTGTCCGGCGCGGCGGCGATGTCGATCTGCGACCGGCCGGGGCCTTGCGCGTGGAGCCTGGCGGGACCGCCCGTCTGGCGGGAAAAGTGAACCTGCGGCCATGTGACGCCGCGCCAGCTCACGGCGTCGGCCGCCAGGTTCAGGTCGAGCGGCGCCTGTCGGACGCCGGCCGCGAGCAGCGGCGCGGAGAAAAACGCCGTCCAGGCCTCGTCGATCTGCGGGGCGTTGAGATCGAGGGAAATTTTCCCCGTCCGCGTCTCGTAGCCGCCGCTGCCGGAAATCTTGTCAGCGAGCGGCCCCTCGCCCAGAATCGCGGAAAGACTTTGCGCCTTGACCCCGCCAAGCCGCGCCGCCAGCGCCGCCTCCGCCCGCCAGGGCCCCGGCTTGACCTTGCCTCTCGCCGCGGCCTGGCCCTCGAAGGCGGGCGCGGCGGCGAAATTCAGCCGCCCGTCGAGATCGACCCGGCCCGTCTCGCCGGGCCAGACGAGGCTCGCCCTGAACGGCAGCAGGCGCTTCGCCAGGACGTCGCTGGCCATGGAAAAGGCGACTTTCCGGCCGTCGATCGCCAGTGCGCCGCGCCCCTTGAACGGGCCGGCGAGCGAAGGCGCGCTCGCAGCGAGTTCGAGGATTCTTGCGCGCAGCGTGGGCGCTCCCGCACTCAGGAAGGCGACCCTGGCTCGATGCAGGAGCAGGTTGTCGAATTGAACGGGCGCCGCAATGTCGCTTGCATGCGCCGCTTCCGTCTCGATGGCGATGTCGGAATCATCGAGCCGCAACTGCGAAAATTGCAGCCGCCCCTGGATCAGCGCCGGCAAGGCGAGTTCGATGAAAGCCGACTTCGCCCGCACCGCGCCGAAATCGCCGGACAGCTCGAAATCCTGCGCGGAAAGTTGCGGCGTCGGCAGCAGGCGCAGCGAAATCGGGCCGCGCAGCGCGACACTGGCGCCGCTCGCCGAGGCGATCTCTTCGGCGATCCTTGCGCGGTAAGCGTTGAAATCGATGAAATGGGCGCCGCGAGAGCCGCCGACAGCAGGACGATCAGACCGATCCCGATATAGGTCAGGAGATCGCGCATGGTTCAGTCCCGCAGCATCTTCATCCGCGCCGCTCGACGAAGGAGTCCAGCACCAGCTTGCGGCCGGCCTTGTCGAAATCGATGGTGAGCTTGGCCCCATCGACGGCGGCGACCACGCCGGGGCCGAATTTGACGTGAAAAATCCGCGTTCCGCAAGCGAATGCGCCATCCGGCGTCGATCGGCCGAGAATTTCGCCCTCGATGGTTTTGGGCGCCGCCCTGGGCGGCTCGCCGGCGCGCTGCTGCGCCCGTTTCCAGCCCGGCGTCTGGTAGCCGGAGCCAAAGGAATCCATGTTGGCGAAGCGCGACTGGGCGTAGCCGCCGTAATCCGAGCCGCTGCGGGCGTTCTCGACCAGTTGCACATGCGCCGCCGGCAGGTCGTCGATGAAGCGCGACGGGATCGTCGTTTGCCACAGGCCATGGATGCGGCGATTGCTGGCGAACAGGATTTTCGCCCGCCGCCGCGCCCTGGTCACGCCGACATAGGCGAGGCGGCGCTCCTCCTCGAGCCCGGCGCGGCCGTTCTCGTCGAGCGAGCGCTGGTGCGGAAACAGCCCCTCCTCCCAGCCCGGCAGGAAAACCGTCTCGAACTCCAGCCCCTTGGCGCCGTGCAGGGTCATGATCGACACCCGCTCGCCGCCGTCCTTGTTGTCGACGTCCATCACCAGCGAAACATGTTCGAGGAAGGCGCCGAGATCGGGAAACTCCTCCATCGAGCGGACGAGCTCCTTCAGGTTTTCGAGCCGTCCCTCCGCTTCCGCGCTGCGCTCCTGCCTCCAGAAATCGGTATAGCCGGATTCGTCCAGAATCTGCTCGGCCAGCTCGTAATGCGGCTTGCGCTCGATTTCGGACGACCAGCGCGAGAAATCGGCCAGCAAGGCGCGCAGGGTCCCGCGCGGCTTGGCGCGCAATTCCTCGGTCTCGACCAGGGCGCGGGCCGCCTGCATCAGCGGAATCTGGCGCAGGCGGGCGAATTCATGCACCACCTGCAGCGTGCTTTCGCCCAGGCCGCGCTTGGGCGTGTTGACGATGCGCTCGAAGGCGAGATCGTCCGCGCCCTGCGCGACGCAGCGCAGATAGGCGAGCGCGTCGCGGATTTCGAGGCGCTCGTAAAAGCGCGGGCCGCCGATCACCTTGTAGGGCAGGCCCAGGGTGATGAAGCGCTCCTCGAATTCGCGCATCTGGAACGAGGCGCGCACGAGGATGGCGACCTCATCGAGCGAATGCCCCTGGCGCTGCAATTGCTCAATCTCCTCGCCGACAACGCGCGCCTCCTCCTCCGAGTCCCACACGCCGGCGACGCTTGGCTTTTCGCCTGGTTCGTCGTCGGTGAACAGGGTCTTGCCGAGCCGGTCGCGGTTATGGGCGATGAGATGCGAGGCGGCGGCGAGGATATGGCCGGTCGAGCGATAGTTGCGTTCGAGCCTGATCACCTTGGCGCCGGGAAAATCCTTCTCGAAGCGCAGGATATTGTCGACCTCGGCGCCGCGCCAACCGTAAATCGACTGGTCGTCGTCGCCGACGCAACAAATGTTTTGCCGGGCGTTTGCGTCCGATCGCTGGGCCAGCAGGCGCAGCCACAGATATTGCACCGCGTTGGTGTCCTGGTATTCATCCACCAGTATATATTTGAAGCGGTTCTGGTAGTCGCGCAGCACGTCCGGGTTTTCGCGGAACAGCCGCAGGCTTTCGAGCAGCAGGTCGCCGAAATCGGCGGCGTTGAGGATTTTCAGACGCTCCTGGTAGAGCGCGTAAAGCGCGCCGCCCTTGCCGTTGGCGAATGCCTGCGCTTCGCCCGCCGGCACGTGCTTGGGATCGAGGCCGCGGTTCTTCCAATTGTCGATCAGATAGGCGAGCGTGCGCGCGGTCCAGCGCTTGTCGTCGATGTTTTCCGCCTTGAGCGCCTGTTTCAACAGACGAATCTGGTCGTCGGCGTCGAGAATGGTGAAATTGGACTTGAGACCGACGAGTTCGGCATGGCGGCGGAGAATTTTCGCGGCGATGGCGTGGAAGGTGCCGAGCCAGGCCATGCCCTCGGTCCCCGGACCGATGAGGACGCCGACGCGCTCCTTCATCTCGCGCGCCGCCTTGTTGGTGAAGGTCACGGCGAGGATTTCATGCGGCCGGGCGCGGCCCAGGCCGAGAATATGGGCGATGCGCGAGGTCAGGACCCGCGTCTTGCCGGTGCCGGCGCCGGCCAGCACCAGGACAGGGCCATCCAGCGTCTCGACCGCCTCGCGCTGCTCGGGGTTGAGGGCGGCGAGCCAGTTCGGCCTCCCCCGCGCCGCTTCGAGGGCGCGTGCGGAAATCCCTCCGCCGCGGGGGACGTAGGAAATATCGTCGTCGCCGAGCGAAAAGGGATCGGACAAGTTTGGGCTCTTGGTGGGAACGAACAGCGAATTGTTAACCGCAATGTGGGCGCCATTGCGGCCGTGTCGACTCCGGCCCGGAGGAGGCAAGCTCCCGGTAACCATTTGGCGCCAGAATGCGGACTGGCGCCGCGACAATATCGGGACGGCGCCCGCGTTGGCGGCCGATTTCCGCTCAAATTTGAGCTTTCTTTTTTGCGGTCGCTCAACCCGTGTCCATTACGCTTGGTCATCGAGTTTCGGCTCGTCCGCGAAACGGGCGAAAAAACACATTTCTCGGAGCGGACTTCCATGCGCGCCATCCGGCCTCGCCGTCTGATTACTGCATTTCGCCGCGAGAGGTCGGGCGGCGTCGCGATGCTTTTCGGCCTGGCCCTGGTGCCGTTGATGGGCCTGGTCGGCGCGGCCATCGATTACGGCACGGAAGTGCGCGACGCCACGCTTCTGGAAGCCGCCGCCGACGCCGCGGCCCTGGCCGCGATCGCGCCGAAATCGCCCGCCTTCCAGCAAGCGGTCGCCACCCAGGGCGACGCCACGATCACGGTCGATACGACCCCTTACGTCAATCTGTTCGCGGCGAACACCGGCGGTCATCCGGAATTGACCCTGAAGACGACGACCGTCTCCCTCGCCAAGGTCGGGACCAATGTGACGGCGACGGTGACTTTCACGGCGAAAGTCAAGACCAGCCTGATGGGCATTTTCGGCTGGCAATACATGCAGATCAGCAAGTCCGCGTCCGCCAGCGCCAATCTGCCGTCCTATATGGACTTTTACCTGCTGCTCGACAATTCGCCGTCGATGGGCATCGGAGCGACGCCCACAGACATAACCAATCTCGAGAGTGCGACTGTCGGCGATTCAGCCTATCTCGACGCGGTTGCCGGTCAGCACCCGTGCGGTTTCGCCTGCCATGATCTCTCGCAGAAGGGACAAAACCCGGTCACCGACACATACGCGATTGCCCGCGCCAGCAATGTGACGCTGCGGATCGACCTGCTGACCCAGGCGACGCAAAATCTGATGAACTTTGTCACCCAGGTGCAGTCGAACAACGGCATCGCCAATGAGTTCCGCTTCGCCGTCGACAGTTTCGGCGCAACCTCCACAGCCGCGCAGAATGGCGTCACCAATGTCGTCCCGCTCAGCTCCGATCTCGCCAGCGTCGCGCAGCAAACCTCCTCCGTCGGTCTCATGACTGTCGATACGGCAGGCGAATATAGCGATGGGGACACGCCCTTCAGCAAGGCGCTGGACTCGCTCGCCAACACGAGCACGATCCCGGTCTCCGGCGACGGCTCGAGCTCCAGTTCGCGGCAAGAGGTGCTGTTCATCGTCACCGACGGCGTCGACGATGAAAATCTGAGCGGCGTTCGCACGATTCAGCCGATGGATCTGACCAAGTGCACGGCGATCAAGAATAACAAGGTCCAGATCGCCATTCTCTATACGGTCTATTACCAGCTTACGACCAACAATTACTATATAAGTCACATCGATCCGATTAACCCTATCCCGAACACAAGCAACATATCGCCGACCATCGAAGGAAATCTGCAGCAGTGCGCCTCGCCCGGCCTCTATGGAAGGGTCGATGTCGGCGGCAATATCACGCAGGCGATGCAAAACCTGTTCAGCAAAATCATCTCGGTTTCGCACCTGACCAACTGATATCGTTGGCCCTTGCCGTCGGCGGCAATGACGCCGGCGGCGCCCCGGCATTCACGCCTTTTTCAGGAAGCAGGTCTTGAGCACCAGCCCCTTGACCTTGTCGGTGCGGCCTTCGATTTCCTCGGGGTCGTCGGTGAGATGAATGCCGCGCACCATCGTGCCGCGCTTCAGCACGGTCGATGAGCCCTTGACCTTGAGGTCCTTGATCACGGTGACGTTGTCGCCCTCGTTCAGCAAGGCGCCGTTCGAATCCCTTGTCTCGCTCATCCGCGTCTCTCCTCTCGCCGCGCCGGACAGCGCGCGTCGCCCTGCGCATAGAGGTTTTTTCGCGCGAGCGATACGGGAAAAACGGGTGTTGGCGTAAAGCTCAGGCGGCGGCCGAAATCGGTCTCGCCGTTTCCCGGCTGGACTGCGCCGGGCGCGTCCAGCGACATTCGAGGCGGCCGCTGGCGGGCTGGACCGCCCAGACGCAGATCAGGGATGATGCGGTTTTGGCGACGTTGCGGAACTGGCGCATGGCAATAGGCTCGCTGTTGCGGACGAGCGAATCATGCGCGCAAATGGCTTAACTCCGGTTGCCTTTTGCAACCCTGGGCTGCGATTTGCCAATATGGCGAACAGAGTCTTGACGCCGCGCTAATCAGGGGCGCGGCGTCGCGGGAAATATCAGTTGGCGGCGAATTGCTCGCTCAGCGTGGCTCGCATGGCCTGGGCGCCTTGCAGGCATTCGAACCGCGCCTGCTTGCCCGCCGCCGTGTCAAAACGGGCCGTCTCGCCGGAATTAAGCGAGAATTGCGCGCGCACGCCCTGCGACGCGGACGCGCCGCCATTCTCGTGAAAGGCGTCGCCGATCATCAGCGTCAATTTGCATTGGCCTTCGGCGGGACGAAAATAACCCACCATATGCTTGACCCCGTCGTCGAGCCTGATCGCCTGGAGCGGCTTGACCGTCTCGGGAGACTTGGCGAACCTGAGTTCGACCGCGGCAAGGCCGGTGGCGGCGGAAATGACGAACGCGCCCGCAAGCGCCGTCGCGGCGACCCAATTCGATGCTGTCATGGTTCAATTCCCTTGCATTCGCTTGAAAATGAGTCCGACAATGGCGTCCGCACGGCGTGGCGGCGACCCCGACTCTGACTGGCTCTATTTGTGCGATGCAGCATAAATGTTGCAACGCATAAAAACGCAAGTCTGCCAGTAGATTTATGCATAGCTCTTGCTAATAAGAATAATTAAAAGCTGTTTAAATTTTTTTTAACGTACAGTCAAGCGCTTACGATGTTGTTTTTCTTACTTTCGCTGTTCCTGCCTGTTCAAGTCTTGGAGTACGCTTGCGGTCCCAGCGACTGAGCTTTTGCCATAGCCGACCGACGCAATGCGGCTGCGCCCGAAGAGGCCCGCGAGGATTTTAGAAAAAACATTCGGAACCTGCGCCCGCCGCGGAAATCCGCGACAAAATCGACAGAAACCGGCTGGCCGCCTGCTTTCGTCTCTCGCCGGCACTTACATTGCCATGGCGGAACATAATATATTCGCTTTGAAAAAGGCGCTGACCGCCGCCGAGCGCCAAAAACCTGGGAGCCCGCATGTCCGAAGAAAAGATCCCCGTCACCGTCCTCACCGGCTATCTCGGCGCCGGAAAGACCACCCTGCTCAATCGCATTCTGACCGAGGAGCACGGCAAGAAATTCGCGGTGATCGTCAATGAATTCGGCGAGATCGGCATCGACAACGACCTGGTCGTGGACGCGGACGAGGAAGTGTTCGAGATGAACAACGGCTGCATCTGCTGCACCGTGCGCGGCGATTTGATCCGCATCATCGAGGGGCTGATGCGCCGCAAAGGCAAATTCGACGCGATTCTGGTGGAGACCACTGGCCTCGCCGACCCGGCCCCCGTCGCTCAGACCTTTTTCGTCGACGCCGACGTGCAGAAGGACGCGCGGCTCGACGCCATCGTCACCGTGGCCGACGCCAAGTTCCTGTCGGCCCGTCTGAAGGACGCGCCGGAAGCCAAGAACCAGATCGCCTTCGCCGACGTCATCCTGCTCAACAAGACCGACCTGGTTTCGGCCGACGAGCTGGAAGAGGTCGAGGCGCGCATTCGCGGCATCAACCCCTACGCCAAGCTGCACCTGACGCAGAAATGCAATATCGACCTTGATGCGGTGCTCGGCCGCAACGCCTTCGATCTCCAGCGCATTCTCGAAATCGAGCCGGATTTCCTGGAGGCCGAGGAGCATGACCACGAACATGATCATGGACACCATCATCATGGTCATGAGCATCACGAGCACGAGCACGCCTGCGGGCCCGATTGCGGCCACGACCACCACGATCACGGCCACGATCATCATGACCATCACGACCACCATCACGGCGTGAAGGTCGTGCATGACGACGAAGTGCAATCGGTCGCCTTCGTTATCGACGGCCCGGTCGAGCCGGACCTGTTCCTGCCGTGGATCAACGAGGTCGTCCAGCGCGACGGGGTGGACATCCTGCGCTCCAAGGGCATCCTCGCCTTTCCCGGCGAGGAGAAGCGCTATGTCTTCCAGGGCGTGCACATGATTCTCGACGGCGACCTGCAACGCGAATGGAAGCCGGATGAAACGCGCGCCAGCCGCATTGTCTTCATCGGCCGCCATCTCAAGGAAGAAGAATTACGCCAGGGTTTTCTCGCCTGCGCGGCGTGACAGTCCGGGCCAATCTGTCAACAACAGCGCCGTCATAGCGAGCGGAGCGAAGCAATCCATCTGCCGAGCAAGTCGCAGCGTTGATTGCTTCGTCGCTTTCGCTCCTCGCGACGACGGCGCCCAGGAGCGCCGAGACGCCGCAGCCCCTTACTCTTCCGGCGCATCCATGATCGGGTCGTACTGGCTCGCGTCGAAGCCGAACATGTCCCACGACTTCTTCATGTGCGGCGGCAGCGGCGCGGTCACGTCGAGTACGCCGCCTTTCGGATGCGGCAGGATCAGCCGGCGCGCCAGCAGGTGTAGTTTATTCTCCACACCATCGGGCAGGTTGCGGTTGGGGTCCTTGCGGCGATAGGAATCCTCTTCGCCATGGCCGTATTTCGGATCGCCGACGATCGGGCAGCCGATGGCCTCGGCGTGGGCGCGCAATTGATGGGTGCGGCCGGTGAGCGGCTTCATCGACAGCCAGGCCAGCCGGGGGCTGAGCTTGTCGACGACCGCGTAATAGGTCAGCGAATGCTGGGCGTCGTCGTCGCCGTGTTTCGCCACGCGCATCTTCTCGATGTCGCGCCGCTCCTCCGGTCCGTGCTTGCCTTTTTTCGGGGCCCTGTTGTCGCCCATGGCCTCGCCCTTGGCGAGATAGAGCGAAATTCGTCCCTGCGCCGGGCGCGGCACGCCTTCCACCATCGCCCAATATATTTTCTGCGCCGAGCGCGAGCGGAAAATCTCGCCGAGATCGGCGGCCATCTTCCGCGTCTTGGCGATCAGCAGCACCCCGGAGGTGTCGCGGTCGAGCCGATGCACCAGCACCGGCCGGTCGCCGCGCTCGTTGGCGAGCGAGGCCAGCATGCCGTCGAGATGCACTTTCGTGCCGGAGCCGCCCTGCACCGCCAGCCCGAAGGGCTTGTTGAGCACCATCAGGTCGCGGTCGTCGAGCAGCACCATGTCGCGGATCGCGCGGGCGTCGGCCTCGGAAAAAACGGGCCGCTTGACCGCCGGCGCCTGCGGTCCATCAAAGCTCAAGGGCGGCACGCGCACATTGGCCCCCGCCACGACGCGCGAAGAAGTCTCGACCCGCTTGCCGCTCAGCCGCACTTCACCCTTGCGGCAGATTTTCGCCAGATGCGAGAGGGACAAGGTGGGAATCCGCCGCTTGAACCAGCGGTCGATGCGCATTCCGTCCTCATCCTCGGTGACGATGAGGATTTGCACCGACGAGGTTTCCTTGTCGGTTGCGGGCGCTGGAATTTCCTTGGCTTCGGCGGCGTGAAACTTTTCGGCCGCCTCCCGCACGAGGCGCGCGGCCTGCACGGGATCGAAAGCGTCGTCCTCCGCGCGCGCCTTTTTCGGGCGCGCGGCGAAAAACCGCTTCGCCTTGGGCGCGGCGGCTTTGGCGCCGGCGGGCTTGTCGGAGGCGGTCCGTGAGCGGGCGCCCGCGCGGCCTTTGCCCGCGGTCGCCGCTTTGGAAGAGCCGGTTCGCATCCGCGTCATGTCAATGCCCTCATGATGGCGAGGCCGGCAAAAACGCCGACCAGCGCCAGGCCGACCGAGCCGCCGACATATAGCACGCTCGACAAATAGTCGCCGCGTTCGAACAGCAGCGCCGAATCGAGCGAGAAGGCGGAAAAGGTGGTGTAGCCGCCCAGAACCCCGGTGAGAACGAACAGACGCGCATGCTGCGTCCAGGCCTCGCCGGCGCGAAAGGCCAGGAATCCCGCGAGCAGGCCCATGATCAGCGAGCCGGAAATATTGATGAGGAAGGTGCCCCACGGAAAATTGGTCCCCAAAGCCCTTGCGGCGAGGAGATTGACCGTGTGACGGAGGCAGCCTCCGAGCCCGGCGCCGAGAAAAACGAGAAGATAGGCCTGCATCGTCGTTCCATAGCGCATAAAAGGCCGCGGCGTCATCAAGCCATTTGCTTCAGTCTCCGCTGCGTTCCTTACGCAGCTTGGTCCAGTAATCCAGCCGCTTGCCGATCTCGCGCTCGAAACCACGCTCGACCGGCTCGTAGAGCTTCTGCCGCCCCAAATCCTCCGGCCAGTAGTCCTGGCCGGAAAAAGCGTCGGGCTCGTCGTGGTCATAGGCATAGCCCGAGCCATAGCCCTCGTTTTTCATCAATTTGGTCGGGGCGTTCAGGATCACCTTGGGCGGCGTCAGCGAGCCGTGCTCACGAGCGAGGCGCATGGCGGCCTTGTAGGCGACGTAGGCCGCATTGCTTTTCGGCGCCGTGGCGCAATAGATCACCGCCTGCGCTATGGCCAGCTCCCCTTCCGGAGAGCCAAGGAAATCATAGGCGTCCTTGGCGGCGTTGGCGACGACGAGGGCCTGCGGGTCGGCGAGGCCGATGTCCTCGACCGCCATGCGCACCACGCGGCGGGCGATGAACAGCGGGTCCTCGCCGGCGTCGAACATGCGGGCGAGATAATAGAGCGCCGCGTCCGGGTCCGAACCGCGCACCGTCTTGTGCAGGGCGCTGATGAGATTGTAGTGCCCCTCCTGCCCCTTGTCGTAGATCGGAGCGCGGCGTTGCGCGACTTCCGACAGGCCCTTCACATCGAAAACCTCGCCCGGCCGCGCGGCGCGGTAAATCTCCTCGACCAGCGTCAAGGCGGCGCGGCCGTCGCCGTCAGCCATGCGGACGAGCGCTTTTCGCGCCTCTTCGTCGAGCGGCAACGATTTCCCCTCGACCTCTTCGGCGCGGGACAACAGCTTTTCGATCGCCTTGTCGTCGAGGCTATGGAAGGTCAGCACGCGGGCGCGCGACAAAAGCGCGGCGTTCAGCTCGAAAGACGGGTTTTCCGTCGTCGCGCCGATCAAAGTGACGGTTCCGTCCTCCATTACAGGCAGGAAGGAATCCTGCTGGGCGCGGTTGAAACGGTGGATTTCGTCGATGAACAGCAGCGTCCCCTGCCCGATTTTCCGGCGCCCGCGCGCCTCGTCGAACATTTTCTTCAGTTCGGCGACGCCGGAGAAAATCGCCGAGCCCTGCATGAAATGCAGCTTCGTTTCATGCGCCAGCAGACGCGCGACTGTGGTTTTTCCAGTGCCCGGCGGCCCCCAGAAGATCAGGCTGCCGAGCGAGCCGGCCTCGATGAGCCGGGTCAGCGCGCCGTTCGGGCCGAGCAGATGGTCCTGCCCGGCGACTTCAGCGAGGGTTTTGGGGCGCAGCCGTTCAGCCAGCGGGCGCGGCGCGTCCCGCTCCAGCCCGGCGCTGGCGAAAAGATCAGTCATGCGCCTTTTTCACCCTTCCGGAGCGCGCCCGCAAGGGCAAGAGACGCGCAAGAGATGCAATTGACGTGGGCGCGCAAAGAGTCCAAATCTGGCCGCCTTCAAGAATGGACGCCGACATGACCGACCTTTCCCCCGCCGCACTCGAAAAGCAGCTGATCGCCGAAGAAACCGCCAAAATGCTGCTGGAAGTCGGCGCCGTGCTGTTCAACGCGGAAAAGCCGTTCATTTTCACCTCGGGCTGGGCCAGTCCTGTTTACACCGACATGCGCAAGCTGATCGCCTTTCCCCGCCTGCGCAGCGTCATGCTCGATTTTGCGGTGAAAACCATCCAGCGCGAAGTCGGCTACGAAAGCCTCGACATCATCGCGGGCGGCGAGACGGCGGGCATTCCCTTCGCCGCCTGGATTTCCGACCGGCTCAGCCTTCCGATGCAATATGTGCGCAAGAAGCCGAAAGGCTTTGGCCGCAACGCTCGCATCGAGGGCGAAGTCACCGACGGCGCGCGCACCCTGCTGGTGGAAGACCTCGCCACCGACGGCGCCTCGAAAGTCAATTTCTGCAACGCCATCCGCGAGGCGGGCCAGACTTGCGGCCACACTTTCGTTTTCTTCTTCTATGACATTTTCCCCAGCGCGCGCGAAGAACTGCGCAAGGAAGGCCTCGAACTGCACCAGCTCACCACCTGGTGGGACGTGCTGAAGGTGGCGCGGCGGACAAAATACCTGCCCGACGCGACGCTCGACGAGGTGGAGAAATTCCTGCGCAATCCGGCGCCTTGGTCGGCCGCGCACGGCGGCGCCTCGGAATTCGGCAAGAAGGCCTGAGGCTCGAATTCTTAGAAATCCCACAGAAGGCTGTTCCGGCGACGTTTGCGCCTGACAGGCCGCGCTTCCGTCTGACATATTCGTCGCAACGCCGGACACGAGCAGCCGGCGAGGAAAGACGGAGGAGTTGGATGAGAGCTTTCGCTTTGGCCACGGCCTTTATGGCCTTCTGCGTGGCGCCGGCCCTGGCGCACGGACCGACACGGCAAAAAGTCGCCGAGGCGATCGTCATCGACAAGCCTGCCGACCAGGTCTGGGCCATCGTCAAGGATTTCGACGGCCTTTCCAAATGGCATCCCTTCGTCGCCTCCAGCGTCGCCGACAAGGGTAACGAGGTCGGCTCGACCCGCAAGGTGGTGCTGAAAGCGGAAGGCAATCCCGGCTTCGAGGAGGTGCTCGACAAATACGACCCCGCCCACCGCAGCTACAAATATGAAATCCCCAAGGTCGACCCCAATGTCCTTCCCGTGAACGATTACAGCTCGACGATCACGGTCCTCGACAATGGCAAGGACAGTTCGATCGTGATGTGGAGCGGGGCGTTTTATCGCGGCTACATGCTCAACGACCCGCCGCCGAACTTGAACGACAGGGCCTCCGTCGGCGCCGTCGTGCAAGTCTATCGCGCCGGCCTCGAAAATCTGAAGAGCATCGCCGAATCCGCGCGATGATTTTTTTCCGCGCCTACTTGGCGCTCCTGACCCTGACCGCGTTGGCCAGGGCCGATCCGCTGGCTTTTGTGACGGACCAGGGCGCCAACGCCCTTTCGGTCATCGACCTCGCCCAGGGACGAATTGTCCAAAGCGTGCATGTCGGCGCAAAGCCCGCCGGCGTCGCCGTGGCGCCGGGCGGCGCGCGCGTCTATGTCTCGAATCCGGAGGGGCGCAGCGTCTCGTTTGTCGAGCGCCAGGCCGACGGGACTTACAAAGCCGCGTCTGAATTGCCGGTTGGCCAAGGACCGCTGGGACTGGCGCTCGACCCGGCGGGTAAAAAACTCTTCGTCGCCGACTGGTACGCCAGCCTGGTTTACGTCGTCGATGTCGAGAAACGGGCGGTGACCGGCTCGATTTCCGTCGGCAAGTCGCCGTCGGGCATGGTGGCGAGCCCCGACGACAAATGGCTTTATGTCGCCAATCGCGAGAGCGACACGGTTTCGATCGTCAATCTCTCGACTTTGAAGAGCGAGGGCGAAATCGCCGTCGGCAAGGCGCCTTTCGGCGTCGCCTTCGACGCCAACGGCCCGGACGGGCCTCGACTGCTGGTCGCCAATGTGAAATCGAGCGACGTCTCCGTCATCGATCTGGCGACGCGGCGCGAAACGCGACGCCTGAAAGTGCGGCGGTATCCCTATGTGGCGGCGGCGACGAAAGACGGAAGCCGCATTTTCGTCACCAACCAGCACGACGACAGCGTCTCCGTCTTCGACGGCAAGACGTACCAACCTCTCGCAGTCGTCGACGTGTGCGGCTATCCCGAAGGGATTTTGGTCGCGCCCGACCAGCGCCACGCGCTCGTCGCCTGCTGGATGGACGACCAGCTCGCGTCCATCGACGTGCAAAGCCTGAAAGTAACTGCTAAGTTCGCGGCCGGCGCGAGCCCGCGCGCCTTTGGGCAGTTTATCGCGCCCGATGCGAAGTGAAGTCGGCCTGAACAGGATGGGGCGAGCGCCGCAATGGTCCGTCTAGTTTTTTCCATCGTCGCCGCTTTGGCTGTCTTCGGCGCGGCAGCCCGTGCGGAGGATCGATCCTGTTTCGAAGCGGCCTTTTCCGACACCCCTCTTCTCATGATCGGCAAGGTGAAATCCGCCGCAGCGCGCGCCAGGTTCCTGCGCAGCGGGGACGAGAAACATCCCTCCTGCCCGTCTTCGACGGCGGAATGCCAGAACAAAGCGTTTCTGGTTCCCGGCGATCTCGTGGTCATCGGGCGACAACTCGGCGACTTCGTCTGCGCCGATTATCTGGCCGGCAAAGGCGCCCGCTCCGGCTGGCTGCCTGCCGCCGCCCTGGAGCCTGCGCCGCTCTCGGCCGCTTCCGCCGACTGGAGCGGCGACTGGAAGCGGATCGAAGCCGAAATCAAGATCAAGGCGAACGGCGCGGCGCTGACCGCCGATGGCGATGCGACCTATGGCGCGCTCGATCCCGACCGCGTCAAGCGCGGCGCGGTCAATATCGGCGAGTTTTCCGGTCCGCTCGCGCTGAAGGACGGTCGCGCGACCTATGCCGACAAGGATCTCGACCCGAAACATCCTGACGGCTGCCATCTCCGCATGGCGCGCGCAGGAAACTTCCTGTTCGTGCAGGACAACGGACAATGCGGCGGAAACAACGTGTCCTTTACGGGACTTTATCGGCGGGACGGGAAATAGGCTCGCGCCCTTTGCGGCCCAGCGCCGCGATGGCCCGGGCGACAAAGGCCAGAGCTTCAGTCTTCGAACCGAAGCTCGACTCCTCGATCCCACTTTCCTCATAGAGCGCGAGAATTGCATAGGCGCGGCACGCGCCGCCCACTGCCTCCTCGCGAACGAGAAAGCTCGTCCCGCCCCCGCAGCCGCGCGAAAAAGCGACGTAGCGGCTATCGGCGCCGGCAGCGGCCCCTTTGGCCAAGGCCTCGCCGCTCGCCCGGCGCAGCGCGCGGTAGAGCCGGTTCTGCTCCGGCTCGCCGGCGCGGCTGAAGAAGCCGAAACCCATCACCACATGTCCAGCGCCACGCGCGCCTCATCGGACATGCGGCTCTGGTCCCACGGCGGATCGAACACCATTTTCACCTCGACCCCGGCGACGCCCGGCACGGCGCTGACGGCGTTCTCCACCCAGACCGGCATTTCGCCCGCCACCGGGCAGCCCGGCGCGGTCAGGGTCATGTCGATCTTCACGAAGCGGCCATCGTCGATATCGACGCGGTAGATCAGGCCGAGTTCATAGATGTCGGCCGGGATTTCCGGGTCATAGACGGTTTTCAGCGCGGCGATGATGGCGTCGGTGAGCCGGTCGAGCTCTTCCGGCGGCAAGGTCTCCTCGGCCGCGATCGCCGGACGGTTGGGCTGAATTTCGCTTTCGGGCGTGTGCTGGTTCATCGTGGCTGATCCGGTCAGGAAAAGAGATGGGCTGCGCGCTCGAGCGCCGCAACCAGGGCGTCCACTTCCTCGCGCTTGTTGTATAGCGCGAAAGAGGCGCGGCAGGTCGAGGTGACGCCAAAGCGCGACAGCAGAGGCTGGGCGCAATGAGTTCCGGCCCGCACCGCCACGCCGGCGCGGTCGATCACCGTGGCTATGTCATGCGCATGCGCGCCCTTCATCTCGAAGGAAAAGACCGCGCCCTTGCCGGGCGCCGTGCCGAACAGCCTTATGCCCGGCACGTCCTGGAGCCGCTGCGCGGCATAGGCGCCAAGGTCCGCCTCATGCGCGTGAATGGCGGCGCGGCCGATCTTCTCCATGTAATCAAGCGCCGCGCCGAGGCCGATGGCCTCGACGATCGGCGGAGTTCCCGCCTCGAAGCGTTGCGGCGGAATTCCGTAAGTGACGTTGTCGCGCGATACCGTTTCGATCATCTCGCCGCCGCCGGCGAAGGGCGGTAGGCGCTCCAGCCATTGCTTCTTGCCGTAGAGCGCGCCGATTCCGGTCGGTCCGTAAAGCTTGTGGCCGGTGACGACATAGAAATCGACATCGAGATCGCGCACGTCGACGTCGCAATGCACCGCGCCCTGCGAGCCGTCGAGCAGCACCGGAATGTTGCGCTCATGCGCGATGCGGACGATGTCCTTGACCGGCGTGATCGTGCCCAAAACATTGGACATGTGAGTGATCGCGACGATCTTCGTCTTCCCGGTCAGTGCGGCTTCAAAGGCTTCGAGCGAGAAGGAGCCGTCGTCCCCGACATCCACCCATTTGATGACCGCGCCCTTGCGTTCGCGCAGAAAATGCCAGGGCACGATGTTGGAGTGATGCTCCATCACCGAAAGCACGATTTCATCGCCCTCGCCGATATGGGCGAGCCCGAAGGACGAGGCGACGAGGTTCAGCGCCTCGGTGGCGCCTCGCGTGAAGATGATTTCCTCGGTGGAGGCGGCGTTGAGGAAGCCGCGCATTTTCTCGCGCGCCGCCTCGAAGGCGTCGGTCGCGGCATTGGCGAGATAATGCAGGCCGCGATGGACATTGGCGTATTCATGCTCGTAGGCGTGAACCATGCGGTCGATGACCGCGCGCGGCTTTTGCGCCGAAGCGGCGTTGTCGAGATAGACCAGAGGTTTTCCATAGGGGCGTTCCGCCAGGATGGGAAAATCCGCGCGGATCGCCTCGATGTCGTAAGGCCTTATCTTGATCTGCTGGTTCATGCGAAGATTCCGGCCTCGAGGAGCGCCTTGAGATCAGCGTTCAACAGATCGCGCAAAGCCTCATCGCGCAATATGTCGAAGGCTTCCGCCGCGAAGGCTTCGATCAGGATCGCCTGCGCCTGTTGTCTCGGGATGCCGCGCGACTCCATATAGAAGAGCTGGCCGGCGTCGAGTTTCGCGCAGGCCGCGCCATGGCCGCAGGCGACGTCGTCGGCGAAAATCTCCAGCTCCGGCTTGACCGACATGGCGGCGTTGTCGGAGAGAAGCAACCCGCGGCACAGCATCTTGCCGTCGGTCTTCTGCGCCTGCGGCGGCACCACGATCTTGCCCTGGAACACGCCGTTGGCCTCGTCGGCAAGGACATATTTGTATGTTTCGCGGCTCAGGCAGGCGGGCGCCTCATGGGTGACGACGAGCGTCGTGTCGGCGTGTTCGCGGGCTTTCAGGAGGCTCGCGCCGGCAAGCTGAAGCTCTGCGCCTTCGCCCTTGCAGGTGACGAAAAGCTGGCGGCGCAGGAAGGACGAGGCAGCGACAAGCGTCACGGCCCGCAGTTTTGCCTGCCGCTCGAGCGAGGCGATGAAATTCTGCACATCGACCGGCGCGCCGTCCTGCCCGCGGCAGGCGTAATCGACCTCCGCCGCCTTGCCGAGCGCGAGACTGAGCGCGCTGTCGCCGAAACCGCCGACGCCTTCCGCACGGGTTTCGACGAGACGAACCTGGGCGCCGTCGCCGACAAACACGAAATTGCGGGAAAAGCGGCTTTGCCCGCCATTGGCGCCGGCGAGCGCGACGATCTCGATCGGCTTGTCCGGACTTGCGCCCCCGCCGATTTCAACGACCACGCCATCGCTCGAAAGGGCGGCGTTGAGGTCGAGCAGCGGGTCGGCGGCCAGCCCCGCCATCTCGCGCATCTTCACAGCGGCAGGCTCATCCGGAAGCAAAGAGGCGAGCGCGCGGACCGTGACGCCGGCGACGCCGAAAAAATCGTCTGACAATTCGGGCGAGAAAAATCCGTCGATCAACACGATCTTCAGCGTTTCTTTCGCGGCGACCTTTTCCAGCGTCGACCGCGCGCAGGCTCTTGCCGCAGCATCCGGGGGACGGCGAGCGGCGGCGCCTGACGCAATTTTGCGCGCAGGTCGGTATAATGCCAGGACTCGACACGGCGGGTCGGCAGGCCCGAGCGGGCAAAACGCTCGAAGGCTTTCTGGCGCTCGGCGCCGTCGGAAATGTCATTTCGCGCCAGCACGAAGGCCTGCGAGAAATCCAGTTCCGCCTGGGTCGGGTTTTGCAACGGCGCGCCCATCAAGCCGCCTCGCTCGCGTAATCGGCATAGCCGCTTTGTTCCAGCTCCAGCGCCAGTTCGGGGCCGCCGCTTTTTACGATCTTGCCCTTCGACATCACGTGCACCACGTCGGGCGCGATGTAATTCAGCAGGCGCTGGTAATGGGTGATGACCAGCAGCCCCCGCTCTTTCGAGCGCAGGGCGTTGACGCCTTCGGCGCAGATGCGCAGGGCGTCGATGTCGAGACCCGAGTCCATTTCGTCCAATATGGCGAACCGCGGCTCGAGCAGCGCCATTTGCAGGATTTCCATGCGCTTCTTCTCGCCGCCGGAAAAGCCCAGGTTGACCGGCGCGCTTCAGCATGTCCTGCGCGATGTTGAGCTTTTTGGACGCCTCACGAACGCGCTTCATGAAGTCCGGGGTCGAAAGCTCGCCCTCCTCACGCGCCTTGCGCTGGGCGTTGATCGCCGCCTTGAGGAAGGTCATGGTGGCGACGCCGGGAATCTCCAACGGATATTGGAACGACGAGGAACACGCCGAGCGCCGCCCGCTCCGACACGTCCTTTTCGAGCAGATCGACGCCGTCGAGCTTGATCGAGCCTTCGGTCACTTCGTAGTCGGGGCGGCCCGCGATGACATAGGACAGCGTCGACTTGCCGGAGCCGTTCGGCCCCATGATCGCCGCGACCTGCCCGGCCTCGACCTTCAGGGACAATCCGTCGATGATCTTCTTGCCGGCGACGGAAACATGGAGATTTTCGATATCGAGCATGGTGTAAAACCTTCAAGAAAGAGAACGCGAGGCAGGCGTCGGCAAGATCAGCCGACGCTGCCTTCAAGCGAAAGGGCGATGAGCTTCTGCGCCTCTACGGCGAACTCCATCGGCAGCTGCTGCAGCACGTCGCGGACAAAGCCATTGACGATCAGCGCCGTCGCCTCTTCGGCGGAAAGCCCGCGCTGCATGACGTAGAACAGCTGGTCGTCGGAGATTTTCGACGTCGTCGCCTCGTGCTCGAAGAGGGCGGAGGAATTCTTCGCCTCGATATAGGGCACGGTATGGGCGCCGCACTTATTGCCGATCAGCAGAGAGTCGCAATTGGTGAAATTGCGGGCGTTGACCGCCTTGCGATGCGCCGAGATCTGGCCGCGATAGGTATTCTGCGAATGGCCGGCGGCGATGCCCTTGGAAATGACGCGGCTCGACGTATTGGCGCCGAGATGCAGCATCTTGGTGCCGGAATCGACCTGCTGGAAGCCGTTTGAAATGGCGATCGAATAGAATTCGCCGCGCGAAGACTCGCCCCGCAGAATGCAGGACGGATATTTCCAGGTGATCGCCGATCCCGTTTCGACCTGGGTCCAGGAAATCTTCGACCGGTCGCCCCGGCAATCGCCGCGCTTGGTGACGAAATTGAAAATTCCGCCTTTGCCGTCGCTGTCGCCGGGATACCAGTTCTGCACGGTGGAATATTTGATCTCCGCGTCATCATGCGCGATCAATTCGACCACGGCGGCGTGCAGCTGGTTCTCGTCGCGCTTGGGCGCCGTGCATCCCTCGAGATAGGAGACGTAGGAACCCTTGTCGGCGATGATCAGCGTGCGCTCGAACTGGCCGGTGTTCTGCTCGTTGATGCGGAAATAGGTCGAAAGCTCCATCGGGCAGCGAACGCCGGGCGGCATATAGACGAAGGAGCCGTCGGAGAAGACCGCCGAGTTCAAGGTGGCGAAATAATTGTCGGTCACCGGCACGACCGAGCCGAGATATTTCTTCACCAGTTCGGGATGGGTCTGCACCGCTTCCGAGATCGGGCAGAAGATCACGCCGGCCCGGCCCAGCTCTTCCTTGAAGGTGGTGACGACGGAAACGGAGTTGAACACGGCGTCCACCGCGACGCGGCGGTCGGCTGCACGCCGGCCAGCATTTCCTGCTCGCGCAGGGGTATGCCGAGCTTTTCATAGGCGCGCAGCAGCTCGGGATCGACCTCGGCGAGCGATTTCGGCCCGGCGGCGCTTTTCGGCGCCGAATAATAGTGGAGGTCCTGGTAATCGATCTGCGGATAATCGACCCGCGCCCATTTGGGCTCGACCATGGTCTTCCAGCGGCGAAACGCCTCCAGCCGCCATTCGGTGAGCCAGTCCGGCTCTTTCTTTTTAGCGGAAATGAAGCGAACGATGTCTTCGTTCAGCCCCTTGGGCGCCTTTTCCGATTCGATATCGGTGAAAAACCCGTATTTATATGCATCGACGTCAAGCGTCTTGACCTTGTCGACAGTCTCCTGGACAGCCGCCATCTTTCTTTCTCCTCACCTAACGCGGGTTCAAGGGCCGCTGGTTGAGTTTATTTGTATGAACCGGATCAGGCCGGGTTCGCCAGCCGTCGCCGCATTCTCTCGCGTAGCTTAGCCAATATTTCCAGAAAACGCACCACCTCTTCGTTGCGCGAAGTCCAACCCAGGCTGATTCTCAGCGCTGAGCGCGAAAATTCAGGCGCGACCCCCATGGCGTCGAGCACCGGCGAGGGCGCCACCTTGCCTGACGAGCAGGCCGAGCCGGACGACAGGGCCACTCCCTCAACGTCGAAGCCCGCGACCATGGTTTCGGCGGCCAGGCCCGGAAGCGCGAAAGCCAGAGTATTGTCAACGCGCGCCGCCTCCTTGCCGAATATGGCGGCTTCCGGCGCGATTTCCAGCACGCCGGCCTGCAAAAAGTCTCGAAAAGCCCGCAAACGCTCGGACTCAGGCGTGCGCTGCGCGTGCGCCAGCTTGACCGCTGCGGCGAACCCGGCGATCGCGGCGACATTCTCGGTGCCGCCCCGGAACCTGCGCTCCTGGCCGCCGCCTCGGATCAGCGGGATTTTCGGCAGCAGCTCGCGGCGGGCGAAGACAAGCGCGCCCGCGCCCTTGGGCCCGCCGAGCTTGTGGCTCGACAGGAACAGCATATCGGCGCCGGTGGCCGGCAGCGAGCAATCCACGCGCCCGAAGGCCTGGACCGCGTCGCACACCAGCACGCCGCCAGCCGCATGGACCAGCTCCGCCGCCTCGGACACGGGCTGGATCACACCGGTCTCGTTATTGACCGCCTGCAGCGCCAGCATCGGCCGCAGGCCTTCCGCCGCCGCCAGTCTTTCGCGCAAGTCGGCGAGATCGAGCCGGCCCTGCGCGTCGAGCGCGACGCTTTCGGTCTGATCGGCCGGAAAACCGTGACCGGCCTGGACGCAAGGATGTTCGCCGGCGCCAATCAGCAAGCGGCTGCATTCGAGTCCGGAAAGTTGCGGGCGCAACGCCATGTTGGCGGCCTCGGTCGCGCCGGAGAGGAACACCACGAGGTCCGCCTTGGCGCCGAGGGCGCGCGCCAGTTTCTCGCGCGCGGATTCGATCAGCGCCCGCGCCGCGCGCCCTTCCGCATGGACGCTCGAGGCGTTGCCGGCCTCCAGCGCCTCGAGCATCGCTTGCCGTGCTTCCGGCCGCAGCGGCGACGTTGCGTTATGATCGAAATAGATGCGACTCATGCCATAACCTGATCGGCCTCCACTATGGCGCGCCGCAAAATGCGCTTCAACCGGATAGACGGATGACGGAATCGGAAAAATCGCTCGATCCCGACGATTGGGAGGCGTTTCGCGCCCTGAGCCACCAGGCGCTCGACATGATGGTCGATGATCTGGCCAGCATTCGCCGGCGCCCGGTCTGGGTCGAGACGCCGGACGAAATCAGAAGCCGGCTGGACACCCCAGCGCCGCGCGAAAAGATCGGGCTCGCCGCCGCCCTGGCGGAATTTTCCGATTGCATCAGACCCTACGTCGTCGGCAATCGCCATCCGGCCTTTTTCGGCTGGGCGCACGGGGCCGGCACGCCCGCCGGCATGGTGGCGGAAATGCTTGCCGCCGGCCTCAACGCCAATTGCGGCGGCCGCAATCATGTCGGAATCGAGCTGGAGCGGCGCGTCGCCGCCTGGATGGCCGAAGCCTTCTCCTTCCCCGAAACATCCGCCGGCCTGCTCGTCACCGGAACCTCGATGGCCAATTTCCTCGGCGTGCTGATCGCCCGCCGCGCCTTCCTTGGCGACGACATTCGGCGCGATGGGCTGCAAGGCGCGAGACTCCGCGCCTATGCCTCGACCGAGGCGCATGGCTGCGTCGCGCAGGCAATGGACATGGCGGGGCTTGGAACCGCGGCATTACGCAAAATTCCCTGCGCCGGCAACGGCCGCATGGACCTGGCCGCCCTGAAGGCGCGGGTCGCGGCGGATCGCGAGGCGGGAGAAGAACCGTTCCTGATCGTCGCCTCGGCCGGCACGGTCAATTTCGGCGCCGTCGATCCGCTCGAAGCCCTCGCCGATTTCGCGCAAGAACAAAAGCTCTGGCTGCATGTGGACGGCGCCTTCGGCGCGCTGGCGGTTTTTTCGGACGAGTTGCGCCCCCTGCTGAAAGGCATAGAGCGCGCGGATTCCATCGCTTTCGATTTTCACAAATGGGCGCACGCGCCCTACGACGCCGGCTTCATCCTGACGCGCGACGGCGAAGCGCAGCGCAAGACTTTCGCCAGTCCCGCCGCCTACCTGACCCGCGCCGACGCCGGGCTGGCCGGGGGCGGCGCCTGGCCCTGCGATCTCGGCCCCGATCTTTCACGCGGCTTTCGCGCCCTGAAAGTCTGGATGACGCTGCAAACCTTCGGCACGCGGGCGCTCGGCGCGGCGATGGAGCGTAATTGCGCGTGCGCCCGCCGGCTCGCGGAGTTGATCGAGACGTCGCCGGATCTTCGCCTTGTCGCGCCGGCTCCGCTGAACATCGTCTGCTTCAGCCTGGCGCGGGAAGGCGCCGACAAGGCCAACCGCAGGCTGGTCGAGGCGTTGCATGTCCGGGGCCTTGCCGCGCCTTCGATCACGCTGATCGAAGGCCGCGCGGCCATCCGCTGCGCCATATTCAATCACCGCACGACATTGGCCGACATCGAGTCCTTTTTTGATCAAATGAGAGGATTGGCGGCAGAGCTTGAGCAGTAATCAACGAAGTATCCGGATCAGGCGCCACAGGGTCGTGTCGCCCGTCATCCACATCCAGCCAAGGACGACGAGGTAGGCCAGCAATGTCGTGGTGATCAGCAGGCGCAAAAAGCTCATGACGGCGGAAAGGAAGGACTTTCCGTCTTTGGATGATCCCTTGTCTCGGTCCTCGAATTGCAGTGC
>CAWKJW010000050.1:0-74991 GCA_963849665.1 uncultured Alphaproteobacteria bacterium | reverse complement strand
ACGCCACGCTACTACGCCGCTAAATCCTTGTTGACTCGCCCTAAATCGGGCTCTTTTAATCGACCCCGCAAGGGGAAGGACCGTCGATCCCCGCTGAACTCGGGGCGACATGAAGGCTTCGCATCACAACTCTGAAGGACTTGGCGCGGGGCGCGCGGATGCTGCGCACCGCGCTCGGCCCCGCCATCGCCCGGTTTCTCGAAGACCCCGCCGTCGTCGAGGTGATGCTGAACCCGGACGGGCGTATCTGGATCGACCGGCTCTCCGAAGGGCTGTCCGACACGGGCGAGCGGCTGTCGCCCGCTGACGGCGAGCGCATCGTGCGCCTGGTCGCGCACCATGTCGGCGCCGAGGTCCATGCCGGCAGCCCGCGCGTCTCAGCCGAATTGCCCGAGACGGGGGAGCGGTTCGAAGGGCTTCTTCCTCCTGTCGTCGCCGCGCCGGCCTTCGCCATCCGCAAGCCTGCCGTCGCGGTGTTCACGCTCGACGATTATGTCGCGGCCGGGATCATGTCGGCAGGACACGCCGAGGCGCTGCGCCAGGGCGTTGCCGCCCGCGCCAACATCCTCGTCGCCGGCGGCACCTCGACCGGCAAGACGACGCTGACCAACGCGCTCCTCGCCGAGGTGGCTAAGACCTCCGATCGCGTCGTCATCATCGAAGATACGCGCGAGCTGCAATGCGCCGCGCCCAATCTCGTCGCCATGCGGACGAAGGATGGCGTCGCCTCGCTCTCCGATCTCGTCCGCTCTCGCTTCGCCTGCGCCCCGACCGCATCCCGGTCGGCGAGGTGCGCGGCGCCGAAGCGTTCGACCTCCTGAAGGCGTGGGGCACCGGCCATCCCGGCGGCGTCGGGACCATCCACGCCGGCTCGGCCATCGGCGCGCTGCGCCGCATGGAGCAGCTCATTCAGGAAGCCGTCGTCACCGTCCCGCGCGCGCTGATCGCCGAGACGATCGATCTCGTCGCTGTGCTCGCCGGCCGCGGAAGCAGACGCCGCCTTGCCGAACTCGCCCGCGTCGAGGGCCTCGGCCCCGATGGCGATTACCGCATCACCTCCCTCGATCCCGCTGCCTGCCCTTTCCCCGCCCCCCGCATCCATCGCCAAGGAGACCACGCATGATCAAGCTTTCCTGCGCGTCCTCCGCCGCCTTGCCGCGGCGGTTTCCGTCGCCGCCTCGGCCTGCTGCTGGCCGCGGCCCGCCTATGCCTCGGGCTCCTCGATGCCCTGGGAAACCGCCGCTCAATTCGATCCTGCAATCGATGCAGGGCCGGTCGCCAAGATCATCTCGGTGATCATCATCACCGTCACCGGCCTGACCTCGCCTTTGGCGACACCTCGGGCGGCTTTCGCCGGCTGATCCAGATCGTGTTCGGCCTCTCCATCGCCTTTGCGGCCAGCTCCTTCTTCCTCTCCTTCTTCTGCTTCAGCGGCGGGGCGCTCGTCTGATGGCGCGCATGGCCGATCCGATCGGCGCGGTTCCGGGCTTTTCGGTCCCGTGCACCGGGCGCTGACCGAGCCGATCCTGCTCGGCGGCGCCCCGCGCGCGCTCGCCATCCTCAACGGCACGCTCGCCGGCGCGATCGGCCTTGGCCTTCGCCTCTGGCTGGTCGGCCTCGCCGTCTGGGCGGTCGGCCATGCCGCATCCGTGTGGGCCGCCAAGCGTGACCCGCTCTTTGTCGATGTCGTGCGCCAGCATCTGCGCACCCCGACCCATCTCACCGTCTGAGCGAGGCTGCGCCATGATGAACCTCGCCGAATACCGCAACCGCAATAGCCGGCTTGCCGATTTCCTCCCCTGGGCGGCGCTGGTGGGCAAGGGCATTGTCCTCAATAAGGACGGCAGCTTCCAGCGCACCGCGCGCTTTCGGGGTCCCGACCTCGACAGCGCCGTGCCCGCCGAACTGGTCGCCGCCGCCGGCCGCCTCAACAACGCCTTCCGCCGCTTGGGGTCGGGCTGGGCCATCTTCGTCGAAGCCCAGCGCCATGCCGCCGCCGATTATCCGGCCAGCATCTTTCCCGATGCCGCCTCGGCGCTGCTCGATGCCGAGCGCAAAGCCGATTTCGAGGAAGCCGGCAGCCATTTCGAGTCGAGCTATTTTCTGACTTTCAGCTATCTGCCGCCGGCCGAGGATGCCGCCCGCGCGGAAAGCTGGCTCTATGAAGGTCGCGACACCAAAGGCATCGATGCCAGCGAGGCGCTCTCCGGCTTTGCCGATCGCACCGACCGACTGCTGCGCCTCATCGAAGCCTTCATGCCCGAATGCCGCTGGCTCGACGATCGCGAGACACTGACCCATCTGCACGCCTGCGTCTCGACCCGACGGCACCGCGTCCGCGTCCCAGAAACGCCGATGTATCTGGACGCCCTGCTGGTCGACCAGCCGCTCATCGGCGGCCTCGAACCGCGGCTCGGCAACCAGCACATTCGCGTGCTGACCATCACCGGATTTCCGACCGCGACGACGCCCGGCCTGCTCGACGAACTGAACCGGCTCGCCTTTCCCTATCGCTGGTCCACCCGCGCGATCCTCCTCGACAAGACGGACGCCACAAAGCTGCTCACGAAGATCAGGCGGCAATGGTTCGCCAAGCGGAAGTCGATCGGGGCGATCCTCAAGGAGGTGATGACCAACGAGCAATCCGTTCTCGTGGATACGGATGCGTCGAACAAGGCGGCGGATGCCGACCTCGCGCTTCAGGAACTCGGCGCCGACTATGCCGGCATCGCCTATGTCACAGCGACGGTGACGGTGTGGGACGCCGATCCGCGCGCCGCCGATGAGAAGCTGCGCCTCGTCGAGAAGGTCATCCAGGGCCGAGACTTCACGGCAATGCCCGAGACCATCAACGCGGTGGACGCCTGGCTCGGCAGCCTGCCGGGGCATGTCTACGCCAACGTCCGGCAGCCGCCGATCTCCACGCTCAATCTAGCCCACATGATACCCTTGTCAGCGGTGTGGGCAGGGCCGGAACGGGACGAGCACTTCGCGGCGCCCCCGCTGCTGTTCGGCAAGACCGAAGGCTCGACCCCGTTCCGGTTTTCCCTGCATGTCGGCGATGTCGGCCACACCCTGATCGTCGGCCCGACCGGCGCCGGCAAGTCCGTGCTGCTGGCGCTGATGGCGCTCCAGTTCCGCCGCTATGCGGGCGCGCAGGTGTTCGCCTTCGATTTCGGCGGTTCGATCCGCGCCGCAGCCCTCGCCATGCGCGGCGACTGGCATGATCTCGGCGGCGGCCTCACCGAGGGCAGCGCCGCCAGCGTATCGCTGCAACCGCTCGCCCGCGTGGACGACACGGCCGAACGCGCCTGGGCCGCCGACTGGATCGTCGCCATCCTGATGCGCGAGGGCGTGCCGATCAGCCCGGAGGTGAAGGAACACATCTGGACCGCGCTGATCTCGCTCGCCTCGGCGCCGGTCGAGGAACGCACCATCACCGGTCTGTGCGTCCTGTTGCAGTCCAACGACCTGAAGCAGGCGCTGCGCCCCTATTGCATCGGCGGCGCGTGGGGGCGGCTGCTCGACGCCGAAAGCGAACATCTCGGCACCGCGACCGTGCAAGCCTTCGAAACCGAGGGGCTGATTGGCACCGAAGCCGCGCCCGCCGTTCTCGCCTATCTCTTCCACCGCATCGAGGACCGGCTCGATGGGAGCCCCGACGCTCATCATTATCGATGAGGGCTGGTTGGCGCTCGACGACGAGGGGTTCGCCGGCCAGCTGCGCGAATGGCTCAAAACGCTGCGCAAGAAGAACGCCTCGGTGCTCTTTGCGACCCAAAGTCCTTTCCGACATCGACGGTTCCGCCATCGCCCCCGCCATCATCGAGAGCTGCCAGACCCGGCTCCTGCTCCCCAACGAACGCGCCATCGAACCGCAGATTACCGCGATCTATCGCCGCTTCGGGCTCAATGACCGCCAGATCGAGATCATCGCGCGGGCCATGCCCAAGCGCGACTATTACTGCCAGTCGCGACGCGGCAACCGCCTCTTCGAGCTGGGCCTCTCCGAAGTCGCGCTCGCGCTGTGCGCCGCCTCATCGCGCCAGCACCAGGCGCTCATCGCCAAGGTCTATGCCCGCTCGGGCCCGCAAGGTTTTCTCGCCGACTGGCTGCGCGAACTCGGCCTCGCCTGGGCCGCCGACATGATCGCCGGCCTCGGCAACGTCATGCCCGAGGCCCGCTCCCTCACCCCTAGCCCGGAGACCCAGCTATGATCCGCATCCATGCCCTGTCGCGCGGCCGGCGCCTCGCCATCGCGCTTGTCGCCCTTCCGCTTGCCTTGGGACCGATGCTGGCCACCCCGGCAGACGCGCAATGGACGGTGTTCGATCCCACCAATTACGCCAGAACGTGCTCACCGCCGCGCGTGAGCTGCAGCAGATCAACAACCAGATCCAGCAGATCGAGAACCAGACACAGTCGCTGATCAACCAGGCGAAGCAACCTGGCCAGCCTGCCCTATTCGCTGGCCTCGACCATCACGTCCCAGATCCAGCGCACCGAGCAGCTGATCTCCCAGGCGCAGAAGCATCGCCTACAACGTCTCCTCGATCGATCAGGCCTTCACCACCAACTACGGCGCGATCAACCTCAACATGGCCAGCAGCAGATGGTCGCCCAGGCCCAGACAGCGCTGGCAGACCTCGGTCGCGGGTCTGCAGGACGCCATGCGCATGCAGGCAACCGTCGTCGGCAACATCACCACCGCCCGCAGCAATGTGACGACGCTGGGCAGCTCCAGCCAGTCGGCGACCGGCGCGCTTCAGGCAACGCAGGTCGGCAACCAGCTGCTCATCCAGATCTCGCAGCAGCTCTCCGACCTCATCGCAGCTCGAGGCCGCCGACGGGCGCGCGCAGGCGATGGTCGCAGCGTCGAAAGCCACCGACCAGAACCAGGGGCGCGACCCAGATGCCGACCTTCCTGACGCCCGGCGCTCGGGCTATCAGCCTGGCGCCGTCCAGATGTTCCACGGCAACTGAGGGCGGCGGCGATGGACGGCAAGACGCTCGCGCGGATCGGCGCCATTGTCTTCGTCGCCCTGGCGATCACCGCGGCGCTGTTGGACTGCGGCGCGGAAGGACAGCGCGCCCGCCGGCGCCCTGCCGGCCGCTCCCGTATCGCTGGCCGCCCCCGATCCGCTGGCGAGCGAACTCTGCGCTGCCAGCTGATTGGGCGAAGCCGGAGCGCGCGACACAGCCTGCCTGGCCGCCTGGGCCGAGAATCGCCGCCGCTTCCTCGATCCAGCCCATGGCGCGCTGCCGTTGCCGCGTCCGAGCCCAGCGCTCCGGACGCCCCCACCCGCCGAAAAGGCGCGCTGAGCCATGAACGGCACCGGCGTCATCGACCAGTTCCTGAGCATCTTCACGCAGCTACATCGATAGCGGCTTCGGCCTGCTGCAGGGCGAGGTCGGCTTCATCGCCACCACGCTCATCGTCATCGACGTGACGCTGGCCGCCCTGTTCTGGTCGCTGGGGCGCCGACGAGGACATCATGGCGCGCCTCGTCAAGAAGACCCTGTTCGTCGGCGTCTTCGCCTATCTCATCAACAACTGGAACAACCTCGCCCAGATCATCTTCCAGTCCTTTGCCGGCCTCGGCCTCATGGCTTCGGGCTCCAGCCTTCACCGCCAGCCAATTCCTCCAGCCCGGCCGCTCGCCCAGACCGGCCTCGATGCCGGGCGGCCGCTGCTCACCTCGATCTCGGACCTGATGGGCTACGTCTCCTTCTTCGAGAACTTCATCCAGATCGCCGTGCTGCTGTTCGCCTGGGCGCTCGTCCTCCTCGCCTTCTTCATCCTCGCCATCCAGCTCTTCGTGACGCTGATCGAGTTCAAGCTGACGACGCTCGCCGGCTTCGTGCTCATCCCCTTCGGCCTCTTCGGCAAAACCGCCTTCATGGCCGAACGCGTGCTGGGCAATGTCATCTCGTCCGGCATCAAGGTGCTGGTGCTGGCCGTCATCGTCGGCATCGGCTCGACGCTGTTCACCCAGTTCACCGCCGGCTTCGGCGCGCGACGCCCACGCATCGATCGACGCCATGGCCATCGTGCTTGCCGCCCTCTCGCTGCTCGGCCTCGGCATCTTCGGCCCCGGCATCGCCAACGGCCTCGTCTCCGGCGGGCCGCAGCTTGGCGCGGGCGCGGCGATCGGCACTGGGCTCGCCGCCGGCGGCATGGTCGCGGCAGGCGCGGCGACTGTCGGCGCCGTCGCTTCCGGCGGCGCAGCGCTTGCGGGTGGCGCAGCCGCCGCCGCGCGTGGCGGGGCCGCGCTCGCTGGCGGCGCCTCCACCGCCTACAGCCTTGGCGCCGCCGGCCAGTCCGGCGCATCGGGCGTCGCCTCCGGCCTCGGCGGACGTCGCCAATGCCGGCGCGCAGGCCGCCGTCTCGCCGCTGAAGCGCGCCGCATCCAGGGCCGCCGACAGCCTCAAATCCAGCTATCAGGCCGGCAGCCGCGCCGCTTTCGAGGCACGGGCGGTTCCGTCGCCGGCGGTGACGCCGAGCCGAAGCCGCCGCGCCTGCCGCATCCTCACCGCTTCCGCCACCGACGGCCCGCCGGCCTGGGCGAAGCGCATGAAGCGCTCGCAGACCATGACCCACGGCGTCCAGACGGCCGCCCATGCCGTGCGCAGCGGCGACAGCCATGGCGGCGGCTCTTCCGTCAACCTCTCCGAAAGCGACTGACTCATGTTCAAACGACCATCCACCCATTACGGCAAATCCCCGCAGCCCGAGACGCCCTATCAGCGCGCCGCCCAGGTCTGGGACGAGCGCATCGGCTCCGCCCGCGTGCAGGCGAAGAACTGGCGGCTGATGGCCTTCGGCTCGCTCGCCCTGTCGGCGGGCTTTCCGCCGCGCTGGTCTGGCAATCCGCCAGCGGCTCGATCGTGCCGTGGGTGGTGCAGGTCGACAAGCTCGGCGCAGGCGCAGGCCGTCGCGCCGGCCACCGCCGACTATCAGCCGAACGATCCGCAGATCGCCTTCTACCTCGCGCGCTTCATCGAGGAGGTGCGCGGCATTCCCGGCCGATCCGATCATCGTGCGGCAGAACTGGCTGCGCGCCTACGACTTCACCACGCAGGGCGGCGCGCTGGCGCTCAACGACTACGCCCGCACCAACGATCCTTTCGCCAATGTCGGCAAGGTCCAGATCGCCGTCGAAGTCTCCAGCGTCATCCGCGCCTCGCCGTCGAGCTTCCGCGTCGCCTGGATCGAGCGCCGCTATCAGGACGGCGCGCTCAGCCGCCACCGACGCTGGTCCGCGATCCTCACCGTCGCCGTGCAGCCGCCGCGCGACGCCGACACGCTGCGCAAGAATCCGCTCGGAATCTACATCAACGCCATCAACTGGTCGAAGGAGCTTGGACAATGACGCCGCCTTCCGCAAAGCCGCCCCGGCGTCGATCAGCACGTCCGGATGTCGCGGCTTTCCGTAAATCCGCGTTCGCCGCTCTGCTGCTCTGCGCTTCCGCGCTCGCCGGCTGCGCCACTCGAGAACCGCCGCCGGAAATCTCCTATGACGACGCCGCGCCCGCCGTGCAGGCCGTCCGATCCGCCCGCGCCGGTCAAGGTCGTCGAGCTGCCCAAGCCGCTGCCGCTTCCTGGCCAGTTGAAGCCGGTCGGCAAGGACGGCAAACCCGAGCCGGAAGCCGCCGATCCGACCGTGCGCGTCAATCAGGCCAACGCCGCCGCCCGCATGCAGCCGGTGCGCAACGGCTTCATCAATTCGATGCAGGTCTATCCCTTCGTCGATGGCGCGCTCTATCAGGTCTATTCCTCGCCCGGCGAGATCACCGACATCGCCTTGCAGCCCGGCGAACAGCTCGTCGGCTCCGGTCCCGTCGCCGCCGGCGACACCGTGCGCTGGATCATCGGCGACACCGAAAGCGGCACGGCGCGACGCCAAGCAGGTCCATATCCTCGTCAAGCCGACGCGGCCGGAGCTGATGACCAACCTCGTCATCAACACCGACCGGCGCACCTATCACATGGAACTGCGCTCGACCGAAAAGACCTACATGGCCTCGGTATCCTGGCAATATCCGCAGGACCAGCTCATCGCGCTGCGCCGCCAGAACGCCGAGGCGCAGGCCGCGCAGCCTGTCGCCCTCGGGCATCGACCTCGCCCGCGTCAATTTCCGCTACGACGTCGACGGGCGACCGCGCGCCGTGGCGGCCGCTGCGCGCCTTCGACGACGGCAAGCAGGTGTTCATCGAGTTCCCGCGCGGCATCGGCCAGGGCGAAATGCCGCCGCTCTTCGTCGTCGGCCCCGAGGGCGACACGTCCGAACTCGTGAACTACCGGGTGCGCGGCAACTACATGATCGTCGATCGGCTGTTCGCCGCCGCCGAACTGCGCTTCGGCGCCGGCGAAGAATCAGAAGCGCGTGCGCATCTCCCGCACCGATGGGAGGCCAGCGTCGTGACCAGCGAACTCGACCCCGAGAAGGGAAAGGGACCGGAGCCGGCCGAGCGATGATGAGGCCCGGCCACTGACCGGCGAGCCGGCCGCGACCATGCGGCTGCGTCCGGAGCCGCCGCGCGTCACCCGGCTTTCGCGCAAGGCGCTTGCCGGGCATCGCGCTGGTCGACGAGCCTGGGGCTCGGCGGCGCGCTGATCTACGCGCTCCAGACCCGGCATGGCGGCAATCAGGGCCAGGAACTCTATTCCACCGATAACCGGACGACCGCCGGACGGCCTTGCCGGCTTGCCGAAGGACTATTCCGGCGTGCCGAAGCTCGGCCCGCCGCTGCCAGGCGATCTCGGCCGGCCGATCCTCAATGCGCAGAAGCGCGGCAAGCCGGTTCCGACGCCCAGCGATCGCCATGCCCAATCCGGGCGTTAGCCAGGAGGAGCAGCGACGCCTTCAGGAAACCGAGGCAGCGCGGACCGCACGGCTCTTTGCTTCGACCGAGACGCGGCCTGCCAACAACGTGCAATGCGCCGCCACCGCCGCTACCGCCACGCCGCAGACCGATCTCGCCAGCCTCGGCCTCGCCCCGCAGCCATCGACGCCCTCAGCGCAGGATCGCCAGCTCGCCTTTCTCAACCAGACGCCCGACAAGCGCACCGTCTCGCCGGATCGGGTCGCGGCGCCCGCATCGGCCAATGTGCTTCAGGCCGGAGCCGTCATCGCGGCCGCTCTCATCACCGGCATCCGCTCCGACTTGCCGGGGCAAATCACCGCCCAGGTGACGGAAAATATCTACGACAGCCCGACGGGAAAGATTTTGCTCATCCCGCAGGGCGCGCGGGTCATCGGCCAGTATGACAATGGCGTTGGCTTTGGCCAGCGTCGCGTTCTCCTGGTCTGGAGCCGGCTGATATTCCCCAACGGCCGTTCCATCGTGCTGGAGCGCCAGCCGGGAGCCGACGCCGAAGGATATGCCGGGCTGGAGGATGGCGTCGACTATCATTGGGGCGAGCTCTTCAAGGCCGCCGTGCTCTCCACCATCCTCAGCGTCGGGGCCGAGGCTGGGACGAGCCAGAACGAAAACAATCTCGTCCAGGCGATCCGCTCAGGGCGCTTCCGAACAGCATCAGCGAGACCGGCCAGCAGATCGTCAGCCGTCAGCTCAACATCGCGCCGACGCTCACTATTCGACCCGGCTTCCCCGTGCGCATCATCGTCACGCGCGATCTCGTGCTCGAACCTTACGGAGGCTGACATGGCGAAATTGAAGCTCGGTCCGATCGCCGACGACAAGCCGGTGAAAGTGACTCTCGAACTGCCAGCGGATCTGCATCGCGATCTTGTCGCCTATGCCGATGTTTTGGGACGACAGACAGGGCGGCCGATCGCCGACCCGAACAAACTGATCGTGCCGATGTTGGAGCGCTTCATCGCCACTGATCGGGGATTCGCCGGGGCGAGGAAAGAATCGTCGTGAATGACGGCTGGTGGCGCGCCGCGATCGAAGCGCCCCATCAGATTTTTAGCGTTCACCGCTGCGCCGCTATCAAGGAGGCCGCGATGTCCGTGATCGAACGGAACAGGACCAGCGGGTCGTCCTTTGAAGGGATGAAGCCACGCCGCCGCCAGAAATCTGCGGCTTCGGCATCGATGGCGTTGACCATGAGCGCTCGGCCGCCAACGAGAACTCGCCGCCGTCACGCACCTTTGCAAGGCGTGCTTGAGCAGGCCAGTTCCGATTCCGCGTCCGGCCCAGCCGAGATCGGTCGCGAGTTGGCCGAGCAGCAGACACGGCACAGGATCGGGCGGCTGCCCTGTCCGAATGGATCGGGAAAGGATGTTCGGCGCCACGGCCGTCGGCGCGAGGCCGTAATAGCCGACGACGCGGCCTTGCTCGTGAACGACGAGAACGGCGGTGAAACCCTTTTCCTGGTTGGAGAGCGCCCGGGTCTTGAGCCAATGGTCGAGGGTAGGCTTGCCACAGCTGAACCCGGAAATGTCGTGGGCCGCGGTCAGCGGTTCGGGAGCCGAGAGAACCAAAATTTAACGCGTGGCTCGATCGCCGGTCTCCCAAGGCGCGGGGCGTTTGATGAGCTCCACCATTTCAGGTACGGGAGCCGCCGGCGCTGCGAGAGCCGCCATGAAGTCGGCGAAACCTTCCACGCTCATGCGGATCGGCCGATTTTCCATCAGAACCTCTTCGGCCGCGCGCACGGCCGCCTCACGCACGAAGTCGGTGCGCGATCTGCCCCGCAAGCCGGCGGCGCGGTCTATCATCGCAATGTCGGCCTCGGGGAGGCGCATTGAGATCGGGTGTTCCTTGCGTTCGGCTTTGACTGCCATGGGGGCCTCCTGAACAGATGAATAGCGCCTCGTAGTGCAGATTACAATACACAATCCACAACCACGCTCGTCGCCCACCCCAAAAATCACGAACTCTGCCTCGATTTTCGCCTATATTCCGCGCCCGAACGAGAAGTCGGTGAAGCAGCGGCTTCGCGTTGGATTCCAACCAAATGGCCTTGACGGCGATGGCGCTGTTCTCTCCGGCCAGCGGCCGCCAGGCGACGCCGGGTAGGACCGATCGCGCGAGGGCGCGGCCTGCGATGCTGAAATCCGTCGCCGAGTATGATCTTGGTCAGAACCGTGACCTGCGCGGCGTCGCAATACTGGATTTCCACGCCAGGTTCGGTTTCGTGGATTCGATCGAGGAGACAGGGATCAAATAGCGGCCCGTTTTTGCCCTGCGGGACGAGCAAACGCTCGCCTTTCAGGTCCAGCCAGCAAGCTCCTCGAAGGCGAGCAGCGGGTGGCCGGCAGGCAAACACACGAAAAATTGGTCGCGCCAGAGAATTTCTGATCGGCAGCCCTTGTCGGAGCAGCAATCCCAGACAAAAGCGACATCAAGTTGGCGGCGCAAGACCGCGAGACGAAGCGTGGAACAGGGTCCGTCCGCCAGCGCCGAGGTTATCGGCGCATGGTCTTCGCCGGCGCGGTGCAAAAACGCGACGATGTCACCGCTTCCAAGTGGCGCGCTGACGCCGATATTCAGGACGGTCTTTTCGTTGGCGCCTGACGAAGCGAGCGCCGTTTTGTCCCGCAGCGCTTCATAATGCGGGCGGATTTCATCGACCCAATCGCCGCCTGGTTCGGTCAGCAGCACGCCATTGTGACAACGCGTAAAGATCTCAAATCCCAGAGCCGCTTCTATGTCATGAATGCGGCGGCTCAAGGCCGAAGCTTCGACGCCCAGGGCCAAAGCCGCGCGATGAAAGCTTCCGTGTTCGCTGGCGGCGAAGACGTAATGCAAAAATCGCAATATAGAATGGTTTATGGATCGATTATACCTACTCATCGACGCAACCATCCCTTACGTCAATTTAATTAATCAAATATTTAGCGCGCCAACGCAAAAACGTTGGCTGCAATTAGCTTTATCAATTCATCGTATACGACAAATTTATGACCCAATGGTTGATAAACTTGGCTGCTTTTGGGTCACAAGCATACCGGTGGAGCGCTTTGGAAAATGCACTGTGTTGACGTGATCGGTGATCACACGGCTCGCGATCACGCTGATCCGCCAAGGCATCCTAAAAAGCCAATTTAAATCAAGACATTGAAGGTTGGTAGTTATTCTGACCCCAGCATTGTCCCCCGCAGCGAGCGCGAGTGTAGGCGGTCGATGGCGAATTAATGGGCGTCAATTCCTGCAAAAAAGATCGAACGGAAATCTTCGGCCGGAAATTCAGTTGTGGGGATATCGCCACGGTTGGCGCTGTTTTTTCGGGCCCGAATCTCGGAAAAATCCCTTCGATCGCTTTCGACTAAAAAACCTCCCGAAGATTTTACGTTTAAAAAAACCGCCTCGGAAAAAGACCAGGGCGGAAAAAAATTCGATAAATCGGCCTGGCGGCCAGGCAGGGCCTGCTCCACGAGACGAGGCCTGCGCTGGCGTTTCCGGCAAGGCTGAGGTAGGCGGCTTCGACGAAACGGATGAACGGCCCCTCGGGCGAGCCGGACGGGCTCTTGCCGGTCAATCGCCGCCACGCAAAGCCAAGCGCCGCGGCGAACGAGATTTCCCATTCGTTTTGGTCGGCCCTGGCGACATGGAACGGCCGCCGCCCAAGCTTGGCGAACGCGAGGCACCGGGCCAGGTCGTTGCCCGTCGTCTCTGCGCCTTGCAGCGCCGTCGCCGCCAATCCTGTCAAAATTTGCGCACAGATGGCCTCAAAATCGAGATCGCCCCAGCCGTCAGACGAGCCGGGCCGGAAGCCCCCGCCGTCATCGCCATAGCGGCGCTCAAACCCATCGGTGATTTCGGCCTTCTGTTCCGGCGACAGGTGGGGAGCGATCCGCGCCAGCATAGGCCGGTCCAGCCGAACGAGCGCCTCGGGGTCATGCCGCCGGAAGCGGCCGATGGCGCGGGCGAGGTTTTCGATATCGGCATGAATGTCGCCGTCGACCGCGCCTCTTTCGCGGTGGCGCTGCTCCTCGAGCTTTGCGACCTGAACGGCGAAGGGAATCCAATGGGCGCGCACCTCGCGATAGGGACAAAAGACGTCCAGCTCGCCGGCCTCCTGCAGAAAGTCGTTCGGCGTCCCGGCGCCAAGCGGCAAGAGTTCCCGGCGGCTTCATGCGAGGCGAGCTTTTCACCTTCGGCGCGATCAATCGCGCAACTTCATGATCGACCGGAAGGACGTCGCCGCCGGCGGGCCTGTCCCATGGCGTCCAGGATGCGAACCGGCCAGCCTTCCAAAGCCGCTGCCGAGCCTCGATATAGGACCATGCCCGATAGGGCGCGGCGGAACTGGCTTTGGCTGGCATGGGCGCTCGGACGCGGATGGCGGGAACGGCGCCATAATACCAGCCGTCGTGTTGAAATATTGACAAGCGCGGCGCGCGCCGCGCTTTGTCACACGCCTGCGAGTGGCAAGCGTGGGTTCAGGCCGAAAGCTTGTCAGGCACCACGGCGAAACGGACGCCCAGGGCGCGCATGACGGCGCTGACGGTTTCGTGCCGCGGATGCGATCCGGGCGACAGGGCCTTGTAGAGGCTTTCACGCCCGAGCCCTGCCGCCTTGGCGACTGTCGCCATTCCGCGAGCCTTCGCCACGTCAGAAAGAGCGGCAAGCAGTACGGCCTGATCGGGGTTTTCCGCCGCAGCGGTTAGATATTCGGCAATGGTCTCCTCGCTGTCGAGGTAATCGGCCACGTCGAAGGTCGCGAATGTGGTCATGTCCGCTCCTCCTTGAGCGCTTTCGCCATTTTCTTCGCCCGCTCGATATCCCGCTTCTGCGACGACTTGTCGCCGCCGGTCAGCAGCAGATAGACCGTCGCGCCGTCGCGCATGAAATAGACGCGGTATCCAGGCCCATAGTGAATGCGCATTCTGAGACACACTCGCCGACTGGCTCGCAGTCGCCCAGGTTGCCAAGGGTGGCGCTCTTTAATCGAGCGAGCACGTGGGCCTTGCCCTTCAGGTCGGCCAGATTCGAAAGCCAGTCATCAAAATCCGAGGGGCGCACCAACGTGAACATGCTGAAATGTATCCAAATGACTACAGAATAGCAACTAGAATCCGACCGCCCGGCAGCTGACCGCCTTAACTGCGCGGCGTCAGGCCCAGCGTCCGCAACGCGGCGCGCCGTTGCTCGGCGCTCAGCCGCTTGTTCGCCTCTCGACCTACCACGCAGCCGACGCCGGCGCCGATCAGCAACTTCGCCGCCTCGCGCACGCGGCCAGCGCCCTTGATCCTGACGCGGACCGGCATGAACTTTCCCGGATCGTTCATGATCCCGCACGCTTTAGACTCGCGCTCGGGGTCAGAGGTCGATATCGACAGATTGACGGAATGCGATCTAACTAATTGATTTCATTACTTGTCGTTTTTCAATCAGACCGCTTAACCCCCCTAAAAGCCCCCTTAAACCGCCCTGTTTGCAAAACCGAAAACCCCAAAACCTCGGGCTTTTTTCGGGCTTGAAAACCTCCCCGAGAGGGGTTTTGGGCGGCGGCAAAAACCTAATCCGGGCACCGCCCAAAACCCCGTTTCGGTCTCGCCGCCTCGCCGTCGAAAACCTCATTTGCCGCGCCCCGAAGGCTTTCTAAAACCCGCCGTGCTTCATGATCTCGATTTTGTCGAAAGCCATCCGGCGCGCCAGTTCATGCCGCAACTCAGGCGCTGCGGCCGATCTTTTCGCGGGCGGCCTGCGCCAGAAAGCTGCTGCGGGTCAGGCCGAGCATTCTCGCCGTTTCGTCGATCGTTTCGAGAAGGCCGACGTCAATCGAGATATTGGCGCGGGTCGGGCGCCCTTGCTCGCTGATGAATGGCACCACGACAAAAATAGAGCCTTCCGCGATTTGGTCGTTGACCTCCGGGTCGCTGCGCAGATCTACGACGCCGCGCGGCTGGGGGCGCTCCGCCGGCGGAAGATCGCCGAGCCACTCCGCCAAGGCCTCGACGGCGTTGGCAAAGGCTTCGTTTTCGTCCTTGCCCATAGCGACGCAGCCAGGGCAGTCCGGGAAAGAGATGCCGAAATCTCCGATTTCTGAATTATCAAGCAGACCGATGTAGCGCATAATGCGCGCCTTTCTCCAGATAAGAACGGATTTGGCCGAGGGGTCACCATCCCGCCGCCTTTGCGATGCTCCTGGCGACGCCGGGAGTCAGCGGGTTGTGGCGCGGGACCATGATCTTGACGCCGAGCCGCTGCGGGTGGGCGAACTTGTCATGCTTCGCACCACCCTCTCCGCACCAGCCCTCAGACTTCAGCCGGCTGACGATCTTGTTGCGGTCGGTTTCCGGCTTCGCCATGCGCCCTCATTTCTTGCGCATATATTTGCGCAATTAGGTCGCGATTGCAAGCCAGCAATATGCAAATATTTGCGCACATCTTTCGCGCGAGGATCGCGCCGATGACACGTCAATTTGAAGCATCAGGCAAGAAGACTTTGGGAAAGCGCCAGATATTTTTACATTAACACAAAGACATAGATTGGCATTCTATAAAGGCGGCGGCGCTGATGCGTCAAATTGACGTGTCTGCTTTTCGCCATGCTCCTAATCCACCGCGCTTATTCGACGGCGCAACGCCGTCCTTGCAGCATATCGTTGAAATCGGCGTCTGGCTCCGCCGTCGCCAGGCGCACTTTCAGCCAGAGATTCAGAACACTTCAGCCGCCAAGCAATGGCGGCGGGAAATTGCGGCGAGTTTGCCTGCGGTCGGTCATTCCAGCGGGGCCATAGGCATCGAAGGCGGCTTTCCACGGCGAATGGAACTCACATGGGGAATCTCTGGGTCAAGGGTTAAGTTCAGTCCTGCATGTCATGCTCCGATGCATCTTACGGTGGAGCTTCCATTCCGTTCACTGCCATTGTCAAGCCCGCAGCCGCCGGAGGCGGTGGACCAAAGGGCCAGGCTTTACCATGGCAGTGGACGGAATGACGATACGGCAGTAGATGCGTCGATCCGGGTTCCGAGCCCATTCGCGTGACGCGGCCCGTGTCCGGGCGCGGTCAAACTCACATCCGGTCGCCGTCGATGCGGCTGCGCCAAGATCCCGCTTGCGGCGGGCGGGGACTCGGGGCGGACGAGACCATTCTACACATCGGCGTTTCAAGCCATATTCCATAGCGGTCCGTCCACCCGGATCCACCAGGCCTTTTGGGTCTGGAAGATTCGTAAATGTCGTTCTTTCAGAATCGCCTCAGGCGTTCTTCATCACCGCCCCCTCGATGACGACGCCGAGCGTGACGTATTTCCACAGGGCCACCAACAGCTTGCGCGCCAGGGCGACGACAGTCGTCTTCTTCCCTCGTCCGCCTTCGACCCGCGCCATGAACCACAAGGACAGCGCGGAGTCCGGCTGGTGGCGCAGCCACAGCCACGCGAGTTCCACCATTGCGTGTCTCAGGCGCGGGTTCCCCGCCTTGGAGACGCCCTGCTCGCGTCTGACCGAGCCGCTCTGCCACGGCGTCGCCGCCAGCCCGGCGTAGGACGCGAGCTGGCGGCGGTTGTCGAAGTGGCGGAACAGCCCCTCCAGCCAGAGGACCGATGCGAACGCCGGGCCGACGCCCTTGAGGTCGAGCAGCATCCTCCCGGCGGGAGGCGACTGGGCGGACTGCTGCGTTTCGGCCTTTTGCGCTTCGAGCATCGCGTCGCGCTCGGCCTCGGCCGCCTTGATCTGGCCGGGCAACAGTTCGAGCCGGTCGAGTTCGCGTCCGATCGCCGTCCTGAGGTGAGGAGGAAGGGGACGTCCGTCGCCTGTCGTCAGCTCGGCGAGCCTTTGGCGACGGTCCTTGTCCAGCGGTTCGTAGCCGGAGATTCCCTGCGAGAACAGCAAACCCTTGATGCGGTTGACGTGTTGGACGCGCTCGGCGACCAGCGTCTTGCGTTCGCGGCCGAGGCGTCGCCAGTCCTCCTCCTCGGGGGACGGCGGCACGGCCATGGCGCAGACCCGCGGTTCGCCGCGCTTGAACGCCATCAGCGCGCGCAGGAGCGCCTCTCCGTCGAGCCGGTCGGTCTTGGCGCGCCGCCGCCGGCGCGAGGTGGCGATCGACGCCGGGTCAACGACGTGGCTTTCGACCCCCTCGCTCTGCAACAGGCGGTGGAGCCAGAACCCGTCGTGTCCAGCCTCCTGGATGGAGACGATCGGGAAGGACTTTCCGGTCCTGGCTTGGGCCTTGCTCCTCAGTTCCGCGAAGCGCATCAGCAGGGCGGAAACGTCGTCGGCTTGAACGGAGTGCTTCGACATTTTCTCGCCGCCCCCAGGCGACAGGGACGTGACGAGCCAGAGCGAGCGGCTCAGTTCCAAAGACACGAAAATCGCGGTGAGATTGGTTTGTATGGTGGCCGGAGTTTCTGGCCGGGCTGATGCTTTCGGCATTTTCTCCTCCTGAGTGGGTGGTTTTGCAACCCCACCTTGCCAGAGCGCCGGTCGCTGTCCCACCCTCCCCATAGGATCTACACCATCGCGCCATCAATCCAGACAATCAAAGCGGTTGATTCCTGACGGGGCCTTAGCAGCCCTTCGAGGTTTGCGGAATCCCTCATCGACACTTTCATGCTCACGGCGGATCAGCGGCGACATCCGACCGATTCGCAGCCAGTTGGCTCACGAGCGCGCCGATTTCGCTCGCCTTGACACCCTGCTGGATAAGCCGTTCTACGAGAGAACGCACGACCGATTCGATGTCTTCTGGGGGACGTTTCTGGCTTTGGCCGTCGCCAGCTTTTCCGGCAAGCGCCGCAGCGATTTTTCCGCTCACGCGTTCGGCTGCTTGGCGCGATGGATCGATTTGCACATGGGCGTAGATCGCGGTCGAGCGAGGATTAGCGTGCCCCAGGATGGCGCCGGTCAAGGCCAGAGCCTCGCCCGTGGAAGTCGCAGTCGATCCAATCGTGTGCCGAAGCGTATGCGGCGTGATGCCGGGCAGTTTCGCCTTTTTGATCGCCTTGTTCCAGGTGTTCTTGATGCCCTGGAAGTGACCATCTCCCCGTTCGGCCGGAAAGACGAACTCCGAAGTCGGCAGCCTTATCGATACTCCTCAGCAATGCGATGGCGGCAGCACCGAGCGGGCGCAGCGACTTGCCGGTTTTGCTGTCGTCAAGAATCAGAACGCCCTCATCAAAGTTCACCTCTGGCCATCGAAGTCCGGCGATTTCTGTGCGGCGGCAGCCCGTGAGCGCCCAGAGACGAACAATGTTGACGGCCTTGACGTTCACGCCTTCCGCCTCAAGTTCGCCAAGGGCTGCGCCGAGGCGAGCGACCTCCTCCAGCGTCAGATAGCGCTCTCGCCGATTATCAGTTTTCCGAACGGCCGCCGTCTCGCATGGATTGCTCTCGACGATCTCGTTGCGCCGGGCAAAGCTGAATACTGCCGAAAGATCCCTCACCACCTTGCGCGCCGCCCCCGCGCCGCCCCGAACGATGATCCGCTTACGCGGGCCAACCTTTTCGTCCTTGGCGGTCTTTCGATGCGTGACGTCGGCCACGAACCGCTCGATGTCGCCGGGGTTGATCTCGCGAGCCCGGCGTGTGCCGAGCAGCGGGACAACATGGTGACGAAGACGCGCCAAGGTGTAGGCCTTGGTCGTGGGCTTCATCGGCTCACCCTGACGCTTGCCGCGCTGGATGACGCACCCTTCTTTCTCGTAGAGATCGATCAAGGCGCCCATTGTCATCTCGCGCCGCTTGGCCTGTAATTCACCCGCCGGGTCCGCGCCGGCGGCGACGCTGCCGAGTTTGGCCTTCGCGATCTTGCGGGCCTGATCGGGGGTAAGTGGCCCGAAGCGCCCGATGACCAGCCAGCGCTGCTTGGCGGATCGACCGCCGCCTTCGGCCCGATATTTGATTACGAACGTCTTCACGCCGGTCGGCTCGACCCGAAGGGCAAAGCCGCTCAGATCTTCGTCCCAGACGTGGTAGCGCCTGTCCGTTTTCTCGGCGGCATCGACGACCCTCTTGGTCAGAGCCACCCCACTTCGCTTCGCCATCCTTCGCGCTCCCTGGACGCTTTTGGGATACCACCAAGCTACCACCGAATGCGGAAATTGCGGGTCTACCGTAGCGTTGGCGTGGCGGCGCTGTCAAGATAACATGTTGACATCATAGGGTATTTTCGCACGTTCGGATACCGTAGCGTAAACTATACGCAAGCTTGCCAAGGTTGGGGTCGAGGGTTCGAATCCCTTCGCCCGCTCCATTTTTTCCATAAATCGCTGAATTTGCTAGAACCGGCCGAGTTTCTCGGCCGGTTCTGCGCGATTGGGCGCCATTCCGGTTATAATCGGAGCCATCCCATGGCCCGCCCGGCCTCGTCCAGTTTGCCTTGTCTTCATCGCCGCGCCTGACGAGAGTGTTATGTCTTCAAGCGACTGAGCGGGCGCAACTCGCATGTTATTGCGCCGGGTTCTGATGATCCGGCGCCGCCGATCCGAGCGAATGCGGGAGGAAAACCGCAAGCGTCAAGCCAATGCATGCCGCAACCGCCGCAATGATCACGCCGGGGACCTCAGTGGCGCCCGTCAGTTTTTGCAAGGCGTGGACGACATAAGGCGCCGCTCCGCCGAACAGAGCCGTTGCAGTGGTGGCGCCCAAGGCCAAACCGCTCAGGCGCGCCGCGTCGGAAAACAGTTCGGCGGTGGCGGTCGCGCCGACCGCGCTGACGCCGCCGCCGAGAGCCGCCAGGAGGGCGACGCCGGCGATCGCAGCCCCGGCGGAGCCGCTGGCGATCAGCCGAAACATCGCGACCGGAAGAATGACGCAGGCGAGACAAAGGCCCAGCAAGACAGGTTTGCGCCCGACGAGATCGGAAAGCCAGCCAAAGCATGGCGTCACCGCAATGACGACCAGCGCTGCGATGCTGGATAGTTCCAGCGCCTGAGCCTCATTGCCCCTTCCAGCCGTCGCGAGGAAAGAGGGGACGTAGGTGATGCCGACGTAATAGGTGACAGATCCCAGAGCCGATATGGCGAAGCCCAGCGCAACGCCTCGAGCCTCAAAGCGCAGGACATGGATGAGCGGCCGGGTCGCGGCGCGGGCGCCAGCTGGCCGTCCCTCGAAAAGCGGCGTCTCCACAACAATGTTGCGTGCGATCCAGACCGCGCCCGCCAGCGTTGCGCCAAACAGGAACGGAATCCTCCATCCCCATCCGTCGAGCTGGGCGACATTGAGGGCGCCCGCAAGGACGGCGCAGAAACCGACGGACAACAAGCCGCCGATCTCGCTCGCCGCCGCCGCAAGGGAAGTGACGAGGCCCCTTCGGCGAAACGGCGCGCTTTCGTAAAGATAAGCGACCACGGCGGTATATTCGCCCCCGACGCTGAAGCCCATGACGCATCGCATCAGGATCAGTCCCCCTCCCGCCATGGACCCGACCTGGGCGTAGGTTGGCAGCAAGGCGAGGCACAGCATCGTCAGCGCCATCGCCGCCATCGACACGAGCAGAGTCGGCCGCCGGCCGTGCCGGTCGCCGAACAGTCCAAAAAGCATGGCGCCAAACGGCCGCGCCAGGTAGGCGATGGCGAAACCGGCCAGCGTCTTGCCCAGAGCCATGTCGTTCTGACCAAAGAACACGCGCGACAAGGTTGGCGCGAAATAGAGGCAAAGCGTGAAATCATACCATTCGACCACCGTGGACAGGCCCGCCGCCAACATGGCGACTGCGCGGCGCGGACCGACGGCGCTCATGCGCCATCCTTGGCCCATCGCAGGCCGTTCAGTCGCCAAGGCCGACGGGGCTCAAGGAAATCGCCAAAGGTCGCGGGCGAATGGCCGCAGGGAGACGCGCGACTGCTTCCGCGAAGATCAGACTGCCCGCTCATCGACCCGCCATCAACTTCCCCGATCGCTCTTGCAACGTTTCGAAAGCCAGGATAGGTCCGCCAGAAGCCCGTCCGTCCAAGCCATCGCTGACGAACGCCGCGAGGCGCCGTGTTTGCGGCGTGGAGACGCGCCACTCGGGCGCGGCTGTCGGCCGACAACTCGCGCCCGCATCCTTGAAAAGCTGCAATTGCCCGGTCGATGTCAGATCTACGAAGCTCTAGCGGCGGCAACCGGTCTTGCCTTTTTCATTACCTCCTCCATCAGAGTCTGCGCAGCCGGACCCGAGGAATGTGGGTTCTGTCCGGTGATCAGCAGTCCGTCTCTGACGACGTAAGGCGCCCAGTTGGCTTTCTTCGAGAAGGCGGCGCCCAGTTTCAGCATCTCGTCTTCGACCAGAAACGGCACCACTTTGGTGAGGCCCACCTCTCCCTCCTCGCCGTTGGTGAAGCCGGTGACTTCCTTGTCCCGCACCAAAGGCTTGCCCTCTGGCGTCCTGACGTGGCGCAGCGCGCCCGTCGAATGACACACGACCGCGATTGTCTTGCCGGCGGCAAGGAATGACTTCGATCAGTTTGATGGAGTGCTTGTCTTCGGCGAGATCCCACATGGGGCCATGGCCGCCCGGGTAGAAAACCGTGTCGAATTGTTCCTGCCTGACGCTGTCAAGGCGAACGGTCTTGTCCAGCTGCGCTCCCGCGGCGGCATCTTGTTCGAAGCGGAGCGTCACGTCGGTGCGGAATTCGGGTTCGTTGCTCTTCGGGTCAAGCGGCGGTCGGCCGCCCTTCGGGGAGGCAAGCGTGATATCGGCGCCGCCGTCCTTGAAAACGTAGTAGGGCGCCGCGAGCTCTTCGAGCCAGAAGCCCGTCTTTCGTCCGGTGTCGCCCAGTTGGTCGTGGGATGTGATGACGATCAGCACTTTCATGACTGTCTCCTTTGGGTTGCGGTCGTTGGACGATCCTCCGCTTCGCGCGAGCGTCGTTCCCTGCTGGCGTGGGTCACTCGGCGCCGACGCGCGCGCCTTTCTCGGCCACCGATCGTTTCATCAGCAGCACAATAGGCACGAGCGCGAGCGTCACTGCGGCCAACAGCCAGAAGACGTCGAAATAGGCCAACGCGGACGCCTGCTGCTCGCGCAGATTCTCGAGCGCCTGATACGCAAGTTGATGTGCGGCGGCCGGATCTCCGGTCTGCTGCAGGAATCTCGCCTGAGCTTGTTCGACGAAGGAATGCGCTGCCGGATTAAAGGGATCGACTTGCTCGCCGAGCCGCAACGTATGGAATTGATCGCGCCTTTCCTGCAGGGTTTGCGCCATCGACGTCCCGACGCTGCCTCCCTCGTTGCGCAGAAGGCTCAACAAGCCCACGGCCGCTCCGCGCAATGCGATCGGCGTATAGAGGTAGGCGGCCACGTTTGCCGGCGCAAAGCATATTGACAGTCCCAGGACCAGGAGGACCCGAGGCCAGACCACCTGGCCCGGGCTGATGGACAGGTTCATCTGCGACATCCAGTAGCCGCTGATGGCCATCAGCAACAATCCCGCCGCGATCAGCCATCGAGCATCTGTCTTTCGGCCGAGCAGGAAGCCAACGATCGGCATCGCAAGGAGAGCGAAAAATCCGGCCGGCGACATGACCAGACCCGCGTGCAAGGCGTCGTAGCCGAATAACGATTGAAGCAAGCCGGGCAAGGAGGTGCTGGCGGCATAGAGCACGGCGTAGGCGAAAAAAATAATGATGCAGCACGCACTGAAATTGCGCTCGGCCAAGGGCCGGAAATTGACCACCGGGTTGGGGCTGCGCATCTCCCAGAAGATCAACCCGATCAGGCCGACCGCAAAGCAGGCGGCCAAGGTCTGCACGCGCCAGAATGGATCGCCCAGCCAGTCCCACTGCTGGCCTTTGCTGAGCATCACTTCCCAGCAGACCATGACGATGACCAGCAGCGACAGACCGACCGAATCGAAATGGAATGGCTGGCTCCTCAACTCCCTGCGCTGCCTGATGAGATAATCCGGGTCATGAAGAAGGGCGTAACACCCGGCGAACGCCAGGAGGCCGATGGGAACATTGATCAAGAAGACCCATCGCCACTGGTACTCGTCCGTCAGCCAGCCGCCGAGAGTCGGACCGACGACCGGAGCGAGCAGCGCCGCCAGGCCGAACAGCGTCATCGCCACACCCTGCTTTTCCGGCGGGAAGGCGTCCAGCAGCACGGCCTGACTGTTGGGCTGCAGCCCGCCGCCCGCCAGCCCCTGGACGATGCGGAACAGGATGAGCTGCCCCAGGCTGCCGGCCATTCCGCACAGTCCGGAACTGAGGGTGAATATCGCTATCGACGCCAGAAAATAATTACGACGCCCCAGATGTGCGCTCAACCAGCCGGTAATCGGCAGGATAATGGCGTTGGCGGCAAGATAGCTGGTGAGAACCCATTCGCCGTCGTCAACGGTCGCCGACAAGCCGCCAGCGATATAGCGCAACGCTACGACCGCGATGGTCGTATCAAGCACCTCCATGAAGGTCGGCACGACCACCACGGCGGCCACCAGCCATGGGTTTCCCGCCACGGAGGATCTTGGGGGCGAAAGCACCGCGTCCGTCATTTGTCCAAACCACCCGAACTCCGGGTTGGACCCGCCGTTTGCGACTGAGGCGCCCGGGTTTGCAAGAACTTCCCGGCATCGGGTCCGCTAGCCGGCTTATTGATGAAGACATACGGAACGACAGAGGCGCCAATGAATAGAGGTTGCTGATTTGGGTCGTAATCCTCGATGTCGATCCGGACCGGCAGCCGCTGCACCACTTTGACGAAGTTGCCCGTGGCGTTCTCGGGCGGCAGCAGCGCCAGGGTCGAGCCGGTCCCCATGGTGAAGCCGGAAATGCGCCCCTTGAATACGCGTCGGCCTCCGTACATGTCGACATACAGATCGACAGGCTGGCCGATGCGCAAATAACGCAGCTCCGTCTCTTTGAAATTGGCGTCGACCCAGATTTGGCGGAGCGAGCGGATCGCCATGAGATTCTGCCCAACTTGCACGTTGTTGCCCGGATTGACGTTTCGGCGCGTCACAACACCGTCAATTTCGGCGATGACGTCACAGTAGCGAAGGTTGAGTTCGGCCTGGACGAGGTCGCGATTGGCGGCTTCGAGGTTCGCTTGCGCCTGCTTGACGGCGGGCGCCCCCGCCGTCAGTGCGGCAAGCGTGCGGTTGATATCGCCGTGATCCTGTTTCTCGAACTCCTCGACCATCTGCTTCGGCGGTTGTTCATACGAATGGGCGACGCCCAGCTGCGCCGCTATCTGAATTAGGGCGGCCTGCGCCTCTCGGACGGAAGAGAAAGTCTGATCGATATCGGGCGGCGCCTCGCCGAGATCTCCATTTTCGGGCTGCGCCGGCAATCCCAGGGAGACGCGGATTTGATAGACATCCTCCCTTGCCTGGACAACGTCTGCCTGTGCAACCGACAGGGCGGCTTGCCGTTGATCGTAAAACTCCTGAGTTATGGTTCCCTGCGGCAGCAATTTTGCAGCCCGGGCGAAATCAATTTGCGCCAGCTTGAGCGTGGCCTTGCTCTTGTCGAGAGCGGCAACGCGGGCGTGCAGCTGGGCCACCCGGTTGTCGACGTCGTCCATGGCGTATTGCAATTTCCAGCGCAGGCTCCTGGCTTGTGCTTCGACGCCGCGCGCCGCGGCCGTGGCCGCACGCAGATTGGCCTCCGCAATATCGACGGCCGCTTTTTTTTCGGCGACCGCGTCCTGCAAAGGCTCGCTGTCCAACTGGGCGAGCAGCTCTCCCTTGTGAACGCGGTTGTTGTCGTCGACCAGCACCCGCGCTATCTGCCCGCTAACGCGAGCAGCGACGAAGGTGACGTGGCCGTTCACGTAAGCGTCGTCCGTCGAGACGGTGTTGAGGTCCAATTGGAGCCAGGGGATCGCGTAGATCCAAATGGCCGCCAGGCCCAAAGCGGCCAGCGCTCCCATGAGCAGCGTTCGCCTCCGTGGCGGCCGATGGCGCGCCGGCGGAGTGGACGAGGGAGCTCTCTCCGGAGATTTGTTGTCCTGCTCGACCGAAGCCGCGGATTGCTCGGCTCCGGGGCCGGCGTCGATCCGGGTCGACTCGTCGCTCTCCGCGCTTCGTTTCTCAACCATAACGGACCTTCGACGTAATCTGACGCCCCGTCTCCGTCGGCGAATACTGAGCATGAGCAGTACATTTACCAAGCGTAACCGCTACCACGCGCGTATACTTGATTGGTAAACGACAAATGCGTTAAATAAATGTCATGCAATAAAATTTCTATTGTCATGCTTCTGATGTTCGTAATTGTACTTATATAACCGCGAAACAAACCTATCTGTTTATGCGGCCTGTCACGAAGTTTTGAATTTCGGATTTAAGGAGATGAGCCATGGAAGACGGACAAATTCGAGCGGCTCTGGATCGCCACTGGGCCGCCTCCGATGCGAACGACTTCGAGGCGGAGCACCAGATTTACCATGAGGACGCGGTGCTCGAATATCCTCAATCGGGCGAGCGCATCCGCGGGCGGCGGAAGATTCAGTCGTCTCGCGCCGCGCAGCCGAACCGGAAGCGCTTCACAGTGCGGCGGATTATTGGCGCGGGTGATCTCTGGGTCACTGAATTCGTCCTGACCTATGACGGGCGGCCGTCCTATACCGTCAGCATCATGGAGTTCCTCGATGGGAAAGTGGCCCGCGAGACCCAGTATTTCGGCGATGCGTTCGAGCCGGGTCCTTCGCGCGCGCAATGGGTCGAGCGAATGGCTTGAAACCGCTCGCTCGCCGGGAGCTGCCGGTTGATACGGTCTCGCTCGCCCGCTATCTCCTTGGGAAGGTATTGGCGCGCGAGTTGCCGGAAGGCGTCGCCAGCGGCCGTATCGTCGAGACCGAGGCCTATGTCGTCGGCGACGCCGCCGGGCACGCCTACCGCGGAATGACTCCGCGTAATCGTTCGCTGTTTCTCGAGCGCGGGCGCGCCTATGTTTATCTCGCCTACGGCAGCTCATACATGCTGAATGTCTCGAGCGAGGCGCCGGGTATCGGCGCGGGCGTCCTGATCAGGGCGCTCGAGCCGCTCGAAGGCGTCTCGATCATGCGGCAAAATCGCGGCGTCGAGCGCTTGCGTGGCGTCTTGCGTTTGCGCGATCTGGCGCGTGGACCCGGAAGGCTTGCCGCGGCGTTGCGGATCGATCGTTCGCTCGACGGGCTCGATCTTTGCCGGGAAGGCCCGCTTTGGCTCGGACGCGGCGACCGCGAACCCGGCGAAATAGGGCAGAGCGTCAGGATCGGCGTTTCCAGGGATGCGGACCGGCTGCTGCGATTTTATCTTCGGGGCAGTCCGTTCGTCAGCGGTCCAGGATCTCTTGCGGCAGGATTGCTTGGGGCAAGATCGCTTGGGAAATGAGAGGCCGTTGCATTCAGCGAGGGAACTTTGCGCGGAGACAAGCGTTTGGCGCCCGACTTGGACACTACGCACGGGTGACGCGACTGCGCGCCAATGTCGCGTAAGCGTTGCGATTCATGTGGTCGGCGAGGCGGCGGGTCTCGGCGATATCGCTGGTTTGGCGCATCCGGATTTAAGACATGGCTGAGAAGAACTGGCCTCGCCTTTCGCCGCTCAGGACAGGGCTGCTGGGTCGTTGTCCGCGCTGTGGCCAGGGACATCTGTTTGACGGCTTCCTGACGCTTCGTTCTTGCTGCGAGAAATGCGGGCTCGACTATTCCTTCGCCGATCCGGCGGACGGCCCGGCTTTCTTCGTGCTGACCTTTGCCTGCTTGCCCGTGGTCGCTTTCGCCGTGTGGCTCGAAACCGCCTACCAGCCACCGTTCTGGGTGCATCTCGTCACGACCCTGCCGCTGATATTCTTGACTTGCCTTCCGCCATTGCGGCCGCTGAAGGGATGGCTGATCGCCACGCAATATGTCTACAAAGCCGAAGAGGGGCGCCTGACAGACTCTTGAATTTGCGGCGCAGGACGCGGTCGGGCTTCTCCCGTCTTCCCGAGCCATTCAGCCGTATTGAAGCGTTCCGTGTTCCGGTGGCCGCCTTGAGTTTGGAGGTTCACGATGAACGAGAAACTTTCGGCGCAGCGCGGCGCTCAGCTGGAAATCGCGCCGGAGACCGGGCGCGCGCCGGCCCAGCCCAAAGGCTTGCCGGCGGCGGCTCCTGGCAAATCTCGCCCGCTGAGCAAGACGCACAGACAGCCGAAACGGTCGGCGTTCGATCGCGTTGTCTTGCTCCTCCAGGGCGGCGGGGCGCTTGGGGCCTATCAGGCCGGGGTCTACGAGGCGCTGGCGGAGGCGAGCCTCCATCCCGATTGGGTCGCCGGCATCTCGATTGGGGCGATCAACGCCACGATCATTGCCGGCAATCCGCCGAACCTGCGCGTCGAAAAATTGAGAAAGTTCTGGGAGGGCGTCACCAGCTCGTGGTTCGACGTCTGTCCCGGCGGACTTGGCTCACTGCTGGCGGGCGGAGATTCCGCGCGCGGCTTCGCCAATCAAATGAACGCCGTCGCGGCTCTCACGAATGGCGCCGCCGGGTTCTTCCGGCCGCGGATCCCGAACCCATATTTTTATCCGCCTGGCGCGGTCGAGGCGACAAGTTACTACGATACGGCGCAACTCAAGGCGACGCTCGAGTCGCTGTCGATTTCGACCGGGTGAACGCCGAGCATGCTGAAACCCGCCTCAGCCTCGGCGCCGTCAACGTGCGGAGCGGAAACCTGGTCTATTTCGACTCGCCGAGCTTGGTCATCAAGCCGGAGCATGTGATGGCGAGCGGCGCATTGCCGCCTGGCTTTCCGGCGATCGAGATCGAAGGAGAGCACTACTGGGATGGCGGGCTCGTCTTCCAATACGCCGCTTCAATGGATTGCGATGACGCAGCAGCGGCCGCCGGACTTGCTCGTTTTCCAGGTCGATCTCTGGAGCGCGCAAGGGGACTTCCCGCACAGCCTTGCCGAAGTGGCGACCCGCCAGAAGGAAATCCAGTATTCCAGCCGAACCCGCGCCTTCACGGATTACTTCAAGCAAGTGGCAAAGCTGCGAACCATGCTCGCGGCGCTCCTTGAGGAGTTGCCAGAGGAAACGAGACAGCGCGAAGAAGCGCAATTGCTCAGCTCGGCCGCCGACCGGCATGCCGCCAACATCGTGCAGCTGATCTATCGGGCAAAGGGTTACGAAGGCGATTCCAAGGACTACGAGTTCTCCCGCCGCTCGATGGAGGAGCACTGGCGGGCCGGCTACTACGACGCTGTATACGCACTCCGCCATCCCGAAATTTTCGAACGATCGGGCAGTCGGTACGAAACGCTCGTCACCTTCGACTTCAGCCGTGATGGGGGCGATTGGCAAACGTGATGGGACGCCTGGTTTCAGTCAATGTGGGCCTGCCGCGCGACATTACGTGGCAGGGCAAGACGGTGCGCACCGCCGTTTGGAAGGCGCCGGTCAAGGGCCGGCGCATGGTGCGCCGGCTCAACGTGGACGGCGACGGACAAGGAGATTTGACCGGCCACGGCGGCGAACGTCGGGCCATTCTTGTCTATCAACTCGATTCCTATCGATATTGGCGGAGCCATCTGGGACGAAACGACTTCGCCCCTGGCCAGTTCGGAGAGAACTTTACCGTCGACGGCTTGTCGGACGCGGAGGTCTGTATCGGAGACCGTTACAGGATTGGCGCCGCCTTGTTCGAGGTGACGCAGCCGCGCGTCACCTGTTACCGGCTAGGCATCCGCATGAACGAGCCGGAAATGGCCGCGCTGCTGGTCAGGCACGGGAGACCCGGCTTTTATTTCCGTGTGCTGGAGGAAGGAGAAGTGGAGGCCGGCGACGAGATCATGCGGGTCGCGTCGGGTCCCGAGCGCATGAGCGTGTCCGAGATCGATGCGCTGCTTTACATGCCCGGTCATCCCAGCGATCAGCTGGAGCGCGCCCTTCGCATTCCGGCGCTGAGCTCCGGCTGGCGCAGTTCCTTCGAGGCGCTGCTCGCACAGGGGCGCAAAGACGGCGCGACGACCGGAAACGCCGGGCTCGCCGCGGCGTCCGGTCCGCCCCCGGCGTGGCGTGGATTCCGCCCGCTCCGCGTCTCGCGCAAGGCGCGTGAGAGCGGCAATGTGATTTCGCTGGCGCTCGAACCCATCGACGGGCAGCCTCTCGCCGCGGCTCTCCCCGGGCAGTTTGTCGTCTTGCGGCTCGGCCCGGCGTCCGGCCCTGCCCTGATGCGCAGCTATTCGCTGTCGGGGGCGCCCGGCGCCTCGCGCTATCGCGTGAGCGTCAAGCGCGAGGTCCATGGCGCGGCCAGCGCCTATGTCGACGACGAGCTGCAGGTTGGCGACCTGGTTTACGCGAGCGCAGCGCGCGGCAATTTCACATTGAGGCCGGGCGACACGCCTGTCGTCTTGCTGAGCGCCGGCATCGGAGTGACGCCGGTGCTCGCGATGCTCCACGCGCTCGCGGCCGGATCATCGACGAGGGAAATCTGGTGGTTGTATGGAACCCATAACGGCCGCGAACATCCCTTTGCCGAGGAGACGCGCGGCCTGCTTGCAGCGCTTCCCCGTGGCCACAGCCATATCTGCTACAGCGCGCCCGATCCCGGCGACCGGCTGGATGTGGATTTCGACGCTCCTGGACGCTTGGATATGCGCGCGCTCGAAGCGCTCGACCCTCCGCGCAACGGCGATTTCTATATCTGCGGACCGACCGCCTTCATGCGCGACCTGACGGCGGGCCTGGCGGCCTTGGGCGTCGCGCCGGATCGCATACGCACCGAGACATTCGGCTCCGCCCCGTCCATTACCCCCGGCGTTGTCGCTTCGGCGCCCCGGCCGCCGCATTTGCCCGCAGGACCTTCCGGCTCAGGACCGATGGTTTCGTTCGCCCGCAGCGGCCTCGATGTCCGTTGGGGGGCGTCGTTCCAGAGCTTGCTCGAACTGGCCGAGGCTTGTGACGTCCCCGTGCGCTGGTCGTGCCGTACGGGGGTCTGCCATACATGCGAGACCGGCCTCATAGCTGGGACGATCGGCTATCGGCCTGACCCGGTCGGGGCGCCGGCGGACGGTAATGTGCTGATCTGCTGCGCGCGGCCCGAGAACGACGTCGTGATTGATTTGTGAAGGCGTGAAGCCTGATGGAGGACCTGACATGCGATCCGACATGGCGCCCGGAGCTGTTTTCCCCGATTATGAGCTCAGTGACCACACAGCGAAGCACCGAAAGCTTTCTGAGTTGCAGGGACCGCATCCGATGGTGCTCGTCCTTAGCCGCGGCGGCTTCTGTCCAAAGGATCGCCGTCAGGCCGAAGGGTTGCTGCAGCTCCACCGCGAGATGGAGGTCGGCTATTGCCGGCTGGTCACGATCACGACCGACAATATCACCCAGACGAACGAATATCGCAGCGGAATAGGCGCTCATTGGCCCTTCCTCTCCGATCCTCGCCGTATTGTCCAGAAGGACCTCGACATCGCGGAATACACCGATCCCGTCAACAATCCCATGATTCCACACGTGATCGTGCTGGAGCCCGGCCTCGTCATTCACAAGATCTACAACGGCTACTGGTTCTTCGGGCGACCGACGGTCGAAGAGCTTCGCCAGGACCTGCGCGCCGTCAGCAAGAAATGCCGACCTGACTGGGACATCACAACGCCCGAACTCAAAGCCGCGTGGCGGGAGGGCCGCAAGGATTTCTTCTATCCGTACGGCAAAACCTATGTTCAAACTCTCGGCGAGCAGGATTAGGCGCGGACGCTGAAGCCGATCCGCATGATAGGCGAGAAATGGCCTAATGTTTCCGCCGACGGGGATCGTCGCCCGGATCGAGATACTCAAGACCCAGCGGACCGATGGCCGTGACCTGGGTGACATATTCGCCGGACTTGGCCCAGTGGAAATGCGGCGTATCGCCAGGCAGGACGATGACGCTGCCTGGCGGATACGCCTGAACCTTGTCGCCATCGAACTCATTGCCCAGGCCGATGTAGAAAACGCCGGACAGAACCGTGTAGATGCGGTCTTCGGGGTGTCGGTGCGGCATCAGCTTCACGCCGGAAGGCACTTTGACCCTGATGACATAGGGGCCGGGCTCGAAGGGATCGCCGACAACGACGGCGAGGCGGACCGAAGGCGGAAAGGCGGGGAACGGTCTCCAGTCGATGTCTTCGGGCAGGATCGATCTGAAGGCGGCTTGATCCGGCTGGTGGCGTGTTTGAGCCATCGCATTCCTCCTCTGGATTCGCGCCATCGGGAGAGCCAGCCGCGGCTGGCGTCAGCGTCACGCGAACGCCTGCTCGGCAGGTCCCAAGCGTCGCCGGTCGATCGGTCAAGGCTCTGACGGCGCCGCCGGGGCGTTGATCACAAGGTGTTGGTAGTAGAACTGCATCACTGTGAAAATGGACGCCGCGCTAATGCCAAACAGCAGCATGCCGTCGCCTGCCTCCAGCGCGCCCAATATCTGCCAGTGCGGCTGCAACACAGACCCGGAAGCGCCTCGTGTGGCCATCGAGTTCGATGGAGTAAAGGAACGCGGCTCCAAACGAATTGGACGCGCCAAGCCACAAATACGCGGCCGCCCACAACGCCGCCTCTATCCCGTGCAGCACAGCCAGCAACAGTCCCATCACAGTGAACACGGCAATCACGATGGCGGTTACATGCGGTAACCCACGGCTCCGGCTCTTCAGCCGAACCCGGAAGCTATGGAGCGCCGACACCATAAGGGTTACCCCTGTCGCGTGGACGGCTATGGTCGAGCCGATAAGCGACAGGCCCCAAGCCCAATTGTCCAACAAAGCTGTCCCCGCATAGGTGAGCCCCGCGCCAAAGGCAGATGCATTGAAGCGGACCGTTCGCTGGACCGATCGTCGGAGCCCGAGAAATTGAACGCCGCGCTGGCCGCGCATTCCCCATGATCGTCTTTAACCGGCGACACCGGCCACGGTTCCCGCAGTCATGACCTGCCGCGCAAGCACGCGCCGCAGGTCTCTCGCAATGCGCCCCGTAACCAAAAAAAAACCTGCGACTGTTTCGAGTTTTCGAGGCTTGATCCGGCTGCGGGGATCCGCAGCCGCCAACGCTATATTTTTGCGCGCCTCCCGTCCGCCGTCCGCCGTCCGGCATCGGGGAGCATCGGAAGGCTCGACGCCACGCGCCGCGTCGTCTCGTGCGTCGCGGGTCCCGCCAATCCGGCGCGAGCGCGCAACGGTCATTCAGAAAAAGACGGGCAGGGCCGTCATTTGGCGGCCTCTTTGATCCAAAGCCTTCCAACTCCCTGGCGACCGACCGATCTTACGCTTTAGCGGCGACCTGGACCTCCACCGACATGCCGAGAAAGGCGTCCGAGGCGCCGACAAAACTGCCGGTCACCGGCATCGCCTGCCTTATGTCGCGCGCGACCGCCACGGGGATCAGGTTGAAGCCGCCGACGCTGCGATTGGTTGGGTCGAAGGTGATCCACCCGGCGCCGGGCACGTAAACTTCCGCCCAGGCATGGGTCGAACCGGCGTCGGACGAACCGCTGATTGCCGCATCCGCAGCAAAGAGATAACCGGAGACGATTTTCGCGCCAAAGCCGAGACAGCGCGCCGCCTCAACGAACAGGACAGCGAAATCGCGGCAGGAGCCCCAGCCGCGATCGAGCGTCTCGATCGGCGATTGGACGCCTTCGTCATCCCGGCTCTGATAATTGATCCATCGCGACACGCCGGCGCAGAGGTCCTTGAGCAGCGCCAATGTGTCCGTCCGAACGCCACGGACGAAAGCCCATGTCCAGTCGCGCAAACGCCCCGCCGGATCGGGATATTGCTGGAACATCAGGGCGCCGAGATCGGTCTGATCATCGTCGGCGTACCGAAACGGATAGACCATGGCCGACGCCGCGACGTCGAAGACCGGCCAGGGTTCGGCGGAGAGCTGGAGTTGGGTGACGCTGCCGATCACCAGCGTGTCGGCGCTTGCGCCGAACACCGCGGCCGCGACCGAATTGCCGAACACATCTTGCGAATAGGTCAGCGTCGCGGTCGGACTGATCTTCACTTCGCTCGAAATCAGCCGCAGATCGCGGCTTTCGCGTGGGCGCAACATCAGGCGATGCGGCCCGAGGCTCACCTGTCGCCGATATCGATAGGTCGTCTTGTGCTGGATCAGGAGCGTGGTCAATCAGGACTCCAACGGAATAGCGGCGCGGGGCGCCCGGTCTGAGGCGTCGGGCGGTTGACATTAACATCCGCGAGATGAGGCGTGCAGCCCAACGCAAAGGGCAAAACAGCGAACAAAGCGCCATCTATCCATAATAATTTTTCGCGGCGTCCTCAGGAGATAGAGGCTAAGACATAACAATATAACAGTCGCCGTCACTTGCTTTTTTTCTAAAAAGCGCTATATCGCAAAAGTCGAGAAGTGGGACGTCGGTTTGGTTTTCTTCTGAAATTACTGGAAAGCGCGCCACAAACATCTTGCCTGAAAAATGCGATTTCGACGGTCGGCGCTGGCGCTGGCGCGCATTTACAATCTTTCTAGAAAGGGGTTTCCATGTCTCAGGGAACCGTAAAATGGTTTAATTCTGAAAAAGGCTTCGGCTTCATCTCGCCGGACGGCGGCGGCGCTGACGCCTTCGTTCACATCAGCGCCGTTGAGCGTGCGGGCCTCAGCCAGTTGCGCGAGGGCGACAAAGTGTCCTTCGAGCTCGTCGCGGACCGCAAGAGCGGCAAGATGTCGGCCGACAAGCTTGCGATCATTTCGGCCTGACATACATGTCAGCGGATTTTAGCTCCTAAAGCCGGCGGCGATCAGCAGCGTCTTTTCAGGTCGACCACGGATGTACTGGCGACTTGGCCTGCGATTTCGCTGTCGCGCACGATGCGGCTTCACCCGCCCGCGCTTGCGAAGCCCCGCGCCTGAACAAGGTTGCGGGGCTTTGCGCATCATGCGGGCGCGCCAATCACGCCATTGGCCTGCGCAGACGCCATCGGTCATTTTCAATGCCCGCTGGCTTCAGAGGCGCGCAAAAGGAGTTTGGCGCGGGCGGGCAGGTTCACGCCGGTCAAGGCGCCGAAGACAGCCTGCTGAAGCCTTACCGCTCCATGGTCCTTCGGTTCAGGCGCAATGGAGCCCGGTGCGCGTGAAGAGCCGTCAAAACCGGCAGACAGAGCTTTTTCCGTGGAAAAACACATGCCCGTGCGAACCACCGAGTTGACCGTAACGTTCAAGCGTCCGTTCACGTTGCCTGAATTGGAACGGCCGCAGCCTGCGGGAACCTATCGTCTGGTGACCGACGAAGAGGAGATTTCAGGGCTGTCGTTTCTCGCCTTTCGCCGGATCGCGACGATGTTGCGCCTCCCGTCTCTGGCGACGTCCGGCAGACCGGAACAGATGATTTCCATCGACGCCGACGACCTTGCGGCCGCTTTGACGGCCGACGGCAAGAACGGATGAAGCCATGGCTTTCAAAACAAATGCGCTGCGCTATCTCGGCGGATTTTCCGGGCACGGGATCGTCACGCAAAACGGCGTGAAGATCGCGTCGGCCGAGTTCGATTTCGACGGCTATTTCCGGCCGCCCGTCGGCGTCACAGGTTGTGGCGAAATCCAGCTGCCGGCTGAGGTTTTGAAACGTCTGTTCGGTCGCCCTGACCTTCAGCTCCTGACCGAGCAGGGCCGCGTCCTCGATCTCCGTTTTTCAGATTCCACGCTGCCGCCGGCGAGCGGCGTCGCCCATGTCGATGTGACCGGAGAATTGCCTTTGGCGCCGGGAGATTGGCGACAATGACCGGCGTCAATGACAGTCCGTCAATAGTGGGCGGAACTCAAGGATTGGAGTGAGCGTGTCGCAAGCCTTCCCGCCGCTTGGCCCGGAATTCGAGCCTTTCCTCTATGCCGTGGTGTGCAATGAGCGAAACGGGACGCCGCTGACGATCATTTCGGCGATTGCGCGCTCTGGAGCCGATCCGTGGAAAGAAGCGGCGCGTATCGCGAAGCTGCCCAGAGACGTCGCCCTTGACGTGTTGGCTCGCATGATCCCGGAGCGTAGCGGCGCCGATGACGTCGCCACCGCCAAACGACTTGTCGCGCTTCTTCCCGTCGCGAGGGAAAAAAGGATCATTCCTGTCGGTGGCTCCAAAAATAACGTCTCTTACTGGAGCCCCGTCGTTCCAATTATCCTTGTGCTGCTCCTCGCCTTGGCGCTCGCTTCCGCCATCAGGAAGACGACCCATCCGGGCGCAGGGCCGCAAGAAACGCCTTCCTCCACGCCAATCGCCGGCAAAGTCGATCCATGAGCGGCGGGTGTGGATCGAGGATACGGCGGCTCTCCAGACATGAGCCCTCAAAAATTTAGGACAATGAATGAAACCCGATCAGAATAGCCAGTTGCGGAGCCGCCAGACGGGCGCTCGTCGCGAGTCCAATCCACTGACTCGCACGTATGAGTTGAATGGGCCGGACGTCAAAATACGCGGAACTGCGCGGCACGTAGCCGATAAATATCTTCAACTGGCGAGGGACGCTCATACAGGCGGCAATCCTGTCGCGGCGGAAAACTATCTCCAGCACGCCGAGCATTACTTCCGGCTGATCGCAGCCGCTCAGGCGGGGCCCCGTGCGATTGGAGCAACCTGTCCGGACGATCCGGACGCTGAGAACGACGACCGTGGATTGCCCGATCGCTTCGCCCTGCCCGCGGAGCCGGCGTCGCAGCCCGTCGCCGGTCAAACCGGAACTTATCCTCGAAAAGTCGGCTGATTTTTCAAGGCCACTGGCCTTTGGCGCAGCTTGCCTTCCGACCTCCGCCTCGATGACAGACCAGCAAAAATAAAAACGTCGCGCCGCGACCGAAGACGTTGCGCCTACCCCGATTTTTCGATTTGAGGCCTAGTTGACGATATCTCTGCACAGCCTGTTCGCCCGTGCGGCCTCGCCTTGGAATAATCCGGAGCCTGTTCGGGAAGAGCTTTTCAGCGCCGAGCGCATCGAGGAACATGCGCGAAGTCCCGCGACGGCCCAGAAAGTGACGCCAAAGCTGGAGAGGGGGCATCCGCTGTCGGGTCGCCCCGCCGATTCGTCGCGCATTCGCTCGCCGCGAACGCATTTTTTGCGGTCTAAGATATTGGGAGCGCATGAAAATGGTGGGGGCGACGATTTGACGCATCCGCAACAGGGCCGCACTGGAACGCCGATGGCGCCTGCAATTTTCGCCGAGGCTTGCGAATCTAGCGCTCTTCTTGTCCCGCTTCTGCGTGACGTTAGGTGGAATTTGCCGAAATGATATTGTGACAAGCAAGATTGACGGAGATATTTATGGCGCGCATGTAATTCATATCGTATCAGCGTACGGAGTGTTTGCATCGGTGCTATTTATTTCTAACACTGTCAATTTCGAAAATTTGGCGTATTTGATTAATCTCCACAAAAATAACGTTGTGTGACATATAGTTGCAAGGTGCCGGACCGGGATTGCCCGCGGCCTCTTTACAAGCTGTTTACATTCCATTGCCTAGTTTCTCGTCGCTCTCACAGCAAATGGGCGAATCGCTATGGTTTACGACCGCTATATTAGAGAAATTCTAAATTTAATGATTATAGATACGAATAATATTCCGCTGATGCGCGCGCAGCTTCACGCGTTGTCCAGGCAAATTCCGCTTTTGTATTTGGTGTTTTGCGTCAATGTTGTGTTTTCTTCATATATATTTTTCAATTATGCGCCGTTTTGGTTAACAGTGACGGCCCCTGGTTTATTTGTAATCGGCTGCATCGCGTGTGTTGCCGTGGTAAATCGTGTTGAAATACGTGACATCAACGCTGCGGGCGCTGAGCGCCAGCTTTTCGCGACGCTTATATTCAGTGCGTTGGTGGGGATCGCGTTCATTGATTGGGCAATGGCGCTCTATTCTTACGGCGACCCCGTATTGCGCGGGTATATGGCGTTCACAGTCGCCGTCACGATAAACTTGAGCGTCTTCTGTTTGCTCCATCTTCCGGCGGCGGCTTTGTTGCTGGGGGCCATAACCGGCCTGCCGTTCACCGCCGTTCTCCTGATGTCGCGAGAGCAGACATTCGTCGTCATTGGCGTCATGCTTCTGCTGGTCGGCCTTGGCGTGACCTTCATGATTTTTGTGTCCGCCTTCGATTTTTCGAAAATGGTCGGGGCCCAGACCCGAGCGGAGCGGCTCTCGGAGATCAATTCCGAGCTGGCCAACGTCGACAGCCTGACCGAGCTGCCAAACCGTCGCCAATTTTTCGCGCGCCTTGAACAGATTTTGCAGCAGGCCGGCGCCGAAGGCCGCGTCGTCGTGGGGGTGATGGATCTCGACGGCTTCAAGCCGGTCAACGACCTTTACGGCCATTTGATCGGCGACCGCGTCCTGGTCGAGTGCGGCGCCCGAATCGGCGTTTTCGCCGACGATCGGGTGTTCCTGGCGCGTATCGGCGGCGACGAATTTGGAATCATTTTCGACCGGCCCTCCGACATTTCCGAGGCGCTCGATTTGGGCGCGCGCCTTTGCGCCGAGCTCAAGCAGCCGTTCCAGTACGATGGCGTGGCCGCGACGATCTCGGCCTCGGTGGGCTTCGCCGCCTATCCGGAGGCCGGCGTCAAAGCCGAGAAACTTTACGAACATGCCGATTACGCGCTCTACTTCGCCAAGCAAAACTGCCGCGGCGAGTTGGTCTTGTTTTCGACCGAGCACGAAAGCAAGATGCGTGAGCTGGCCATCGTCGAACAATGCCTTCGCAAGGCCGACCTCGAAACCGAGATGTCGCTGCACTTTCAGCCGCTTTACAAGGTGGGTGACAGGGCGATCGTCGCATTCGAGGCGCTGGCGCGGTGGACCAGCCCGGAAATCGGGTCCGTCCCGCCGGACAAGTTCATTCGCGTCGCCGAGCGTTCCGAGGTCATTTTCGCGATCACGCGCGCGATGTTGCGCAAGGCGCTCCATGCGGCGGAACACTGGCCGGCGCATGTCGGGCTGTCGTTCAATCTTTCGATCCGCGATCTGATGTCGCCAACCGCGGTCATGCAGATCATCGCCATTATCGAGGCCAGCAATGTCGATCCGGCGCGCATTGACCTGGAAGTCACCGAAACGGCGCTCATGTCGGATTTTGATCGGGCGAAGGAGTCCATCGACGCGTTCAAGCGAATCGGCGTCAAGATTTCGCTGGACGATTTCGGCACCGGCTATTCGAGCCTCAGTTATATGCACCGGCTGCCGCTCGACAAGATCAAGATCGATCGCAGCTTCGTGCAGGAAATGGGCGGCAGCGTCACCGCACGCGACATCATCAAATCGATGATCGCCCTGTGCAGAAACCTCGACCTCAATTGCGTGATCGAAGGAGTTGAAACCTCCGAACAGTTCGATCTCCTGAAGTCTTTCGGCTGCAACACCGTGCAGGGCTTCCTGTTCAGCAAGCCCATTCCGCAGATAGAGGTCGCGGAATTCATAAGGGTTGAGGCGGACCGCGTCTGGCGCGCCCAAGCGCATCAGAGGCTGGCTTAGGAGGCGGGCCGGCCAGCGCGCGGCAAAGTCCTTCGTTGCGTCAGGGCCTGGCGGCGTGCGCCGGTTTCTTTTCGGGTTTTTTCGCAGACGCGACAGGCGCTGCCGAATGGGGCGGCGCCGGCGCGGCGGGGACCGATGAGCCGAGGTTGGCGGCGATGCCGAACAGCTTCCACTGGCCGTCCACCGGCGCGAACAGCATTTCGAAATTGATCTGCGTCGGCGCGGAAGGGAAAAACCCGGCCAGATGCAGCATGCCGTTGGCGTCGATTTCCGGCATGATCGTCAATTGCGGCTCAAGAACCAGCACGCCGGACAGGTCGATCCTGTCGCGCCGCAGATTGACGAAAATTTCCGCCAGCCGCGCTGCGTTATTGGCGGAAGCGAAACCTGGCGCGGCGAGATCGCGCAAGACCGTGTAATTGCCAGTCTTGTTGGCCTGGTCGAGCGCGATGAGCGCCGACTTGACCAGGATCAGCAGGCCGTTGCGGTCGATCTGCGCCGCTTGCGGGGCCGCCGGCGCCGCGGCTCGGATGGCGGTTTGCGCGCGGGCGGCGGCAAAGCCATTCGCGGTCGCCAAGACCGAGAACGCCAGACGAATTATGAATTTGCGCAAATCGACCTCACCAGGCCACGGTGCCGCCAGCGCGGATGCCGACGCCGGCCCCCGTGCCCAAGCCGGCGCCGATCCGCGTCGACAACGATGTTATCGGAGATGCGCGCCATGAACGAGGCGCCCAGCGCGCTCTGGCCATTGAAGCCGCCGTAATGGGCGGACACGCCGAAGTTCTTGTTCTCCGGCAGGTAGCCGGGGATCGACGCCATCGAGATCGCGACGCCGGAGAAGGCGCGGTTCATCTGGTTTTGCAGGGTGGCGACCGAGCCTTGCAGGCTGGCGACGGAAGCTTGCAGGCCGGAGGTCGAGGACATCAACGAGTTCAGGCTGGTCGTGGTGATGGTCGACGAGCCGAGCACCCCTTTGGAGTTAGTGGTGACCAGATAGGTTGAACCCGACTGCGCGGCGGTGGAGCTGGTTGACAGACCCGGGGCGACCAGGACTGCCGCGTTTGAGCCGAGCACGACCTGATTGGCGCCCGTGGCCCTGGCGCCCGCGCCCAGCGCCACAGAATTGCCGCCCGACGCCGAGGCGCCGGAGCCCAGCGCGACATCATTGGCCTGCGTCGCGGTCGCGCCGTTGCCGATGGCGATGCCGCCGGCGGCGCCGAGTCGAGGCGTTGCCGAGGGCGACGGAGCCTGTGCCGATGGCGCTATTGGAGTTGCCGAGCGCGAGGGCGCCCTGGCCGTTCGCGGTATTATTTGCGCCGATGCCGACCGCGCCGGCGCCGGTCACCGTGTTGGGATCGCCGATCGCCACCGCGCCCGAGCCCGTCGCAGTCTGTCCGCTGCCGAGCGCCACGGCGCCCGCGCCATTGGCCTGGGCGTATCCGATAGCGACGGCCGAATTCACGCCGCCGGCGCCTGTTGCGCCCGCGCCAGCGCCGATCGCAACGTCGCCAGCGTTGTTTGCGGCGGAGTTCGCGCCGAGCGAGATCGAGTAATTCCCCTGCGCCTGCGCCCCCGAGTAAAGCCCGGCGCCGGAGCCGATGGCGACCGAATTCACGCCGGAAGCGACGGCGCCATGATTGCCGCTGGCGTCGCCGCCGCCGATGGCGATGGCGTTGGCGTTGGAGGCCGAGGCGCCCGCGCCGTTGCCGGCCGAGCCGCCGATGGCGATGGCGTCGGCCGCGGTCGCCGAGGGGCCGACGCCGGTTCCAGTGCTGCCGATCGCGATCGACGCGCCGCCTGACGCGCTGGCGGACGCGCCCAAGGCCGTGGCGTTGCCGCCGGCTTGCGCGTTCGCGCCCAGCGCTGTCGCGGCGCCGCCTGCGGCAGTGGCGTTCGAGCCGATGGCGGTGTCGAAGGCTGTGCCGGCGCTGGCGCCCTGGCCGCAGGCTGTCGCATTTGCATTGCCGTTGTCGGTGGCGCCGCCGCCGCTGAAGGCCGGGCCTGAGGCGCTCCCGATCGCTTGGCCGCAGATGAAGGCTTGCGCCGAAGTCGGCGCGAGAACGCATCCGATCGCCGCCGCGGCGACTGCGCCAAGAAGGGCATTGCGCAAGGCGCGCGGATTGCGAACCGGGAATGCATGGAGCGGCGTCAGGGTCATAATATCGTCTCGAGTGCGAAATACTGAGCCGCCCGATGCCAGAAACGGGGGCTTCTCACGCCACGATAAGCAAGTCCACGAAAACGACAAGCGCGCGCTTTTTTTAACTCTGAAGCGAGCTGCGGATTAACAGTTTGAATTAACATAAGAAAATGTTCCGGCCGCCAATCCGGGCGGTGCGGCGGCCCGAATCATTTTGCGTCGCGGACGAAACGAATCCCCGCGCGTTGCGATCCAGCAACAGTATTGACCGGCCTGACTCCGTGATTTTACGTAGATGCCTGGTTCAACGCGCTCTGTTGCGGCGCGGAAATTAACCATCCCGCCCCGAAAACTCAGCTGTCCATTTTCAGCGCCGCGATAAAGGCTTCCTGCGGAATTTCGACCTTGCCGAACTGCCGCATGCGCTTCTTGCCTTCCTTCTGCTTTTCCAGAAGCTTTCTCTTGCGGGTGACGTCGCCGCCGTAGCATTTGGCGGTCACGTCCTTGCGCAAGGCGCGGATGGTTTCGCGGGCGATGATCTTCGCGCCGATGGCGGCCTGGATCGGTATCTGGAACATGTGCTGCGGGATCAGTTCGCGCAGCTTTTCGCACATGGCGCGTCCCCGCATTTCCGCGCGCGTCCGATGCACCAGCATGGACAGGGCGTCGACCGGCTCGGCGTTGACCAGAAGCGACATCTTCACCAGGTCGCCGGCGCGATAGTCGATGATCTGGTAGTCGAACGAGGCGTAGCCCTTGGAGATCGACTTCAGCCGGTCGTAGAAATCGAACACCACTTCGTTGAGCGGCAGTTCATAGATCACCATGGCGCGCTTGCCGACATAATTGAGATCGACCTGCACGCCGCGCCGGTCCTGGCAGAGCTTCAGCACCGAGCCGAGATATTCGTCGGGCGTCAGGATCGTGGCCTTGATCCACGGCTCCTGGATCTCGGCTATCTTCACCACGTCCGGCATGTCGGCGGGATTGTGCAATTCGATCACGTCGCCGTTGTTCATGGCGATCTTGTAGATCACCGACGGCGCAGTGGCGATCAGGTCGAGATTGAACTCGCGCTCCAGCCGCTCCTGAATGATTTCGAGATGCAAGAGTCCCAGAAAGCCGCAGCGGAAGCCGAAGCCGAGCGCCGCCGAGGATTCCATTTCGAAGGAGAAGCTGGCGTCGTTGAGCCTGAGCTTCCCCATGGCGGCGCGCAAATCCTCGAAATCGGCGGCGTCGACGGGGAAAAGACCGCAGAACACCACGGGCTGCGCCGGCTTGAAGCCGGCCAAAGCCTCGGCGCAGGGCTTTCTTTCGTCGGTGATCGTGTCGCCGACGCGGGTGTCGGCGACCTGCTTGATCTGGGCGGTGATGAAGCCGACCTCGCCGGGGCCCAATTGCGCCGCGTCCTGCATTTTCGGACGGAACACGCCGATGCGGTCCACCTCGTAATGGGCTCCGGCCGCGAGCATCTGGATTTTCTGGCCCTTCTTCAGCACGCCGTCGAAAATGCGCACGAGAACCACGACGCCGAGATAGGCGTCATACCAGCTGTCGACCAGCAGCGCCTTCAACGGCGCGGTTTCGTCGCCGGTGGGGGCGGGAAGCTTTTTGACGATGGCCTCCAGCACCAGGTCGATGCCCAGGCCGGTCTTGGCCGAAATCGGCACGGCTTCGGAGGCGTCGAGGCCGATCACCTCCTCGATCTGCGCCTTGATGCGGTCGGGTTCGGCGGCGGGGAGGTCGATCTTGTTGAGCACCGGCACGATTTCATGGCCGGCGTCGAGCGCGTGATAGACATTGGCCAGTGTCTGCGCCTCCACGCCTTGCGAGGCGTCCACCACCAGCAGCGAGCCTTCGCAGGCGGCGAGCGAGCGCGACACCTCATAGGCGAAGTCGACGTGGCCGGGCGTGTCCATCAGGTTAAGGATATAGGTCTTGCCGTCCTGCGCCTTGTATTCGAGCCGCACGGTCTGCGCCTTGATGGTGATGCCGCGCTCGCGCTCGATATCCATGGAATCGAGCACCTGTTCGACCATGTCGCGTTCGGCCACAGTGCCGGTCTGCTGGATCAGCCGGTCGGCGAGGGTCGATTTGCCATGGTCGATATGGGCGACGATGGAGAAATTGCGGATATTGTCGAATTTGTGCGCGCTCATGCGCGGCAGATAGCAGGGGAGCCGGGCGAAAGAAAGGGAGAGGCGTCAAAAATCCGCCTTACGCTAGGGACTTGTTCACCGGCGCGGGTTAAGTCTGGTTAAGCAGACCTGCTTCATCCGGACCGCGCCGCGACATGAATTCGACCCGAAAACTCTGGGCCTTGTGGTTTGTGCTGGTGTTCGGCCTGTTCAATGTCTACGGGCCGTCGCTGAAAAGCTACAGGACCGCCGCCGATCCCGCCGGCATTTCGATGCAGGACATCGCGCGCCGGCTCACGCCGCTGCAATTCCTCGGCGTGCTGCAACGCGCCGACAGCGATACGGCGCGCTATTTCTCCTATGCCAACGCCATGCTGGGGCGCTCCTACTCCACTTATTACGTCCGCAAGGTCGAGGATTGGCAAAAAGCCCCGTCCGGCGCGGACGAGCCCGACGCCCGCGCCTTCCCCGACGCGCCCGCCGGCCGGCCGATTCTTCCCTGGCGCGACTTTTCCATGGAATATCCTCCGGGCATGGCGATTTTCGCCCTGCTGCCGGCGCTGCTGACGCAGAATTTCGGCGCCTATCACCTGCTGTTTGGCCTGGAGATGGAGCTGCTCCTGACGCTCTCCGTGTTTTGCGCCGCCAAGGCGATGGAGGGGCTCGCGCCCGGCCAGGGCGCGCGGACGCTTGGCCTGGCGTTGGGCGCGACGGCGGCGCTCGGCTTTGTCGCGGCGCGTCGCTATGACGCCTGCGTTTCCGCTTTTTTTGCGCTGGCGTTTCTGGCTCTGGCCGCGCGCCGGCCGGCCGGAGCGGGCGCCTCCCTGGCCTTTGGTGTGGCGGCCAAGGGCGCGCCGATCCTGGTCGCGCCTCTCGGCGCCATTCATTACGCGGCGACAAGGCGCTGGCGGGAATTCTTCGTCAGCCTCGCCGGCGCCGGAATTGTCTGCCTCGTCGCGGGGCTGGCCTATCTGGCGCTTGCCGGCGATCATTGGCGCGACGCTTTCGCCTATCACGGCGCGCGTCCGCTGCAGATCGAAAGCACCTGGTCGGCGGTCCTGATTCTCTTGTCCGCCCTGGATCCGTCGATCGTTTCGGGGTCGGTCTACACATTCGGCTCCGACAATATCATTTCCGCCTACGAGCCGCTGTTGCGGCCGTTTGCGGAGGCCGCGCCCCTCGCGGCGGCGCTCGCCGTCTGTCTCTGGCTCTGGCGGGCGCAGCGCGATTGCGCCGGCGAGTTCGACCGGCTCGTGGCCCTGGCCAAGGGCGCCTGCGCGATCATCGTCGCCTTTTCCGCGCTCGGAAAGGTCTTTTCGCCGCAGTATCTGGTCTGGCTTACGCCGGTCGCGGCCATAGCCAGCCTGAAATCCACGCGCGAGGCGAAAGCGCTTCTCTTCGTCGGGCTGGGCCTGAGCCAGCTCGAATATCCTTATTTCTACACTTTTTTCGCGGCCAGCCTGCCGCCCGCCTTCGGACTGCTGGCCCTGCTGCGCAACGGCGCGCTGATCGCCTGGGCGGCGCGGCTCCTGCTGGCGCCGCCCGAAACGACGCCCGCCGCCGAGGCGCCGGCGCTGGAGGCGCGGACCGTTTGATGTTGCGCGCGCGGGTTGCGAAAAGTCTGCCCCTTTTTGAAAATATGCTCTAAAAGCGCGGGGTCAATCGAGGAGTCCCCATGCGTCCATCCAACCGCGCGGCTGACGCCATGCGTCCCGTCTCGCTCCAGCGCAATGTCGCCCGTTACGCCGAAGGCTCGTGCCTCGTGAAATTCGGCGAAACCCACGTGCTCTGCACCGCCTCGCTGGAGGACAAGCCGCCGATGTGGCTGCGCGGGCAGGGACGCGGCTGGATCACCGCCGAATATTCCATGCTGCCGCGCGCCACCCACACGCGCACAAGGCGCGAAACGCAAAAGCCTTCCGGCCGCACCCAGGAAATCCAGCGCCTGATCGGCCGCTCCTTGCGCGCGGTGACCAACCTCCAGGCGCTTGGCGAGCGCCAGATCACCATCGACTGCGACGTGCTGCAGGCTGATGGCGGCACGCGCACGGCCTCCATCACCGGCGCCTGGATCGCCCTGCACGATTGCCTGAAATGGATGCGCGGGCGCTCGATGATCAAGGACATGCCGCTCAAGGACCATGTCGCCGCCGTCTCCTGCGGCATCTACAAGGCGGTCCCGGTGCTCGACCTCGATTACGCCGAGGATTCGGCGGCCGAGACCGACGCCAATTTCGTCATCACCGGCGCCGGCGGCCTGGTCGAAGTGCAGGCGACAGCCGAGGGGGCGGTGTTTTCCGAAACCGAACTCACTTCGCTGCTGACCCTGGCGCGCGGCGGCGTCTCGATGCTGGTCGGTCTGCAAAAGCAGGCGATCGAGGAATGACGCGGCGTCTGGAGGGGCGGCTGGTCATCGCCACCCACAATTCCGGCAAATTGCGCGAAATGCGGGAATTGCTCGCCCCCCATGGCGTCGAGGCGGTGTCCGCCGCCGAACTCGGCCTGGCCGAGCCGGAGGAGACCGGCGCGGATTTCGTCGCCAATGCGCTGATCAAGGCGCGGGCGGCGGCCAGGGGCGCCGTCTGCCGGCGCTGGCCGACGATTTCGGGCCTCTGCGTCGAGGCGCTCGACGGCGCGCCGGGGATTTATTCCGCCCGCTGGGCCGGCGAGACCAAGGATTTTGCCGCCGCCATGGCGCGGATCGAGAGGGAAGTCGCCGCGTCGGGCTCGCCTTCGCGCCGGGCGCATTTTGTCTCGGCGCTCGCCCTGGCCTGGCCGGATGGCGAGGAGCGCATTTTCGAGGGCAAGGTTTTTGGCGACTTGACCTTTCCGACGCGGGGCGCGCAAGGTTTCGGCTACGATCCCTGCTTCACGCCGGACGGCCACGACCGCACCTTCGGGGAAATGAGCGCGGAGGAAAAGCACGGCATTCCCGCCGACGGCTCGCAGGCGCTGTCGCATCGGGCGCGGGCGTTCCAGATGCTGGCTGCGAATGCGCTGGCGGGCGGCAAGTGAAAAAGCAAAACGTGAAAATGCGCGGTGGAGTCACAATTAGCCCGGCGCAAATGTTCTTGTTTTCTTTTATCTGAAAAACGGCTTGGCGACGCGGCCCGGGTCTGGATCAGGTTCCCGCGTACCAATAGTAGCCGGCCGCGTCTTCCCAATATCCGCCCTGTCCGTCTCCTATGCCGGACAGCAGGGCCACGGCCTCCACGCGCATCACATATTTCGCCTGCTTGTAGCCGAGCTGTCTCTCGACGCGAAGCCGCAGCGGGGCGCCATGACCGATGGAGAGCGGCTGGCCGTTCATCGCATAAGCCAGCAACGTCTGGGGATGAAACGCGTCCACAAGGTCAATGCTTTCATAGTAGGGCGTCCCGTCCATTTGGTCGGCGCAGTGGAGCACGATGAACCGGGCGTTCGGTTGCAGCCCGGCCTGCTTCAGGAGGCGGCCGAGCTGAACGCCCGTCCATTTCCCGATCGCGCTCCAGCCTTCGACACAATCGTGCCGCGTGATCTGGGTTCTCGACGGCATCGCCCGCAGCTGGGCCAGCGAATACGACGCCGGCGAGGCGACCAGTCCATCGATTTGCAGGCGCCAGTCGGCGAATTGGCCCGCGGCGAACTTCTGGTACTCGGGCGTTCCGGGATCGGTGGTCCCGTTGGTGCGGAACACTGGGGACATTTCGCTTTCGGGGAATTCCTCCGCCAGCGCGTTCGCCCCGACGAGCCGCTGGACGCGATAGTTGAGCCACTCGCCCGCCGACAGCACGTCGTCCATGAAGAACCTGTTGTAGGTCGGCCCCGTACAGGCCGAGAGCGCCATGGCGGCGCCCCCGGCGGCGGCGCCCGCGACGAGTTTGCGTCTAGTGAAGGCGAAGGCCATCATTCACGCTCCTGCGGCAGGCGGTAGCGCCCGGTGATCATCGACCGGATTTCGTTGATTGGCCCGACGAGCGCGACCATCAACAAATGCACGAGGACGAAGATCACGATGAGCATCGCGCCGATAAAGTGGATCGACCGCGCGGACTGGCGGCCTCCGAAGACGAAAAGCAGCCAGGGCCACGCCGCGTCCATCGCCGGGGACATGGCGAGCCCGGTCAGGATCTGCAAAGGGATGAGGCCGAAGACGACGCCGAGATAGGACAGCTTTTGCAGCGTGTTGTATCGTCGCGCCGCCTCGCCGCGCGGAAAGCGCAACAGCGCATGGTTCTTCATGTCTTGCAGGATGTGGCGCGGACGCAGTTCCCGCCTGTCGGGAAGCAGGTCCTGCTGGATGTGGCGGCTGATGAGGCCGAAGATCCAGAAAGCGACGATCGCCGTCACGAGCAGCCATGCAAAGGTCAGGTGCCAGTGGCGGGCCATGGCGAGGTCGTAAGTCGACGGCAGGGTGAGCCAGCCGGGGAAGGCCGTGTAGACCGTCTCATCGCCCGGCCCGCGCCAGACGCCCAAAAACCCCGTCGTTCGGAACGTGCGGTCTCCCACGCGAAGAACACCCTGGTCGCCCGAGTTGTCGATCTGAAGCCAGGCGTGGTCGGGATTGGCGCCGTACTGGCCCCAGTAAAGGCGCGGATGGGCGTTGAAGATCATCAGGCCGCTCATCAGGATGACCAGGATGACGGCGGCGTTGAGCCAATGCCAGATCCGGGTCGGCAGCCGGTGGCGGTAGACGACTTGCTTCTCGTTTGAAGCCGGCCTAGCGGCGGCTAATTCGCGCTCGAAAATCGCCATTGGTGACCCTTTGCCGTCGCACCGGCGCCGCGGCGGAGCGCCTCACTGGGGCATCGCCTCCTTCATCGCCTCCGGGACCATCATGCCGGGGCGTCCCTTGCAGATCGCGGCGACTTTCCCGGCCATTTCGCGGCTGGAAGCCATATTGTTCGCCGCGGACATGCCGCTGCGCATCGAGTTGACCGCCGCCATCCGGCCGGCCGCGCGCATGGCCATGTAACGGGAGCACGCCATGTCGTTGGCGTTTTTGGCGACCGCGGGCATTTCCGATGCGGCGAGCAGGCCCGGCGCGGCGAGCAGCGCGGCGATCAGGACTCTGCCCATTTGCCGTTCCTTTCAGAGTTTCTGCGAACCAGCTGAAATGAACCGAACATGCGGCTCCGCGGCGCCGCTTATGGGCGCAACTCCCCGTTGGTGGCCATATTGCCGACGTTTCAATGTCGTTTTTGAGGCGTTTTCGGCGCGGCGGCTCGAAGCGCGCCGCCGCTTTCCGCCCGCCTGCGTTGGCCGCAACCGGCTCGAAGGCGACGATCCGGATCGGGTCCGCATATCCCCTTCCGGCGACCAACGCCGTCATGCCCGGCCTTGTGCCGGGCATCCACGCGGACCGACTGGGCGCAACGCCGGGCATCGAGAAACGTCCCGGCGTGGCTACGCGGGACAAGCCCGCACATGTCGTGCGTGGGGCGGAAAGCGGTCCTTGCCGGCTGCATCTGCGCTCTCCCGCTTCCCGCCGATCGTGGACGGCGACGGCAGTCTTTTCGTCCTTGGCGCCCCGCTCCCATTAACCCCGTCGCAACGAAGCTGAAGATTCCGTTAAGCGCGGCGTGACGGCAAAATCCAGAAATGGCATAAGGGCGCATGGCCAGCATTGCTCCCCTGATTCCCGACCCCGGCTTTGGCGTCTACGTCCATTGGCCCTTCTGCCTGTCGAAATGCCCCTATTGCGACTTCAACAGCCATGTGCGGCGTGGTGGCGTCGACGAGCCGCGCTTTCTCGCCGCGATGCAGGCGGAGCTGAGGCATCGCGCCTCCCTGACGCCGGGACGGCAGGTGCGCTCGATCTTTTTCGGCGGCGGCACGCCCTCGCTGATGTCGCCCGAAACCGTGTCCGCGATCATCGAAACCATCGGAAAGCTCTGGAAGCTCGACGCCAAAGCCGAAATCACGCTGGAGGCCAATCCGACCAGTGTCGAGGCCTCGCGCTTCAAGGGGTTTCGCGAGGCGGGGGTCAATCGCGTCTCGCTCGGCGTGCAGGCTTTGAACGACGCCGACCTGAAAACGCTCGGCCGCATGCATACGGTCGAGGAGGCGATGCGGGCGCTGGACATCGCCACTTCGACTTTTGAGCGTTCGTCCTTCGATCTCATTTACGCCCGCCCCGGCCAGACGCCGCAGGCCTGGGCGAAGGAGCTGGGCGAGGCCCTGGCGCGTGCGCCGGAGCATCTGTCGCTCTACCAGTTGACGATCGAGCCGGACACGATGTTCGAGCAGCTTTATCGCGCCAAAAAGCTGAAAATCCCGAATTCCGACACCGCGCGCGCGCTGTGGGACGTCACGCAGGAGATGACGGAAAAGGCCGGAATGCCGGCCTACGAAATCTCCAACCACGCCAAGCCCGGCGGCGAAAGCCGGCACAATCTGATCTACTGGCGCTATGGCGAATATGTCGGCGTCGGCCCCGGCGCTCATGGCCGCATCGTCACGCCGAAAGGCGCGCGCCGCGCCCAGGCGACCGAGCCGCATCCGGAAATGTGGCTGACGGTGGTCGAGACCGAAGGCTCGGGGCTCGTCGAGGACGAAACCCTGTCGGTCGAGGCGCAGGGCGACGAATTTTTGCTGATGGGCTTGCGTCTGAGCGAGGGCATCGACCCCGCCCGCTTCCAGGCGCTCACCGGAAAACGCTTCGAGGCCTCGCGCGTCGCCGACCTGATCGCGCATGGCATGGTCGAATATACCCGCCAGGGCCGCATCCGCGTGACGTCGGAAGGGTTTCCGGTGCTCGACGCCGTGGTCGCCGATCTCGCGGCTTAGATTATTTCTTGCCAACCGTGCTCGTCACTATTGGCAAACCCCTGGCGCAAACTCCACAGGGCGACTTTAGGCGCCCGTCTCACGACAGGCTTTTGGCCGCACTCGCTCCTTCGAGCTTTCCCGCCGACGCCTCCCGGATGGCGTCCTGCAATTCCTCCGGGCAAAACGGCTTCGTCAGGACGACGATTCCATTGTCGGGCAGTTCGCCACGGCTGAAGCTGCTGCCGGAGGCGAGGATCACCGAAAGGTCCGGTCTTGCCGCCGAGCGCCTTGCGGATCAGGTCGACCCCGTTCATTTCCGGCAGCGTGAAATCGGTCACGAGAACGTCGATGGGATCTCCGCCGTCGAGCAGGCGCAGAGCCTCGGAAGGCTTCGCCGCCTCTTTGACCCGATAGCCGGCCTCCGAGCAAAGGCTGGCCATCAGGAAGCGGACCATGTCGTCGTCCTCGACCAGCAGCAGCGAAACGGGTTTTTCGTCGGATTCGGCCGGTGCGGAGCGCTTTCCCGGCGCTGGGCCGCCGCCTGGGTCAAAGACGCCGCCAGAGCCGCGCGGACGGCCCGCGCCAGCTGCGCATGGCGGTATGGTTTGCCGAGCAGTGGGACGCCTTCGTCCAGGCGGCCGTCGCGCAAGAGCATGTTTTCGGTATAGCCGGACGAATAGAGCACGGGCAAACCGGGGACGCGTTTTCGCGCCTCCTCGGCCAGGGCGCGCCCATTCCAGGCGCCGGGCATGACCATGTCGGTGAAAAGAAGATCGACGTGGTTTCCCTCCGCCAGTATTTTCAGCGCCTCCTCGCCATTGGCCGCGACATGGACACGATAGCCCAGCTCCATCAGTTGCGCCGTCACCGAACCGCGCACCCCGGCCTCGTCCTCGACGACGAGAATGGCCTCGCCATGGCCGCGTTCGGTCCCCGTCTCCTCGGCGGAGCGCGCAGCCTCCTCCGCCAGGCTGCGCGGCAGATAGAGTTTTATCGCCGTTCCCTGACCCAGGACGCTTTCGATCCTGATGTGCCCGCCCGATTGCTTGATGAAGCCATAGACCATCGAGAGGCCGAGGCCGGTCCCGAGGCCGTCGGGCTTGGTCGTGAAGAACGGCTCGCAGACGCGGTCGACTATTTCGGGCGCCATGCCGGTCCCCGTGTCCGTCACCGTCAGCTGCACATATTGTCCCGCGCCGGCCGCCGCCGCAAAGGCGCCGTCGAGAGAGGCGTTGTTCAGTTCGATGGTCAGATCTGCCGCCGTCGGGCATGGCGTCGCGCGCATTGATCGCCAGGTTGAGCAAGGCGTTCTGGAGCTGGTCCGGGATCGACCAGGGCCGTCCATAATCCCGCCTCGGCGGCCAGTTCGATGGTGACGCGCTCGCCCAGGCAGCGGCGCAACAAATCCATCATCTCGCCCGCCATCCGGTCGAGGCGCGAGGGCTCGGGCCGCAAGGGCTGGCGCCGGGCGATGGTCAGCAGCTGGCTGGTCAGTTTCGCGCCCTGCTGCGCTCCCTTGATGGCGTTTCCCAGGTACGAGGCGGCCAGGCCGCCGCCCTCCGTGACGCGAAGGCAGAGGTCGAGATTGGAAAGGATGACCTGAAGATGGTTGTTGAAATCATGGGCGATTTCGCCCGTCAACTGGCCGAGCGCCTCGAGTTTTTGCGCGCGATGCAGCGACCTTTGCATCTCGTCGCGGTCGCGTCGCGTATGCAGCGCGCCGACGCCAAAGGAAAGGTTGTCGGCGAGCTGGACCAGCAAAGCCACTTCCTCGAGGCCGAAGGCGCAGGTTTCGCTCGAATAGATGGTCAGGGCGCCGAACACGCCCGCCGCGTTCTTCAAGGGAAGGGACAGGCTCGACAGGTAGCCGCGTTCAGCTGCGGCCTCGCGCCAGGGCGTCATGACGGCGTTGCTGGTGAAATCATTGTTGAATTGCGGAGCGCCGTAACGGATGGAGACGCCGCAGGGGCCTTGGCCGTGCGGCTCGTCGGCCCAGCTGATAAAGGTCTCGGCGAGATAGCCGGTCTCATGCCCGGCATGGGCGACGGGCCGGACGGTCTTCGCCTCGTCGTGCTCGACCAGGCCGACCCAAGCCATGCGGTAGCCGCCGAACTCGACGATGATCCGGCAAGTGACCTGGAAAAGATCCTGCTCGCTCTCGGCGCGAACCAGCGCCTGGTTGCCTTCGCCCAGGGTCTTCAGGATTCGCCCGAGGCGAAGGCTCTTCTGTTCGGCCCTGAAGCGCTTGGTGGCGTCCATGAGGCGAGCGACGATCAGGCCGTCCGCCCCGGCGCCGACCGCATAAAGCACACCATCCAGATGCAGGGGCTCCTCGCCGGCGCGCGAAAATTCCAGTTCGAACGGCTCGGTCGGCAAAGCTTCGCCAGCCTTGATCCGCCGCAAGGCTTCGGCCAGACGGTCTCGCAGCGCTTCCGGAAGACCGGCTTCGGCCGCGCGGCGTCCCTCGATTTCGGAGCCGGCCAGCGCGAACATGGCCTCCGCCGCCTGATTGACCGCCGCCACGCGTCCCTTGAAATCCATGCCGATGAACGAGCATGGAGCGCCGTCGATGATCGCGCGAAGGCGCGCCTCGTCGCTCCATAACGTCGTTAAATCCATCGGCGCTCTCCGACGCTGGCCGGGATGCGATTTTCGCCGCCAGGCTCGAACATTTGTAACGCGAGGCGGCATTTCTTCGCTGACCTGCATCAATAGCGCGCGTCGGCCAGGGAGCGCAACGCCAACGCTCAAGCTTGCCCGGGCGCCCCGGCCCTTTAGGATCGCCGCCGACCGGTTGGGGGACCGTGGTTATCCATGTTCCAGCAAGGGATTCGCAGAATGGGAAAGAAATCGCTCGTCGCCGGCCTGGGGCTCGCCCTGGCGTTCGGCCTGTCGCTCACGGGCTCCAGCGCCCGCGCCGACAGCCGCGTGGTCGACGGCGTGCTCGGCGCGGGGGCGGGAGCGCTCGTCGCCGGTCCTGTCGGCCTCGTCGCCGGCGGCGTCATCGGCTATTCCGCCGGTCCGCACATTTCCTGCGGCCTGCGCGGCGGCTGCCGCCATCGCTATCGCCGCCATCATCGCTAGAGCATGTCCTTGAAGGACCTATTCGATTGACGTTTTCGGCGGCTCCTGCAGAAACTGCGAGAAAAAGAAGCTTGGCGGCGCGCCGAGGACCTTGACGATTTCCCGAAACAGATAGGCGTCGATGCGCCTCTCGCCAATTTCCAGCCGTCGCAGCCGCGCGACGCTGACGCCGAGCGCCGCCGCCAGTTCCTGCTGGCTCATGCCGCTCGCCAGCCTCAGCATGCGCAGGCGGCCGCCGACGTGCCTGTCGATTGGGTTCGGCTCGGCTGCGGGCTGCCGCGCCGGAGCGAAAAGCCTGATGACATTCTGGCCCTCTTCGCGCCGCGCGATCGGCCGTTTCCATTGTCCGACGGGTTTGGGCGTCAGCGGCGGGTCTGTGATCATTCGGGCCACGGCGAACTCGCTGGTTACGTCACTAAAACCAAGCTATAAAATCCGTACCATGGTACGGAATCAACCGGGTAGTTTATGCAAAGCGCAATGACGATCGGGCGGCTGGCGCTGGAGGCCGGCGTCAACGTCGAGACCATCCGCTTCTATCAGCGGCGCGGCCTGCTCGAGGAGCCCCGCAAGCCATTTCGAGGCCACCGCGCCTATTCGTCCGGCGCGGCGAAACGCATACGCTTCATCAAGCGGGCGCAATCGATGGGCTTCTCGCTCGACGAGGTCGCCGAACTCCTGCGCCTGGACGGCGACGACTGCTGCGCCAGCGCGAGGGAGCTGGCGGCGCGCAAGCTCGTCATGATCGAGCAGAAGCTTTTTGATCTCGCCGCCATGCGAGACGCGCTGGCGGCGCTGGTGAGCCAATGCGATGACAAAAAAGTCGACGGCGACTGTCCGATCATCCGCGTGCTGGAGCAGGACGACTGATCACGCGACGCGCATTTGCTCAGGAACGCAAGCGATAGCCGGTCCTGAAGATCCAGATCACCGCGGCGACACAGGCCAGAAGCATGGTCACGGTCAAGGTGAGGCTGATCGCCGGCCCGACCGCGGCGACGCCATAAAAGGCCCAGCGGAACCCGTCCACCAGATAGACGATCGGGTTGAACAGGGCCACCTTGCGCCATAGCGGCGGCAGCATGTCGATGGAATAGAAGGTGCCGCCTAGGAAGGTCAAAGGCGACACGATCATCAGCGGCACGACCTGCAATTTCTCGAATCCGTCCGCCCACAGGCCGAGGATGAAGCCGAAGAGGGCGAAAGTCACCGAGATCAGCACGAGGAAGGCCAGCGACCAGAGCGGATGCACGAGCTCGAAGGAGACGAAAATCCGCGCGGTGGCGAAAATGATGATCCCGAGCAGGACGGATTTCGTCGCCGCCGCGCCGACAAAGCCGACCAGCACCTCCACGGCCGAGACCGGCGCCGACAGGATTTCGTAGATCGTGCCGGTGAAGCGCGGCAGGTAGATGCCGAACGAGGCGTTGGACACGCTTTCGGTGAGGACGGCGAGTAGGATCAGGCCGGGCACGATGAAGGCGGCATAGGCGACGCCGTCGATCGGCTGCATGCGCGAGCCGATGGCCGAGCCGAACACCACGAAATAAAGCGCGGTGGAGAGCACCGGCGAGGCAATGCTCTGGACAGGGTCCGCCAGGTGCGGGCGAGTTCGAAAAGGTATATCGCGCGGACGCCTGTCAGATTTATCGGTTTTTTCCCACCAGGTCGATGAAGATGTCCTCCAGCGACGAGCGGCTGGTCGTGACGCTCAGGAAATCGATCCCCTGCGCGGAAAGCGCCTTCAGCAGTTCAGCCAAGCCGCTTCCATGGCCGCTTTCATGCGCCTCGTCGCCCTTCTGCGTGAAGGAGAGCGAAAGCCCGTCTTCCGACAGGCCGAGCCCCCACCCGGACAGGCTTTCAGGGAGGGATTTCGAGCGCCTGCCTGAGGCCGACGGTCACCCGCGTCTGGCCGAGGCGGCGCATGAGGGCGTGTTTCTCCTCGACGAGGATGATCTCGCCCCTGTTGATCACCCCGATCCGGTCGGCCATGTCCTCGGCTTCTTCGATATAATGGGTGGTGAGGATGATGGTGACGCCTTTTTCGCGCAGCTGGCGCACCATTTCCCACATGTCGCGGCGCAATTCGACGTCGACGCCCGCCGTCGGCTCGTCGAGGAACAGGATTTCCGGCTCGTGCGCCAGGGCCTTGGCGATCAGGACGCGGCGCTTCATGCCGCCCGAGAGGGCGCGGATATTGGTGTCTTTCTTATCCCATAGCGAAAGATCGCGCAGCACGCGCTCGATATGGGCGGGATCGGCCTTCTTGCCGAAGAGGCCGCGCGAAAACACCACAGTGTCCCACACCGTCTCGAACATGTTGACCGACAGCTCCTGCGGCACCAGTCCGATCTTTTTCCGCGCGGCGCGATAGTCGGCCGCGATGTCGCCGCCGTCGACCAGGACCTTGCCGGCGGTCGGGCGCACCAGGCCGCAAACGATGCCGATCAGCGTGGTTTTTCCCGCGCCGTTGGGGCCGAGCAGGGCGAAGATCTCGCCGCGCTCGATGGCGAGATCGACGCCTTTCAATGCGGCAAAGCCATTGGCGTAGGTCTTGGTCAGATTGGCGACCGAAAGCACTGTGTCCAAGGACGATCTTCCCATCGTGACGTTTTTCTGCGGGGCGTTTTCAGGCGGTGGCGCCAGGGTGGCGCGTCTTCTGCCATGAAAAGCCGTCTCGCGCCATGCCGGCGGCGGCGGGAAACGCTGGCCGGGACGCAAGCAGGCGCTTGTTTTTTCGTTGCGGCCCTGGGCTGCCGCCCTCCGCAAAGCGCCAAAAGCAATATTTGCAATCATGGCGGATTTTTTGGCTAGATCGTAGCGAGTGACAAAGCATCATTTGGCGAAATCATGGCAAAATGTGACAGAATTCACGTTATTATGGCTGCCTCATTTTCGTCGCAGGCGGCGACTAGACCGCTGATACGGGACATGAATTCGAAGCTCGGCTTTCGAAGCAGGCCTTTGCTGTCATTCAGCTTGGATTTGATCCGGGCGCGCAAGTCAAACGTGAGGACATGATGCGAAAATTTCTCCTTTCCGCCGCCGCTCTGGCCGGCCTGACCGGACAGGCGCTCGCCTCCGACCTGCCCTCGAACAAGGCGCCGCCGGCGCCGGTCTTCACCGAGGCGCCGATCGCCTTCAGCTGGACAGGCTTTTACGGCGGCCTCGAAGGCGGCGGCGACTTCGCCCGCACGCACGGCCAGTTCGGCGTCAACGGCGGCGCCGCGACGCCCTATAATGTTCGCAGCAACGGCGGCATGCTCGGCGGCCTCGTCGGCTATAACCGGCAGATCGGCTCATTGGTCCTCGGCGTCGAAGGCAATGTCGACGGAATCCTCGGCGGCAAGCGCACGATTAAGGCGACAGACGCCCTGGGCAATCCCTATGGCGTCAGCACCCAGAGCACTTATGACGGCGATGTCCGCGGCCGCGTCGGCTACGCCATCGACCGCGCCCTGCTCTTCGCCGCCGGCGGCGTCGCCTTCGGCAATATCAACACCAGCATTTCCGGCGTGAACCTGCCGTCGATGGCCACGTTCGACGCCAATCGCGTCGGCTGGACGGCCGGCGGCGGCGTCGATTACGCCTTCACCAACAATATCATCGGCCGCGCCGAATATCGCTTCACCGACTTCGGGCCGCAGTCCTTCACCAACGCTGCGACCGGCGTTTCCGACAAGACCCGCGCCCAGTCGAACGCCGCCTTGCTCGGCATCATGTACAAGTTCGGCCAGTAACCGCATCGCCAGTTCACGAAGGCGAGGCCCGGCCGCGCAGCCGGGCCATTTTTGCGTGCTCACTTGCCGTCGTAAAAGATGCGGTACAGCGCGCCTTCCTGGTCGTCCGAGACGATCAGCGAGCCGTCGGGCGCCTCGGCGACGTCCACCGGGCGGCCGAGATAGGGCGTCCTGCCGGTGTTCCAGCCCTCGGCGAAGGGAATCGAGGGCCCCGCCTTGCCGTCGCGGACCGGTGTGAACATCACCCGCGCGCCGACCGGGACGGTGCGGTTCCACGAGCCGTGCTGGGCGGAAAAAATGCCGCGCCATTGCGCGGGGAGCTTGTCGCCGCGAAAAAAGATCATGCCGAGATCTGCGGCGTGCGCGACCTCCTCGACTTCCGGAAAGACCAGGCCCGGCGGCGGCGTCTCATCGGCATATTCGCGCGTCCGCACATGGCCGCCGCCATACCAGGGAAATCCGAAATTCTCGCCGGGGCGCGTGGCCCTGTTGATCTCTCCGGGCGGGATGTCGTCGCCCATCATGTCGACCTGGTTGTCGGTGAACCATAACGAGCCGTCGGCGGGGTTGAAATCCATTCCCACCGAATTGCGAATGCCCCGCGCGAAAACCTCGCGTCCGCCGCCATCCAGGTTCATTCGGATAATTCCCCCGACGCCCCAGCGGTCGAACAATGGCTCCTTGTCTTTCGGCGGCACGTTGTAAGGCTCGCCGATCGTCACATAGAGCCTCCCGTCCGGGCCGACGCGGCAGATGCGCAGGCCATGGCCGTGGCTCGTGACCTCCGGCGGAACCAGTTTGCCCTCCGGGACGACGGCTTTCGGATGGTCCTCATCCCAGCCGCCGCCGGAGCGAGGCGCAAAACTCTCTATGGCGTCGAATTCGGCTATGAACAGCGTCCCGTCCGGCGCGAAACAGGGGCCGTTCGGCAGCACGAAAGTCTGGTTCGGCGCGAAGACCTCGACTTTCGGCGCCGCGTCGGGCGCGACGGAAACCTTGTACACCTTGTCGGTTCGCGTGCCGACGATGATCGCCTTGCCGTCCGGCGCGACGGCAAGGCCGCGCGCGTCCGGCGCCAGCGCATACAGGGCGATGTGAAATCCCGGCGGCAATTTGATCCGCGCCAGCACGGCGCGCAGGTCGCCGGCGTGATCGGCGCGGGCCGTCCCCCGCGCGGCCAGCGCCGCAGCCAGGAGGAAAGAAAAAAACGAAGTCCCTCGCCGCATGGATCACCCTCCGCGCCGTCGCGACGAGCGCGCCTCGCCGGACCAGATTATCGCGCCGCTCTCCCGGCTCAAATACTCCGCCTCGGCCACGGCCAAACGCGGCGATTGTCAGGAAAGTTTCATAAACGGTTAACCGGTTGGCAACCGGCAGCAGCTAGAAGTTGCATAAAATCTAATTGAAATTCAAATGGATGGCGGGCCGATGCAGCGTACGATTGCGACCAAGATCGCTGGTGTGGTGGGACTGTTCGCTTTTCTCGCAGCCGGCCTGTCGATTTTTTCCGTCTACCAGAGCCGGGTCGAGCAGGACCAGCAGAGAGGCGCCGAGCGGGCGTATCAGGTCGCCATGGCCGCCCAGAGCCTTGCGCTGTCGGTCGAGCATGCGACGGCGGACGCCGACGCAATTCTGATCGCCGAGGATGTGGATTCCGCGAAGGCGAAGTCAGTGATCTTGCGCGATGACCTCGGCGAGGTCGATCGCCGCAGACGCAACCTGCTGCAAGACCTGGGCAATCGGATGCCGGACGCGGAAAAAACGCAGCTTTCGCTCAGGATCGACGAATTCATCGCCTATCAGGCCGACACGGCGAGGCTTTGCATACAGGTGTCGCCGAAGGCCGCGATCATCCAGGCCGATGACGAGCCGACGGTCGCCAACCGCCGCAAGATGCTGCGCGACGTCAATCGGCTGAGCGAGGACATGCTTGAGACCGTGCGCGCGACGCGCGCGCAAGCCGAGGCGGCGCAGGGACGACGAATCCTGCTCCTGGAGACCGTTCCGGCCTTTGTCATCGCCATCGGCCTGTTTCTGGCGTGGTTCATCACGCGCCGCTCGATTTGGATGCCGCTGGAGCGACTGTGCCGCTGCGTGCAGGCGCTCGCCAGCGACCGCCTCGACGTGGCTTTGCCGGATGCCGGCCGTCACGACGAAATCGGCGAAATGGCGCGTTCGATCGAGATTTTCCGCGCCGCCCTGCGCGAAAAGAAAATGCTGGACCGTTTGAATGAGGAACGCGCCGCGCTCGACGCCAGGCGCGGCAAAATTCTCGACGAAGCGACGGCCGGCTTTCGCGCGAAGGCGGTCGGCGCGATGGAGGCGCTGAACTCCTCGGTGAGCGAAATGGAAGGCCGCGCCGGTCTCGTGGCCGCGGCGTCCGAAGTCAATCTCAGCCAGTCGGAAGCGGCTTCGAACGCGGCGCAGGCGGCGGCCGGCGCGATCGCCCTGGTGGCCGACGCGGCGCAGGAAGTCGCGCAACAGGCGCGGGAAATCCAGGATCATTCGCGCCACACCAGCGGCATCGCGGCGTCGGCGCGGAAAAACACGGAGGCGAGCCTGCGGCAGATCGAGGCGCTTTTCGCCGCGGTCTCGGCGATCGGCGAGGCTTCGACGCTGATCGAAGCCATCGCCGCGCAGACCAATCTTCTGGCGCTGAACGCCACCATAGAGGCGGCGCGGGCGGGCGAGCAGGGGCGCGGTTTTGCGGTCGTCGCCGGCGAAGTCAAGGCGCTGGCGGCGCGAACCGCCGAGGCGACGAGCCTCATCGCCGGCCAGGTCGGAGCGATCCAGGCCGCTGTCTCCGGCGCTTCGGCCGCGGCGAAGGGCAATGGAGCGACACTGCAGCAACTCGACGGCGTCACGGCGGAAGTTTCCGCGGCGGCGGCCGAACAGCGCCGCGCCAGCGAGGAGATCGCGAATTCGGCGATGCGCGCGGCGGCTGCGGCCGAAACCGTCCTGCAGAGCATGGCGGCGATGCGCGAGGCGGCGGCGTCGAACGACGGTCACGCCGATCAGTTGAAATCGGCCGCTGCGACGCATGCGCGGAGCGCCGACGATCTGGCGCGGTTCATCCAGCAATTTGTCGGGGAAGTCCGCGCGGCTTGAACGGGGCCGCCGGCCAGAAATAGCGCGCCGGGCGGCATCCTGTCGCAGCGCCCGATGATTCGATGTCGAACGGGGCTCGGCGATCGTGGCCTCGGAGCGCGCCGCGGCCATAAAAACGACGTCCGCGATTGCAAGGGAAGGCCTTGCGCTGCCTTCGTTTGAAGCCGCTACGCCATCCCGGCGGCGACGGGGGAATCATCGGTCATTGACAGGGGCGGCTCGTCTGAACATCCTGCCGCCGGCGCGTTCGGACATTGACGGAAACATGTCGACGAGGACGCAGGAACGGGGCGCGAACCGGAGCCTCGCCTGACGCATGGCAAAGGAGTTTTCAATGACTAAAGGCGGGCATTTCAGGAAAGTCGCGGCGCTGGCCTTCGCGGCTGTCGCCTGTCTGGGCGGCGAGGCTTATGCGGCGCAATGCGGCAGCACGTCCGCGGGATTTGAAAACTGGAAGCGGGAGTTCTCGCAGGAAGCGGGCGGAAAAGTCGGCCCGACCGCGATTTCTGCGCTCATGACGACGCATTACGCCAGCGCCACCATCGCCGCCGATCGCGGCCAGAAAAGCTTCCGCCTGTCGCTCAGCCAGTTCATGGCCAAGCGCGGCGGCTCGGTCATCGCCGCCCGTGGGCGCGCGATGAAACAGTCCCATGCGGCGCTTTTCGCCTCCATCGAGCAGCGCTACGGCGTTCCGGCGGGCCCCCTGATCGCCATCTGGGGCATGGAGACGGCGTTCGGCAGGGAGCACGGCAACCAGAACATGCTGTCGTCGATCGCCACGCTGGCCTATGACTGCCGCCGCACCGACTATTTCACCGACCAGCTTTACGCGGCGCTGAAACTGGTCGATCGCGGCGTTTTTTCGGCCGACACGCGCGGCTCCATGCATGGCGAGGTCGGCCAGACCCAGTTCATGCCGAAAACCGTGCTTGAATATGGCGTCGGCGGCAGCCTGGACACGCCGAACGGCGCGCTGATGTCGACGGCCAACTACCTCCATGCGCACGGCTGGAGCGCCGGCGCCGGCTACCAGCCCGGCGAGCCCAATTTCGCGGCGATCCAGGCGTGGAACGCCGCCTCCGTCTATGAAGAGGCCATCGCCATCATCGGCAAGCAGATCGACGGACGCTGACAGCCGTCCGCGGGACAAATTAACGCGTCGCCCTTGCGGGCGACGCGTTTTTTGTGCGTGGCGCCCTTCCGTCGGGCCGCCACATCGCCTAAGGACGGCGCATGATCAGACTTGAAAACATCAGCAAGCAGAACGGCAACCATCTCATCTTCATCGAGGCCTCGGCGGCGCTTCTGAAGGGCGAAAAGGTCGGCCTCGTCGGGCCGAATGGCGCCGGCAAGACGACGCTGTTCCGCATGATCACCGGCCAGGAGGATCCCGACGAAGGCCTGGTCGGCGTCGATCGCGGCGTCACCATCGGCTATTTCAACCAGGACGTCGGCGAAATGGAAGGCCGCAGCGCGGTGGCCGAAGTGATGGACGGCGCCGGCCCGGTGAGCGAAGTGGCGTCGGAGTTGCGCGAGCTCGAGGCCGCCATGGCCGACCCCGACCGCGCCGACGACATGGACGAGATCATCGAGCGTTACGGCGAGGTCCAGGGCCGCTTCGAGGAGCTCGACGGCTACGCGCTCGACGGACGTGCGCGGGAAATCCTCGCTGGGCTGAGCTTTTCGCAGGAAATGATGGACGGCGACGTCGGCGCGCTGTCGGGCGGCTGGAAGATGCGCGTGGCGCTGGCGCGCATCCTGCTCATGCGCCCCGACGCCATGCTGCTCGACGAACCGAGCAACCATCTCGACCTCGAAAGCCTGATCTGGCTCGAGGAATTCCTGAAGAACTACGACGGCGCGCTGCTGATGACCTCGCACGACCGCGAGTTCATGAACCGCATCGTGAAAAAGATCGTCGAGATCGACGGCGGCGGCCTGACCACCTATTCGGGCGATTACGAATTCTACGAGCAGCAGCGCGCCTTGAACGAGAAGCAGCAGCAGGCGCAGTTCGAACGCCAGCAGGCGATGCTGGCCAAGGAGATCAAGTTCATCGAGCGGTTCAAGGCCCGCGCCTCGCACGCCTCGCAGGTGCAGAGCCGGGTCAAGAAGCTTGAGAAGATCGAGAAGGTCGAGCCGCCGCGCCGCCGCCAGACGGTTTTGTTCGAGTTCCCGCCGGCGCCGCGCTCCGGCGAGGACGTGGTGAGCCTGAAGGGCGTGCACAAGGCCTATGGCGCGCGGACGATTTACGAGGGCCTGGATTTTCAGGTGCGGCGCAAGGAGCGCTGGTGCGTGATGGGCGTCAACGGCGCGGGCAAGTCGACGCTGTTGAAACTGGTGACCGGCGCGGCAAAGCCCGACGCGGGCGGCGTGGCGCTCGGCGGCAGCGTCAAGATGGGCTATTTCGCGCAGCACGCCATGGAGCTTCTGGACGGCGAGCGCAGCGTTTACGAATTGCTGGAGGATTCGTTTCCGCAGGCGGGGCAGGGGTCCTTGCGCGCTTTGGCCGGCTGTTTCGGCTTTTCCGGCGACGATGTGGAGAAAAAATGCCGGGTGCTGTCGGGCGGCGAGAAGGCGCGGCTGGTGATGGCGAAAATGCTCTACGATCCGCCGAATTTTTTAGTGCTCGACGAGCCGACCAACCACCTGGACCTCCTGACCAAGGAAATGCTGATCAACGCCCTGTCGCAATATGAGGGCGCGATGCTGTTCGTCTCGCACGACCGGCATTTTCTCGCCGCTTTGTCGAACCGCGTGCTGGAGTTGACGGAAGGCGGCGTGCATCAATATGGCGGCGGCTACACCGAATATGTGGCGCGCACGGGGCATGAGGCGCCGGGGTTGCGGAGCTGAAGGGACGAGCCGTAAGCGACAATCTGCGCGATATTGCGTCCATGAAAGAGAAGCCGCAGGTGACGCCACCCCCGGCGAAGCGGTGATGGCCTGGCCGCGCAAGGCGCCCGGTCAAGTCGTCACTTCAGTCCGATCGGCTGGTAATGTCCTGCTCCGTCGAGCATGGTTCCCCAGACTTTGTGGATCGCCTGATGTTCGACGGGGCCGAATCCGATCGGCACGCCCAGCCCGATCTCAAGGTCGTGGATGCTCTCCAACGCTCCGACCAGCTTCTCTGAATCCGGCGAGGGGCCAGCACGCTTCAGCGCCTCGAGCATGATCTTGCCATCGATGTATCCCTCGAACGATACATAGTCGGCCGCTTCCGAGGGGAAATATTTCGCGATCGCGTTTCGGTATTCCAGGGCGAGCGACGAGAAGCCGTACGGGTCCGGGACGACCTGCGTCACGATGACGCCTTCCGCGTATCTGGAGCCGAGAAGCTTCAATTCCTCGGCGAGGGCGCTGCTCCCGACGAAGGAGACGTTGGTATAGATAAGGTTGGGGTAGAGGTCGCGAGTTTTTTCAATGAACTTGGCGGCGGCGCGGTAGGCGGCGACCATCACGACCGCCTTGATCCCCTTGTGCTTGGCAAGCACGGCCACCGCGTCGCCGACGTCGACCGTGTTGCGCTCATAATTGAGGCGCAGCGTGCCGCCCTTGCCGCCAAGCGCCCTGACTGCGGTCTCCACGCCCTCGTAGCCGGAATTGCCGAAGGAATCCTTCTGGGCGAAGACGGCAATCTGGTCCGGCTTCAGGCGGCGGACCTTGACGAGATAGTGGACCGTCGCATTGGTCTCCTCGGCGTAGCTGGCGCGGTAGTTCAGGACATAACGATCCGGCGGGTCGCGTCGCAGCAGGTTGGCGCCGCTGAAAGCGCCGAAGAACAGCATTCTGCTTTCGAGCGCGTAAGGCAGCGCGACCGCGGCCGTTGGAGTGCCAACGTCGCCGATCAGTCCGACGACGCCGCCACTATCGTGAAGCTTCTTGACTTGCTCGAGTGTGCGCGTCGGGTCATAGCCGTCATCGAGCGCCTCGAGTTTGACGGTTTGGCCGTTCACGCCTCCCTTGGCGTTTGCGGCGTCGAAGGCCGATTCGACCCCGACCTCCATCTGCCTGCCGAGTTCCTTGGCCGGGCCGCTCATTGCGGCGACCATGCCGAAACGGACGTCCTTGCCGATCGCCTTGGGCGTCGGCGCCTCCGGGGCCGTCGGCGCCTCCTTGAGATCGCCGAATTTCTCCTTGATGGCTGACCGCAGGTTCTGAAGCCCCTGCGTGGTCGTGGGGGCCTGGGCGTATTGGCGTCCAACGGCTCCGGCTTCCGGCCCCAGGGCGACGGCCTGGCTCCCGAAGGCGACGACCGAGCCGATCACCAAGATCGCCCGGGCCACGGCGCCGACCGGCACGCTAACCCTGGGCCTCGCTGTGGTGGCTTCCGAATTGTCACGCTGCAGGCTTGCGTCTTCATGTAATACGCACATGTCTATGCCACTCGGTTTCGAACTTAGATTGTTGATGCGCCGAACAATTTCGCATGTCAACTTTTTGTGTGAGATGTTAATGTGTTGATTGTGCAGCTAAAGCGTGATGAAAAAGTGGCAATTGTCGCGTTCGCGGCTTGACATGGCAATATAAAGACAAGCTTTGCTGCGGATAGTTAATGGTTTAGCTGATTATTACTGAATTCTCGGCGGGTTTTCGATGACGCGCGTCACGATACCATTTTGCAAGATGCGCCGCGCAATCGCTTTCCGGGCGTGAACCTGACGGTTGCATGACTGGCGACTTCGTGTAGTCAGTCGCGCCGAACGGGTGGCTCGACCGGGAGGCCGACATTTCGTCGCCGGGGTTCAACCGCTCGCTTGTTCCGCCCGCCGCATTCGCTATCTCACGCCGAGCGACACGCCGCCCGTATAAACAGCGAAGCCCACGGCATGCGAGCGGCATAACCTCGCGGCGGTCGGACGTGGCGCCAAGCCGTCTTTCCGCGATGGGATGTAATGCCGTCGAAACCGGCCCTTCGCCTTCGACCGTTTTCCTCGCTGCCGGCGCGCCAGCGCCGAACTTCAACGTGGGTTCGGCACAGACACCCGCGGAACTCATATTCCCTGTTAAAACAGAGCGATAGGTTGAAGCGAGGCAAAGAAAAACGGCTAACTATTTGAAATGAAATACAATGGTGGGAGTGGCGCCCAGGGGCGGGCTGCTCGAAGTTATCTAAAACAATGACTTATGTTTGGGTGCGGCAAAGAATTGTTCCATATCGTTTCAGGAGTTTCCAGGCGGCGCTGCCTCACCTGAATTGGCTCCAAATCGCGGAGTCGAAATCGACGCCCTCGTTCAGTACGCGCTTGCGCCGATGCCACGGGCGTCTTCCGTGGCATTTCAGGTGAACGTCCGGGCGCGAAGAAAGTCTACCTGGGCCATTTTCCTTTGGCGTAACTTTCGAGGAAATTTCCGGCAGTGATGCGCGGGAAATAGGTCGGCCCTCTCGCAATCTCTTTCAGCACGGTGATCGCCCGGCCGACGCATCTTTGTCCGCTCTGGCGAGATACGCCAAACGCCTTTGTCGAGATCGAACTCGCTTCGCAGCGCGCCGCGCACTTCCCCAGGGCGAGCGAAGGTCAGCGCAATGAACTTCAGCGCCGCGCGTAAGGTCGGCCAGCCATCGTAGGCGTCGATCGCGCGCAGGAGGCCACCGAATTTCTCCTCGTCGAGGATCGCCGCGCGGGGGCGAACCTTTGGCGCGAGCAGTGCGCCATGAATGGCGGCGGTCGGATCGCTGGTCGCTCGCAAGGTCACGATCGCGTAGCGGAAGACGCCGCCAATCACCCCGCGTAACCGCCGGGCGGTTTCGCGGCGGCCGGTTTGTTCGATCCGTTTCAGTAGGTCGAGAATTTCTTTCGGGGTGATTTCGCTGATCGGCCGATCTTTGAGTGGCGCGGCAAGGTCTTCGAGCAGCCAGCGGTTTTTGTTCATCGTCGCCTCAGCGGCCTCGGCCGTCGCCTTGTTGGCGAGCACTTCCGCCGCGACTGCCCCGAAGGTGCTGATGGCTGCGATTTCCTTCGCCGCCTTTGTCTCCCTGCGGTGCGCGGCCGGGTCGATTCCTTTTTCCAGCAGCGTCCGCGCTTCGTCACGCCGAGCGCGAGCGTCAACGATTGAGGTCGCCGGATACGTCCCGAGCGCGATCATTTTTTCGCGCTTCTCGAAGTGATACCGGAAGCGCCACTTCTTGGAGCCGTTCGGCTCGACGAGCAGATGCAGGCCCGACCCATCGGAAAGCTTGTAGGGTTTTTCCTTGGGAGCAGCCTTGGAGATTGCGAAATGTGAGAGCGGCATGGGTACGGTCTCAGACGCGATGGGTACGGCCCACTATATCGTACCCATGATTTGATGCGTAAGAGGGGGTATCTATGCGAAACTATGGTCAAGCTCGCAGCGCATAACCCGCTATTTTTTCGAGCATTTATTGCGCTATGCGCAGCTAAGTTTAGGGGGTGGTGGTGCCCAGGGGCGGAATCGAACCACCGACACTGCGATTTTCAGTCGCATGCTCTACCAACTGAGCTACCTGGGCATGCCGTGACGGCTGGCGTCAAAGCTCGGGCCTTATAGAAAGCCAAAAGCGGCTTGTCCAGTCCTCTAGCCGCACCAAACGACGCCTTTTCAAAAATCCGTCACGCCGCTGTTGTCGGAAATCCGTCAGCCCTGCGCCAGCCGCCTCGCGTTGGCCCTGACTTTTTTGCGCGCCGGCGCGGTCGTCGCCGCCGCGACGTCCATGAAATGGCCCGCCACCGCCACGGGATGCGTGTGGCCGGTCATCACCTTCAGCGCCACTTTCGCCGTCTCCAGCGCTCCAGCCTGCGCGCCTTCGGAGGCGGCAAGAAGTTTCTCCGTGACCATCGCCTGCGTCTCGTGCCGCGCCTTCCTGTTGCCAAAGCCCGTCGCCGCCGCCGCGATCAGCGGCAGGCGTGCGGAAATCGTCATCAACGAATCGTTGTTGACTTCATAGAGTTCGAACCAGGAACTCATCAACCGGTTATGCAAGGCGAACAAATGTTTCATTCGAAAACCCCAAGGGTCGATCCAAAAGTCTTGAACGCCACTTCCCACGCGCGCCATTGGCAGGCGCGTCACAATTTGTTATAGCGCGGCGGGCCGTTCAGGCGCAATGAGACGCATCCGACGCCACGCAACACCGCCATCCGCATGCCCGCCCGGATAAATCCGTCGCGGGAACCAGGGGTTCCTTGCTGCGCTGGCGATATTGCGTCGCTTTGTCCGCGGCGACAAGATGACTTCCGACCTATCCCGCACGGCAGGCTTCTTGCGCGGGCCGGCTGGCGGTGGACCCACAAAGTCAAGGAACCAGATGTCGAAGGAAGAACTGCTTGAATTTCCGGGCGTCGTCAGCGAATTGCTGCCGAACGCGACCTTTCGCGTGACGCTCGAAAACGATCACGAAATCATCGCCCATACGGCGGGAAAAATGCGCAAGAACCGGATCCGCGTCCTCACCGGGGACCGCGTGCTGGTCGAAATGACGCCCTACGACCTGACCAAGGGCCGCATCACCTATCGTTTCAAATAGGCTTAGCCGCCAACCCGCCGGAGCCTGTGTGACCGCCGAGCCCGAAATCCGTCCCGCGCGCCTGGCGCTCGCCTCAGGTTCGCCCCGCCGCCTGGCGCTGTTGCAGCAGATCGGACTCGAACCCGACGCTCTGCTGCCGACCGATCTCGACGAGGCGCCCGGCCGCAACGAATCGCCGCGCAAGCTGGCGGCCCGCCTGGCGCTGGAAAAGGCGCGGGTCGGCGCCAAAACCGCCCATGCCCGCGAGGAATTGCAGAACGCCTATGTCGTCGGCGCCGACACCGTCGTCTGCGTCGGCCGCCGCATCCTGCCGAAATGCGAAGCCGCTGAGGAGGCCGAGGAATGCCTCCGCCTGCTGTCGGGCCGGGCGCATCGCGTCTATACCGGCGTGACCGTGATCGATCCGACGGGGCGCGAACGCTCGAAGCTCGTCGAGGCGCGCCTGCGCTTCAAGCGTCTGTCGGCCAAGGAAATCGCCGCCTATCTCGCCTCGCGCGAATGGCGCGGCAAGGCCGGCGGCTACGCCATACAGGGCATAGCCGGGAGCTTTGTGGTCAAGCTGATCGGCTCCTATACCGCGGTCGTCGGCCTGCCTTTGCAGGAAACCATGGCCCTGCTCGACGGCCTCGGCTATCCGGCGCATGTTTTCTGGGCCGCCGCCGCCCAAGCGCAAGGCTGAGGAAGCAAGGCTGATGGAGCACGAGGCGAAAAAGCCGCCGGCCTGCGCGATTTGCGGCAAGCCGGTCGATCCGGCCCACAAGCCGTTCTGCTCGAAGCGCTGCGCCGACGTCGACCTCCACCGCTGGCTCAACGGCTCCTATTCCATCGCAGGCGAGAAGGCCGAAGAGGCGCAGGACGCCCATCCCGAAGACGAGGAATTCTGACCGCCAAGACTGGACGGTTTCTAAATTGACGCGGCGTCTATTGCCGCGGCTCCGCCAAGGCGCCAGAAGTGGGAAGACACTTTTGAAAGAGCGCCTGATATGGTCGATGCAAGCAATGTCCTGCCGCGCGGAAAATTGCGGCATTTCCTGGCGGTGGCGGGACCGGGCCTGGTGGTCATGCTGGCCGACACCGACGCCGGCAGCGTCATTACCGCAGCACAGAGCGGCGCCGGCTGGGGCTATCGCCTGCTGTGGCTGCAAATCACCCTTATTCCCGTGCTTTACATCGTGCAGGAGCTGACGGTGCGGCTCGGCGTGGTGACCGGCCAGGGCCATGCGCATCTGATCGAAAAGCATTTCGGCAGGACCTGGGCCTGGTTCTCGGTCCTGACCCTGCTGGTCTGCTGCATGGGCGCGCTGCTGACCGAACTCGCCGGCCTCGCCGGCGTCGGCGCGCTGATGGGCCTGTCGGCGCCGACGTCCATGGTCATGGTGGTCGGGGCCCTGCTGATCATGGCCTTCACCCATTCCTACCTGACCGTCGAGCGCATCGCCATGGCCATTGGCGCGTTCGAACTGGTGTTCCTCGCCGTGGTGTTTCTCGCCCATCCGGATCCGGCCGCGGTGGCGGCGCAGGCGGTCGACATTCCCCTGGGCGACAAGAAATACCTTTATCTGGTGGCGGCCAATATCGGCGCGGTCATCATGCCCTGGATGGTTTTCTTCCAGCAGAGCGCGGTGGTCGAGAAAAAGCTGTCGGTCGACGATCTGCCGGCGAGTCGCGCCGATACGATGGTCGGCGCCGTGCTGACACAGGTGATCATGGCCGCCGTGCTGGTCGCCGCCGGCGCGACGCTGGGACGCGCCGGGAAAAGCGGCGATCTCGACACGGTGCAGCAGATCGCCGGGGCGATCACGCCCTTCCTCGGCGAGGTCGGCGGCAAGGTGCTGTTCAGCCTCGGCATGGTCGGCGCGGCGCTGGTGGCGGCGATCGTCGTCACCATCACCGCGGCGCGCACGCTGTCCGAGATTCTCGGCGTGAAGTGCAGCCTCGACGACGAACCGAAGGAGGCGCCCTGGTTCTATGGCGCCTATACGCTGACCCTCATCGTTTGCGGCGTTGTCGTCGCATCCGGCGTCAACCTGGTGACGCTGAGCGTCGGCGTGCAGGTGATGAACGCGCTGCTGCTGCCGCCGGTGCTCGGCTTCCTTTACCTGCTCGCCCGCCGCCTGCCCGAGCCCTGGCGCCTGCAAGGCGCCTACGCCAAGGTTTGCGCCGGCGTCATCATCGTCTCCGCCGGGTTTGGCGTGTATTCAGGCGTCGCCGGGCTGTTCGATTAGCCCGGCTCAATTCGACGGCCGCTCGCCGACCAGCACGGGCTTCGCGCGATAAAAATCCGGATAGAGTTTTTGCAGATTGGCGATCTTCGGCAGGTCGTTGATGACGATGTAGGGATAGCGCGGGTTCAGCGCCAGGAAATCCTGGTGATAGGCTTCGGCCGGGAAGAAGGGCTTTCCGGGCTCGATCTTGGTCACGACCGAGGCGCCGAAGACATGTTCTTTGTCCAGCTGGGCGATATAGTCCTTCGCCACCCGCGCCTGCTCGGCGTCGGCCGGAAAGATCGCCGAGCGATATTGCGTGCCGTCGTCTGGGCCTTGGCGATTGAGCTCGGTCGGGTCGTGCGCCACCGAGAAATAGATTTGCAGGATGCGCCCGTAGCTGATTTGGCGCGGATCGAAGGTCACCTTGACCAATTCCGCATGGCCGGTCCGCCCGGTGCTGACGGTTTCATATTCCGCCTTGTCCTTCGCGCCGCCGGCATAGCCTGAAACGGCCGATGTCACGCCCTTGACATGCTGGAAGACGCCCTGGACGCCCCAAAAGCAGCCGCCGGCCAGGACGACGGTCTCGGACGCCGCGCCGACGGGCTCGTCGATGGCCGGGGCCGGAATTTTGTGCGCCGGCTCTGCGCCCGCGTCCCTCGTTTTCATTGCAAGACCGATAGTCCCGAGCGCGATCAACGCGAGCGCGGAAGACCGGGAAAAGCGCGATTTCGTCATTTGGGTCCGCTCCATTTCAACCGAAGGTGAAGGCGTAGGCTTTGACGCCGGGGTCCAAAAATTGAATCTCGAACGTTTGGTCCTTGATGGCGTCGTGTTGACGAACCAGCTGATAAAGCCGCTGGCCGGCGACCGTTCCCTGGCCGTCGGCGTCCGTGTCGACGCCATGGTTCTGGCCGGGCGCCGCGCCGTCGACGGTCACGCGGAAGCGGATTTTCCTGCCCTCCGCGCCTGGGCCGAGCACCAGGTTGAGGTCGCGGGCGTGGAAGCGGAATTTGATCGCGCCGCCTGCGGCGTCGAGCGTCGCCTGTTCGCCGCCGACCGTCCATTTGCCGGCAAGTCCCCATTGATTGAGCTGAAGCTTCGGCGTTTGGTAGACACGGGCCGCATCCTCGGCCGCGCCGCCTGGCGAGACGAAATTTTCCGCCCTTTCCGTGCCGACATAGGTTTCCGGCGAGAGATCGGCGCGCATGTCCGGCTGCGCCTCGACGCCCTCGGCCTTCACGGCGGCCGGCGGCAAGGCCGTCGTCTCGTGGCCGGCCTCGGCCAGCAGCTCCCGGATCACCTGCTCGGATTCGGCGTATTCGCCCTCGCCGAAATGGGTGTGGCGCAACCGGCCCCGGGCGTCGAAGAAATAATGCGCCGGCCAGTATTCGTTATGGAAGGCGCGCCAGACCGCATAATTATTGTCGATCGCCACCGGATAGTCGATGTGGAGGTCGGCGACCGCGCGCTTGACGTTGTCGATGTCTTTCTCGAAGGCGAATTCCGGCGTGTGCACGCCGATGACGACGAGGCCGTCGTTCTTGTATTTTTCCGCCCAGGCCCGGACATAGGGCAAGGTGCGCAGACAATTGATGCAGGAAAAGGTCCAGAAATCGACCAGCACCACCTTGCCCTTGAGCGCCTCAGGCGTCAGCGGCGGCGAATCGAGCCATTGAACGGCGCCGGACAGGTCGGGCAGCTCGCCCTCGACCGGCAGTTTTTGCGCGGCGGCGGCCAGTTCGGCCTGCGTCGTGGCCGCTCCCGCCGGCGCCGCCGCCGGAGCGGATCGCGCCCCCTCATTGTTCGCCGCGTTGAATTTTTGGAGCAGGCCCTGCTCGAGCGAATTCGTGCCCGCCAGCGAGGCCTGAGCCAGAAAACCGGCGCCAAGACCCGAAGCGATGATGGCCACGCCCGCCAGCACCGCGAGGCCGAAACCGCGCCGCACCCATTCGCCCAAGCCGAGCGAGCGCTTCATCGCCGCAAAGACCTTGCCTCCCGCCAGCAGGGCGAGGGCCAGCGAGCACGCGGCGCCTGCGGCGTAGGACGCCAGCAGCAGCGAGGTCTTGGCGTTTGCGCCCTGCAGCGCCGCGCCGGTGAGGATCAGGCCGAGGATCGGGCCGGCGCAGGGCGCCCATAAAAGTCCCGTGGCGACGCCGAGCAGCAGCGACGGGCCGATGGAGGCAGGTTTGTCGCCGGCGTCGGCGAGACCGGAAAGACGGCCCCCGAGCCTCACCAGGGGCTGCATCGCGCGGTCGGCGAATGCGGGAAACAGCAGGGTCAGGCCGAACAGGGCGAGCAGCGCCAGCGCGGCGGTGCGGCCATATTGATTGGCCTGCGCCGCCCAGCCGCCGCCGACCGCCGCGAGAGTGGCGACGGCGGCGAAGGTCACGGCCATGCCGACGAGCGTCGGCAGGCCGTTGCGCAGGAAGGGCTTGTCGGCGCGTGCGAAGACGAACGGCAGGACCGGCAGGATGCAGGGGCTGGCGATGGTCAGGACGCCGCCGAGAAAGGCCAGTGCGAACAGAATCATGGCTTGGGGTCCGTGGTCACGCTGTGGCGGGCTTGAAGGTCATCGCCGCGCCGTTCATGCAATAGCGCAAGCCGGTGGGCTTGGGCCCGTCATCGAAGACATGGCCGAGATGGCCGCCGCAGCGCCGGCAGCGCACGGCGGTCCGCATCATGCCGAAGGAATTGTCGGCTTGCGTGATCACGGCCTTGTCCAGCGGCGCCCAGAAACTCGGCCAGCCGGTGCCGCTGTCGTATTTCGTGCTCGAGTCGTAAAGGTCGAGATCGCAGCCCGCGCAGGCGAAAACGCCGCGCCTGTGCTCGTTGAGCAGAGGGCTCGTGAAGGCGCGCTCGGTTCCGTCCTGGCGCAGGATCTCGTATTGCTCGGGGGTGAGCAGCTTGCGCCATTCGGCGTCGGCATGGGTCACTTCGAATTTTTCGCCGGCCGCGGCCTGCGGGCGCGAAGCCTTGAACAGGGCCGCCACGGCCAGGCCGGCCAGGCTGCTGTTGAGGAAAAGCCGTCTCGTTGTCATGACGCCGATCTCCGGATTGAAGCGCGCGAAAGGCAGCGCAACCGTCCTACGCTGGCAGAATCCTTTTGTTTCAGAAAGGAAACAGTTTTTCGCGGGGAGGTCGGCGCTCCGGCCGCCTTTCCGCCACTTTCCTTTGACGAGACGGGTTTGTGCGCTTATTAGGCGTCATCGGAAATTTCCTCGCGGCGGCGCCCGCGTCCCCAACATCCCGGAAAGCACGAAGATGCGCGTTTATTATGATAGCGATGCGGATATCAACCTGATCAAGGGCAAGAAGGTCGCGGTGGTCGGCTATGGCTCGCAGGGCCACGCCCATGTGTTGAACATGCGCGATTCCGGCGTCAAGGACGTCGCGGTCGCGCTGCGCGCCGGCTCCGCCACCGCCAAGAAGGCCGAAGCCGAGGGCGTCAAGGTGATGACCGTCGCGGACGCCGCCAAATGGGCCGACGTCATCATGATGCTGACCCCGGACGAGCTTCAGGCCGAGATCTACAACGCCGAAATCGCCGACAACATCCGTCCGGGCTCGGCGCTTTTGTTCGCGCACGGCCTCAATGTTCATTTCAGCCTGATCGAGCCGCGCAAGGACATCGACGTGCTGATGGTCGCGCCGAAGGGCCCCGGCCACACGGTGCGCGGCGAATATCTCAAGGGCGGCGGCGTGCCCTGCCTGATCGCGGTGCATCAGGACGCTTCCGGCAACGCCCATGACATCGGCCTGTCCTATGCCTCGGCGATCGGCGGCGGCCGCTCGGGCATCATCGAGACGACTTTCAAGGAAGAATGCGAGACCGACCTGTTCGGCGAGCAGGCCGTGCTCTGCGGCGGCCTGGTGGAGTTGATCCGCGCCGGCTTCGAGACCCTGGTCGAGGCCGGTTATGCGCCGGAAATGGCCTATTTCGAGTGCCTGCACGAAGTGAAGCTGATCGTCGACCTCATTTATGAGGGCGGCATCGCCAACATGAACTATTCGATCTCGAACACCGCCGAATGGGGCGAATATGTCACGGGACCGCGCATCATCACGCCGCAAACCAAGGCGGAGATGAAGGCCGTGCTCACCGACATCCAGACCGGCAAGTTCACGTCCGAATGGATGCAGGAATATCGCGCCGGCGCCGCCCGCTTCAAGGGCATCCGCCGCGTCAACGACGGCCATCAGATCGAGGAGGTCGGCGCGCGCCTGCGCGCCATGATGCCCTGGATCGGCAAGAACAAGCTGGTCGACAAGGCCAAGAACTGACGCGTCCGGCGCGCCCCGTCGCAGGGGCGCGCTTTTTTCGCCTATCCGAAGTTTGACTGGCGTCAATTCCGCCCCGGACGACGCCGCTATATTGGCTTGTCCGTCGTAGGACCGGAATGAGATGAGCGACAGCGACAGCCTATCCCCGCAGGTCACCAGGTCGAAATTCGACCGGATCATCGCCGCTGTGCTCGACCGCCGTTCGGACCCGAAGCTTCTCGCGCCTCTCCTTGCGCCGGAGGCCGACTGGCTGATGAATGGCGACCAGGCGAGCTGGGCTTTCGCGGGCCTGCGCTGCTCGCGCGATTCCATTCTCGCCTATCTTGAAGCCTTTCTGGTCGAATTCCGGCAAAAGGAGCTGCGTCGGCTCGACACGCTGATCGAAGGCGAACAGGCCTGCGTGCGCTATGAAATGGCGCTCCAGCACCGTGGCACGGGCAATGAGGCCTTGCTGCAATGCCTGTGTTTCATCCGTCTTGAAGGCGATCTTATCGTGGAGGTCAGCGAATTCATCGACAGCGCGACTCTGTTCCGCCTCCGCGAAAGCCGCCGGTGACCGCGGCCTCGCGCGCGGCGGCCGGCCGCGGTCACTCTCGCTCGAGCGAACCATGAGCGAATTCAGGGCAAAATTCATTCCGGCGAAACCCGGCGCGGAGCTGCGGTCGCTGATTGCGCGCGGCATGGATTCGCGCGCCCGGCCGGAGGATTTCATCGCGTTGTTTCAGCCCGACGCCGTATTGCACATGGTTGGCGATCGCCGCCAATGCACATTTTTTGGCGACTACCGGGGAAGGGCCGAGATCCTCGAGCTTTTGCGCGCGGTCGACGCGGAATTCGAACGGCGCGATCATCGCCTCCTAAATCTGGTGATCGACGGAGAGTGTTGCGCGTTGCGGCGTCTGGTCGAGATCAAGCACCGCGGCTCGGCGCAGACGGGCCTGGTCGTAATCGGTCATTACCTGCGGACCCGCGCGGGCCTGATCAGCGAAGTGTTCGAATATTCCGACACCGCGACGATCCTGCGCCTGATGAGCTAGCCAGGTCGGGATCGAGATTTCAGGGGCGCAGCTGCCGCAGCGAATGACGCCAATGCCTCAGGCATTTTATTGCAGCATGTTGATTTTCGTGATGCTGATTCTTTCGCGTCCGGCTTTGCTGACATCAGATCGGCCTCAATCCAACATGGGCGACGATTCGATCATGGCCAGTTTTATTGCAATCATTGTGGGAGGGGTGGGAAGCCTGACAGGGACATTGATGGGCGGATTGCTGATCGGAGTCGCCTCGGCGCCGACCACCGTGGCGTATCCCGCCGCCAGCGACGCAGTGATTTACGTGATCATGGCATTGGTCTTGCTGTTTCGACCGCGCGGACTGCTCGGCGAAGAAGGTATGTTGATGTGAGCGAACTGATCGAAACCGGAACCGGGGAAACCAGCCGTCGGCGCAGTATGACGGCGCCCGCGTTGAACCGCTATGTTCCATACGTCATCTGGGCTTTGCTGCTGACCGTGCCGGTCTGGCTGCCGTTGTTCGGCGGCTACACAGCGCTCGCCGGACGCGTGCTGGTGTTCGCGCTGGCGGCCATGAGCTTCAACATCCTGCTCGGCTTCACCGGCGTGATGAGCTTCGGCCACGCTGCCTATTTTGGCCTCGGAGCATATGGCGCCGGCCTGTGCCGAAATACGTCGCAGCCTCCACGCCGCTGGCAATGCTGGCCGGTACCTTGCTGGGGGTGTCGCCGGCACACTGTTTGGCCTGTTGCTGGTGCGCCGCCGCGGCGT
>CAWKJW010000049.1:0-24259 GCA_963849665.1 uncultured Alphaproteobacteria bacterium | reverse complement strand
CAGGTCGCCATCGGCCCAAACGGCGTTAGTCGAGCCCTGGTGCGCGGGATTTCAAGCTCGCGGAAAACGACACGCTACCCGGCCGGCTGGCGGTCAGCCGGATGACGACGGCTTTGGCAGGGTAGCTGGCAAAGATCTCGCGCCGGTAGACGATGCCGTTGGCTTCGAACTCCACCGTGGCCGTAGCCGTATCCAGATCCAGCGCGCGGCGGTAGCCCGTGACGGAGCCTGCGTCGACGCCGGGAAAATCCAGCAGCAGGTCGCCGAAAGCCTGATAAGCCATCTGGTGGAGGGGCTCGGACATGAATTCCTTCATGGCCAGATCCTCGGCTTCCCGCTGCTTCGCGGCCCACAAGAGATCGCGCAGTTTGTCCAGCGACCGGTACGCGCCCTTATGGGCGTAGTCGTGCGGCGCGCCCGTCCACACGGTCTGCTCGTTGAATTGAATCCGCTCGGTGGCGACCCCGCCGAAGATCATGGCGCCCAGCTTGCCGTTGCCAACGGGCAGCGCTTCGACCCAGGTTTTGGCGGGTTGACGATACCGAAGCGTGAGCGGAGACTCGGCAAACAGCGAGGCCGCCGAAGCCCCCAGCAGGGCGATTGCGGGTAGGAATTTCATAATGTGCCGGAGAACACGCACCCGGCAACCGCTCCCTCAAAAGCCGTGAAAAAAACTCGACGAAACGCGCTGGGCAGGCGGAACCGCCTGCCCCACCATTGAAAACAATGCACTTGCTTTGGTGGCGCAGGCGGTTCCGCCTGCGACTTGTGATTTTTTCACAGCTCCTTACGGTCGCGGCTCGGACTCGGGCTAGCTCTTTATGGCTACCGGCACCAGGTCGCGGCTGGTGATCACGCGGTCGATCATGCCGTACTGCACGGCCTGATCGGGTTCCAGCGCGAGCGGCGAGCCGGAAATCGAGGGCGACGTCAGCCTCGTCATCGACGCGCCCCTGCCGCGCCGCGTGCTCGGCTTCGGCGCCTGGCTGCCGCCCGAGCAGGCGCAGGCGCTCGAGGCCAATGTCGCGCTGCTGCGCGAGCGCGGCCAGAGTTTTCACCAGGATCTCGTCAGCCAGGGCGGCCGAGCATCTCGAAGCCGAGGGCCGGGCCATCGGCGGCCGCGTCGTCATGCGGGTGCGCGACGTCTCCGGCGATCGGCTCGAACTGGTGCGGCTGCGCGAGGTCCAGGCCGAACAGACCACGCAGCTCGAAACCTTGCGCGGACTTCTCGATCTTTCCGCGCATCCGGCATGGACGCGCGGCGCCGACCAGAAGCTGAATTGGGTCAATGCGTCTTACGTCCGCGCGGTGGACGCCAAAAGCGCCGAAGACGCCATCCGGCGCAATCTGGAGCTGCTCGACCGCAATGCGCGCGAGGCCGCGGCCCTGGCGCGCGAAAAAGGCGTGGTCTGGCGGCAGCGGCAGCATGTCGTCTTCGCCGGCGAGCGGCGGCTGATGGACGTGCTCGACGCGCCGCTGTCCGGCGGCGCCGGCGGCATGGCCGACGACCTGTCGGAACTCGAAATCCTGCGCGCCGATCATGCGCGGCAGATGGAATCGCATATCAGGACGCTGGACCAGCTCGCTACCGGCGTCGCCATTTTCGACCGTTCCAAAAAGCTGGTTTTCGCCAATGCCGCTTACCGGCATCTCTGGTCGCTCGACCCGGCCTTCCTCGACCAGAGGCCAAGCGACGCGGAGATTCTCGACCGGCTGCGCGCCGCCCGCCGCTTGCCCGAGCAGGCCGATTTCCGCAGCTGGAAGAACGCGCTGCTCGGCGTCTACCATACGCTGGAGCCAGCGCCGCAGGTCTGGCACCTGCCGGACGGGCGCACCCTGCGCGTCGCCTTCGATCCCAATCCGCAAGGCGGCGTCACCTATCTGTTCGACGACGTGACCGAGCGCTTCACGCTGGAATCGCAATATAACGCCCTGGCGCGAATCCAGAGCGAGACGCTCGACGCCCTGCAGGAAGGCGTCGCGGTGTTCGGCGCGGATGGACGGCTGAAACTGCACAATCCAGCCTTTGGCCGCATCTGGCGGCTGTCTTTGGCGCAATTGTCGGAAAAGCCGCATATCGACGCGGTGACGACGGCCTGCAAGCCGATTATGCCCGACGAGGCCGCCTGGGCCGACTTGCGCTCGGTGGTGGCCGGCCTGCACGACGCGCGCATGGGTTTCCAGCGCCGCATGACGCGCACCGACGGCGCCATCGTCGATTGCGCCGCCGCGCCGCTGCCTGATGGCGGCACCCTTTTGACCTTCATCGACGTGACCGACGGGGTGAATGTCGAGCGCGCGCTGACCGAGCGCAACCAGGCTTTGCTTGAGGCCGAGCGCCTGCGCAATGATTTCGTCCATCACGTGTCGTATGAACTGCGCTCGCCGCTGACCAATATCATCGGCTTCATCCAGCTGCTCGGGGCGGACAGCGTCGGCCCGCTCAACGACAAACAACGCGAATACGCCGGCTATGTCCTGCAATCCTCGGCGGCGCTGCTGGCGATCATCAACGACATCCTCGATCTCGCCACCATCGACCGCGACGCCCTGGAGTTGCAGCTCGGCGAGGTCGACATCGCCGGGGCCATCCGCGAGGCGGTGGCGGGCGTGCAGGACCGGCTGGCCGAATTGCAGGTCGAGCTGTCGGTGGTCGCGGCCAAGGACATCGGCAAGTTCCAGGCCGACGGCAAGCGCATCCGCCAGATCCTGTTCAATCTCCTGTCCAACGCCATCGGCTTCTCGGAGCCGGGCCAGACGGTGACGCTCGCGGCGCTGCGACGAGACAATGAAATCGTGCTAAAAGTCTCGGATCACGGGCGCGGCATTCCGCCGGAGCTGCTCGACAAGGTGTTCGACCGCTTCGAGACCCATACTGTCAATTCGCGCCATCGCGGCGTCGGCCTTGGCCTGTCCATCGTGCGCGCCTTCGTGGAGTTGCACGGCGGCCGGGTGCGGATCGATTCGGCGCCGGGCGAAGGCACGGTGGTGACCTGCCTCTTCCCGCTGCCGAATGCCGGCGTGGACGGGCGGCCGCCGCAAAAGCAAGAGATGCGGGAAGCAGTGGCGGGGGAAGCAGTGGCGAGGGAAGAGGCATGACGGCTCACCTGGCGCCGGTGTGGCGCGCGGAATTGCCCGACGAGGCGGCGACCCGCGCCCTGGCGCAGGAAATCGCCGGCCTGGTCGGCGCCGACGACCTGGTGACGCTGTCCGGGGAGCTGGGCGCGGGCAAGACCACCTTCGCGAGGGCGCTGATCCGCTGCCTGACCGGCGACCCGGAGCTCGAGGCGCCGAGCCCGACCTTCACCTTGATGCAGATCTACGAGACGCCGGCCTTTCCCATCGTCCACGCCGATCTCTACCGCGTGAAAGACGCGTCCGAGCTCGCCGAGCTCGGCTGGGAGGAGGCGGCGGACGGCGCGCTGGTTCTCGTCGAATGGGCCGAGCGCGCCGGCTCGGCGCTCGCCGGCGACCGGCTCGACATCGCCCTTTTCACCGACATCAAGCGGGGGCCGGATTTTCGCCGCGCCGAGATCACCGGCCATGGCGCGCTGGCGCGGCGGCTCTGGTACACCAGGGGATCGCAGGCGGTGCTGGAGCGCGCCGGCTGGCTCGACGCCGAGCGCAGGCACATGCAGGGCGACGCCTCCTCGCGCGCCTACGAGCTCCTGACCCGGCCGGACGGCGAGAAAGCGGTGCTGATGATTTCGCCGCCGCGCCCCGACGGACCGCCGGTGCGCAATGGCAGGCCCTATTCCGCGATCGCCCATCTGGCCGAGACCATTCGTCCGTTCGTCGCGGTGGACAACGCCTTGCGCGCGGAAAAATTCTCCGCGCCGGAAATTTACGCCGCCGATCTCGATACCGGCTTCGCGGTGCTGGAATATTTTGGCGATGAGGGCGTCGTCGGTCCCGACGGGCCGATCCCCGATCGCTATGCGCAGGCTGTGGCGCTGCTCGCCAAACTGCACGCCCGCGACCTGCCGGAAGCCTTGCCGCTCCAAGACGGGGCCCAGGACCGAGCCTATGCGCTTCCGCCCTATGACCTCGACGCCATGCTGATCGAGGCCGATCTGCTGCCGGACTGGTATGCGCCGCATTTGGCCGGATTGCAGCTCGCCTCCGGCGCGCGGGCGCAATACGAAAACGTCTGGCGGGCGCAGCTCGCGCCATTGCTCGCCGAGCGGAAAACATGGACCTTGCGCGACTATCATTCGCCCAATCTGCTCTGGCTGGAGGGGCGCGAGGGCGCGCAAAGAATTGGCCTGCTGGATTTCCAGGATTGCGTGCTCGGCCCGCCGGCCTATGACGTCGTCTCGCTGTTGCAGGACGCGCGCGTCGACGTGCCGGACGAGCTGGAGCTGAAGCTGCTGAGCCATTACGCGCGGGTGCGCAAGCAATTGCAGCCGGATTTCGACATGGCGGCTTTCGCCGGCGCCTATGCGCTGATGGGAGCGCAGCGCGCCAGCAAGATTCTGGGCATTTTCGCTCGGCTCGACAAGCGTGACGGCAAGCCGCACTATCTCGCGCACATCCCTCGCGTGAAGAACTATTTGCGCAAAAACCTCGGCCATCCCGCGCTGGCCGATCTTAAAAACTGGTTCGACGCCAATCTGCCGAAGATTTTCGCGGCCCCCGAAACGGAAAGGGTATCTTCGTGAGCGCGGGACCGGACAAGGCCCTCGTCTTTGCGGCGGGGCTCGGCACGCGGATGCGGCCGCTCACACTGACCACGCCAAAACCGCTGGTGCGGATCGGCGGCCGCGCCATGCTCGACCACATGCTCGACCGGCTGGCCGAGTTGGGCGTCGACGAGGCCATCGTCAACGTGCATTGGCTGGCCGGCCAGATCGAGGACCATCTGCAGGGACGCAGATCGCCGCGCATAAAAATCTCCGACGAGCGCGAGGAGCTGCTCGACCAGGGCGGCGGCATCGTCAAGGTTTTGCATGAATTCGCGGGGAGGCCGTTCTTCATCTGCAATACGGACGCCTTGTGGATCGACGAGCCGGAGCCGCAAGTCGCGCGGCTGGCGCGCGCCTGGGACGGCGCGAAAATGGACGTGCTGCTGCTGCTGGCCCGGACGAGGACCAGCGTCGGCGTCGACTGGCGCGGCGATTTCTGCCGCGACGCCGAGGGACGGCTGACGCGTCCGGCCGATGGCGAGGCGGCGCCCTTTGTCTACGCAGGCGTCGGGATCATCAAGAGCTCGCTGTTCGAGACCGCTCCGCTCGCGCCGTTGCGGCTCGCGCCGTATTTCTTCAAGGCGGCGGAGCAGGGACGCCTGTTCGGCGTGCCGCTCGAAGGCCGCTGGCTGCATGTCGGCGCGCCGGAAGTGATCGACGAGGCCGAGAGGGTTTACGCGGCGGCGGCGACGGTTTGAGGCGGAGAGTTTTGTGAGGCTGTAGCGCCGGGATTGTCCCCTTCTCCCCTTGCGGGAGAAGGTGGCGCGAAGCGCCGGATGAGGGGGCGCTGCAGCCGCCTCGATCCTATACTAGCTGGCAGATCCTCCCCCTCATCCGTCTTGCCTTCGGCAGGCCACCTTCTCCCGCAAGGGGAGAAGGCGCCGTGACGAAGTTTTGAGAGGTGACGGGATGGCCTGCAAACCGGAACAATCACCCTTCGCGAAAACCCCGGCGCCGCCCTATTACGCGGTCATCTTCGCCTCGCTGCGGCGTGAAGGCGACGGCGGTTACGCCGAAATGGCGAAAAAGATGGCGGCTCTGGCGATGCTTCAACCAGGATGCCTCGGCGCCGAAAGTGCGCGCAACGCCGAGGGCTTCGGGCTGACCGTTGCCTATTTCGCCGACGAGGCCGATATCCTCGCCTGGAAAAACCACGATGAACATCTGCTCGCGCAATCGTGCGGACAAACGCGTTGGTACGAACATTACGAGGTTCGAGTCGCCAAAGTGGAGCGCGCCTATTCCGGCCCCGAGGGACGGGAACCGGTCGCGGCTCCTCGCCGCGCCGAGGATTGAGCCGTGCCGCCGCGCGTTTTCACCATTGCTCCCGGCGCGCCGTTCCTGGCGACCTTCGCCGAAAATCTTCTCGACGGAAAGGTCGTTCCGGGGCTATCCCGCGCCTCCGGGCCTTTGGCTTTGGCGAAGGCGAAAATCTACGTCCCGACCCGCCGCGCCGGCCGCGCCTTGGCGACGGAATTGGCGCGGCGCGCGGAAACCCCCGCCATGTTGCTGCCGAAAATCCTGCCGCTCGGCGCGCTCGACAATGAGGGCGGCGAGGCCGGCTTCGACAATCCGCTCGACCCCGATTTGCCGCGCGCCGCAGGCGACGTCGAGCGCCGGATGATCCTGGGCAAGCTCATCCTCGCCTGGGCGCGCGGCCTGAAACAGGCCATCGTCTCGATCGACGCCGACGGCGTGGCGCGCTACGCCGGCGAGGCGCCGCTGGTGGCGACCCATCCCGCCGACGCCTGGCGCCTGTCGGGCGAACTGGCGGCGCTGATCGACGAAATGATCATCGAGAACGTTTTTTGGCGCGGCATCGAAGCGCTTGGCGGCGACTTCGACGAATATTGGCGCATCACGCTGAAATTTCTCGACATCGCCATCAACGCCTGGCCGGAAATCTGTCGCGCGCAAAATTTCGTCGATCCGGCGGCGCGGCAGCAGGCGCTGATCGCCCGCGCGATCGAAAGCGTCGCGCGCGACGAAAACCCCGTTGTGGCGATCGGCTCGACCGGCTCGAATATCATCACCGCGCGCCTGCTCGCGGCCATCGCGCGCGCGCCGCGTGGCGCTGTGGTCCTGCCCGGCCTCGATCAAAATCTCGACGGCGAGTTCTTTCGCGTTGATCCGCGGCGGGGAGGAGCCCTGCGCCACCCATCCGCAGGCCTATCTCGCGCGCCTGATCGAAACCATCGGCGTCTCCCGCGAGAATGTCGTTGCGCTCGGCGCCGCGCCGGCGCATCTGGCGGCGCGCGAAAAATTCGTGTCCGAGGCCTTTCGCCCCGCCGACAGCACCGACCTCTGGCCGCTGTGGCGGCAGATGCATGACGAGGCCGAAATCGCGGCGGCCTTGGCCGGCGTCAGCCTGATCGAGGCGGGGGACGAACGCGAGGAGGCGCTGGCCATCGCCCTCTGCCTGCGCGAGGCGCTGGAGACGCCCGGCCGCACCGCGGCGCTGGTGACGCCCGATCGCGGCCTCGCCGAGCGCGTGCGCGCCGAACTCCTGCGCTGGAATGTCGAGATCGACGATTCCGGCGGCTCGCCGCTCGCCGCCTCGCGCGCCGGCGTGCTGGCGCGGCTGATCCTCTCGGCTCTGTGCGGCGGCCCCAATGATTGGGCGGCGCTGCTCGCCCATCCCGACTTTTCGCTCGGCTTCGGCGAGCAGGCGGAGAGGCTCGCCGCCTTGTTCGAGATCGGCGTGCTGCGCTCCGGCTTCCAGTCCGCGCATTTCCGCGATTGCGTCGGTCCGGCGCGTCACGCCGCGCAGGATCAGCACGCCCATCCGCGGCAGAAGGAAATCTCCGGCGAAGACTGGTTGGCGCTCGAGGATTTAGCGGCAAAACTCGACGCGGCCTTTGCGCCTTTGCGCGCGCTGGCGCATGCCGGCGAGAGCGGACTGAAGCTCTGGCTCGAGGCGCACAAGAAGGCGCTCGGCCTGATCGCCGCCGGCGACGCGGACGCCTTTCCAGGCGGCGAGGACGGCGAGGCTTTGGGCGAATTGTTCGACGAGCTTTTCCGCGCCGCCAACGATGTTTTCACTTTTCACGCCGAAAGCTTCGCCGGCTTTTTCGACGCGCTGATCAATGAGCGGATCTTGCGCGGGCCGGCGCGGGCGCATCCGCGGCTGAAAATTCTTGGCCTCCTCGAAGCGCGTCTGATCGGCGCCGACCGCCTGGCGCTGGCTGGGCTCGACGAGACGGTGTGGCCGCCGCGCGGCGAGACCGACGCCTTCCTCAACCGCGCCTTTCGCGCGAGCCTCGGCCTGTCCTCGCCCGACCGCCGCATCGGCCAGACGGCGCATGATTTCGCGCAAGGCTTCGGCGCGCCGGAAGTGATCCTCAGCCGGGCGAAAAAACGCGGCCGCGCGCCGACGACGCCGTCGCGCTTCCTGCAGCGCATGGAGGCGCTCGCCGGCGCGCCCGCCTTTTCGCCCTTGCGCGAGCGCGGAGATCATTGGCTCGAACTGGCGCGGCGCGTCGATATTTCCGCCACGGAGCAGCCGCTCAAGCGTCCATGCCCCTGTCCGCCGCTCGACCTGCGTCCGCAAAAACTCTCGGTGACGCGGATCGAGATGCTGCGCCGCGACCCCTACGCCATCTACGCCGAAAACATTCTGGAGCTACTGCCTCTGCCGGGCCTCGACGAGGCGCAGGGTCCGCGCGAAATCGGCAACGCCATGCACGAAGTCTTGGAGCAATTCGGCCGCGCCTATCCGAGCGGGCTTCTGCCCGAGGATGCGCGTGAAATCCTCGTGGCGTCGGCGCAGGAAAAGCTCGAAAATTTCGCCGATGACCCGGAGTTCCGGACCTTCCGCTGGCCGCGCCTTTTGAAGGGGCTCGACGCCTATCTCGCCTTCGAGGCGCAAAGGCGGCCGCTGATCGAAAGGATCGCTGTCGAGACTGGCGGCCGGCTGAAAATCCCGCTCGCCGACGGTTCGGAATTTTCGCTCACCGCCAAGGCCGACCGTATCGAATTGCTGCGCGACGGCAGGGCGGCCATCGTCGATTACAAGACCGGCGATCCCCCATCGAACAAAGTGGTGCGCGCGGGCTTTGCGCCGCAACTGACGCTCGAGGCGGCGATGCTGGAGCGCGGCGCGTTCAAGGACATTCCGCGCCGGGACGTCGCGACGGCGCTCTATCTGCCGCTCGGCGGCGGCAAGACGAAGGCGCAGGATCTCGATGATCCGAAGAAAGGGCCTTTCGCCGATCTGGTCGAGGAGCATTTTGCCGAACTCGTCGGCCTGCTCGATCATTTCCGCGATCCGAAACATGGCTATCCCGCGCGGCCCTTCCCGCAATTCTCCGCGCGCTACAATGCCTATGACCATCTGGCGCGGACGCGCGAATGGTCGGCCTCGGGCGGCGATTCGACCGGCGGAGACGAGGGATGAGCGCGCGGAAGATTCCTCCTGCGACGCTGTCGCTCCAGGCGCGCGCCTCCGATCCCTCGGCCTCCGCCTGGGTGTCGGCCAATGCCGGCTCCGGCAAGACGCATGTGCTGGCGCAGAGGGTGATCCGCCTGCTGCTCGCGGGCTTCTCGCCGAGCCGTATCCTGTGCCTCACCTTCACCAAGGCGGCGGCGGCCAACATGGCCGAGCGGGTGTTCCGCAATTTGGCGCAATGGACGTCGCTCGACGACGAGGCCTTGGCCAATGCCATTCATGCGACGGGATCCGAGCGGCCTCGCGAAAAACATCAGCTCGATTTCGCGCGCAAGCTTTTCGCCCGCGCCGTCGAGACGCCTGGCGGCTTGAAGATCCAGACCCTGCACGCCTTCTGCGAACGCGTCCTGCACGCCGCGCCCTTCGAGGCCAATGTCGCGGCGGATTTCTCCGTCATCGAGGACGTCGAGCAGGCGCAACTGATCGCCCGCGCCAAGCTGGAGGCTTTGAGCCGGGCGCAGCACGATCCCGATCTGGCGGCGGCGCTGGAGCGGGTGGCTGCGGACGCGGGCCTCGTCTTCACCGAGCTTCTCGATCAGGTTTTGTCGCAACGGCGCCTTTTCCGCGCGATTGCCCGGCCCGGCGGCGAAAAGGAGCTGCGGCTGGCTCTCGGCCTTGGCGCGGATGAGACCGCAAAGACCGTTTTCCACGAATTGCTGGAAGACGGCATTGCGCCAGCTCGCTGGCCGGATTTCGCAGCTTTCCTTTCCGGCGGAACGGTGACCGACGCCAAGAAGGGGAAGCTTTTCTCCGCCGCGCATGAAAATTGGCGCGGGAAAAATTTCGATGAGGCGCTGGAGAAAATCTTCGCGATTTTCTTCACCGACAAAGGCGAGCCGGCGAAGAAGCTGTTGACCAACGCCCTGGCCAATGCGCGTCCCGATCTCCTGCGCGAACTCGAGGGCGAGCAGGCGCGGCTCGCTCTCCTGCGCGGAAAAATGAAAGCGGCCGAAGCGGCCGAGCGGACGCTGGCCCTGAGCCTTCTCGCCAACGCTATTCTCGATCGTTACGAGGCGCTGAAATCGGAGCGGCAATTGCTCGACTTCGACGATCTCATCGCCCGCACCCGCGAACTGTTGACGCGCTCGTCGGCGCGCTGGGTCTTGCAGAAGCTCGACGCGGGAATTGATCACATCCTCGTCGACGAGGCGCAGGACACCAGCGCCGAGCAATGGGAAATTCTCGACCGCATCAGTGAGGATTTTTTCTCGGGCGAGGGCCAGAACCGAAACAGCCGCACGTTCTTCGCGGTCGGCGACGAGAAGCAGTCGATCTTCTCCTTCCAGGGCGCGAGGCCCGAGCTTTTCGCGCGCAAGAAGGACGAGCTCCAACGCCGCGTCAAAAAGGCGGAAAGGAAATTCGATCCCGTCAATCTGGTCCTGTCCTTCCGCTCGGCGCCGGGCGTCCTGAAGGCGGTGGACAAGGTGTTCTCGTATCCGGCGCATTTCGACGGCCTGTCGGCGCAAGCCGATCTCGACCGCACGGTGCATGAGGCGTTGAAACGCGAGGCGCCGTCGCGCGTCGAAATCTGGGACGTGATCGCCAAGCCGGCGCAGGAGGAAAAGCGCGACTGGCGCCTGCCGCTCGACTTTTTCGACGCCGCCGATCCGCCTGTCGCGAGCGCCCGGCGCATCGCCGAAGCCATCCGTCGCTGGCTTGAGCCAGGTTCGGGCGAAACGGTGTTCGCGGATGGAAAAAACCGGCCGATCCGGCCCGGTGACATCATGATCCTGGTGCGCCGGCGCGACGCCTTTTTCGAGGCGATGATCCGCGCGCTGAAGGAAAAGAGCGTGCCGGTCGCCGGCGCCGACCGGTTGCAACTGGCGCAGCATATCGCGGTGATGGACCTTGTCGCCATCGGCCGCGCGGCGCTTTTGCCCGCCGACGACCTGACGCTTGCGACGGCGCTGAAAACCCCTCTGTTCGGTTTTGACGACGACGATCTCATCGCGCTCGCGCCAAGGCGGCAAGGCTCGCTTGCCGAGGCCATGCGCGCTTCGACGAACGAGAAGGTCCAGGCGGCTGTCGCAAGACTCGACCTGCTGCGCGGCATGGCCCGCGCCCTGCCGCCTTTCGCCTTTTTCGCGCGCCTGCTCGGCCCGCGCGGCGGCCGTCGCGCCTTTCTGGCGCGACTCGGTCCCGAGGCCGGCGACGCGCTCGATGAATTCCTCAATCTGGCGCTGGCGCACGAGCGGGCCCGCGCGCCCTCGCTCCTGGCCTTCCTCGCCGAGGTCGAGGCGCTCGACGTCTCGATCAAGCGAGACATGGACACGTCCGACGCTTATGTGCGGGTGATGACCGCCCACGCCGCCAAGGGTCTGGAGGGAAAGATCGTCTTCCTGCCCGACGTCTGCGGCGCGCCCGGCGGCAATCATGACGGGCGGATTTTCTCGCTGCAAACGCCGAGCGGGCAGACCTGCCCCGTCTGGTCGCCGAACAAGAAAAGCGATTGCGAAGCCGTCGCGCGGGCGCGTGGCGCGCGGCGCGAGGCCGCGGCGCGGGAATATCGCCGCCTGCTTTACGTCGCCATGACCCGCGCCGAGGAGCGGCTCTATGTCGCCGGCCACCGCGGCGCGCGCGATGTTTCGCCGGAAAGCTGGCGAACGATGATCGAAACCGCCCTGACGGACGAAAGCGTGGAGGCGCCCGCGCCGTGGGGCGGCGAGGAGGTCGTTCTGCGTTTTGGCGCGCCCGGCCCCGAGACGGCGCCGGCCCCGGCCGAGACGCCCGCTCCGGAAAAAGCCCCGTCTTCCACGCCCGACTGGCTGTTCGCGCCGGCGCCGGCGGAAGTTTCCGCGCCGCCGCCGCTGCGACCTTCGAGCGCGCTGGAAGGCGCGGAAAGCCTTCCCTCGGACGCGGCGGTTGCGTCGCGCCGCGCGCAGGCGCTGGAAGAGGGCCGGCAATTGCACCGTCTGTTGCAGTTCCTGCCGGACCTGCCCGCGCCGCTGCGGCGCGAGGCCGCCTTGCGCGATCTCGCCGCGCAAGGCGTCGAGGCAACGCGGGCGGAAGACATGGCGCACAGGGTTTTCGGCGTGCTCGACGATCCGCGCCTCGCGCCTTTGTTCGGCGAGGACTCGATCGCGGAATCGCGGATCGCGGCAAGGCTGCAAAAGCCCGGCGGCGGCTTTGTCGAGATCGCCGGCGCCATCGACCGGCTGGCGGAGACCGCGGACGAACTCTGGCTCGCCGACTACAAGACCGGCGCAAGCAAGGACGAGGCGCCGGCCCATGTCACGCAATTGGCGCTTTATCGCGCCGCCGCGGCGCTGCTCTATCCCGGCCGGAGAATCCGTTGCTTCCTCGTCTTCACCTCCGGCCCGGCGGTCGAAGAAATAACGGCTGCAAAACTCGATGCGGCGCTCGCAGCGGCGCTGGCGTGGCGGTCCTAAAACTTAGATAAATTCTAAACTGCGCAGATTTGTTTGCGACGCGGCCTCGCTTGCACGACCCTTGCGGCAAGAGGAGAGCCCAAAGCATGAAATACCCGCTGCGCCATGTCTGTTTCGCCGCCGCCCTGGCCTTTGCCGCGGCGCCCGCCCTGGCCAAGGAGACGCCTGTCGGCAAGCCGCTCGCCATCGACGGGATGGAGATCGGCGCGGTCTATCTCCAGCCGATCGAGATGGAGCCCGAGGGCATGATGCGCCCGGCCAAGGACTCCGACGTGCATCTGGAGTCCGACATCCACGCCGGCAAGGACAATGCCAATGGTTTTGCGCGCGGCGACTGGATTCCCTATCTCGTTGTGACCTATGCGCTGACCAAGGAGGGGAGCGCCGAGACCCGCTCGGGCGATTTCATGCCGATGGTCGCCAATGACGGCCCGCATTACGGCGACAACGTCAAGATGATGGGTCCGGGCCGCTACAAGCTCAAGCTGCACATCTCGCCGCCGGGCTCCGATCCGCACAGCCATTTCGGCCGCCATGTCGACAAGGAGACGGGAGTCGGCCCGTGGTTCAAGCCTTTCGACGCCGAATTCGAGTTCACTTACGCCGGCACGGGCAAGAAGGGCGCCTATTGAAATGGGACGCGCAAGCCTCCGCCTCGCCGCCGCCGCGCTTTTTTGCGCGGCGATTGGCGCAGCCCCGGCCCGCGCCGGCGACGAGGCGACGTTTCATATCGAATTCAACGATGGCAAGGTGACGCCGCAAAGGCTGGAAGTTCCGGCCAATCGCCGCCTCGTGCTGGAGCTGGCCAACAAGGGCCAAACTCCGGCGGAATTTGAAAGCCGCGAATTGCGCAAGGAAAAGGTCCTGGCCCCCGGCGCGACTTCGGCGCTGGTGATCCGCGACCTCGATCCCGGCGAATATGATTTCTTCGACGACTTCCATCCTGGCGCCAAGCCGGCGGTCCTGGTCGCGAAATAGGAGGCGGCCATGAGCGAATACGGCAATGTCGTCTTCATCGTCTGGCGCGAAAGCATCGAGGCCCTTCTCGTCATCGGCATCCTGCAGGCCTGGCTCGGCCAGCAAGGCGACGGCGCCTCGCGCGGGCGGATTTTTCTCTGGGCCGGCGTCGCGGCGGGACTCGCCGCCGCCGCCCTGCTCGGGACGGCGATGATCCTTTTCGGCGACCAGCTCGACGACGACCGGCAGCAGATGTTCCAGACCGGGCTGATGCTGCTCGCAGCCGGCCTGATCGTCCAGATGGTGTTGTGGATGCGCAGGCACGGCCGCACGCTCAAGCGCGAGCTGGAAACCGCCTTGCAGCGCGCCGCCGACGCGGAACACTGGTGGGGCGTCTTCACCCTCGCGGCGATCGCCGTGGCGCGGGAAGGTTGCGAGACGGTGGTCTTCCTCGCCGGAACCCTTTCGGCTGCGCGCAACGGCGCCCTTGCGGCGACCAGCCTCGCGGCGGCGGGCGGCTTCGCGCTGGCGGTCGCAACCTACGCTTTGCTGCAGCTCGGGAGCAAAGTCCTGTCCTGGCGGCTGTTCTTCCGCGTCACCGAGGTCTTGCTGCTGCTGCTCGCCGGCGCCTTGCTGCTCACCGCCGCCGACAATCTGGTGTCGCTTGGCGTCTTGCCGCGCCTGTCGGGGCGCCTTTGGGACGCGTCCGGCCTGCTCTCGGACGGAGGCGCGCTGGGCGGGCTTGTCGCCTCTTTGACCGGCTGGCGCTCGCGACCCGACCTCACCGAGCTTTTTGTGTTTTTCGCCTATTGGGGAGCGATGGCATGGCTGTTGTTTCGACCCAAAGCGACTTCGTGACGCAAAAAGGCGCCGGCCATGGCGCGGCGGAAGATTCCGCCGCGCAAAACGCCTTCGACGCGAGGCTGGCGCGCGCCGGCGCCTGGCTGCGCGACCATCAAGGCCTGCTCCGCCGCCTGCAATGGGGCGTCGTCCTCGCCTATGTCGCGCTTCTCGTCACTCCGGCCGTGCTGCCGCTGCCGCACGGGGCCGCGCACATCTGGACCAATGTCACCCTGTTCGCGCAATTCGTGTTCTGGGGCGTCTGGTGGCCCTTCGTCCTGTTGTCGATGGTCCTGGTCGGGCGGCTGTGGTGCGGCCTGCTCTGCCCGGAAGGCGCCTTGAGCGAGCGCATGGCCGAGCATGGGCGCGGCGGCGCCATACCGCATTGGCTGCAATGGAAAGGCTGGCCTTTCCTCGCCTTCGTGCTGACGACCATCTACGGCCAGCTCACCAGCGTCTATCAATATCCGCGCCCGGCGCTCGTCGTGCTCGGCGGCTCGACCGTCGCGGCCATCGTCGTCGGCTGGCTTTGGGGCCGCAACAAAAGGGTGTGGTGCCGCTTCCTCTGCCCGGTGACGGGGGTGTTCAACCTGCTCGCCAAACTGGCGCCCCTGCATTTCAGGGTCGATCGCCCGGCTTGGTCGGCATGGCAAAAGCCGCACGGCGCCCATGGCGAAAGCTTCAACTGCGCGCCGCTGGTCGCGGTGCGCACGATGCGCGGCGCGGGCGCCTGCCACATGTGCGGACGATGCGCCGGTTTTCGCGACGCGGTGACGCTCGCCCGCCGTTCGCCGAACCACGAGATCATCCATGTCGCCGGCGACATGCCGAACAAATGGCAGAGCGCGCTGATCCTGTTCGGCCTCAATGGCGTGGCGGCCGGCGCCTTCCTGTGGAATTCGTCGTCGCTCTATGTGGCGATCCGCCAGGCGCTGGCGGAAAAACTCGTCGATTGGGGCCTGATCTGGCCGATCGAGCCGGTCCTGCCCTGGTGGCTCCTGACCAATTATCCTGACCTCAACGACACGATGACGCCGCTCGACGGCTTCGTGCTCGTCCTCTATGTGCTGGGCGTGGCGGCCGTCGTCGGCCTCGCCGCCGGCTTGTTTGTCGCCCTCGCGACGCGGGCCTGCGGCAAATGGTCGTGGGCGCGTTTCCACCATTTTGCGCAAGCGCTGATTCCCGTCGCGGGCTGCGGCGTCTTTCTCGGCCTGTCCTCGCTCACCGTGACCATGCTCAAGGCGGAGGGGATCGCCTTCTCGATCGTCGGCGTCCTGCGCGCCTCCCTGCTGGCCGGCGCCGGGCTGTGGTCGCTGTGGCTGAGCTGGCGCATCGCGCGGACCAAAACCGCCGCGCCGGCGCGGCAGGTCTTCGCCGCCACGGCCATGGCGGGCGCGACGATCATCGGCTGCGCGGTCTGGGCGAGCCTGTTCTGGCGGCTTTTCTGACGCTTCGCGCCGCGGCTTGGGCGGCGGGGCGGATCGGTCTATATTCGTCGCCGCCAGGGTTCGGAGGCAAAGTCGTGTCGCAGGCCGGTCAATCGACGTTCTTGCCCGACGAGGCCAACAGGAAGACGCGCGAACTGGTCGCGGCGATCCTCGCGGCGCGGTCCGAGCCGAAGCGGCTCATCGAATTTGTGCGCGAAGACGCCGTCTTCCATGTGATCGGGACGAGCCACGACTACACGTTCAGCGGCGTTTACCGCGGACGCGAGCAGAATTCTCGGGCTGTTGCATCGGATCGACGCGGAAGTGGAGCTGGGCGACCACAAGATCCTCAACATTGTCGTCGACGGCGACATGGTCGCGGTTCGCCGCAGCGTGGAGGCGCGCCATTACGGAACGTCGGCCTTCGCCCGGCTGCTCGTGGGAAATCTGCTGCGCCTGCGCGAGGGCAAGATCGCCGAGGCCTATGAATATGTCGACACCTGCTGGCTGCGGCGACTTTCAGGCGAAGAGGATTGATTTTTGCGCCATGGCCGGCGTCGGGCGGGACCAATCGTTTCGACACGAAGATCGAAAGAGTGGCGCCCAGGAGAGGATTCGCGCTTCGACACATAAGAGATTGAAATGATTAGTGTTTAGTCATAGATCCTGTAAAATTGTTGCACAGTCTAGCTGCCGCTCGTTTCAAACTCATGAGCAGGGGCTCATCGTGGAGGATCGCCGCAGTCGGGTCGGCCACAAACATCGAGGAAGGTGTAACGTGAGCATTTCTATGCGTATTGAGACGCTGGCTTAGCCAAAACTCGCCCATATAACTATGCACTGTCGAGACGTCGCTTGACGCGCTCAGGCAGAGTGAAAAGATATTCCAGCATCACACGTGTGAACGCGCCAAGGTCTGCTACGTCATCATCAGTCGGTTCACCTTCGTCGTGTACCGCTTCATTTCCGAGTTGGCGAACAAGGTGTGCCCATTGGGCAACGTCAACCGTTATTGATCCTTGCCTCGCGAACTCATCAATTCGTCGCGCAAGTGAGCCTTCCAATGTCGGGGCGCGATCCTTCATAGCCAGCTCTAACGCCCGCCTGTAGGCCATTCCTGCCGCTTCCCGTGCGCCACGCCTGGAACAGTCTTCCGCCTGTAAGAAAATTCGTTCAATCGACGTCGGGAGGTCTTTCGGCGCTTCAAATTGAATGGGCTTCGGCCAAAAGTTGAGAATGCTCAATCCCGCAATCTGAGTGACCAGTTGCTCGGATGTCACAACATGCTGCGGAGCCATGTGCCCGACAACGCGGGTGTCCCTTCCAAGCCAAGCCGCCACCGGCTTTTGGCATTGGGGGCAAAATGAACTGAATATCCACTTCCCGTCATTTATTGGCGTAACCGCGACCGCCTTGAACGACATATGATCGGCTAGGCAGTGGGGGCACTTTTCAACGATATACGCCATTGTTGCGCTCTTAGGGGTGTTCCCGGGGGAGTTTAAGTGACTGAAATTGGGCAATCCTGAAGTCGAGGCTGGCCAAGAGCTGCGGGCCCACCTCCATCGCCCAATCCGCTGCATCCTTGCTGAATTCCTCGGAATGGACAGCCTTGTTTAACAACGGCGCGAGGTCGGCCAAGACCGAAGCCTGCTCGCGCGGAAGTACCTCAGGCGGCAATTGACGAAGAAGCATGCCCATGCCGCCTCGGGCTTCGATACCAGCTTCTTTCGCCAGTTCGCGCAAGCGGCGCTCCAGCTCAATTCGTAACCCCGCGACCGCAAGGACCGGATCGTGATCGAAAATCAAAGCGTACGACGGTGAAATTGTTACGCCAGGCTGCGGTGAAGTTAATAAACCCGCGACGTCTGCCTTTTCTGTCGCCGCAGTTAATTCATCTCGAAGCTCAACCTCTATTCCACCCGGCAGCTTGGCTGACTTCACAAACTTTAGCAGCCAAGGAAGAAGAGCGAGTGCGGTTAAGCCCAATGTTATGTAGCTAAGTGGCTTTACGAATGTGTCAATAAAAATCAGCACTGCGGCAGTCAACGAAATTACATGCTTAGAAGGAATTGGCCAAAGACGGCGGCAGATAGCGAACAGATCGTCGCGATGAAACATGATTTTCTCCATACCGGAGCAACAGGATGATGCGCTACGTGATTTGTGGCAAAAATTATCGCTGACCCTTGGCCCGGCCGCTACGCCGTCTGCGGTCCTTATACAAGCTCGCCGAACCTCTGCCTAGCTGGAGCTAACTCAGTTCGTAAGCTTACCGCCAGATCACCAGAGCTTTTCACGTTCACGGCAGCCTTTGACGCCCAACCGCGACGCGTTCATGCCCTGTTCTCGCGTCAAGCGAATGGCGTCCAGGGCGCTTTCGCGACCTGCCGCGATTACAAGCGGTCGCAGCGCGCACCGTGGAGCGGGAATTGATCCAATACGCCGACGCGCGGGAGACGGAACGCTACCGGGCGGAAATGACGACAATCAACGCCGCGCTCCGCAGCGCCGGAATCGCAAGCGATACGCCAATGGCGTGGGCTCGCACGTCGGCCGGGATGCGTTGAACGAATTGGGGGATAGTTGAGCCTGGTCGCTTCACGGGGCGAACCAATCGGTAGAGCATTGTAGCGCGCCCTTGTAGCACAGTCTGGGTCGCTTAACACTCGGGAAAGGCTCAACATTTTGAAGCATAAGCGCTTTCAAAGATGTTGGTGCCCAGGAGAGGACTCGAACCTCCACGCCCTTGCGAGCGCCAGCACCTGAAGCTGGTGCGTCTACCAATTCCGCCACCTGGGCCCGGCGCGTCTTCTACGGGGGGGCGGGGCGGCTGTCAACCGTGTCAGGCGGCAGTTTTGACAAATCGTCATGCCGCCCAGGCCAAGGTCGCCCGCGCGGCATATTTGTTCTCGCCGCCGCGCAGATGTTTCAGCAGATTCAGCAGCGCGGCGTTGTTGATCCGGGCCTCGTGCGGCATGCGCCGGAAACGGCGCAGGCTGATGGCGAGAATTTCCGCCGCGACATAGCGGTCGGCGGCGGCCCAGACAGCGAAATCCATCCGCAGGCTTTGCGCCTGCGTCTCCAGAAGATGGCGGTCGGCGGACAGATGCTCGAAATCGTCCTGGACCAGCGCCGTCCACAAGGCGAAATGCCGCTCGGTCATCGCCTCCCGCGCGCCTGTCGCCGCCGGCAGGACGTCGCGGTAGAATTCGGCGAGGCAATCATAGATCACCGGCAGGGACCATTCCAGGACATGCGGCTCGGGCCGTGCTTCCCAATACATGGGCATCCACCTTTATTTACAACAACTTCCAGGAAAGCTTCAGCGGAAGTCGGGCAGAGGGCGGAGTTTGAGGCGAATTGCATGGAAAATCGCAAGACGGACGCCAGCCCGTCTCAAAGGGACCATGTTAATCTTAATGGATAGTTTACGCGGGGAAGTCGCAATCGATCCGCTCTATCGCCTTTTGCAGCGCCGTCAGATCCTGCGGGCGGGAAAGGCGATGGTCGCCGTCCCTGATCAGAGTGATCGTCGCCGGGTCGGCGGGCAGGTGCTCGACCAGCTTCATCGCATGGCGCCAGGGCACGTCCGCGTCGGCCATGCCTTGCAAGATATTGACGGGGCAATGGGTTCGGATTTCGCCGCCGAACAGGGCATTGGCCATTCCGTCCTGAAACAGCGCCCTGGTCAGCGGATAGGATGGGCCGCAGGCGTCGGCGGGGCGGGTCCAGGCGCCCTTCTCTTCGATCTCGCGACGAATTTTTTCCGGCAATTGCGGCCAGATCAATTCTTGCGTGAAGTCGACCGCGGGGGCGATCAACACCATGCCGGCGAGGCGGCGGCTTTCCCCGATTCGGGCCAGCGCGCGGGCGAGCAGCAAGGCGATCCAGCCGCCCATCGACGAACCGATGACGATCTGCGGTCCCGAAGTCAGCGCGCGAAAGACGGAAAGCGCTTCCGACGCCCAGACGCCGACCGCGCCGTCGCCGAAATCGCCTTGCGATTCGCCGTGGCCGGAATAGTCGAAGCGCAGGCAGGCGCGGCCCTGGGTTTCGGCGAAAGCGTCGATGAAGCTCGCCTTGGAGCCGCGCATGTCGGAACGGAAGCCGCCCAGCCAGAACAGGCCGGGCGGGGCGCTTTCGGCCCGCCTCGGGCGCAGGATGTAGGCGAGGCGCGGTCTTCCCGGCGCGGTCTCGTAAAGGCCTGGGTCCGGCATTTGCCGTTCGGTCTCGGTCACGGGTAAGCTGCCTCGATTGATTTGGTTGTTTATATCCATCCGCATCGGCCGGGCCCAGGCGGATGCGGATGGAGCCTATCCAAAAAGCCCAATACAAAAAAGCCGATTGGAGACTGCATGACGCCATGGGGCGCGGAAGAGGAATTTGACAGCCAGGCTCTGTTCGGCCGCACGATCCTGCAGATCGCGCCGGCGCTCGACGCCAGCGAAACGGCCAAAGCCTGCGTCGAGATCGCGGCCTGTCTCGCCGAGGCGGGCGCCCGGGCGCTGGTCGCCGGAGCGCCGGGGCCGCTGGTCAGCGAATTGCAGGCGCGCGGCGGCGTCTTCCTTCCTCTGCCCCCGGCGACGCGAAATCCCTGGAAGGCCATGCTCAACCGGCAATCGCTGGAGCGCATGGTCCTGCACGAGGGCGTCGAACTCATCCACGTCCGCGACGCGGGCGGATTGGGCGCCGCGCTGCAAGCCGCGCACCGGGCGCGCATTCCGCTGGTCGCCGAATACGAGCCCGGCCAGGCTCCAGCCCTTGACGCCGATTCGATCCTGGTTTTTTCGGGCGCCTCCATGGAGGAGGCTTTGATGTTGCGCCCCGACGCCGCGCCGCGCCTGCATCGCGGCCTGCGGGGCGTCGATTTGCGCGGATTCGCCGCGGAAGCCTTCGATACGGGCCGGGTGCGCCGCTTGCGCGAGGCTTTGGGCGTCAAGCCGCATGAACGTCTGGTCATTGGCCTTGGCTTGCCGAACGAGGCGTGGAAGACGTTCTTGGCGGCGGCGGCCTATCTCAAGGACAAGGGATTTTTCGTCAATGAGGCGCAGGAGGCGCGCTTCGTCTGGTTCCGCGCGGAGGACATGGACCGCTCGGACAGCGAGGCTTTCGACGCCGACGCCGCCAAGATGGGACTGACGCAACACGTTCTCCGAGCGACAGGCGACGACCGCGCGGCCGCCTGCCTCGCCGCGGCCCTCGTCGTCGTCCCGGCGGATGATTCGCGCCTTTGCGTCGAGGCGCAGGCGCTCGGCGCGCCGCTGGCGGCGCTGACGTCCGCCGGCGCGTCGGAGAGTGTCGAGGAAGTCCTGGCGCCGCCGCGGGTCGAGCCCGCCCTGCGCAGCGGCTGGCTGGTCCCCTGGCGCCAGCCGCAAACCCTGGCGCGCGCCGCGGAAGAGGCGGCTCGGCTCGGCGCGACGGCGCGCGAAAACCTCGCCCGCCGCGCCCGCGTCCATGCCGGCGCCTTTTCAATGGAGCGCATGTGCGCCCTGACCTTGGCCGTCTATGCCGGGCATTTTTCGGGCGGCGGCGTGTGATTTTCCGCCAATTCGGAACTCTTGCGGCAAATGCGGCGTTGACTTTGCCGCGCAATGTCACATTCTAGGGGCCGGTTCGCCTCGTGGTTTCGGTCGCGGGGGTTTTTGCCGTAGCTGTAGAAGTGAAGTAGCCACAAAAGTGAAGCTGTAGGCGTGACAAGACCCGGCGCCCTGTCGTCGGCCGAGATTCACCCTTTGCAAGGAGAGCAAGCCATTCGTCGTCCCATGAAAGCCCCCCCGGTTCCGCAAAAGGAGGGACCCCGCACCAACCGGGAAATTCGCGTCCGCGAGGTTCAGCTGATCGACGCCGAAGGCCAGAATCGCGGCGTCGTCGACATTGTCGAGGCCCTGGGCCTCGCCGAGGGAGATGGCCTCGACCTGGTCGAGATCGTGCCGAACGCCAATCCGCCGGTCTGCAAGATCCTCGATTACGGCAAATTCCGCTTCAACGAGCAGAAGAAGGCCGCCGAGGCGCGCAAGAAGCAGAAGATCGTCGAGATCAAGGAAATCAAGCTGCGCCCGGGCATTGACGATCACGACTACGAGACGAAGATGAAGGCCGTGCGCCGCTTCTTCGAGGAGGGCGACAAGGTCAAGTTCGTCCTGCGCTTCCGTGGCCGCGAAATGGCGCATCAGGAGCTCGGCTTCCGCGTGCTCGAGCAAGTCAAGCTGGAGACGGCCGGCACGGCCAAGATCGAACTGGAGCCCTCGATGGAAGGCCGCCAGATGATCATGGTGCTGGCGCCGAAATAGGTTTCGCTCGCCGGCCGGGTGTGAAAAATTCGTGCCTGTCGCGGCGTCACGGCGGCGACAAGGCTGGCGGCGACAAGGCCCTTGCTTTTCTGCCTCATTATCCATTATAAGCGCGCCTTCGATCCGCCCGGCCAGTAAAGGGCTGCCGTGGCGGGTCATTCGCTCGTTCCGAGACGAAAAGGCCGCAAGGCTTTCCGCGCTTCATCCGTCAAGGATTTGCCGCGCATAGACAATGAGAGAGCAAAATGCCCAAGTTGAAGACCAAATCCGGCGCGAAGAAGCGCTTCAAGATCACCGGCACCGGCAAGGTGGTCTACGCCCAGCGCGGCAAGCGCCACGGCATGATCAAACGCACGAAAAAGCAGATCCGGAACCTTCGCGGCACCAACGTCATGTTCAAGACGGACGGTGACAACGTGAAGAAATTCTTCCTGCCCAACGGCTGAATCCAGCCATCTGCTTTTTTCTAACGTTTCTGGAGATCATCCATGGCTCGCGTCAAACGCGGCGTCACCTCGCACGCCAAGCACAAAAAAGTTTTCAAGGCCGCCAAGGGCTTCTATGGCCGCCGCAAGAATACGATCCGCGCCGCCAAGGCGGCCGTCGATCGCTCGATGCAATACGCTACGCGCGACCGCCGCGCCAAGAAGCGCACCATGCGCGCCTTGTGGATCCAGCGCCTCAACGCCGCCGTGCGTGAATTCGGCCTGACCTATTCGCGCTTCATCGACGGGCTCGCCAAGGCGGGCGTCGAAGTGGACCGCAAGGTTCTGTCGGAACTCGCCATCTCCGAGCCGGCGGCCTTCAAGGCGATCGTCGAAAAAGCCAAGTCCGCGCTGCCGGCGACGGCCGCCGCCTGAGGTCTTGCGCCTCCGCTTCATGAAAAGGCCCGCCCGACCGGCGGGCTTTTTTGCTTTGCGTCGTCGCATTCGCGTGGCATTACGCCAGCAATGAATTCTTGCGGATCGCCAAATGCCTGACCTCAGCCAACTCGAAAACGAAACTTTGGCCGCCATCGACGCGGCGAACGACGAAGCGGCGCTGGAGACCGTGCGCGTCGGGGCGCTGGGCAAGAAGGGCTCGATATCCGCGCTGCTGGCAACGCTCGGCAAAATGTCGCCCGACGAGCGCAAGACCGAAGGCGCGAAGATCAACGCGCTGAAGGACCGCGTCGGCGAGGCGCTTTCCGCGCGGAAAAACGTGCTGAAGGAGGCGGCGCTTGCCGCAAGGCTCGCCAGCGAGACGCTCGACGTGACGCTGCCGGTGCGCGCCTCGGCGCTCGAGACCGGCCGCATCCATCCGATCAGCCAGGTGATGGACGAGCTTACCGCAATCTTCGCCGACATGGGCTTTTCCATCGCCGAAGGGCCGGACGTCGAAAGCGACGACTATAATTTCACCAAGCTGAATTTTCCGCCCGGCCATCCGGCGCGGGAAATGCACGACACGTTCTTCTTCAACCGCAAGGAAGACGGCTCGCGCAAACTGCTGCGCACCCACACTTCGCCGGTGCAGGTGCGCACCATGCTGAGCCAGAACCCGCCGCCGATCCGGGTGATCTGCCCAGGCCGCACCTATCGCATGCAATTCCGACCAGACCCACACGCCGAAATTCCACCAGGTCGAGGGCCTTGTCATCGACAGCAAGCGCATATCGGCCATCTGAAATGGATCCTGCGACGAATTCTGCAAGGCTTTCTTCGAGGTCGATACATCAATATGCGCTTCCGTCCGTGTTCTTTCCGTTCACGGAGCCTTCGCTCGAGGTCGACATCCAGTGCCGCGCGCAAGGGCGGCGAAATCCGCTTCGGCGAGGGCGAGGACTGGCTGGAGATTCTCGGCTGCGGCATGGTGCATCCCAATGTGCTGCGCGATTGCGGCATCGACCCGGACGTCTATCAGGGCTTCGCCTGGGGCATGGGCATCGACCGCATCGCGATGCTGAAATACGGCATGCCGGATTTCCGCGCCTTCTTCGAGGGGGACGTGCGCTGGCTCCAGCATTACGGTTTCCGGCCGCTCGACCTGCCGACGCTGGCGGGCGGACTGTCGAGCTGAGCGTTTTTCCGCCCGACATTGCGAGCGGAGCGAAGCAATCCAGATTAAGTTCGCCGCCCTGGATTGCTTCATCGCTCAAGCTCCTCGCACTGACGGCCCTCTTTTCGAGACCATTCGAGACAAGACCATGAAATTCACCCTGTCCTGGCTGAAAACCCATCTC
>CAWKJW010000048.1:0-17051 GCA_963849665.1 uncultured Alphaproteobacteria bacterium | reverse complement strand
AGCGGATCTGAGGCCGTCCGCGGCCGCGACAGGCCTCGCTTGCATTTTCAACCATGATGATTTTCCAAAATAACAGGTGACATTCCCACGTCTGCGCGTATTTTGGAAACTACCACGTTTCCTAAATAGCGACAAGCCGGTCGTCCGGCGATTGCAAAGAGCGCCTGCATTCAGGGCGGGAGTAGAGCGATGACGCAGATGGAAGATATTCGGGGCTTTGACGCCGCGATCGGATTGGACGAAGTCGACGAGGTTCTAGAGAGGGCCGGTTTTGCCGCGCCGCAGGACGCCGGGTGCGGCGCGACGCCGGCAGCCAGGCCGCGCGACGATGTGAAAGCCTTCCTGAAAAAACTGCTTCTCGTCGGCGCCGGCGTCGCAGTTTTGGCCGCGGGCGGCTATCTGGGCCGGGAATACTGGACCGTCGGCCGCTTCCAGGTTTCGACCGACGACGCCTATGTGAAGGCCGACAACACCACCATCGCGCCGAAGGTCTCGGGCTATGTCGCCGCGGTTCTGGTCGGCGACAACGAGCGCGTCAAGGCCGGGCAGGCTCTCGCCCGCATCGACGACCGCGACTACAAGGTCGCGCGTCGAGCAGGCGAGGGCGGAGGTCGCGGCGGCGCGGGCCGCCATCGCCAACAAGCAGGCGGCGCTCGACGCCCAGCAATCGGCCATCGAAGCCGCGCAGGCGACGGTCGACGTCGACCGCGCGAGCCAGACCTTCGCCGAACAGGAGAACAAGCGCTACTCCGACCTCGCGACGACGGGCTATGGCAGCGTGCAGAACGCGCAGCAGGCGCGCGCTCCAGCATCGCCGGCCGCGCGCGCCGCGGTGCAGCCGCGACACGGCGGCGCTCGCCGACGCGACCAAGCAGACCGACGTGCTGAAGGCCGGGCTCGCGCAGGCGAAGGCCGATGCTTGCGCGCGCGCAGGCGGCGCAGGACCAGGCCGATCTCAACCTCTCCTACACGACGATCGTCGCGCCGGTCGATGGCGATGGTCGGCGCCCGCACCTTGCGCGTCGGCCAGTATGTGCAGGCGGGAACGCAGCTGATGTCGGTGGTGCCGACGCAGGCCGCCTATATCGTCGCCAACTACAAGGAGACGCAACTCACCGACGTCCATCCGGGCCAGCGCGTCGATATCGAGGTCGACATGTTCCCCGGCCGGGTCTTTCACGGCCATGTCGACAGCCTTGCGCCGGCGAGCGGCCAGAAATTCGCGCTGCTGCCGCCCGACAACGCCACCGGCAATTTCACCAAGGTCGTGCAGCGCATCCCGGTCAAGATCGTGCTCGACGCCGGCAGCCCGCTGTCGGCGAGCTGCGGCCCGGGCATGTCGGTCGACCCCGACCATCGACACGCGGGCGCAGGATCGCGGGTGGCGGCCGAGCCGGCCAGCAAGGGCTGAGGCATTCAGCTCTCGGAGGCAAGGTCATGTCGCAATGTCACGCAAGCCGCGCAACCGGCGCGTCCGTCGGCCGACCAGGGCGCGAGCGCGAAGACCTGGATCGCCGTCGCTGCCATGCATGATCGGCGCCTTCATGGCGATCCTCAACATCCAGATCACCAACGCCTCGCTGCTCGACATCGAGGGCGGCATCGGCACCGGCGTCGACAACGGCGCCTGGATCTCGACCTCCTATCTGATCGGCGAGATCGTCGTCATTCCGCTCACCGACTATCTGAGCCGCGTGTTCTCGTTCCGCCGCTACATCATGGCGAGCGCGATCCTGTTCGCCGCTGTTCTCGATCGCCTGCGCCTTCACCCACGATCTCGGCTCGATGATTGTTATGCGCGGCCTGCAGGGATTCGCCGGCGGCGTGCTGATCCCGATGGCGTTCACGCTGGTGCTGACCAAGCTGCCGAAGCCGCAGCAGCCGATCGGGCTTGCGCTGTTCGCGCTGTCGGTGACTTTCGCGCCGGCGATCGGCCCGACCATCGGCGGCTATCTGACCGAAAATTACGGCTGGCAGACCATTTTCTTCGTCAACGCGCTGCCGAGCGCTGGTGATGGTCGCGGCGCTCGCCTTCACGCTGGAGCGCGAGCCGACGCGGCTGGGTCTGCTGAAAGAAGGCGACTGGGCGGGAATCGCCACCATGGCGGTCGGGCTGTCGGCGCTGCAGACCGTGCTCGAGGAGGGCAACAAGGACGACTGGTTCGCCTCGCCCTTCATCTTCAGGCTGGCGATCGTCGCCTTCGTCTTCCTGTCGGCCTTCATCGCCATCGAACTCACGACGCAGAAGCCGCTGGTCAACCTGCGTCTGCTGAAGCGCCGCAATTTCGGCCATCGGCGTCGTCGCCAACATGCTGCTGGGTTTCGCGCTGTTCGGCTCGATCTATATCCTGCCGCAATATCTCGGCCAGGTGCAGCGCTACAACGCCGAGCAGATCGGCATGGTGCTGGCCTGGACGGGCCTGCCGCAACTCGTGCTGATCCCGCTTCGTGCCGCTGCTGATGAAGCGTTTCGACGCGCGCTACATCGCCTTCGTCGGAATCGTCATTTTCGCGGCGAGCTGCTTCATGAACGTGACCTCTGTCGCCCGACTCCGCCGGCGACCAGTTCTGGATCCCGAATATCGTCCGCGCCATCGGCCAGGCGCTGATGCTGACGCCGGTCAGCGCCATCGTCACCGGCGGCATTTCGCCTTCGGAAGCCGGCGTCGGCCTCGGGCCTCTCTAACATGCTGCGCAATCTCGGCGGCGCGGTGGGAACGGCGACGCTCGCCACCATCCTGACCAGGCGCGAGCAGTTCCACTCCAACATCATCGGCCAGTCGGTGACGCTCTATCGCGATGAAGTGCGACAGAGGCTCGACGCGCTGACCCATTATTTCCTGGCGCATGGCGCGGCGGGCGCCGACGCGGCCCACAGCAAGGCCATTGTCGCGCTTGGCGCCGTCGTGCGGCGGCAGGCGCTGATCATGGGATTCGGCGACACGTTCGCGGTCATCGGCGTCCTGCTGCTGGCGGCCGCCGTCCTGCTGCCCTTCGCCAGCAAGATGAACGCTTCGGGCTCGGCGGGCGCCCATTGACCCGCGCCGCCGCATGAGGGGGAGATCATGACGAAAACGGACGCAGACGCGCTCTTTCTCGACGACTTGACCGTCGGGCAGCGTTTTTCGAGCGCGGCGCATGCGCTTGACGCCGAAGAGATCAAGGCTTTCGCCCGGCAGTTCGATCCGCAGCCGTTTCATCTCGACGAGGAGGCGGCCAAGGAAACCTTCTTCGGAGGACTCGCGGCGAGCGGCTGGCATGTCGCCGCCATCACCATGAAATTGCTGGTCGGCGACGGGGCCCCTTTCGCCGGCGGCCTCATCGGCGCGGGAGGCGAGATCGCCTGGCCCCGGGCGACGCGGCCGGGCGACGTGCTGCGCGTCGAAAGCGAAGTGCTGGAGATCACGCCGTCGCGTTCGCGGCCGGACCGCGGCCTGGTGACGCTGCGCAGCGAAACGCTCAACCAGCGCGGCGAGGCGGCGCAGATTCTCACGGCGAAGCTGGTCGTGCCGCGTCGCGGGGAAGGGCGGTAAAGTCCTCCCCATCAGGGCAGTGGCGGGGCGGGCGCGCCAGACACAGATAAGGGCGGAAGGAGAATTCCCCATGTCCGCGCTCCCCCTCGAAGATTTCTCGGGCGCCCTTGCCCAACTCGTCGCCGACAAGGCCGCAAACCTCGTCAGCATCCGCTCCCATCGATCCCAGTCGAGCGGCTTCGCCTGGCGGGGCGACCTCATCGTCACCTCCGACGAGGCGCTGGCCGAGGACGGCGACATATCCGTCGCCTCCATCGACGGCGAGCAGCGTCCGGCCCGAGTGGTGGGCCGCGACGCCGCCACCGACGTTGCATTGCTGAAGGTCGAGGGCGCGGCCTTTGCGCCGGCCGTTCTCGATACGCAGCAGATCCGCCCCGGAGCCCTGGCTCTGGTCGTCGGGACAGGCGGGAGCGGCGCGCTTGCGGCTTTCGGCTCGGTCGCCTTGTCGGGGCCGTCCTGGAGTTCGATGCGCGGCGGCAAGATCGACGCCCGCATCGAACTCGACATGCGGCTGCGCCGCTCGGCGCAGGGCGGCCTGGCCGTGGATGCCGGCGGCCGCGCCTTCGGCATGGCGGTGTTCGGGCCGCGCCGCCGCGTCCTGGTCATTCCTTCCCGCACGATCGAACGCGTCGCCGCCGCCTTGCTCAGCCATGGGCGGATCGCGCGCGGCTTTCTCGGCCTCGGCCTCCAGCCCGTTCGCGTTGAGGGTGTTGGCGGCTTCGGCGCGATCGTCACCGGGGTCGCCCGGGACGGGCCGGCGGCGGCGGCCGGGGCGCGCCAGGGCGATGTCATCGTCGCCTGGAACGGCCAGCCGTTGCAAAGCTTCCGCTCGCTGTTCCCCGCGCTTGGCCCGGACAGCGTCGGCCAGGTCGTCACGCTCGGCCTGCGCAGGGGCGGCGAGCCGCTCGAATTGCCGGTGACCGTCGGCGAAAGGCCCGAGTCTTGATCGACAGTAAATCCTTGATCGACGGCAGACCTTTGGTCATAGCCCTCGGCGTCGAGGACCCGGCGCTGGCGGACCGTCTCGCCGCCTTGCTGGAGCAGGCGCCCGGCCTGCGCCTCGCGGTCGACGGCGAAGCCGCCGACGCGCGGATCGTCGCCCCCGCGCCGTCGGAGCGGGAGAGCAATTCCGGCTCCGCGCTGACACCGCGCGAGCTGGAGGTGCTGCTGCTGCTCACCGAGGGCGCCTCGAACAAGGCCATCGCCCGGCGGCTCGGCGTCTCCGTCCACACCGCCAAGTTCCATGTCGGCCGGCTGCTCGACAAGCTCGACGCGGTCGGCCGCACCGACGCCGTCGCCCATGCGGCGCGGCTCGGCGTCATCCATCTGTAGGCGCGAAATGCAAAATCTTCTCGATGATTTCTCTCGCACGGTCGCCGGCGTCGCAGAGACGGTTGGACCTGCGGTGGTCCGCGTCGAAAGCTTGAACGCGGGCCGGCGCGGCGGCCTCGGCTCCGGCGTGGTCATCGCCGGCGACGGCCTGGTGCTCACCAACAGCCATGTCGTCGCTGGCGCGAAACGCCTGCGCCTGACCTTTACGGACGGCGGCGAATCCGAGGCGCAGGCGCTCGGCGACGATCCCGACACCGATCTCGCGCTGCTGCGCGCGGAATTGCCGCGCGGCGCGGCCATCGCGCGGCTCGGCGATTCCAAGACGCTCAAGCGCGGCCATCTGGTGGTCGCCATCGGCAATCCGCTCGGGTTCGAATCGACGGTGACGGCGGGCGTGGTCTCGGCTTTGGGACGGTCGTTGCGCGGACGCAACGGCCGGCTGATCGACGACGTGATCCAGACCGACGCGGCGCTCAACCCCGGCAATTCCGGCGGCCCGCTGGTCTCCTCGAACGGCGAGGTCGTCGGCGTCAACACAGCGATGATCGCCGGGGCGCAGGGCCTGTGCTTCGCCGTGTCGAGCAATACCGCCGATTTCGTCATCAGCGAATTCATCGCCCATGGCAGGGTCAGGCGCGCCCATCTCGGCATAGCCGCGCTGACGATTCCCTTGCCCCGCCGCCTTGTGGTCGCCACCGGCTCGGCGCCGCGCGCCGTGCGGGTCGGCGAAGTCGAAAAGGGAAGTCCGGCGGAGCGCGGCGGCCTCCATGTCGGCGATATCGTGCTGAGCCTTGACGGCGCGGCGGTCGACGGGGCCGACGACCTCATCCGGCTGCTCGGGCGCGACAGGATCGGGCGGCCGACGGTTTTGAGCGTCATCCAGGGCGGGCGGGTGCGCGCAGTGGAGGTCACGCCGGTCGAAAGGCCGGCGAAAGCCGCTTGAAGGCGCCGAGAAAGTGAGTTCTTCGATCGGCATAAATGGGCGATAATGACGCGATGCACAACCGACGCCTCTTCGCCCCAGCCGCCGCCCGCAATCGCGGCCCGATCCTCGACGTCATGCGCGACGTTCTGCCAGCCGAGGGGCTGGTTCTCGAAATCGCCAGCGGCACGGGCGAACATGTCATCCATCTCGCAACGCATCTGCCGAAGCTGCAATTCCAGCCGTCCGACCTCGACCCTGATGCGCGCCGCAGCATTGCCGCATGGATCGACGAGGCGGGCCTCGGCAATGTGCGGGCGCCAATCGCCCTCGACGCGTCGGCCTCCGTCTGGCCCGTCGCGCAGGCGGACGCGATCCTTTGCGTCAACATGATCCATATTTCGCCGTGGGTCGCGACCGAGGGCTTGTTTGCCGGCGCGCGGGCGCTCCTGCCGCCGGGCGCGCCCTTGTGCCTTTATGGTCCCTACAAGCGCGACGGCGCGCATGTGGCGCCGAGCAATGTCGCCTTCGACGCGGGCCTTCGCGCGCAGAACGCCGCCTGGGGCGTGCGCGACCTCGAGGCGGTCGCCGCCTGCGCCGCCGCGGCGGGGTTCGGCGAGCCGCAAGTCATCGCGATGCCAGCGAACAATCTCAGCGTGATTTTCCGCCGCGTGTAGCGATCCGCGCCGGCGCACAGCCTGCGCAAAAAGCAATCCCCGTATTCTTACGTGTCTATCCCTGTGAGCGCGGAGCCTTATAGTCGTCGGAATTGGACTGACGTCTCTGCAAATCGGAGGCCCTTGCTTCCGCGCGGGAAGCGATCGGCTGCCGCAATGCGGCTCGTTCGCCCGGCGTTTTCGAGGCGTTCTCGGTTTTGCCTGCATGCCCGGAATTCGCCACGTTCGGCCCGTCCGCATCAGAGTGCGAAAAAAGCGGTCGCGCCGTTTTCGGCTCCCGCCTGCTGAGGGGGAGGTGATGGGCGGCGGCGCATGCGGGCATGAGCAGACAGAAAAGCCCGGTTCACACGGGCGACGAAGGCAAGGGTGGAGACTCATAGAGGAGTGGCGTGATGATCGCATCGATGCAGCACACGGAAATTTCCGGACTCGCCGGCGCCGCAAAAGGCCCTTCGCAGGCATATGAACAAGGCGGATATTACGAGATCGCCGCCGCCGGCTCCTGCGATCAGGCGTGCGGCCTGGCCAGGCGGAGCGTTCTCGACGAAAGGCTGCTCGACTTGCTCGCGGATCGCCCCGAGGCGGAAGTGGCTCACGCATTGGCGAACAATCCCCATGCGCGGCTCGGTCGGAAGGTTCTTCGCAAGCTGATGGAGCGCGGCAGGCGCGACCCTGTTCTGGCGCGCACCCTGTTGCGGCGTGACGATCTCCATCTTTGTCATCTTCGGCTGTTTCTTCACGCGGACGCCGAGGAGCGAGGGCATCTGATCGCCGTCGCGCGCCGTTCCGGCCTTGCCACGATCCGTCGCGGCGAGACAAATCCGCGGCCAGGCGCCGCAAAGCTCGCCAGACTCGAAAATTGCGCGCTCGAGAGACGCCACGAAGCGTTCAGGCAGGCGCTCGCGGACGCCTTGTCGTGCGAACTGTCAATGGCGCGGCGAATTGCCGATGACGAGGGCGGCGAAGCATTGGCGCTGGCTCTGATCGCCATTGGACTGCCTTGCGAAAACGCCTCGCGCATTTTCCTGGACGCCTGTCCGGAGATCCGCGCTTCGAGACTGAAGTTTCGCGCGATCATGCGCATCATCGAAAGCGTGCCAAGGCGCGCGGCGGCGCGCATGATCCGTGTGATCATCGGCGAACCCTCCGCGAAACACGCCTGAAGGTTTGGGCCATCGAACTCACCCGGCCGCATGCGAACCGATCAGCTGCGCCAGTTGGCGGCGCAGTTGATCGGCGTCGACGGGCTTGTGCAGCAGTTCGAAGCCGCTGGCGCTGATTTCCGAAATGCGGTCCTTGGCCGTGTCGCCGGTGAGGATCAGGGTCGGAAAGGTCCGGCCGCCGCGACGCTGCATTTCCTTGGCGGCGTCGAGGCCGTTCATGCCGCCGCCCAGCCGGTAGTCGGTGACGATCGCGTCGAACCGCCAGTCATTGGTGTTTCCAAGCTCCAGCGCCTCTTCGCCGTTTGCTGCGGTCAGGGTTTTGTAGCCCCATTGTCGCGTCAGGCTGTCCAGGCCATGGCGCAGGACGGCTTGTCCTCGACGATCAGCACGAGGCCGCCGGGGTCCACCGTCCGCTCCGGCTCGGCGCGGCGGCTGAAACAGCCTGGATCAGAGGCAGGGACAGCGAAAAGCGCGAGCCGCGTCCGACCCGTGAGCCGACTTCGATTTGGGCGCCCATCAGGTCGGCGAGGCGGGCGACGATGGCCAGCCCGAGCCCGAGCCCTTGCGCGAGATCGCGGCCCGGATTGTTGAGCTGGATGAATTCCTCGAAGATTTCCGACTTCTTGTCCGCGGGCACGCCGATGCCGGTGTCCACCACGTCGATCCTGCACCTGGTCGCGGCGCTGGCGCAGCCCGATCAGCACGCCGCCGCCCTGCGTATAACGAAGGGCGTTTTCGAGCAGGTTGCGCAGGGCGCGCTCAAGCAGGCTCGGATCGGCCAGGGTGTGAACCTGCAAGGCGGGGCCAGTCGCAGCTCCAGGCCCTTGTCCTCCGCCTTGGCTTCATATTCCGCCGGCCAGCCGGTCCGAGCAGCAGCGCGAGATCGACCGCTTCGATCGCCGGCTCGACCACGCCGGCGTCGAGGCGGGAAATGTCGAGAATTGCGGTGAGCAAGCCGTTCAGCCCGCCCAGCGCCTGTTTCATCATCCGCGCCGTCTCGCAGCGCCTTGGGATCGCCGCGACCTGCCGTTCGATCAACGACGAGCAGCAGCACCAGCGATTGCACAGGCTGGCGCAGGTCGTGGCTGGCGGCGGCCAGAAACTTCGACTTGGCGTGATTGGCGCGCTCGGCTTCCGATTTGGCGGCGACCAGCTCTTCCTCCACCGCCTTATGCTTGGAAATGTCGCGGAAATAGACCGAAATGCCGCCCTCGCGCGTCGGATAGACGCTGAAGGCCATCCAGCGTTTGACGACGGGCGAAATGAATTCGAAGTCGAGCCGGCGCCTCGTCGTCATGACCTTTTGGTACTTTGCATGCGCCTCCGTATCCCTGACTTGCGGAAAAATGTCGAAGAAGTTTCGGCCGATGACGTCGTCGCGTTTCCGTTTCAGAATTGCTTCGGCGCGGGCGTTGAAAAAGACGAAACGCCATTGCGCGTCGAGCGCGTAAAATCCGTCGGCGATGCTGGCGAGGATTTCGTCGGCCTTTTCCTTGGCCGCCGCCAGGGCGTTTCTGCCCTCGACCTGCGAGGTGACGTCGAGATTGGTGACGAAGGCTCGTTTGGGACGGCCGTCGTCGCCAATTTCCGCATGGGCGACAGCCTCGATCCAACGCTCCACGCCATCGTCGCCCTTCACCCGGAATTCGATGCGGCCGGTCACACCGCGTTCGCGCAAGGCATGTGTCGCCTGGATGAAGCGCGGACGATCGTCGGGAACGACACGATTCATGAGATAGGCGAGGCCTTTGTCGATGGCGCCGCCCCCTTCCGGCGTTATCGGCTGGTAGCCCATCACCTGGGCATAATTTTCCGCGAGGCGCAGGTAGCCCTCGGCCAGGTCGAATTCGGCGAAAGTCAGGCCGGCCGCGTCGGCGGCGTGGCGCAGCCGGCTCTGATTGAGCCTGATCGCCGCTTCGTTTTTGCGCGCGGCGTTTTCGGCGCGCATGCGCGCCGTGATATCGGTGCGTATGGCGACATATTGGCGCGGACGGCCAGATTCGTCGAGGAAGGGCACAATGGTCGTTTCGACCCAGTAGAGCGATCCGTCCCGGGCGCGGTTGCAGCATTCGCCGCGCCAGACATTCCCGCCGGCGATGGTCCGCCACATTTCGTGAAAGAAGCTCTCCGGGATGGACGCCCGAATTGATGAGGCGATGGTTCTGGCCCAGCAGCTCCTCGCGCGAATATTTCGAAATGGCGCAGAATTTGTCGTTGACGTAAGTGATCAGGCCCTTGCGGTCGGTGATGGCGACGATGGCGTGTTCGTCGAGCGCGGTCTTGAGATCCTTGACCTCCCCCAGCAGGTCGCGCAGCGCCCGTTCGTTGATCTTGCGCTCGGTAATGTCCTCGGAGGTGATCAATATGCCGCCGATTTCGCCCCCGCTGTCGCGCCAGCGCCGCGCCTCCCATTTGATCCACCGCGTCAGGCCATCCTTGCGCAGCACCGGCTCGCCGTCCGAGCTTTCCACCGCGCCGGCCATGCAGCGCTGGTGAGCCGCCTTCCAGGCGTCGTGGACATAGGGCATGACGTCATAGCAATTGCAGCCGACCGGCGTCGCCTCGCAGCCCATGCGCGCGTTCCATTGGGCGCTGGCCGCGATGTAACGCATGTCGCGGTCGAACATCGCGATGGCGGCGGGCGCATATTCGATGAACAGGCTTAGCTGGTGCTGGCTCTTGCTCAGACGCTCCAGCGTGGCCTGTTCTTCGGTGACGTCGCGCAGCGCGCCCACGACCTTGACGGGACGATCGCCGTCGAATTCGACCCGCGCCTTGGAGTTGATCCAGCGCTCGGCGCCGTCGCTCGCCCTGCGGATCCGGTAGGTGAGCCGATAAATCCGCGACCCGTCCGGCCGCATCGCCGCGGCCCAGGCTTCGCGGTAGCGGGCGACGTCGCCGGGGTGGAGCATGCCGACGAACAGTTCGCGCGTCATTTCCGTTTCCGGGGGCAGCCCGAAAATGGCCTTGGTCTGCGCCGGCCAGATCTTGACCTGGGCGATCTCGTCCCAGCCCCAGACGCCCATGCCGGCAATGTCGAGCGCCGCCTCCAGGGCGTCGCCCATCGTCAAAGGCGATGGATCTTTGGCGGCGGGCATTTCGACCTCGATCGGGCGAGAAGGGGCAAACATAACCCGGAGGATTTCCTAATCGCAATTATTCGTTGCGCTCAAGCCCCTGCGAGGAGCAAATCGTGAAACGGCAGGCGTCCGCGGCCGCCCGCCCGTGACGGAAATCACCATGTGGCGGCTTCATCTTGGGCCCTCGACGCGGGTGTTCAACTTATCGTTATCGCTGACATTCCTGCGCCGTTGGCGCCTTACGGCGAGCGCAGACTTGGCAATTCGCGCAAAAGGCAAATCAAGTTATTGATCTCAAATGCGAGTTTAGGTGACTGCGATGGCGGGATGGTTTAGACTGGCTTGAGTTGGGTCGCGGCGCGTCGCGGCCGCAAAAGTTTGGTCGCCCGCATAATGGCCGTGACCTCTCGAAGAGATTTCGGGAGGACCTTCCGATGTGGATTCGCAACCCCCTCGAATGGAGCGCGGATACCGCCATGGCGACGGCTCACGCCATGCGGTCTCTCGGCCATTCGCTCGTTCATGCCGATGTCGACAAAAGCATTGCGCCGCCGGAGGTGCGGCGCATCTCCTTCTCCGATCTGGGCGATGTCCTGAGGAAAGGCTTCGACGACTTTGGGGAATGTCGCACACATGTGATTTTCCTTTGCCTCATCTACCCGTTCGCCGGATTGGCGATCGCGCGGTTGACGTCGAGCGCCCATCTGCTGCCGCTGCTGTTTCCGCTGGTTTCGGGCTTTGCGCTGATCGGTCCGTTCGCGGCGGTCGGCCTTTACGAGATGAGCCGGCGCCGCGAGCGGGGCGAAAAGGCGTCCTGGTACGAGGCCTTTGGGATATTCGCCTCGCCCGCCGTCGCGGCGATCTTCAAGCTGGGCCTGCTGCTGACCGGCTTGGGCCTGCTCTGGCTCGTCGCAGCGATGAAGATCTACGCCGTCACGCTCGGCCCGGACATGCCGACCTCCCTCGCGTCCTTCTTGAGCGACGTCTTCGCCACGCCTGCCGGATGGGCTCTGATCGGCGTCGGCGTCGCGACGGGGTTCCTGTTCGCCCTGGTCGCGCTGACGATCAGCGTCGTGTCCTTTCCGCTGCTGCTCGATCGGCATGTCGCGATAGGGACCGCCATCGGGACGTCGGTTCGCGCGGTGCGCGCCAGTCCCGGGCCTATGCTCGCCTGGGGAGGCATAGTCGCCTTCGGCCTCGCGCTGGGAATGATCCCCTTGCTGATCGGACTGATTGTCGTCATGCCGGTCCTCGGGCACGCGACCTGGCATTTGTACCGCAAGGTCGTGGTTGAGGCTCGCGCCCTGTCACGATAATGTGTCAGGGCGTCGGCCTTTCCGGTGATATGTTGCCGCGTCCGTGGAGGACATTAGCGCCCCGGGAATGAAGGCTTCCGGCGGGCTCGCGCCGTGCCGGCGGCGTACGCGGCGGAAATTCGCCGCTCCGCGTCCATTGCCTTCGGACATACGGGACCCGCAGCATCAAAACGGAGGCGATCATGATGGACAATGTGCAATTGGTTCAGTCGCTTTACGCCGCTTTTGGACGCGGAGACATCAACGCCATCGTTGCGGCGTCCGATCCCGACATTGCGTGGTATTCCAACGCCGACCCGGCGCTCCTTCCCTATGGCGGCGAACGCCGGGGCGTCGACGGCGTGAAGTCGTTTTTCCGCGAACTGGCTTCGAACGTCGAATTCGAATCCTTCGAGCCGCTCGAGTTCTTCAGCGGTCCCGATTTCGTCGTCGTGCTTGGCCGGACCAAGGCGCGCGCCAAGGGAACCGGCGCCCGCATCGAGGATCAGTGGATTCACATGTTCAGGATCAGGAACGGCAAAGTGACCGAATTCCGGGTCTTTGGCGACACGCATGCGGCGGTGCAGGCGCATTTCGGCGGCGACATCCATTCGGTCACCGTGGCCCCGTCGGAGGCGACCGCGCGGCTGCATCATTGATCGGCTGACGCAAGCTTCATCAAGCTTTCGGCGGCAACGAGACCGTGGCCGCCGGAAAAATTCTGCTTCGCCCATAAACGCTCGGCGACATTATCAAGCTTCGATCAGTATTGCGCGGAAATCATTGACGTTAGTCAGGGTGGGGCCGGTGACGACGCTGTCGCCGAGCGCGAGGAAGAAGCTGTGGCCGTCATTGTCGTCGAGCGCGGCGCGCGGATCGATGCGGAGCGCTCTCGCGCGCAGAAGGGTGTCGGGGGAGAGGAGGGCGCCGGCGATCTCCTCGACGCCGTCGACGCCATCGGTGTCGCCCGCCAGCGCGTGGATGCGCGGCGCGCCGTCGAGGGCCAGGGCCAGCGACAAAAGGAATTCGACATTGCGGCCGCCGCGCCCCTTGCCCTTGACCGTGACGGTGGTCTCTCCGCCCGACAGCAGCACGCAGGGGGCAGGGAGGGGCTTTCCGCCCAGCGCGGCCTGAAGGGCCAGCGCCGCCTGTATTTGTCCGACCTCGCGCGCTTCGCCCTCGAGCCGGTCGCTCAGGATATGCGCGGCATAGTCATTTTCGCGCGCAACGCAGGCCGCCGCCTCCAGCGCCATCCTCGGCGTGGCGATGATCCGCGTCTGCGCCCGCCGCAGGCGCGGATCGCCGGGCTTGACGCTCTCGCCGGCGCCGCTTTGCAGGATTTCCAGAACAGCGACGGGCGGCTCGATGGCATAGCGGGCCAATATGGCCAGGGCGTCGGCGCAGGTCGTGGGATCGGCGACGGTCGGGCCGGAAGCGATGTCGAGCGGATCGTCGCCGGGCACGTCGGAAATCAGCAAGGCGACGAGGCTCGCGGGCGCGCAGAGCGCGCCGAGCCTTCCGCCCTTGAGGCTCGACAGATGCCGGCGCACGCAATTGATTTCCGAAATGGCCGCGCCGCTCTTCAGCAGGGCGGAATTGACCGCCTGCTTGTCCGCAAGCGTCAGAGGGGGCAGTGGCGCGGCCATCAGGGCCGAGCCGCCGCCGGAAATCAGGGCGATGACCAGATCGTCCTTCCCGAGATTTTGTACTTTCCCGGCGATTTTCCGCGCCGCGGAAATGCCCGCCTCATCGGGAACGGGATGGGCCGCCTCGACGATTTCAATTCGTTTGCAAGGCTGCGTATAGCCATAGCGGGTGACGACCACGCCTTCCAGCGGGCCGTCCCAGGCGTTTTCCAGCGCCTGCGCCATCGCGGCGGACGCCTTGCCGGCGCCGACGACGAGGGTCCGCCCTTTCGGGCGCGGCGGCAGATGCTGCGGCAGGCACAGGGCCGGCTGCGCCGAGGCGATCGCCGCGTCGAACATTTTGCGCAGCAGTAGTCTTGGCTGCATCGCCTCGCCCTTTTTCGCCGGGACGACATCGAATCACGGTGCTTCGCCGCGCGCCATTGAATTCTGCGCGATTTCCGGCGACAAATAACTCGATGACCTTTTCGCCGAAACAAATCAACCTTCTCTGGCTGCAGGCGGGCTCCTGCGGCGGCTGCACCATGTCGGCGCTCGATCATGGCGCTTCCGGCTGGTTCGACGAGCTCGCAGACTTTCGGCGTCGACCTGCTCTGGCATCCCTCGCGTCAGCGAGGAGACAGGCGAGGAAGTCGCTGCGACATTCTGGCGCGCGTCGAAAGCGGCGCGAACACGCCTCGACCTTCTCTGCGTCGAAGGCTCGATCCTGCGCGGGCCCAACGGCACCGGCAAGTTTCAATCGCCTGGCCGGCACGGACGAGACGATGCTCGACTGGGCGACGAGCGCTCGCGCCGCGCGCCGATTATTGCGTCGCGGTCGGCACCTGCGCGGCCTTCGGCGGCGTTCCCGCCGGCGACCCCGACCCGACCGACGCCTGCGGCCTGCAATATGACGGCGCCGAAGCGGGCGGCGCGCTGGGGCGCGACTATCGCTCGCGCAAAGGCCTGCCCGTCATCAATGTCGCCGGCTGCGCGCCGCATCCGGGCTGGATCATGGAGACGTTCGCGGCGCTGGCGCTCGGCGACCTTTGCGGCCGACGATCTCGACGCGCTCGGGCGGCCGAAATTCTACGCCAAGACGCTCGCCCATCACGGCTGCGAGCGCAACGAATATCTACGAGTTCAAGGCCAGCGCCCGCGCCTGTCCGATCTCGGCTGCCTGATGGAGCATCTCGGCTGCAAGGCGACGCAGGCGGTCGGCGATTGCAACCAGCGCGCCTGGAACGGCGGCGGAATCCTGCACCCACGGCGGCTTTCGCCTGCATTGCCTGCACCTCGCCCGGCTTCGAGGGACGCGCGCTTCCTCATGTCACGCCGAAAATCGCCGGCATTCCGGTCGGCCTGCCGCTCGACATGCCGAAGGCGTGGTTCATGACGCTCGCCGCCCTCTCGAAATCCGCCACGCCGGAGCGGGTGCGCAAAAACGCCGAAGCCGACCGCATCGTCGCAGAATCCCAAGAGGAACAAATGACGCGGCGCAAATGACCCGCCTCATCGTCGGCCCGTTCAATCGCGTCGAAGGCGATCTCGAACTGACGCTCGACATCGAAGAAGGGCGCGTCGCCGCGGCCCGCGTCGCCGACGCCGCTTTATCGCGGCTTCGAGCAGATTCTGGTCGGCCGGCCCGCCGCCGACGCCCTGGTGATCGCGCCGCGCATCTGCGGCATCTGCTCGGTGTCGCAATGCATCGCGGCGGCTGCCGCGCTGCGCGACGCTGACGGGCGCGAAGCCGCCGCGCAACGGCGTGCTGGCGGCGAATATCGCCCATGCGGCGGAAAACATCGCCGACCACCTCACCCATTTCTATCTTTTCTTCATGCCCGATTTCGCCCGCGCCGTTTATGCCGGACAGGCCCTGGTTCGCCGCGGTGCGAGCGCGGTTCAAGGCGGTTTCCGGCGCGGCGCGCGTCCGACGTTCTGCCGGCGCGTCGGCGCGGCTGCTTGCACGTCATGGGCCTGATCGCCGGGCAAATGGCCGCATTCGCCTCGCGTTCCAGCCGGGCGGCGTCACGCGCGCGCTTGATCTCGGCGAGAAAATGCGGCTGATCGGCATTCTCGGTGAATTCCGCGCCTTCCTGGAAAAGACGCTGTTTTCCGCGCCGCTGGAACAAGTCGTCGGCGTCGCGACGCCGGCGGAGCTGGCGACGCTTGCTCATGGACAAGGCGATTTCGCGGCCTTCCTGCGGCTCGGCGAAAACCTGCGGCTTGATGGATTCGGGCGCGGATCGCCCTGCCGCTGTTCAGTTTCGGCGCCTATGCGAGCGACGATGGCTATCTGTTCGATCCCGGCGTTTTCGGCGCCGGCAGGACGGAAAGCCTGTCCGGCAAGGGTGTCGCCGAAGACGTGGCCAGCTCTTTCATTCGAGAGTCCTCGCCCGATCCCGCGCTGGCGGTCACCGCTCCGGACGTCGAGCGCGCAAACGCCTATTCCTGGGCCAAGGCGCCGCGCCTCGACGGCGAGCCTGCGGAGGTGGGCGCGGTGGCGCGGCAGGCCGTGCGCGGTGATCCGCTGATCCGCGCGCTGCTGGCGGAGAAAGGCGGCTCCAATGTTTTCGTCCGCGTCGTCGCGCGGGTGATGGAAATTGCTCGCCTGACGCTGGCTGCGGAATTCTGGGCGCGTGAATTGCGGCTGAATGAATCCTTCTGCGAGACGCCGGCTGCGGGCGCTTCCGGCGAGGGCGTCGGAAAGGTCGAGGCGGCGCGCGGCGCGCTGGGCCACTGGATGAGCGTCGAGAAGGGCGTGATCCAGCGCTACCAGATCGTCGCGCCGACGACCTGGAATTTTTCGCCGCGCGACGCGCGGAAAACGCCGGGTCCGCTGGAGCAGGCGCTCGTCGGCGTGGAGGTGGGCGAAGCCGGGGCCAAGGCGCCGGCGATCCAGCATGTCGTGCGCTCCTTCGACCCCTGCATGGTCTGCACGGCGCATTGAGAGGATGGGAATGACACGTTTCGTCGCGATCGATTTCGAAACCGCCAATTACCGATCCGACAGCGCCTGTTCGGTCGGACTGGTGAAGGTGGCGGATGGCGAAATCGTCGACAAGGCCGTCCACCTGATCCGGCCGCCGACGCGCGAGTTCCAGTTCAGCTACATCCACGGTCTGACCTGGAAGGACGTGGCGAAGGCGGAGGATTTCGGAACGCTCTGGCCGGCGCTCGAGCGCTTCATCGACGGCGCCGAATTTTTTGTGGCCCATAACGCCCCTTTCGACAGGGGCGTCCTGCACGCCTGCTGCGCGACCTATGGAATTGTCGCGCCGTCGGCGCCGTTCCGCTGCACGGTGCAGATTTCGCGGAAAACCTGGAACATCCGTCCCACCAAACTGTCCGACGTCTGCCGCAAGCTCGGCATCGACCTCAATCACCATGAAGCCCTTTCCGACGCGATGGCCTGCGCCCGGAT
>CAWKJW010000047.1:0-33870 GCA_963849665.1 uncultured Alphaproteobacteria bacterium | reverse complement strand
GGAGATGGTCTCGCGTCCGCCGAGCGGCCCGTCGCGGCGGGTCAGCAGGCAATAGGATTCGGCATAGATGGGCTTGGACAGGACATTGGGCAGAGGCTCGTTGTCGAGATAGGTCATGCCGGCGTCGAGTTCGAAATTTTCCAGCCGTTGCAGGATTTCGTCCGAGGTCAGCGACAGGACCTCGAGGGTCACCGCGGGAAATGTGGCGCAGAAGGGCGCGGTGACGCGAACCGCCATCGGCAGGGCGGTGGGAATGACCCCGAGGCGCAGCCGGCCGCCCAGGCCGTCGCGCGCCTCCGCCATTTCGGCTCGCATGAGTTCGAGTTCGACGAGAATGCGGCGGACGCGGGCGAGCACGATCTCGCCTTCGGGCGTAAAGCCCTGGAAACGGGCGTCGCGCTCGATCAGCAGCACGCCCAGCTCCTCCTCCATTTGCGCCAGGGCTGCGGAGAGGGTCGGCTGGGAGACGTGGCAGGCGTCGGCGGCCCGGCGGAAATGTTTTTCGCGCGCCAGGGCTTCGAGATATTCAAATTGCCGGATGAACATGGCCGGGCCTTTTTTCCACGCGTTCGCTATTCCAGACTCAATTCGGCGAGGACGGCTTCGGCAGCAGCGGCGCCGCCGCGTCGGAACGGTTGATCAGGCCGAGCGCGTCGGGGGCGAACGCCGCGTCGTCCCAGCCGCCCGAAAGCGTGAAGCCAAGCTGCAAGGGCTTGGCGTCGGCGCTGTCCATGGCGACGCGGCTGGCCATGGCATGCAGGTCGATGGTGCGTTCGGCGATCTGTGCGCGGCCGGAGAAATAAGTGGTCATGCGGGCGTCGCGCGCCACCCCTTCCTCGATGTCGGCCTGGCCCTGGACCAGACTGAATTTGGCCGCCAGAAGGTCGAAGGCGGTGCGTCCGGAGCGCAGCTCCAGGCCGGCGGTCAGCGGCCGGCGCTCCAAGCGGCGGAATGCAAGGCCGAGGTCGAGCCCATAGATGTCGCCTGAGTTCGACCGCAAAGTCGCCGCGCGCGTCGAGATGGCTCGCGAGTTCATAATAGGACGCGCCGCTGGTCTCGAAACTGACGTTGGCGCGCGCCGTCCCGGTCAGCGCCTGCCGCCGGAAACCGTCCCACAGCAGCGCGGAGACATCGACCTTCTGCGCGAAGGCTGAGCCGCGAATGTCGAGGCCGCTGGAAGTCTCGGCGACGACGGCCCGCGCGCGCACCTTGCCCGAATAGGCAGAGGCGTCCGCAAGCGACAGTTCGAGACGACCGTTTTTGAGGATCGCCGCCAGCGCGGCGTCTTCGAACTGGAGATCGCCGAGCCGGGCGCGCGTGGCCGACAGGCGCAGGTCGAGATCGGCGGCGGAAAGATGGGAGGAGGCGAATATCTCGTGGCTCCACTGCCCGCCTGAGGTCGGCGTCGGCATATCCTCGAACATCGGCGCCAAATTGACGGAATTGCCGTCGAGCGTGGCGGAGATCAGCGGCCGCTGCCCGTCGAGGCGGATCGAGGCGGCGCCGTCCAGAGAATTGCCGTCGACGGATATATTGAGCGTCGGAAAGGAGAGAAGGCCGGGGTCGAAGGACGCGTCCCCCTTGATCGAGGCGTCGGCGTAGCGGCCCGGGAGCGGAAGGGTCAGTCCCAGCCATTCCGCGGCGCGGCGCAAATCAGGCGCGGCGCTGGCGATCTGCCCGTGGAAATGCGGGCGCGGCGTGAGGGCCAACGCGCCGTTGAGATCGATCTGGAAGGCGGGTCCGTCGATGCGCAGGGTGATCGGGCTTTCCTCGCCGCGCGGCCATTTGCCGGGCTGCGCCGCCCAGAGCGCGAAATGCGCCGGCGGCTGGTCGTCGAGCGAGGAAACCAGGCAATGTCCGGTCAGCGACAGCGGCTTGGCGGCGCCGCTCCAGTCGAGCCGGGCGTCGAGTTCGTCGGCGACGAGCTCGGCCTTTTTCCCTGCTGCGCGACGCAGGAAGACTTTTCCATTGACGACATCGACCTGCCCGAGAGCCATGCCGCCACGCGCGATCTTCTCGCCGGCGGTCGGAACCGGCGTGCGCGACGCATCGAGGGTGATGACGGCGTCGGCCAGAACGGCGCGGGACAGGACGAGGCGGCCGGTGAAAAGGCCGGCCAGGCCGAGATCGAAGCGCAGGCTCGACGCGGATATCCGCAGATCGCCGCCGCCCTGTTCGAGTTCGGCGTCATAGACGCGGATATGCGGACGCGGCAGCACGGCGAAGACCGAGCGTCCGTGCGAAGCCAGGCGCATGCCCGAGGCGTGGCTGATCTGGCTCTCGATCACGCGGATCTGCGCGTCTCGCGAAACGGGCAGGGGCGCGGCGGCCAGGGCGATCACGACGACGACGACGGCGCCCAGGGCCCACTTTACGTTGAATTTCATGCGCGCAAGATAAACGCCTGAGCCGCCGCCGCAAACTGCAAAAAAGCGCCTTGAGGGCGCGGAGGCGGTTTCGAGCGCGCCGATATCGGGCGGAGCCGGGCCGAACCGCGCGATTTCGGCGGGGGCTGGCCATGAAAATCTTTTTTTGGCTTCGCGTGAAGATCGGGCGGCGTCGGCGCGGCAGTTTGCCGGCGTGAACCGGCCGCAATGACCGCGTAACCTTTTCGCTTGAAGCTCAGCGGCTTTTTTCGCCGCGCAGTTCGCGATAAAGCGCCATGGTGCGGCTGTACATGTTCTCGACCGAATAGGGTTTCGCGCAGGCGCGCGCCTTGTCGCGCAGCTGCGCGCGCACGTCAGGAGTTCGCAGCCATGAATTTGCGCAGTCCCGCCGCCAGAGCCTCGGGCGACAGATCGGCCGCGCCGAACATCGGCCCGTCGGCCGACGCCAGTTCCGGAACCACGCCGACGCTGGTGGAGACGACGGGGACGCCGGCCATCATCGCCTCGGGGAAGATCAGGCCGAAGCTCTCGTAATCGCTCGAGCACAGCAGACAGTCGAAGGCCGGCATGTAATCCCGCGCCGGAGCGTAGCCGACAAGCTGGACACGCGGCCCGATTCCTTGGCGGCCGATCGCGTCGCGCACCGCCTTTTCGAGCGGGCCGTCGCCGACCATGACCAGCACGGCCTTCGGATGCTCCCCCGCGATGAGCGCAAAAGCCTCGACGGCGCGAACCGGGTTTTTCTGTTCGACCATGCGGCCGACGAAACCGACGACGAAGTCGTCGCCGCCTATTCCGAGCCGCTCGCGGACGGCGCCGCGGCTGCTGTCCGGGCAGCTGCTGACGCCATTGGGGATCAGGCGGATCAGGCGCGGCGCAATGTGCAGACGATCGATGGCGTGGGCGCGCTCCTGTTCCGAGACCACGACGATGGCGTCGCAGAAATGGCTCAGCGCCTTCTCGATCCAGCCGTAGACCGGCGACGTATCGGGGCTGAGGGTGACGAAGGCGTGCGGCGCATAGACCTTGACCGCGCCGGGCAGGAAGAAACCGGCCAGGCGCGCCAGGGCGCCGGCCTTGGAGCTGTGGCAATGGATCACGTCGAAGGGCCCGAGCCTGCGCAGGGCCAGAAGCAGGCGGAAGCCCGCGGCCAGATCGTGAAGGCCGATCTCCCGGCGCATCGGCGTCGCGAACAGTTGGATCGCGGGCAGCAGGGATTGGAGATCGTCGATGAAGACCTTTTCCGCACGGCAGGGCGAATAGACGACGGTAATGTCTTCGCCAGCCTCAACGCCGCGACGCGCCAGATCGACGACAACCCGGCTGCTGCCGGCGTTCGTGGACTCGATAACATGGCAGATGCGCATGCGTTGACGTGATCCCTGCTGACGCCGCGAGGCGCATTGAGCCTCAACAAGACCGTAAAAAGCTTACCGTCCCGTTGAGGCGGCTATGGCTTCGTTTTTTTGTTGCGATTCAGCGCCGGAAACCGGCGAGCCCCGCGCCGCCGACGATCAGCCAGCCCAAAATCATCATGACGCCGCCAGTCGGCGCGGCCATGGGAAAGAGCCGCGCGCCGCGCAGCGTCAGCAGCGTGACGTCGGCTGAAAACAGCGCCGCGCCGACAGCCAGGACCAGCCCCGCCGCGAGCCATAGGCTTGTCCTCCCGGCGGAATCCCTGGCGCGCGTCGAGACATCGAGGACCGCGGCGGCATGGACCAGCAGGATCAGGGCGACGCTGGAAAGCCGCGCGCCGCCCGGCATATGCGCGGCGGCGGCTGCCGCCGCTACGCCGCAGGCGCCCATCAATCCGGCGAAAGCGGAGAGGCCGTCGGTGATTTTTTGCATTTTTCGACGCCTTAGCCTTCCGAAAGGATTTTTGCGCGATAGTGCGGCCCAAGACGCGCACGGCAGGGCATTCATGAGCGACTTAGACGCCAAGTTCAATATCGTCATTGCGATAGACCACGCCTCCGTCACCGGCGGGCAGGCCAAAGTGGCGCTCGAAAGCGCGCTCGGCCTGAAGCAGGCGGGCCATCGGCCGATCGTCTTCGCCGCCGCCGCGCCGGTCGATCCGCGCCTGGCCGCGGCGGGGGTCGAGGTCGTGTGCCTCGACCAGGCGGATCTTCTCGGCAATGCGTCCAAGGCCGCCGCCGCCGTGCAGGGAACCTGGAATTTTCTCGCCGGCGGCGAAATGAAAAAGCTCCTGGCGCGCCTGCCGCGCGAAAACACCATCGTGCATGTGCATGGCTGGGCCAAGGCGCTTTCCGCCTCCATCGCCCGGCCGATCCGCCAGTCCGGCCTGCCGGCCATTTACACCATGCATGAATATTTCATGTTCTGCCCCAATGGCGGCTTCTACAATTACCAGCAGAACCATGTCTGCAAGCTCGAACCGCTGTCGCCCGCCTGCTGGGCGACGCATTGCGATTCGCGCACCTATCCGCGCAAGATCTGGCGCGGCCTGCGCCAGACGGTGATGGAGCGGGTCGCGCGTCTGCCGGAGATTTTCGGCGATTTCATCTTGATCTCGCGCTTCCAGGCCGGCGTCGTCGCGGACCGGCTGCCGAGCGGGGCGCGGGTCCACGCCTTGTCCAATCCGATCGATTGCGAAGACCTCGGGCGCAAGACGGACCCGGCCTCCGGCGATTTCTTCTTCGTCGGTCGCCTGTCGCCGGAAAAAGGCCCGTTTCTTTTCGCCGAAGCGGCGCGCAAGGCGGGGATCGTTCCGGTCTTCGCCGGCGATGGTCCGGCGGCGGAAGAACTCGCCTCGCGCTATCCCGAGGCGAAATTGCTGGGCTGGAAGTCGCCGGCCGAGGTCAAGGCTCTCATGCGCAAGGCCCGCGCGCTGGTTTTTCCCTCGCTTTGGTTCGAGGGACAGCCGCTGACGGTGCTGGAGGCCAAGGCCATGGGCACGCCGGTCATCGTTTCGGACGGCTGCGCCGGCCGCGAGGAGATCGTCGACGGCGTGTCGGGCCTGTGGTTCGAGAGCGCCAATGCGGATTTGCTGGCGCGGGCGCTGGAAAAGGCCAGGGACGACGCGCTGGCCGCAAGCATGTCCAACGCTGCCTACGACCAGTTCTGGAGCGATCCGCCGACGCTCGCGCGCCATGTCGAGCGGCTGGAGGCGGTTTATTCGCAGGTTCTGCAGCGGCGCGCGGCGGCGGCCTGATTATCGTGAGGCGGGCGCGGCGTTCTTGTAGAAGCGCCCGTCCTTCATGATGACGAGCAGGTTTTTCTCCGGCTCCGCGAGAAGCTCGATGTTTTGGGTCGGGTCGCCATCGACCAGCAGCAGGTCGGCGCAGGCGCCCGCCTCGACCACGCCGATCGGCGCCGGATAGGGACTTCGCGGGCCCGCCAATCGCAGCAGCTCCGAATTTATTCCGGTGGCCATGCGTAAAACGTCGACCGGTTCATGCCAGCGCGTCATCTTCGCCAGTTGCGCGCCCTGCCGGTCGGAGAGTTTCCGGTCGAACAGGATATCGGTGCCCCAGGCGGTCCTGATCCCGTGTTTTTTCGCCAGTTCGCAGGCCCGGTCCGTGCCCCGGCTGACCAGAAGCTGCTTTTCGTGAGCCGGCGAGCCCTCCGGAAAGGGAATCGCGTCCTCGTCGTCGAGGAAGGGCTGCGTGCTCAGCCAGACGCCGTCGTCGGCCATCAACTTCGCGACCTCGTCGTCGATCAGTTGTCCATGCTCGACGCAGGCTACGCCGGCGCGGATCGCGGTTCTGATCGCGCGCGGCGCGTAGGCGTGGACGGTGACATAGGTTCCCCAGTTCTCGGCGGCCTCGACGGCGGCGCGAAACTCGGCTTCCGTATACTGGCTGACGTCGATCGGGTCGTATTGCGAGATGACGCCGCCGCCCGCCGCCAGTTTCAGCTGGCTGGCGCCGAGCATCAATTGCTCGCGTGCGCGGCGTAAAACCTCGGGCGCGCCGTCGGCCACGGCGCCGACGCCGAAAGCTTCGGCATGCGAAAGCGGCGCGGCGCGATCGCTCGGAATTTCAAAAGGAGCGCGAAAATCGCCGTGGCCGGCGGTTTGTGAAATCATCGCGCCCGAAGGCCAGATGCGGGGGCCGGGAACGAGCCCGCAATCGATCGCCCGCTTGAGCCCGAAACAGGGGCCCGCCATGTCGCGGATGCTGGTGAAGCCGCGCAGGAGAAGGCGCGACGCTTCGGCCGCTGCGGCCAGATTGATATAGCCGAGATCGGCGGTCATCAGCTCGCTCAGCGGCAGCGACGCCATCATCACATGGTAATGCGCGTCGATCATGCCGGGCATCAGCACGCGGCCGCCGCAATCCACGGTCAGGGCAGGGGCGTCGAGCGGCTTTTCCGCCGGCTCGACGGAGGCAATTCTTCCGCCCTCGACGATCACCCGCAGATGATCGCGCAGTTTCCGCGAAACGCCGTCGAACAGGCGGAGGTTGGTGAAGGCGGTCCTTTCAGGCGACGCGGAAAAATCCATGGGCTTCGCCGGCGCAGGTCGCGAAGATGCGCGCAATTTTCCGCGCGGCGCGACGCGGGATGCGGCGCGCGGCTCGCCCGCCGCCATGCGCGCAAAAAACCGCGCCATCGCAGGACTGCAACAAAGGCAAGTTTTCCGCGCGGCTGCGCCGGGGGATGAGACGGTATCGGTCGGCGCGCAGGCGAACATGGCGAAGCTCCAGTATGGCGACAACCGGCTTGCCAGAAAATGGTTGCGGCGCGGCGCGTAATTGGGCCGAAGCGAGGGAATCGCATTGCAGGGCCGCGGAAAATTATCGCGCGCCTGATGACGTTGCGATGAAACGCGCTAAACGATGCGGTTGTCGCGCAGAATGGTGTTCTTGTATGGGTTGGCGACGCCGGGCAGGCCAAGGTCGCCGCTGATGACATTCCACTGGAACATCGCGACGATATTGGCTTTTTTCGAACCGCGGATTTCATTGCCGACGATCTCGCAGGGACCGACGCCCTCCTGCGTCGCGAAGCCGACGGCGTATTCATTGTCGATCAGCCGATTGCCTTCGACAATGACATTCTGCCTCGCGCCGAAATAACCGGCGAGGACGGCGACCTGCGGCGCGCCGACGACCGTATTGCCGACCATGCGCACGTCGCCTTCGCCGTGGAGGCCGGAGCGCCACCCGGATGGCTGGCTGAACGCGTCGCCCGGATGCGCGGATCGAAGCTTGGTGATGACATTGCCGGAGATCAGGGCGCGGTCGCCATTGCCCGGCCCGACGTAATTGCACGCGGCGATGCCGGCGCCGCAATCCTCGATGACATTGTTGACGAAGGTCGCGTCACGAAAGCTGAATTCCGCGTACATCGCCTGTTCGTTGAAGGATTTGCAGCGGTTGTTGGAAACGTCGACGCTCCAGCCGCTGGAGTTGCGGATGGCCGAGAATTCGCAGCGCTCGACGACGTTGTTGTCGATGGTCAACGGGCCGCAGTCGGCCACGCGCACGCCATTGCCGAACATGCCGTCGCCGCCGGAGCGGTTGCTGACGTCGGTGATGACATTATTGCTGATGCGCGATCCGTCGTGACGCCTGGAATTCAAGCCCCAGTGATGGATGCCATTGTCGCCGCAGCGATGGATCCTGTTGGCGTCGATCAGCATGCCCGCGCAATTGTCGTCGTCGATCGCGGTTCCCGTCAGGTCCCGGAACGTCGACAGCCGGATGCGTCCGCCGCAGCGGTGCTGGAACAGGCCCGTGGTGGAATGCTGGACGACGCAATCGTCCATTTCCACATGCGCGACGTCGTAGAAATTCAGGAGGCCGAAGGCGTCGTTCATGGGGCGATGGGCGCCGTCGAAGGTCACGCCCTCGAATGTCACGGCTTCGAGCGGCGTCTCGTTCGCCAGCATGCCGCCGTCGTAGCCCAGCCGCAAGGTCGAGCCGCCTTTCGCGCCGACGAGATGGGCGCCTTCAGGCAGGATTACGCGGTAGATCGTCGTGACGCCCGGCTTGAGGCGATAGGGACGGCGCGCGAGCGCGGCCTCGTTCAGCCCGGCGATCAGTTCGGCGGTGGCGGCGGCGACCGGATCGGACTGGCCGCGGGCGAGGCTGCCGTAAAAGGGGATCAACGCCGCGGCGCGCGCCGCGCTGGCGAGCAGCCGGCGCCGGCTCTGCGGCACATGCAGATGCGTCATTTTCGATCTGCGGCTGGAATCGCGCCCTCCCGCGGCTTCGTCGCCTCGGCGAACAGGAAGAAATCGCACAGGACGCCCATCAGGATGAAAATGCTGAAATGGCGCTCCGTCGTGAAGCCGAGGATGTAGGGGACGGCGTAGGCCCCCATCAGGGCGATGCTCGCCACGGCGATGGCCCGCGCGCGGCCGTCGCCCTTGAAGATCAGCCAGAGACCCATTCCAAAGGCGGCGAACTCCAGCAACCGGCCGATGGTGATCCAGACGGCGCTCATGACCTCCTCGGCGGGCTTGCGCGCCTGCTCGCTGGTCTCGTCCATCCGGACATAGGGCACCAGGCGCGGCCAGGCGAGAAAAGTAGCCTCCTTCATGCCGAAAGTCCTGGCCGCCGCGGCGGGATTGTGCGCGATCCAGTCCGTGGCCCGCTTCTTGTAGCCGTCGTTCCACGCCCATTCGTCGGGATAGGCGGCCCGGCCGATCTCGTTCGGAAGATCGAGCGGCTTGCCCTCGCAGGCGCGCAGGGCCACGAAAAGGGTGTCGAGGTTGCAGGCGGGGAAAAGATCGAGCGTATGCGCATTCCAGCCGCGGAACATGTTTTCGCCGTCGTAGCTCGACATGACCGAGGCCCTCTGGCCGGTGGCCAGGTTATGCGTGAGCCAGGAGAGCGGCGCGACGAGGGCGAGCGCGACCGCGCCCGCCGCGAGCCAGCGCCGCCCGGACGCTGCCGCGGACCAGGCGACGACGATAGTCACGACCGCGAGGACGAGGATCTGCGAACTTTTGAAGAGATAGGCGAGCGACGCGGCCATGACCGGAACGAAGCAATCGCGCCAGCCGAAATCCGGCCCCGACCTGGCGACAGCGAGAAGGGTGGTGATGACGACGACGGACAGGATCTCGATCAGATAGCCTTCCTCATACTGCATCTGGGACATGTGCTTGATGAGATTGGGCGCCATGAGGATGAACAGCGCCGCGCCGGCATAGAAGGCGAATTGCAGCGGCGTCCGCGCGCTGATGCGGGCGGGGAAATCGCGGCCGGCGAAATAGACGAGGACGCTGAACAGGCAGACTTTTATCGCGGCCGCCGTACGCAGGCTGAGCGTCAGCCAAGTGAGGGCGTAGACGAAATAGGGCAGCGCCGGCATGCGGGACGAGTGATCGCAACCCGCTTGGGCGCAAGAATTCGAAGCCCTTGCCCGCATAAAGCGACTTCACATAGGGGTCGAAACTGAAGCCGAGGTCGAAAATCGAATGCCCCGCGGGAACGTAGAGAAATACCGCGAGAAGCTTGAACGCCAGCAACAGGCCGACGACGCCGAACCAAAGCCGCCCCGGGTCCGACAAGGCCGGATTGGCCTTGAAGGCGCGGAAAATGGAGTCCGCAAAGCCGTTCGACGGCGCCTGGACAATCACGGGCGTCATTCCCGCGCGATGCGAAGGCGACGAATAGGTCATGCGAAAAGCTCCAATGAATGCGCTTGCGCCACTCGCCCCGGCCGGCGTTCGAGCCGCCCGGCGGCGCAATTGAAAAATCCTTCCGCCGCCGCGTCGGTCGGCGCCGAGGCCATGGGTCATCTCGACGCCCCATGGCGTTATTGGGGCATGGTCGCATAAGAATAGAAAAAGTTGTATCTAAACAGTATATTAGTATTAATTCTTAGGATGTCCGTTAAGACGTCGTCCTTGCCTCTAACCTTGGCTCGGCTCGCTTGCCGCGCCTTGGCCGGCCCGCTGTTTCAGCCAGCGCTGGCGCGCCGCCTCTATGCCCCAGACGGCGCCCAGCGACAGGTAGAACATCCGCCAATGATCGAGATCGATCTGGAGCCCTTGCAGGAAGAACACGAAAGTGGCGGCAAACAGCACCTGTGACTGGCGTATCCACGGGTGAAAGGTCAGGCATTGGCGGAAGCCGACGAAAAAAGTGCTCAACGCCAACAGGATGAAACTGAAGCCGCCGAGCCAGCCGTTCGAGGCGAAGGCGTTGACATAGGAATTATGCGGCTCGATGCCGAAGATCAGGCGGAAGCGCAGCGGGCCAAAGCCGTTCGGCCGCTCCAGAAGCATCGGGATGGAGCAAATCTGGTTGCCGAAGCGCCCGGTGGGACCTTCATCGTAATCCTGTTCGACGTGGGCGCGCTGAAAGAAAAAATCTCGCACGCTGTCGACCGACAAGGCGCCGGCCAGGCCCATTCCGGCGACGAGGAAGAAGGCGGCCGCCCCGCCAATGACGCGCAGGCGCATGCGGGGCGTGTCGGCTGTCTTGATGAGGAAGCCGGTGATCATCAGGGTTGATAAGACCATCGCGCCCCACGAGCCGCGCGAAAACGACAGGAACAGCGCCGTGACGATGAGTGCGAGGCTTGGGATGACCAGCCAGACATGCCGCATGCGGCCGAGCAGCAGGCGCTGCACCAGATAAAGGACGCCGGTGACGAGGTAGGTTCCAAGGACGTTGGGGTCCTTGAACGGCGCCATGGCGCGTCCGTCCCTGACCCAGTCGTCGCCGCCTGAACCGAAGGCGCCGAGCCAGGTGGTGACGGCGATGGCGCCCGCGAGGACGCAACTGGCGGTGTAGGCGTTCAGCAGGAGATCGGCCCGCCGGGTGGTGCGTTGCGACAGGAACAGCGCGAAAAAGATCCCGGTCCCGGTGATGAACACCGTATAGGACATGAAGACGACCGGATCTTCTTCGTTCCAATAGGGGATCAGCCCGATAAAGCCGCCGACCACCCAGAGCGAAATGAGGCCGACGAACGGCAGCACGGCGCGATGCAGCGCGAAGCCGCCGAGTAGCCAGAGCACGACCAGGATCAGAATGAGGATGTCGTAGGGCGAAGGCTCGATGAAGACGACCGAGCCGCTGGCGACCGTGAGCCAGAAAAATCCGTCGACCAGCTTATTGTAATCGAAAGTCTTGCGGGCCGCCCCCGGAATCGGCGGCGCGGCCAGGCCGAGATGGGTCACGACGCGGCCTCCGCCGAGATCAGTCACGACGCGGCCTCAACCGCCTGCGCCGAGCGATGGCGTTGCGCCAGCGCCTGCCGATAGGCCGACAGGCCGCAATCGACCATGACGCGAATGCTGAAATGATCGGCGACATGGCGGGCCAGTCGTTCGTTTTCGCTGGCTTCCTGAGTCGGATCCTTGCGCAGGGCGGCGAGCATCGCCCGCGCCAGCGCTTCGGGCTGGTCGGGCGGGACCAGCCTGGCGCGGCATGGCCCGAAAATCTCCGGGAGGCCGCCGACATCGGTGGCGATGATGGTCTTGCCGGCGGCGATCGCCTCCAGCGCCACATAGGGCAACGATTCCGCCCGGCTCGGCGCCACGACGATCCGGCAGAGCGCGAAAGCCTCGCGCGCGTCGAGCGCGCCGTAGAAGGCGACATGGCGATTGAGCTGATGATGCTCGACCATTGCATAGAGATTGTCGAATTCCGAGCCCGATCCGACAATGGCCAGCCGCGGCGCATATTCGCCGCCGGCATGAATCCTGGCCAGGGCCTCGATCAGCGTGTCGACGCCCTTGAAGCACGACAATTCGCCGATATAGAGAAAATCAGCGGCGTCGGCCGCGGCGGGCGCGGGCTGGAATTCTTCGGGCCGCAGGCCGTTCTTGGCGACGCGCCGCAGCGCCCTGGTTTCGCCGACCCCTTCCGCATATTGGCGGGCGATATAGTCGCTTTCGAACAGCAGAAGGTCGGTCTTGCTTTCCACCGCGCGCTCGACTGCGAGATAGAGCCAATGGCCTGGCTGCTTGTGGAAGCTGCCGCCATGCGGCGTATAGACGCGCGCCGCGCGGCCTGCGCCGGGCAGGAAGCCGAGCGCCCTGGTGTAGAGGCCGCCTTTCGAGCCGTGGCCATGGACGATGTCGGGGCTCAGGCGCAGCGTCTCGCGATAGACGCGAAAAATGGCCGACATGTCGGAAGGATGCGGCTCCCGGCGCATCGGAAATCTTTTCACGCCGAGTTCGAGGAGCGGCTCGAGCTGCGCGAGCTGGCGCCGGGCTTTTTCTCCGCCGGTGCTGGAATCGGCGATGATTCCCACCGCGTGGCCGCGCGCCGCCTGTTCGCGCGCGACGTCCGCCACGTGCCGGAACAGGCCGCCCACGGGCGCCCTCAGCACATGAAGGATGCGCAGGCTTCGCTGGCTAGGGTCCATCTTTCCCAGGTTCCGTCAATTCCATTTTTTTAAACGCCGAATGTTAATAAATCGGATCGGCGGACGGCGCCCGCCGGCGGCAATGCGTTTCGGCTCAATAGGCATTTGAATTGCGCATCAACGCAAACGGCGTGAGCGCGAGGATGTAGACGTCGAGGAGGATCGACCAGTTTTCGATGTAATCGAGATCGTATTCGACGCGGCGCTGGATCTTCTCGAACGTGTCGGTTTCGCCACGCCAGCCGTTGACCTGCGCCCAGCCGGTGACGCCGGGCTTGACGCGGTGGCGCGCGAAATAGCCGTCGACCACCTCGTCGTAACTCCAGTCCGCCGCCTTGGCGTCGGCGGCGTGCGGACGCGGCCCGACCAGCGACAGTTCGCAGCGAAGCACATTGAAGAGCTGCGGCAATTCGTCGAGAGAAGTTTTCCGGATGAACCGCCCGAATGGCGTCACGCGCGGATCGTCCCGCGTCACCTGCTTGCGTCCCAGCGGGTCGCACTGATCGACAAAGAGCGAGCGGAATTTATAGACGACGATCCGCTCGTTGTTGAAGCCCAGCCGCGACTGGCGGAACAGGACCGGTCCGCGCGAGGTGAGCTTGACGCCGATCGCCACAGCGAGCAGTACGGGCGCCAGCAGAACCAGCAGGGCCGTTCCGGCCACACGATCGAAAAGGGCCTTGAAGGCCACCGCCGTTTCGGACATCGGCTTGTCGAGCACATCGAACACAGGCACGGCGCCGATGAAGGAATAGGAGCGGGGACGGAAGCGCAGGCGATTGGCGTGCGCCGCCAGCCTGATGTCGACCGGCAGCACCCACAATTTGCGCAGCATCGCAAGGATTCGCCCTTCCGCGGTGATCGGCAGGGCGAAAATCACCTGGTCGACGCGCACATGTCTGGCGAAGGCGAGCAGATCGTCGATCGTCCCCAATTTGGGATAGCCGGCGACGACGTCGGGCGCGCGCTCGTCGTCGCGGTCGTCGAACAGGCCGAGAATGCGCAGGTCCGGGCGGGACTGGCGCGACAAGGCGTTGAGCAGCATCTCCGCCAGCGGGCCGCCGCCGACGATGACCGCATAGCGGTCGAGCCGGCCGCGCCGCGTCATCCATTGGACCAGCGACGCGGCCAGGACGCGTCCGACGAAGAGAACGGCGAGGCCGGAAACCAGCCAGAGGCCGAGCCAGCCGCGCGAAAAGGTCAATTCGAGGCGCATGACGAAGGCGAAGGCCATGGAGGCTAGGATGACGCCGATCCAGGCCATGGCGATGCGCAAGCCGGTGGCCAGCGGCGCGCGCAGGGCGTCAAGGGAATAGGCGCCGAGCGACTGCAACAGCAGGGCCATGCCCAGCGACATGGCGGGTATCGCGAACAGATAGGCGCCTTGCATGCCGTGCCCGCTGGCCACGTGCAGGGAATGGACAAGAAAGCCGGAGCAAAGAAGCGCCAGGATTTCGAGCGCCCGCACGCCGCCGGTCAAGGCGACGCCGGTCAGGCTGGACTTCAGCTTGCTTCCGAGGACGGCTTCCGCCGGCGGCAAATGTTGCATCTGGAGTTCAATCCGCCCCGGAGCGCCGCCTTGCAATACGTGGCGGCGGCGCGGGACATGCCTGTTTCGACGGCCTGCCCTTGGGACAGGCGACTGGTGCGAAGATAATAGGCGTAAAAACAGCTTGAGAAAGCCCAAAGGACGGGAAGTCCGGACTTTTATATATTTACCTTTATTTAAGAAACTTCCATTCGACGCGCGATTGCGGCCTCAGAAGAACCGTTCATGGACGTAGACGGTGTCGCCGGGCTTGACCGGCGCGGTCACCGGCACTTCCGCCGTGATGGTCCGGCCGCCCTCGGTGCGGGTCAGATCGGCTTCGCTCTTGCGCGCCCGCGGCGTATAGCCGCCGGCGATGGCCACCGCCGTCTCGACGGTCATGCCGCTGACATAGGGATATTGGCCGGCGGTGGTGACTTCGCCGAGCACGAAGAACGGCCTGTAGGCCTCGACCTCGACGGAAACCTGCGGCTCGCGCACATAGCCGTTGCGCAGCTTGGCCGCAATTTCGCTCTCGACCTGCGACGTCGAGCGCCCGGCGGCCCGAACCGTGCCGATCAGCGGCATGGCGATATTGCCCGAGCTTTCGACATTGAAGGAATTGCTGAGAAGTCCTGGCCAAAGACGATGACGCGCAGGCGATCGCCCGGCCCCAGAATATACGGGCGACCGGATTGCGCCTGGAATTCAGGCGGAAATCCGCCGCTCGGCGCAACCCTGAAGCGTCGCCGAAAGAGCAAGGCAGGCAAAAAGGATGATTCGGCGCATGGGACTTCAAACCTGACTATGCTGGATCGCCTCGGCGCGCCAAGGCGATCCGGCTTCCGCGCGAAGCGGGCTCACTTCGCTTGAAGCGAAGGTCCGCGCCAGCGAATACGCTTCAGAACCGGCGCCGCGACGGGGCGGCTTCGCAGGCAAGCTATCGGCTCATGGTTAACAAAGCTTTGCCAGCGGCGTCGCGTCGATTAACCCCGCCTCAACCATAACCGGCTAAGGTTCCAGCCAAGGTTCATGGAGTTTGTGATGAGCGCGGCCAATTTCGATTTCGACACGAGCGGCGGACGGGATGAGGTCGACCTGAGCGGCGTCGGCGCCGCGATCGGCCGCAACAAGCGTCTGGTGATCGGCGTGACCCTGGGCGCGGCGGCGGCGGCTCTGCTGTTCTGCGCCATGGTCAAGCCGCGCTACATGGCGGAATCGCGCATTCTCGTGGAGAACCAGGAAAGCTATTTCACCCGCTCCGATCCCGACCCCTCCCGCTCCGCCAACTCGTCGGCGCTGGTTGACGCGGAAGCGGTCAACAGCCAGATCCAACTCCTGACCTCGCGTGATCTGGGCCGCAAGGCCGTGCAGGCGCTCGGGCTCAAGGGCAATCGGGAATTCGACCCCGCCGCCTCGGGCGGCAATCCGCTCTCGCGCCTCCTGATGCTGTTCGGTCTCGTCGCCAATCCCTCCGAACAGGCGGCGGAAGATCGCCTGCTGACGGTTTTCTTCGATCATCTGGCCGTAATGTCGCCGACGAAGACGCGCGTCCTGCAGGTCGAATTCTCGTCGCAGGACCCCGATCTCGCCGCCAAAGGCGCCAACGCCGTCGCCGACCTCTATATCGACCTGAAAATGATAGCCAAGCGCCAGGAAGCGCATCAGGCGGCGCAATCGCTGAAGCCGTTGATCGCCTCGCTCGAGGCGCGCGTCGCCGAGGCGGACGCCAAGGTGGAGCAGTTCCGCTCCAGCAACGGCCTGTTCCAGATCGACGGCAGCAAGACGACGCCGACCCAGCAACTGGGCGAAATCGCCACAAAACTGGCGGAGGCGCGCGCCGCGCAATCGGAGGCCGAGGCCAGGGCGCACAGCTTGCGCGAGTTGCTGCGCCGTGGGCGCCTCGCCGATGCGGGCGACATATCTAACAATGATCTCGTTCGGCGAATCGCCGACCAGCGCGTCATGGTGCGGTCACAGCTCGCTTCCGAATCGCGCACGCTGCTGCCGGGCCATCCGCACATCAAGGAGCTGCAGGCGCAGCTTTCGGACATCGAGACGCAATTGCGCGCGGCGGTCGACAAGGCGGCGCGCGGCCTCGACAACGACGCCCGTGTTGCGGGGGCGCGGGTCGTCAATCTCAACGCGCTGCTCGAAGAGCAGAAAAAGGCGGTGGGGGTCAGCAGCGCTGACGAGACCCAGTTGCTCGAACTGGAGCGCGACGACAAGGCGCTGAAGGACCAGCTCGCCAGCGAAGCGGCGAAATACCAGGCGGCGCTTGCGCGCGACGCCGCCGACACGTCGCCCGCGGACGCGCAAATCATTTCCCGCGCCTTGTCGCCGAGCCAGCCGGTGTTCCCGAAAAAAGTCCCGATCACCCTTTTCGCCGCGCTCGCCGGACTGTTCTTCACGGTCGGAGGGCTGGCGGTGCGTGAAATGATGGCCGATCGGCGCGCCGGCGCGCCCGTGGCGCCGCCGCCGCCGCGGGAAATGGGCGCGAGCGGCGCCCAGACAGCCAGGGAGCGCGACTCGAGGCGCGCCCCGGCGGCCGCGGCGGCCAGCTCCGTCGAAGCAATTCGCGCTTCGACTCGGGACGACGCGCCATTGTTCGATCGCCTGAAACGGGCGGTCGCAGATTACGGCGCTCCGGCGGTCGCTCTCGACGATGATGAAGGCGGGGCCGCCGCCGGCGCCGGGGAAGTTCGGGCGCCGGAAGAAGGCGAAGGCCAGCCGGCCGCGCCGCCGCATGCCCTTGGCCTGGTCGAGCGCATTTCGGCCGCCGCGGCGCATGGCGGCGTGAAGGTGCTGATCGCCAGCGCCGAGGAATCCACGCCGTCCCGCGCCAGCCTGAAACTGGCGCGCGCCATGTCGAGACAGGGACGGGCCATCCTGGTGCAGATCGACGATTCCGACGTCTACCTGCGCGACGCGCTCGAGCAGGCGGCGGGAGCGAACGCGACGGACGTCCAGCCGGGCCTTGCGCAATTGCTGGACGGGGAGGCCTCCTTCGCCGAGGCCATCTACCGCGACGCGTCGACCCGGCTGCACATCGTGCAGTCGGGCGGCCCGGTCGAGCCGGAGAGCGACGACCTGCAGATCATTCTCGACGCGTTGCAGGCGACCTATGATTTCGTCCTGGTCGCCGGCGGCTCCGATGCCGCCGCGACCCATCTCCCGGCGGAAGCCGACCTGACGGTGATCTTTGCCGAAGAGCGTCGCGGGCGGGATTTCCTGCATGACGATTTCGCCGCCGCCGGCGCCCGCGAGATCGTCCTCGCCGGCCTCGACACTTGCGGCGAGGTCATCGAAACGGCGGCGTGATCGAAGCCGTTCGGCCCGAAATCCACGGTCGGGCCGAAAATCGTCTCGAACGAGCGGCGCAGGGCGATATCGACATCGGACATGCCGAGCGGCAGGCCGAGATCGACGAGGCTGGTCACGCCAAGATGGCTGTCCTTGATTCCGCAAGGCACGATGCCGGAAAAATGGCTGAGGTCCGGCTCGACGTTGAGCGAAATGCCGTGAAACGACACCCACCGGCGCATCCGCACGCCGATCGCCGCGATCTTGTCCTCGGCCACCTCGCCCTTGATCCCGTGAGTCTTTTCCGGACGGCGGACCCAGACGCCGACCCGGCCCTCGCGGATTTCGCCCTTGACGTTGAACTGCTCCAGCGCGGCGATGATCCAGGCCTCCAGCGCGGCGACGTAGCAGCGCACGTCCTTCTTGCGCCGGTTGAGGTCGAGCATCACATAGGCGACCCGCTGGCCGGGCCCATGATAGGTGAACTGGCCGCCGCGCCCGGTCTCATGGACCGGAAAACGCAAATCGACGAGGTCCTGAGGCTGCGCCGAGGTCCCGGCCGTATAGAGCGGAGGATGTTCGAGCAGCCAGACCAGTTCGCTGGCGGTCCCCTCGGCGATGGCGGCGACGCGCGCCTCCATGGTCGCGACCGCTTCGGCGTAGTCGACGGGCCCCTCGGAAACGCGCCATTCGACCGGCGGCGCGCCCGGCGCCGGCTTGAACGAGGTGGACACTTGCGAGCATGTTTCTGTCATGGAGCTGTAAAGGACTTTTATTGGCCGTCGGTTCCCTTCTCGCCACAGCCTTTCGGCAAAATGGCAACGCCCGATGGCGGGAGGAGGGAGCCCGCGGGGATATCGGCCTTATCACCCGGCGGCGCGGCGGCGTCGAGAAAAAAGGCGGCGCGCAAGTTTTGCCGCCGAACAGCTTGCCACGGCGGAAGCGATTTGTTAGACGACGCGCCTACCGATTGTCCGGCTTCGGCCCGGACGATCCTTTCCTGCGGCCATGGCGGAATTGGTAGACGCGCTAGCTTGAGGTGCTAGTCCTTTAACCGGGGTGGAGGTTCGAGTCCTCTTGGCCGCACCAAATTTCCTGAATTTGGTTTGACGATGAAACGGCGTCCCTTGCGGGCGCCGTTGTCGTTTGGGCGATTGCCCGGAAAACACGCATTCCGTTCTCGCAAGCCATCCTTCGAGAGCCTGCTCTAAAGCAGGCTCTGGGCCCTGAAAGGGCGGTTTCGAAGGGCGAGAGAGTCGCCAGCCACGATGCTTCGGCCGTTCAGGGCTTCGCTGCCGGAAGAGGCAGGACCGGTCCCGGCGCGTCCCTCTGCACTTCTGTCGGAACGCCGTCGGGCTGCCCAGCCGGCGCCGGCGGCGCTTCCTTCGCCGCCGTTGGCCTGACCTCGAGCCCCATATGGCGCAAGGTGGCCTCGGTTTCGGATGTCCAGCCGGCCGGCGCCTGGCGGATCGGCGGCGGAGCGTCGCCGGGGATGATGTGGACGATACGAAAATGGTCCGCCTTCAACGCCGCGAGCAGGGAAGGCAGCATTTCCGCAGTCTGCCTGCGCGTGTCATGCAGCAGCAGGATGCCCCGGCCAGCGCGTCGCAACCGCCCCATCACCAGCTCCAGTTCCGCCTCCGGGCTCATCTCGTTCCAGTCGGAGGCCCAGAGATCGGCGCCGAACACCGGCATGTTCCTTTTGGCCAGCGCGTCGAGCAGCGCCGGCAAATCGCCGAAGCCGGGAAAGCGGAAGAATTTCGACGCCTTGCCGTCGGCGGCCTTCTGCACCGCCGCCACGCCGTAGTCTATGTCGGCCAGAGCCGCCACGAGCGGCAGGCTGCGCAGCGTGCGCGCGGGATGCGACCAGGAGTGATGCCCGACCGTGTCGCCGTCGGCGATTTCGCGTCGGACCAGAGCCGGCATTCCCGCGGCGTTGCGGCCGATCAGAAAGAAGGTGGCCTTGACGCACTCCTTCTCCAGCGCCGCGAGCACGCGCGGCGTCGTCGCCCCCGGGCCGTCGTCGAAGGTGAGGACGACCTCATGGTCCTTGAGGTCGAGGGTCTGAGGATAGGTCTTCAGGCCGAGGCGCGGCGCGGCGCCAATGGAAATTGTGCGCGACACGCCCAAAGCCTGCGGGCCGCATGTTTCTCCGCTTGCCGCGCCGCCGAAAAACCCGGCGAGCAGCAGGGCGGCCATTAAGAATCGATTTGCCAACATCGCAGCTTATCCAGGGGACGGACCCGCCGTCGAAACGAACGGTGTTCTGGACGCCGGGGCGCCGCATTGCAAGCGTTGAGGCTGGGAGGCCGGAAAATGTTGGCGTTTCGGCGCGACGCCGCGTCATAGCCGCCGCCTGACGCTTGCCAAAAAATCGAAATTCGGCTCAAGTCAGGCCAGGCTGAGGTTGAGGCATATTAAGGACTCGTTACCGCATCGGGGGTAATTTGTTCGCATGTGTGATTTTTCGCTCAAATCCCTCACGCGCAACACCTTGGCGCTGCTGACGCTTCCTGGAGTTCTGCTGTCGCTTGCGGCCTGCGGGCCGGGGCCGTCCTTCATGCCGGAAAAGCCGCTCGCAGGCCAGCGCGCCGGACATTACAAGGAAACCGAAGCGACCGAACTCGCGCGCAGTTTCTCCATTCACGGCGTCGACGTGTCCAAATACCAGGGCAATCCCGACTGGATGGCGGTGCATGAGGGCGGCATGCAGTTCGCCTATATCAAGGCGACCGAAGGCGGCGACCGCATCGATCCCAAATTCTTCCAGAACTGGTTCGGCGCCAAGGCGGCGGGCCTGCCGCGCGGAGCCTATCATTTCGTCTATTGGTGCCGTCCCTGGCAGGAACAGATGGCCTGGTTCGAAAAGACCGTGCCGGACGATCCCGACGCCCTGCCGCCGGTGCTCGACGTCGAGGCCACGCCGACCTCGCCGACCTGCCGGCGCCACCTGCAGCGCGACGAAACCCTTCAGGAAATGAAGGGCATGCTCGCCGAAATGGAGCGTTTCTATCACAAGAAGCCGCTCATCTATACGACGGTCGATTTCTACAACGCCATCCTCTACGACGATGCGCTTGCCGAATATCCGGTCTGGGTTCGCTCGACCAAGCATCGTCCCTCGGTGAAATACGGCGATAGGGCCTGGCGTTTCTGGCAATACCAGTCCGACGGCTGGGTGAAGGGCATTCCCACCCGCGTCGATCGCAACGCCTTCTACGGCGATGCCAAGGACTGGAAATTGTGGCTGAAATCAAATGGTTTCGCAGAGAACTAAAGTTCCTGGAATAAAAAGTCAGGGGGCCGGAAACAGGGCTTTGGTCTTGCCGGACAGCCTGTAGGCGACCAGCCCCAGCCACTCGCGCGCGGCGGTCTCGAAATTCCGGATCGCCAGCGAACTGTCGCCGGGCGGCCGCCAATCCTCGGCATTGCCATAAGTTCGGTAATCGACGGGATAGGCGACGGGATTCATTCCGAGGCTGCGGAAAATCCCCATCGCGCGCGGCATGTGATAGGCTGAGGTGATCAGGAGCCAGCGCTCGTCCTTTTGCGGATGCGCGAGCTTCTGCGTGAAAAGGGCGTTTTCAAAAGTATTGCGCGACTGGTCCTCGAAAACCATCTGGTTTTCCGGCACGCCGAGTTCGCTCCAGAGTTCGCGCGCGACCTGCGCTTCCTTGATCGAAGTGTGGAGCAGGGCGCCGGACCCGCCCGAAAACACCAGGAGCGCATTCGGATAGAGGCGCGCGAGCGCCGCCGCCTCGGTCATCCGGTCGGCCGCCTCATTGAGGCTGACCTGGCCGCGATCATGGGCGATCCGTTCGTCGACCGCGCCGCCCAGCACGATGATTCCCTTCGGCGGCGGCATGACCTGCGACTGGCGGGGAAAGCGGTCCTCAAGCGGCCGCATCACGGCGCTCGACAGCGGCGTGAAGGCGGTCAACGCGAGGCCGGCCGCGGCGGCGAGCGCCAGCGGCCGGCCAAAACGCCGGCCCGGGAAACTCAGCCCGATCCCCAGGCCGATCAGCAGGACATGCAGGGGCGAGGCGAAGAACCAGAGGATTTTCGATACGACAAAGAACATGGCGCCTCCTGCTGGCGATCATTCGCCACGAGGCAGGCCGAGTTGATAGACGCCGCGAAAATCCTCGGGATCGACGGGCTTGCCCTTCCGGTAAATGACCAGTCGGCCTTGCCGCGCCAGCGCCACGGCGCGCGAGCGCACCTGCGGCAGATGCGTGCGCCAGGCGAGATCGTCTTCCTCTCGCCGCCGCGCGAAATCTTTCGCGGCTTCGGTCGGGTCGATAGACTTGCCGGGACCGGCGGCGGCGCATAGTGCAAGAATTGTCTGGGCGAGGGGATCGTTTTCCATCATGCGGCCTTTTCGGCAAATCCCCGACGCCGGTCAAGCTCGGCTTGGTTGACGGGTTAGTCCCCGTGCGCTCCAATCGCGGACAAAGGAGCCATCATGCCGTCCCACATCACTTATGGCGTCCAGCAAATGCTGGATGAAGCCAACGCCGCCATCAAGACGCTGACGCTCGACGAGGCGCAGGAGCTGCTCGGGCGCGACGACGTGCTGTTCGTCGATCTGCGCGACGTGCGCGAACTCGACCGCGACGGCCGCCTTCCCGGCGCCTTCCATTGTCCGCGCGGCATGCTGGAGTTCTGGATCGATCCGGCCAGCAAATACGCCAAGCCGCAGTTCCAGGAGGACAGGACTTTCGTGTTCTTCTGCGCCGCCGGCCAGCGCTCGGCGCTCGCGGCCCATGTCGCGCAAAGGATGGGCCTCGCGCCGGTCGCCCATATCGAGGGCGGCTTTTCCGCGTGGAAGAAGGCCGGCGCGCCGTTCGAGCCGCCGCGAGACAAGACGGAAAAAAGGTTCTGAACGCATGTCCCTGACCCTGTTCATCGGCAACAAGGCCTATTCGTCCTGGTCGCTTCGCCCCTGGCTTTTGATGCGGACGCTCGACATCCCCTTCGCCGAGCGGGTCACGCCGCTCTACGTCGAAGGTTCGCGCGAAAAAATGCTGGCCGTGGCCCCGACCGGCAAGGTCCCGGTCCTGTGCGACGGCGATCTGGCGGTCTGGGACACGCTCGCCATCGCCGAATATCTCGCGGAAAAATTTCCCGACAGGCACGTATGGCCGCTGGATGCGCGGGATCGGGCCCTCGCGCGTTCGCTCTGCGCGGAAATGCATTCTGGCTTCATGGCGTTCCGGCAGAACTGCCCGACCAATTTCCGCCGCGACAAGCGCGAAACGCCGCGCGAGATCGACGAGGCGGCGCGCGCCGACCTCGCCCGCATCGAGGAGATTTTCGCTGCGGCCAAGGGTCCGTTCCTGTTCGGCCAATTCTGCGCCGCCGACGCCTTTTTCGCGCCGGTCGTCAGCCGGATCGACGTTTACGACTTGCAGGTCGGAGCGGCGTCGCGGGCCTATTGCGACGCGATCCTGGCGCTGCCGGCCTTCCGCGAATGGCGCGACGGGGCGAAGGCGGAGGAATGGGTCATCGACAAGTGGGAGGGGTTGTGACCGGCGGGTTTTGACTCCTTCTCCTCGTCGGCTTCTAATGGCCGCGCAAAAAATCGGGAGGCCGCGATGAGCGATTTCGCTGCGATTGAGGTCACGACCATTGACGGCGACGCCCGCAGGATGGGCGATTACGCCGGGAAAATCCTGCTGATCGTCAACGTCGCCAGCAAATGTGGCTTCACGCCGCAATACAAGGGGCTCGAGGAGCTGCAGCGCCGTTTTTCCGGGCGCGGCTTCGAGGTTCTCGGTTTTCCCTGCGACCAGTTCGGCCATCAGGAGCCGGGCGACGAGGCGGAGATCAAATCCTTCTGTGCGCTGAATTATGGCGTGACCTTCCCGATGTTCGCCAAGATCGAGGTCAACGGCGAGGGCGCGCATCCGCTCTACCAGCTGTTGAAGAAAGAGGCGCGCGGCCTGCTCGGCACCGAGGCGATCAAATGGAATTTCACCAAATTCCTGGTCGGGCGAGACGGCGCGATCCTGAAGCGCTATGCGCCGAACGACAAGCCGGAACGGATCGCCGAGGATATCGACAAGGCCCTGGGCTGAGGGCGGATTTAGAGCTTTCTCCGCTTCACCTGATGCGGGGAAAGGTCTCAAGAGCGAACGCGACGCCGAGCCAATGCGAGGGAGTCGCCAATCGTGACGAGTTGCGATTGGCGAGAAATGGTCTAGGCGGCGCGCCAGACCTTTCCGCTGGCGCGCTCGGGCGTTCGCCAAGGAATCTCCGCATTTGCGAGGGATTTCGAGAAATACCACCCTTGCGCGTAACGGACGTGCTCCGTGTCGAGGATTTCGATCTGCGACAGGTTTTCGACGCCTTCGGCGACGAGCGACATCGACATTTCCTGCGCCATCTGGCACACGGCCTTGAGGATGGCGCGGTGATCGGGCCTGGTCTCGATATGGTCGATGAAGCCCTTGTCGAGCTTCACTTTCTTGAAGGGATAACGGGTCAGGTAACCGAAGGTCGAGTAGCCCGTGCCGAAATCGTCAAGCGACAGGCTGCAACCCAATCCGATAATCCCGTCGACGATTTTCTTCGTCATCTCGTCGCCTGAGATCAGAAGGGATTCGGTGATTTCGAGTTCGAGGCGCCGCGGATCGAGGCCCGTGGCGCGGAGCGCGGCGGCGATCGTCTCTACGAGGTTTTCGCGCTTGAACTGGACGGGCGAAAGATTGACGGCGACCGAAACCTGTTCCGGCCAGGCGGCTGCGTCGCGGCAGGCCTTGTAGAGGGCCCATTGGCCGAGTTCGACGATCATGCCTGTGTCCTCGGCGACCGGTATGAATTTGTCGGGCGACATTTTCCTTGTCGGATGATCCCAGCGCATCAGCGCCTCGCAACTGGCGATCTGCCCGGTCGTCAGGTCGATGATCGGCTGGTATTCGATGTGGAATTGCCCCTGGGCTATGCCGGCGCGCATGTCGAGGATGTTCTGGCGCCGCTCTTGCGCGGAGGCGTCGAGTGAAGCCTCGAAGAAGCTGCAGCCGCCGCGGCTCTGGTGCTTGGTCTTGTAAAGCGCGAGGTCGGCGGCGCGGAAAAGTTCATCGCGCGAGCGGCCGTCGGCCGGCGCCAAGGCGACTCCGGCGCTCATGCCGATGACGATCTTGTGCGAGTCGATCTCATAGGGCGCGCTGACGATCTCGCTCAGGTGCTGGATCGCGACGGCGACGTCGTCGCTTGCAGTCGAGGCGTCGAGATTGGCCAGGATCAGCATGAATTCGTCGCCGCCGAAACGGGCGAGGTGGTCGCTGGCGCGGACAGCGCCGCGCATGCGTTCGGCGACCGCGACCAGCAGCAGGTCGCCGACAATATGGGTCAGAGTGTCGTTGACTTCCTTGAAATGGTCGAGATCGATGCAGACGACGGCGAAGGGGTGGCCGGTGCGGCGGCTCTGCGCCCAGGCCTCGTCGAATTTTTCTTCGAACTGCGCGCGATTGGGCAGGTTCGTCAGGCGGTCGAAGCGGGCCATATGGGCGATTTTGGCGTCCTGGGCCTGGCGTTGGGTGACATCGTCGACAATGACGACGGAGCCGCCGCGCGCCATCGACTGGAACGACAGCTCAAAACCGCGGCCGTCGGCAAGTTGGAGATTCATGTCGTCATGAACGCGCGCCTTGATATGGGCGGCGAATTGCGCCGCGACGGCGTCCACCTTGTTCGATTCGATCAGGCCGGAGCGGGCGGCCGACAGGATGATCTGCGTCGGCGAGGCCCCCTTGGCGCCGCTCTCGTCGTCCAGCCGAAAGAACTCGGCGAAGCGCTTGTTGCAGATGACCAGCCGTTCGCGCGCGTCGAACATGGCCAGGCCATGCGGCATGTTGGAGAGGGCGGTGTCGAATTTCGCCGCCTGCTCGGAAACTTCTTCGACGAGCGTCTGCTTCTCCTCGGCCAAAGTCTGCTTTTCGCGGCCGAACATCAGGGCGTTGAGCAGCGTCGAATAAATCGACATGGAAAGCTCGCGCAGCGCCAGTATGTAGCCGGCAGTCAGCAGGCCGATGGTGAGGTCGATCGCTCCGCCGTGCAAGATCATGGCGGCGCTCAGGGGCAGGGTCGCCAGCAGGATCTGGATCAGCGCGCAGACGGGAAAACCGGCGTTGCGGCTAGCTGAAGTGACCGCATAGCCGACGATGATCGCGACAAGCAATGTGTTCAGCGCGGCGTCGCCGATCATGTGGACGCCGATGAAGCCGCCGACCCCGAGCGACGCAGCGAAGATGGACGTGGCGGCGGCGGTTCGCGCCTTCCATTTCTCCAGCGTTTCCCGATCGTTCTTGAAGCGCAGGCGGCGGTAGAAAAAGGTCGCCGTAAAGCGGACGACGGTGGCGGCGAGAATGAGCGCTGCGAGCCCGAGCAATTGCAGGTTATGGCCGACGAAGCCCGCGACGGCGAGCGCCGCGGTGGCGCTCAAATGTCCGATGAGAAGTGATTTGAGCGACGAATGCAATGTGTCGAGCAGCGCGAACTCGACTTCGATCGGGAGGGGCGGTTGCCTGGCGGCCATGAAAATCTCAAACGAATATGAAATATTTGCCGTCGTTCCCCCGAGCAGCAGGAGCGCCCATAAGACCATTCAAACATTAAGAAAAGACAACTTCAGGTTGCGGTTGACATGATTCGCCACGGATTTGGGCGAGCCTCTGACTTGAAGTGGCGTTTCAGGCGTAAAATCGCGTTAGAACATATGGTTAATAATATTATCAGAGTCGCGAGGCGAGAATGGTGACGCGCGCCGGCTCATGGGCCCTTCTTGTCACTCAGTTCGCGGTAATAGCTGGCGATGGCGTCGAACCAGGCGTGGCGGGATTCGAGATGGTCGGCGCCGGGAACGCGCTCAGGCAGGCGCAATTCCTGCAGCAGCGTGTCGATTTCACGCCGCGCCGATTGCTGCGACGGCGTGAGATTGTGATGGGCCTCCTCCAGCGCATCGAGCGCCGTGAGGCCGAGCGGGAAAAGCTCGCGGAAAATCACGCGGTCGTGCAGGCCTTCCGCCACGCGGAACTGCAATTCCACCGCCAGTTTTCTCAGCGCCTGGTCGACCTGGCGCGCATTGTTGGATTGCAGCGTCGCGATGCGGTTGCGCACCAGCACCCAGTCGATCAGGCCATTGTCGACAAGGCGCCGCTTGCGCCGCGCCTCCAGCACGATTTCGGCATATTGCGACACTTTTCCGCGCTGGCTGCGGTCGTGGTGCACGCGGGAGAGCACGTCCATGTCGATGAAACTGTCGTTCATCGGCGAAATCAGCGTGTCGGCCAACGAATGGGCGAGGCGCATCAGATAGGAATTGCTGGCCGGGGTGTCGATGACGACAAATTCGTAATCATGCTCCACCTCGCCGATGGCTTCGGCGAAAACGGCGAATTCCTGGGTCTCGTTGTCCTGCTGGTTTGGCGATTCGCCGCGGTCGGGCGCGAAATGCCTCGGCAGTTCGACCTTCCACGGCGCGGTCCTGGCCCAGGAGGCGCGGTTTTCGAAAAAGCGGGTCAGGCTGCGCTGGCGGATGTCGAGGTCGATGGTGGCGACGCGATAGCCGGCCTTGAGCAAGGCCACGGCGAGATGGATCGACAGGGTCGACTTGCCGGAGCCGCCCTTTTCATTGGCGACGACGATCACATGGGCGGTGCGCAGTTCGGGCGCTTCGGCAGCGTCGAAGGTCATGCTCTAGATTGCGCTCCGGCAGACGACTTTAGGGGGCCAACACCAAGGGGCATTGAAAATGGCCTTTGGCGTCCGCGCCGACCGACGCGGCGGCGGCTGACGCCGCCGGGCGCCTTTGCCTCCGACGTGTCGGAGGCAAAGGCCATTAAGACTATGTTAATGTCGCCGCCCGACGGGCGCCGGGTCAAGCGCAATAAATCCAGTCCTGCCTCGCCAGCAGGCGGCTCGAGCCCGAGGCGCGCAGGACGAGGTCGCGCGCAAAAGCCTTGAAGCCGGCCATGTGGTAGATCTCGCCCTGATTGCGCGACGCATATTGGATCTGGCTGGCGCGCGCGATGCGCGCCGAAGAATATTGGGACAGGGCCCGGGTGGCGTCGTCGGGTTCGTTGGTGAAGGACAGGGCCAGGGCCTGGGCGTCCTCGATCGCTTGAGCCGCGCCCTGCGCGAGATAGGGCAGCATGGGATGGGCGGCGTCCCCCAGCAGCGCCGCGCGTCCGCGCGACCAGCTTTCGATCGGCGGGCGGTCGAACAGCGGCCACCGCAGCCAGGTCTCGCCCGCCGAAAGCAGATCCTTCGCCTCCGGCGCCCAGTTCCTGAAGCGGTTGAGGAGGAAATTCCGGTCGCCCTGGCTGTCCCAGAAATCGGCGTCCTGGCTCTCGCCGTCGCCGCGCCAGGAATCCTCGACCAAAGCGACGACATTGACGACGGCGCCGGCGCGCAGCGGATAATGCACGAGATGCGCTTTTTCGCCGAGCCACAGATTTGCGGCGGGACGGCGCATCGGCTCCGGCAGGTCGGAGGCCGGCATGATCGCGCGCCAGGCGGTATGGCCGGTATAGATCGGCTTGTCGCCGTCCTCGCCGTGCAGGCGGGAGCGCACTATCGAACGGACGCCGTCGGCGCCAATCAGGGCGTCGCCGGAGGCGCGGCGGTATTCGCCGCCATAGCGGAAAGTGACGGCGACGCCCCTTTCGTCCTCGAGGAAGCCGGTGAGGGTCGCATCGGACAGGATGTCGATCGCGGGATTTTCGCGGGCGCGTTCGAGCAGGGCGGAGAGCAGGTCGGCGCGGTGGATGGCGAAATAGGGCGCCCGTAGCGAGTCTCCATGTCCTTCAGGGAAATTTTGGCGAGATCCGCGCCATCGGCGCCGCGCCTGATGCGGATATGGTCGGGCGCGACAGCCATTTCCTTCAGGAGGGGCAGGACGCCCAGGTCGCGCAGGATGCGGCAGGCGTTGGGCGCGAGCTGCAGACCGGCGCCGACCTCGCGGAAGGCCGGCGCGCGTTCGAGCACCAGCGAGGCGCGGCCAACCTTGGCCAAGGCCAACGCGGCGGTGAGTTCGCCGACGCCGCCGCCGGCGATCACGATGGGGTCTTGGGATGTCACGTTCAAGCTCCGGCGCAACGGAATCAGGCGGCTTGCGCGGCCGCCTCGCACTCGGCCGGATCGGCGTGGCCATGCAGGGATTCGTCATAGACATAGAGGGTCGAGCAATAGGGGCAGATGGCCTCGGAATCGCCGCCCATGTCGATATAGACATGAGGATGGTCGAACGGCGGCAGAGCGCCGATGCACATGAATTCCTTGGCGCCGACGCGAATCTTCGGCAGGCCGGGCTGGTTGTGGAAATGCGGAATGGCGTGGTCCGACATGAATCTCGATCCTGGTGCGGGAGCTGGTCGCCGTTCCGTCGGGAAATAGCTGTCCGGGCGGAACGGCGCGCACCTTAATCAATGACGCCGGATTTGGGTAGGGGGCGATTTGCCGCCGCTCAAGCCTGTCTTCTGGAAAACATCCGGCCAATCAACGCGTCGAGCGAGATCGGGCCGGGGCCGTAGGCGATGATCGCCAGCGCGGCCGACGCCCAGATCAGGTGAAAATTGGCCCAGCCGTCCGGCTCGGTCAGCTGGATGATGGCGGTCATGCCGAGCAGGCCCAGCCCCGCCAGCCGCGTTCCCAGCCCCAGAACCAGCAGGATGGGCAGGAAAACCTCCATGCAGCCGGAGGCGAAGGCCATCAGATGCGGCGCTGGAAAGGGGTAGGCGCCGCCGAACAGGTGCAATTTGAACTCGTCGCTGAACAAGGCGTCGGCGCTGTCGCTCAATTGCAGGAAGCCGTCCCATTTTGTCAGGCCGGACCGATAGAACGGAACGGCGAGAGCGACGCGCAAGGCGGTTTGCGCCAGATCGCCGATTTTTGGACGCAGGCTATTCCAGAATGGCGGTTGCAGCGGAAAAGTCTCGGTCTGCAGGCTCATTTGACTGTCTCCTTTATTCAGCGACGAAATCGACGATCGCCCCGATGCGGGTCAGTTCGACCAGGGTTTGGCCGAAATCGAAATTCTCTTCCGCGTCGCCCGCCGCCATGGCCGCTTCGCCGAGGTTTCTTCCCTCGACGCAAGCGCGCAGGAAGGCGCCGGCGCCGGGCGGGCAGGGAAGGACCGCCAGTTCGGCGCGGGGACGCAGGACTAGCGCTGTTTCGCCGCGAAAATCCTCGACCGGGGCCTCGTGCGCCTTGCTGATGGCCAGGATCGGCCAGTCCGATGCAACCAGCGCCAACGACGGATGCAGGAGGATTTTCTGCCGGGCGAGGCGGCCCGGATCGAGTTCGGCGAGCCGTGTAATCGGGCAGGGCGCGGCCTCGGGCGCGCGCAGGGCGACAAGCCGCGCCCAGTCGAGGCGCGCGCAATCGGGCAGGTAGGGCGTCTCGTTTTCGCAGGAAGCGAGGAATGTCTCGATGAAACGCGGAAAGTCCCCGCCGTATTCGCCGAGGACCGGCGAGCGAGGCGGATGTTCTTGCGCATAGGCCCTGGCGAGGCCGCGAAAGGCTTCGTCGCCGACCAGGCGCAGGACGGTCGGGAACTGCTCCTTCAGCGCCTCGATCGCGGCGACGGCGGAATTATTGCGATAGACCGCGAAACGCGCGGAAGAATTGCAGGGCGCGAAGATTTCGGGCGCCGGCAGGGCGGCGTTTTGCAGCGCGGCGGCGAATTGCGCCTGCCAGGCGCCGGCGCCGGGAATGCCCTTCTCACCTTTCGGGAGGAGGTCGCGCGAAGCGCCGGATGAGGGGGGCTCGCAGGACTCCCACGTCATCCGTCTCGCCCGCTTCGCGCCGCCTTCTCCCGCCATAGGGCGTTCGGTAAAGCGCCCGTCTTTCGACGGGCCATGGGGAGAAGGAGCGCGCCCCAAAATCGCCGCCGCCTTTCTTGTTTCGGCAAACAACCGCCCCCACTCCGGCACGTCATTGTCCCATTCGATCAGGGTGGGGCGAGGGCCCGCGCGGCGAACCGCCGCCTCATAAAGCGTCCAGACCTCATCGCTGACTTCGCCGCCGTGATCGTCGATCAGGAAGGCGCCGTCGGCGTCGCTGGCCTCGGCGAAGCCTGCGAGGTGAAACTCCCCGACGTGTTCGAATGGGAACGCGTCGAGATATTCGGCAGCGTTAAAACCGTGATTGACCGCGCTGACATGGACGTTGTTCACGTCGAGCAGCAGGCCGCAGCCGGTCAAAGCGCAAAGCTCGTCGAGGAATTGCGGCTCGGCAATGCAATCGCCGGCGAACCGCAGATAGGTGGCCGGGTTTTCGACGAGGATCGTCCGGCCCAGCGCCGTCTGCGTCGCGTCGATCTTGTCCGCCGTGCGGCGCAGGCTCGCCTCGTCGTGGGGCAGGGGCAGGAGATCGGGGAACGCGCGGCCGGAAAAATCCGACCAGGCGAGATGCTCCGAGACCAGCGCGGGCCGATAAAGCGCGACGACGCGGCTGAGCCGGGCCAGCCTTTCGCGATCGAGCGGCTCGGCCGATCCGAGCGACAGGCCGACGCCATGCACGGACAAAGGATAGATTTCGTCGATCGCCGCCAGCCAGCGATGGCTCGGCCCGCCGGCGCTCATGTAGTTTTCGGCGTGGATTTCGAAAAAGCCCAGATCGGGCCGCGTCGCCAGGATTTCCGCGTAATGCGCGGGCTTCAGCCCGGCGCCGGCGGCGTTCGCCGCGAGGAGGGGGAGGCTTGGGGCTGTTCCCGGCATGGCGTTCATGGCGACGTGGCTCCTTCGACGAAAATCAGGATTTCGGGCGATCGCGATCGAGCGCCCTGAGCGAGCCCATGCGGCCGTCGGGAAGCCGGATCGTCGCGCAGGTTCCCTTGGGGACGAATTTCCATGAATTGCCCTGGTAATCGACGGCGGAGGTGCCTGCGCAGGTGGTTCCGGCGCCGGCGGCGCAGTCGTTCGTTCCTTTCATCGCCACGCCGAAGCATTTTTCGCTCTTGCCTGCGGCCTGCGCCGGCGCGGCGGCGGCCAGCGCCGTCAGCAGGGACGCGGCGAGAACGAGATCGCGGGAAAGATTGGCTTTGCTCATGTCGTTTGCTCCAGAAGGGTCAGGCTGATGCGCCCACAGAGCCTTACGCCGCCGCCGCGCCGCCGTTACAGAAGGCGTGGAGATTTTTGCAATCGAGAAAAAAAAGGGGAAGCGGCGCCATTATTCGTAATTTCGTTGTAACAATGCGCCGTCCTCGCGCGAAAAAGGTTGATGGATGCCGGATTTGCAGGCGCAGGATCGGGAGTGGAGCACGGCCATGCGCGCCGCGATGGCGGGCGACGGCGCCGCCTATGCCCGATTGCTGACGAGTCTTACGCCCTATCTGCGCAATCTGTGCCGCAAGGCTTGCGCGCGCGCCGGCCTCGCGACGAGCGAGGCGGAGGATGCGGTGCAGGAAACGCTCTTGGCTATCCATCTCAAGCGCCACACCTGGGACTCGACGCAAGAATCTCACGCCGTGGATCGCCGCCATCGCCCGCAACAAGATCATTGACGCGGCGCGGAGGCGCGGGCGTCGCGCCGAAGCCGATATCGCCGATTTCGAGAACGTTCTCGCGGCGCCGCCGGAACAGGAGGATTTCGAGCGCGAGCAGGAAAGGCAGGGCGCCCTGCGCCTGCTCGGCCAGTTGAGCGGCAGGCAGCGCGAGGCGATCGAGGCCGTCTCGATCCGCGGCGAAAGCCTGCGCAAGGCCGCGGCGGCCCTTGGCGTCAGCGAGGGCGCGCTGCGCGTTTCGGTGCATCGCGGGCTGAAGGCGCTGGCGGAACTTTATCGAAAGAGCACGTCATGAAGACCAACGACCTCATCGCCGCGCTGACAGCCGACATTGAGACGAAACCGACGCCGATGCGCCGGATGTTCACGCTCGACGTCCTGGTCGGCTTCATCGCCTCCGCCGTGCCTTTCTTCATTTTTCTCGGCCTGCGCGATACGTTCTTCGCTTCGCTCGACCAACCGCGCTTCCTGTTCAAGTTCGTCTTCACCTCGACCATGGCGGCGAGCGGCCTCGTGCTGGCCTGGCGGATGGCGCGGCCGGGCGCACATCTCGGCGCGGCGCGCCACGCGGTCTGGCTCGCCCCCGCCTTCCTGGTCATCGCCTGCCTGATCGAGATGGCGACGGTGCCCGACAACCTGTGGATGGCCCGGATGATCGGCCATAACGCCGTGCATTGCCTGACGCTGGTGCCGCTGATGGCGCTCGCGCCGCTCGCCGGCCTTTTCCTCGCCCTGAAACATGGCGCGCCGACCGACCCGCAGCGCGCGGGCGCGGCGGCGGCCTTCGCCGCCTCCGGGCTGGCGGCGACGCTCTACGCCATGAATTGCCCCGACGATTCGCCATTCTTCCTCGCCGTCTGGTATGTGCTGGCGACGGCGGTCGTCGTCACGCTGGGCTGGTTCGCCGGCGGGCGCTGGCTGCGCTGGTAGGATTCGGGGCCATTTCGGAATTTTCGATGCAGGAGTTTTCCTCTGGCGGGGTGCGCCTCGCCTATGCCGATTTCGCGCCGGAAGGCGAGGACCGCCGCGCGCCGATCCTGCTCATTCACGGCTTCGCCTCCAACCACGGCGTGAACTGGCTGTTCCCGCAATGGGTCAAGACCCTGACCAAAGCCGGGCGGCGGACCATCGTTTTCGACAATCGCGGCCACGGCCGCAGCGAAAAGCTGCATGATCCCGCCCTCTACACGCCGTGGATCATGGCGCGCGACGCGGCCAACCTGCTGGATCACCTGGAAATAACGCGTGCGGACGTCATGGGTTATTCGATGGGCGCACGGATCGCCGCCCATTTGGCGGTCCTCGAGCCCGAAAGACTAAGGGGGCTTGTGCTCGCCGGCCTCGGCATCCATCTCGTCGATGGGGCGGGCTTGCCGATCGGCATCGCCGACGCCATGGAGGCTAAGTCCCTGCAAGAGTTGAGCGATCCGATGCAGATCATGTTCCGCTCCTTCGCCGAGGCGACGAAAAGCGACCTGGGCGCGCTGGCGGCCTGCATGCGCGGGTCGCGCCATGCGATGAGCGCCGCGGAAGTGGCGAAGATCAAGGCGCCGACGCTCAATTTTCCTTCTCCTTGAGCGGACGTCACTTCTGCCGGAGATCGACTACGCTGCGGACCTCAGCCTTGAAGAGTTCCCTGTGCGCGTTTGACCAGCGGATGTGCGAGCGCCGCTTCCTGCACACTTCCGGCCAGGGCAACCGGCTCCGCTGCTACTGTAGATGCGGCCCCGCTTCCGGCGGCGACAAGAAAACGAGCTGGAGCGCCGATTCGCAGTAATTCCTGGCGAAATACTTTTCTCGCCGCTGCGTTCACCGTCAGACTGAGCATCTTCTTGCCCATTCCGGGAACC
>CAWKJW010000046.1:0-21021 GCA_963849665.1 uncultured Alphaproteobacteria bacterium | reverse complement strand
ATTTTGAATTTTTGTAACACTAACTGCTTCATGTGCTCCTGCTTCGGAAGGAATTACTGTTCCGGGTTCAAAGTCTGATCAACAATTTCAACAAGGTTATATTGGAGTACTCGAATCTCAAATCCATGTTATCAATATTGTGTTGAGAGGAAAGACAATAGATCAGGAAGTTGAACAAGTTCTTTATAGTAGAGATAAAATTGAATGCCCGACTTGCGGACACTGGAATAAATCTAGTTTCAAATTCTGTCCTCAATGTACAACAGCAGTCCATATCATTTAGAAAAAAGCTCCATTGTAAACTAATTTTTTACTTTGGAGCTTTTTCTTATAGTATTACGTTTGATATTTTTGTATTTGTCTGGGCGAGGAGTAGGAATAGCATTTTCTTTTCTATGATATGGACAATATCCACAAGAAATTAATTTCTGTTTTTCAAGATATGCTTTTCTTTCTTTGTTGCCTAAGTCAGCCATAGAGTTCCTTTCATAGTCCATGTATAAACATGTAGTTATCTACTACATCTTTTGCTTCCTTCAATCCCATTACAGATATAGTTTGTCCGTTTGAATCTGTTACCCTAGTGATTTCTCTTATTGCTTTGATTGCAGCTATTTTGTTGTTATTGGTATCAGCTAAAGTGAGCATTATAAGTCTTTCAAAATCAGATGCTTTCTTCATAAGAACAAAATTATTTATAGAAGGTTCCAGGTCTTTCTCCACGACATTTCCCACATCGCTTGGCTGCACGGGCTGAAGATCGTCGCCGTCGCCGTGGTGGCGCAGGCCGTCTGGGGCATGGCGAAAAACCTCTGTCCCGACCGCGCGCGGGCGAGCCTCGCCGTGGCCGCGACGGTGCTGACTCTCGCCTTTCCGTCGGCGGCGGGCCAGATCGGCGCCATCGTCGCTGGCGGCGTTTTCGGCCTGCTCTTCCTTCCCGGCGCCATCGATGGCGAAAACGCCGCTCTGGCCCTGCCGATCGGCCGGCGCCACGCGGCGGCGGCGCTCGCCCTATTCATCGTGCTCCTCCTCGGCCTGCCGATTGTCGCGCAAATAACCTCGAACCATGCGCTTGCGCTGTTCGCCAGCTTTTACCGCTCGGGCTCTCTCGTCTTCGGCGGCGGCCATGTCGTCCTGCCCTTGCTGCAACAGGCCGTCACGCCGCAGGGCTGGATCGGCGACGACGCCTTTCTCGCCGGCTATGGCGCGGCGCAGGCGGTTCCCGGCCCGCTCTTCGCCTTCGCCGCCTATCTCGGAGCGGCAATGAACCAGGCGCCGAACGGGCTTGGCGGCGGCCTGCTTTGCCTTGCCGCCATCTACCTCCCGTCCTTCCTGCTGCTCGTCGCCGCCCTGCCCTTCTGGAACGCCCTGCGCCGTCGCGCCGGCGTTCGATCTGCCTTGAAAGGCGTAAATGCCGCTGTCGTCGGCCTGCTGCTCGGCGCGCTCTACACTCCCGTCTGGACCAGCGCGATTTTTTCGACGCGGGATTTTGCGCTCGGCCTTGTCGCATTCCTGTTGCTGACCTATTGGAAAACGCCGCCCTGGCTGGTGGTCGTGCTCGGCGCGCTGGCCGCCGCGGCGCTGGCAGGATGAGGAAATTTTGGCTTCTCGACACCAAGGACTACGCATCTGGCTGATGGCGGCGCGCCCGCGCACTCTCACGCTTTCGCTCGCCCCCGTCGCCGTCGGCGCGGCCCTGGCCCTCGCGCATGGCGGCCTCTTCCGCTGGAGCGCCGTCCTTGTCGCCCTGGTGGCCTCGGCCTTGATCCAGATCGGCACGAACCTGCACAATGACGCCGCCGACGGCGCGCGCGGCGACGACGGCCCGGAGCGCCTCGGCCCCCGACGCGTCACCGCCGCCGGACTTCTGGACGCGAGGACCGTCGAAAAGGGCGCCGCCGCCTGTTTTACCGGCGCGGCGCTCGGCGGCCTTTACCTGGTCTGGCTCGGCGGTTGGCCGATCCTGACGCTGGGCGTCGTGTCGATCGTCTGCGGCTGGCTCTATTCCAGTGGCCCCCGGCCGATCTCGGCGACGCCATACGGCGAAATCTTCGTCCTCGCCTTCTTCGGCTTCGGCGCGACCTGCGGAACCTATTTTCTGGCGACCGGGCGTCTCGAAGGCGTCGCCCTGTATGCCGGCGCGGCGCTCGGCCTGTTCGCCGCAGCGGTGCTGCTGGTCAACAACCATCGCGACCGGGTGGAGGACGCGCGCAACGGCAGGCGCACGCTCGCTATCCTGCTTGGGCCGGACGGCTCGGGCGCGCTCTACGCCGGCCTGATGCTTGCGCCCTTCGCCCTGCTCGTCCCCATCGCCTCGCGGCTTTCCGCCATCCCGGTGCTGGCGGCTCTGGCGGCGGCGCCTTTCGCGCTCTGGCTGATCCGTCGCTTTTTGCGCGAGCCCGCCGGGCCGGGCTTCAACCTCATCCTCGCCCGCACCGCACAATGCCAGGCCCTGTTCGCGGCGCTTCTCTGTGTCGGGGCGATTTCGTGAGTTTCAGCCGCGCAAAGTCCGGTCGAAAAAGCCGACCGCCCGCTCCCAGGCGAGTTTCGCGGCGGCGGCGTCGAAGCGCGGCGTCGTGTCATTGTTGAAACCGTGCTGCACTCCGGGGTAGACGAAAGCCTCGTAGCGAACCCGCGCCGCCTTGAGCGCCTCTTCGTAAGGCGGCCAGGTCGCGTTGACGCGCTCGTCCTCGCCGGCGAAATGTAGCTGCAACTCGGCCTTGATCTCGCCGACCATGGCGAGATCCGGCGCGACGCCATAAAAAGGAATAGCCGCGACGAGATTGGGCAGCATCTCGGCCAAGGTGTTGACGACGCCGCCGCCCCAGCAAAATCCTATGGCGCCGAGCCTGCCACTGCCGTTGGGAAGGCCTTGCAGGTAATGCGCCGCCGCAACGAAATCCTCGATGCATTTCTGCTTGTCGAGTTTGGCGAACAACTCGCGCGCGCGGTCCTCGTCGCCGGGATAGCCACCGAAGGGCGTCAGCGCGTCAGGCGCCAGCGCAATGAAGCCGTCGAGCGCCAACCGCCGCACGATGTCCTCGATATGTGGGTTGAGGCCGCGATTTTCATGCACGACCAGCACGACGGCGCGCTTGCCCTCGGCCTTTTCGCCGCCCTCGGCCGGGCGCGCCAGATGGCAGCGCAATTTGCCCGAGCCGTTCGGCGATTTCGATCTCGATGTTGTGGGCGGCCAGACGCCTGTCGTCGGGCCGGACCTGCTGCGCCTCGGCGAAGCGCGGATTGAGCATGTCCAGAAGCTCCGCCGCGCCAACGCCGGCGGCGAAGGCCGAGGCATTTTGCAAAAAAACGCGCCGGGGGATCAGCCCATGCACATATTGGTCGAACAGGCGCAGGATTTCGGGGTGGAACTCGGCGGCGGTAAGACGGGGCATGGCTTTCGCTCGTGTTGCGCGGGTTGGCGTAGCCGCAACGCTTCCGGCTCGCGGCGGTTCCGCGTGACGGAAAACGCAGGACGAACGCAACAATAAGGCCCATACTGACGTTAAGTTCAGGCCGGGAGCGATTTCGGAGCGCGACATGATGTCAAAAAACCTTTCGACGCGGGGATTCGCCTTGCTGGCGCTGCTGATGCTCTTGCCCGCGCCCCCCGTTGTCGCCCAAGGAGTTCCTGCCGGCGTCGATCTGTCGTCAAAGGCCTTCACCGCGTCCGATTTTTCGCGCGCTGACATCGAAGGATTGATCGGCAAACGGAAGAAAGGTGAAAAGCTCGACCTGTCGGACAAGAGCCTGAACGGACTCGACCTCTCGAAACTCGATCTTTCCGGCGCCAACCTGCGCGAGGCTCGTCTCAACCACGCCAATCTGGCGGGCGCCAACCTGGGCGGCGCCGTGCTCGACCAGGTCTGGGCGATCGACGCCAATTTCACCGGGGCCATCCTGATCGACGCGCATCTGTTCGGAACGCAATTGCAGAACGCCAAACTGGATCGCGCCAATCTGTCGGGCGCCCTCATCGCCGGCGACCTGTCCGGCGCGAGCCTCGCCGGCGCCAATCTTTCCGGATCGAACGGCGCGGCGGACATGAAGAACCAGTCGATGGGGCTCATGCACGCCATTCTGCGCTCTGCCGATCTGCGCGGCGCCAATTTCACAGGCGCCAATTTTTCGCGCGCCGATCTCGAATTTTGCAAGCTCAACGACGCCAACTTTTCCGGCGCCAATCTTTTCCGCGCCGACGCCTCGGGCGCCGATCTTCGCGGCGCGAATTTCAAGGGCGCCAATCTCGACGAAATCGACGTGACTTCGGCGCGGATCAGCGCCGGCTCGGCAAAGCTCTTCGCAAAGGCGCGCAATCTCGATCGCGCCATCAAGGAGTGACTGCGCCTTACCGCCGCGCCAGCGCCAGGGCCAGCAGGATGGCCAGCAAGGCGCAAAGCCCCTGCCAGAACAGCAGGGGATTTTTCTGGTAGAGCGTCGTCTTCCGACGCTCGGCGGGGCGGCCGGATTGCGCGCCATGCTCGATTTCGAAGCCGAATTCCAGCACGTCGCCATGGCGCCGCGCCGGGTCGACGTCGATCGCTTTGGCGACAGCCGCATCCAGCCAGGCCGGCAGATCGGGACGCCGCGCAGCCAGCGACGCCGGGGCGCCGAAACGCGGCTTTGAAAAGGGCTCGATCTCGCCGTAGGGATAAGCGCCCGCGAACATGCGGAAAACGGTCACGCCGAGCGCGAACAGGTCGGACTGCTCATTACCGCCCGCGCCATTGAATAGCTCCGGCGCCATATAGGACGGCGTTCCGGGAATGTCCTCGGGCGGAAAATCCTCGATCTGCGGCAGGCGCGCGACGCCGAGATCGATCAGCCGCAGCCCGCCGTCCTTGAGCAGCAGCACATTGTCGGGCTTGATGTCGCGATGGATGATTCCGGCGCGGTGCAACACGGCGACGGCGCGGGCGAGGCGCGCCGCGAGCAGCATTCCCTCCTCCAGGCTGACGCGCGGCTCGCGTTTCAGCCGCTGCTCCAGCGTCTCGCCGTCGTAGAACGGCATCACCGAATAGAAGTCTCGTCTGGCGTTCGGGCGGCTGGTCGATCACCTCGCCGATCCACGGACTGCGGACGCGGCCGGCGACAAAAGCCTCGTTGATAAAAGCGCGGCGATAGACTTTTTCCGCGGCGACGCGCGGCTGCGGAAACTTGATCACGACTTTTCGACCCGAGCGCAAATCCTCCGCCAGCGCCAGCCGGCTGTAGCGGCCATCGGCGAGGGTGGCGTCAATGCGGTAGTCGTCGATCAAACCTCCGATTTCCGGCGCCGGCAGGATAGGCAGCCCGCCGAACTGGCCGCTGATTTCGTCCTCGTCTTTCGGCGGCGTGTCGAGAATATCGACGAGCATCGCCGTGGCGTTGTCAGCGCTCCCTGCGTCGAGCGCGGCGGCGACCAGATTGCGCGCGGTGGCGTCGGGAGACTGGCGCTCCGCCAGAATGTCGCGCAATTTCGCGTCGCTCAAGGCGCCATGCACGCCGTCGCTGCACAGGAGAAAACGCTCATGCGGGCGCAGTGAAAATTCCGTGTGATCCATGCGGAGCGATTGATCGAGGCCGACGGCGCGGCGCAACACATGGCTGAATTCGCCCTGCCCCGCCACATGGTCTTCGGTCAGCCTTTCCAGCGCCCCTTCCCTGAACCGATAGAGGCGGCTGTCGCCGACATGCACGCAATGGCCAGTCCGCCCCGACAGGATCAACGCGGTGAAGGTCGTGGCCATGCCGAAAAGTTTCGGGTCGGCGCGGCCCTGCGCGACGATCCAGTCATTGATCGCGTCGAGCGAACGCGCCGCGGCCTGACGAATGCCGAGCGATCCCGGCAGGCCAAAAAAGCCGTCGAAAAAACCGCGCACCGCCAGTTCGGCCGCCTCGCGACCACCCCTGCCGCCGCCCACCCCGTCGGCCAACGCGGCCACTGCGGCGCGGCGCGCGTCGAGACGCGGACGGCCCACGCGCGCCGCGGCGTAATCCTGGTTGTCCGGCCGACGGCCGCGCTCGGAGGCGAAGCCGATCTCGAAGCGCAGGTCGTGGTCAGGGCGTTCGAGCCGGGTCACCTGGAATTCTCCGCCAAGCTAGGCGCCTGCGCCGTCATGACCGTCCCCTGACTTGATCCGGGGACTTGTCCCGGTCATCCACGCCGACGGGCCAGCGCCATGACCCGTTCGGAGAACTACGCGGACTAAGTCGGCATCCCGCCCCCGCGCAACAGCTGCATTTTGCGCCGCGTGGATGGCCGGGACAAGCCCGGCCAGGACGCTGTTGGAACAAGGCTGCCGGAGGAACCCGATCAAATCCGCGCGCCGGAGGCCGCGCCCCAGGTTGTGCGCCAGCGATGCTTGACAAAAGTCAGCCCGGCGACCCCGAGCAGCGCCAGCACGCCGAAGAACAGGAAGCCCGCCGCAAAGCCGCCGGTCATGCCCTTGGAGGTCGCCAGCGCCTTGGCAAGGAAGAATCCTCCCAGGCCGCCGGCGAAGCCGACAAGACCCGTCATCACCCCGACCTCGTTGCGAAAGCGCTGCGGCAGAAGCTGGAACACGGCGCCATTGCCCATGCCGAGGCATAGCGTGCCGAGCGAGAACAGCGCGACCGCCAGCCAGCCCTCGGCAGGCAATCGCGTCAGCGACCATCCGGCGGCGCCCGCGGGCGCCGGGCCTTCCGGCAATTGCGAAATGGCGAAATAGCAGGCCGCGACGACAAGGAACATGACGGTCAGCGATCTGATGCCGCCGACCCGATCGGCGATGCCGCCGCCTACGGGACGGAACGTCGAGCCGAAGAAGACGATCAGCGACACCATCAGGCCCGCCGCCACCGGCGTCGTGTGGAAATGGTTGGTGAAATAGAGCGGCAAGGCGGAAGCCAGGCCGACGAACCCGCCGAACGTGATGAAGTAGAAGAACATGAACCAGCGGCTGTCGGGGTCGAGCAACAGTTTTGCATAGTCGCCAAGCGCAATGCGCTTGACCGAGCCGGGCGCGTCCTTTGCCGCGTAGACATAATAGGCGAGGATCATGACCATCGGGACGACCAGCGCGGCATAGACGCCCTGCCAGCCAAAATGCTCGGCGATGGTCGGTGCGAAAAGCGTGTCGAGCACCACGCCCATGTTTCCGGCTCCGGCAATGCCCATGACAAGGCCCTGGAGATTCGGCGGATACCAGCGGCCCGCCTGCGGCAGGGCGACGGCGAAAGACGCGCCGCCGAGCCCGAGGATCGCGCCGAAGATCGCCACCGCGCCAGGGCCGCTAAGACCGAAGAAGAAGACGTAGGCGCAAGCAAGCGCCATCACGGCTTGCGCCAGCGCGCCGGTCAGTTTCGAGCCGATCGTATCGGCGAGGATGCCCAGTGGAATGCGCAGGATGGCGCCGGAAAGCACCGGAACCGCCACGAGCGTCAGCTTCTGCTCGATGGGGATGTGCATTTCGCGGGCGATATAGGCCATCAGCGGTCCAAGCGAGACCCAGGCCATGAAGCTGATGTCGAAATAGAGGAACGCGGAGAGCAGCGTGGGCCAGTGGCCGGATTTCTTCAGTTCCGAAATTTTCATTTTTGCATCCTTCTTGTGAAGATCAGGATTGGCTTGCCGCAAAGGCGGGTTCGCCCAGCAGTCGTTCGATTTCAGGCTTGCAAGAGCCGCAGCCGGTGCCCGCGCCCGTGGCCTCGGCGACGGCTTCGGAGCTGTTCAGCTTCTTTGCGGCTATGGCGTCGAGGATGATGTTGGCGCCGACATTCAGGCAGACGCAGATTTTCCGCCCGGGATCGCGGCAGGCGCGCGGCGGACGTCCCGCCAGCAGCGCCGAAGGATCAGCGTCCTCCTGCGCGAAGATTTCGCACAGCCAGGCGCGGGCGGCCGTGACCGGCGCGCGCGCGATGAAAATCGCGCCGAGTATTTTGCCATTTTGGACGGCGACGAAACGAGCGGCGCCGTCCTTCGCGTTGCGCATGGAGACCATCTCGTAATTCGCATTGTCGCCGAGGTTGATAACCTTTCGCGCGAAAATTTCGGCGTCTCCGATCCCCTTCATCCCCGCCAGCTCGATGCGCCAACCTCCTTCGACACGCGCCAGCGCCCAGTAATCGCAATCGAGGTTCTCGGGCTTTGCCCGCGTCAGCGCGAAGGCGTAAAATTCGGGCCAGACAGGTTCGACCGCGACGGGCGTCGCCTTGCTTTCCGGCTGGCCGGAAACCGGATCGACGATCGGCGCGACGAGGACGCCGACCCGCGCGTTCGCGGCGAACTGGTCGGTCCAGTGGATCGGCGCGAAAACCGCGCCCCGCCTCTGTCGTTCGGTGATTTGCGCGCGCAAGAGCACCGAGCCGCGCGCGTTGCTCAGGCGGACGAGGCCGGCGGTTTCGACCCCGAGGCGCATGGCGTCGAGCGGATTGAGCTCCGCATAGGGTTCGGCTATGTGCTGCGACAGATTTGTCGCGCGCCCGGTGCGCGTCATCGTGTGCCATTGATCGCGCACGCGGCCGGTGTTGAGCAGGAAGGGCCTATCCGCGTCGACCGACTGCGCAATGCCGCGAAATGGCGTCGGCACGAAATTGGCGCGCCCGCTCTCGGTGAAGAATTTTCCGTCGGCGAAAAAGCGTTTCGGCGTCGCCGAGTCCGCGGAGCCGGCCGGAAGCGGCCACTGGAACGGCGCGAGCGCGTCGTAATCCGCGTCGCTGATGTCGGCGAAGGCGGAAATGTCGAAATCGCGCGCTCCCATGTTTCCCGCGCCCGACAGCGCCGCATGCTCGCGGAAGATCGCCGCCGGCCCGTGGAAGGAAAATCCATCCGCAAAACCCATGCGCGCCGCCACGTCGCAGATCGCCCGCCAATCGGCGCGCGCCTCGCCGGGGCCGGGCGAGAATCCGCGCTGGCGTGAAATCCGGCGTTCGGAATTGGTGACCACGCCGTCTTTCTCGCCCCAGGCCTGCGCCGGAAAAAGCACGTGCGCGTAAATCGACGTATCGGTTTTTTCGACGACCTCGGAGACGGCCACGAAAGGGCATTTTTGTAGCGCCGCGCGCACGAAATCGGCATCGGGCAGGCTGTCGACCGGATTGGTGCCGATGATCCACACGGCCTTCACGCGCCCGTCGTGGATCGCCTGAAAAAGCTCCACAGCCTTCAGGCCGGGCTTCTCCACGAGGCGCGGCGCGCTCCAGAATTCCCGCACGAGACCGCGGTGCGCGGGATCGCCGATCTCCATATGCGCGGCAAGCATGTTGGCAAGTCCGCCAACCTCGCGGCCGCCCATGGCGTTCGGCTGGCCGGTGACGGAAAAAGGTCCGCAGCCTGGCTTGCCAATTCGCCCGGTGAGGAGATGCGCATTGATGATCGCATTGACCTTGTCGGTCCCGGCGGAGGACTGGTTGACGCCTTGCGAATAGACCGTGACCGTCTTGTCGTGATCGATGACGAGACCGTAGAATCGGCGCAGGTTTTCACGCGACAGTCCGGTTGCCGCAGCGACCTTTTCTTCAGTCCAGGCTTTGGCGGCGGCAAGCGTTTCGTCGAGACCCTGCGTATGCGCGGCGACGAATTTCCTGTCGCGCTTTCCCGCCTTCTGCAATTCGCGCAGCAGGCCGCAGAACAGGGCGACATCCGAGCCCGGCTCGAGGGACAGATGCAGATCGGCGATTTCGCTGGTCGCCGTCCGGCGCGGATCGATGTTGACGACATAGGGCCGCCCGTTGCGCCTTTCGCGCGCCGCAGCGAGGCGCTGGTGGAGGATCGGATGGCACCAGGCAAGATTGGAGCCGACCAGCACGACGAGATCGGCTTCCTCTATATCTTCATAGGCTCCCGGAACTGTGTCCGAGCCAAAGGCCCGTTTGTGGCCGGCCACGGAAGAGGACATGCAAAGGCGAGAATTGGTGTCGATGTTCGCCGAGCCGACGAAGCCTTTCATCAGTTTGTTGGCGACGTAATAATCCTCGGTCAGCAATTGGCCGGAGACATAGAGCGCGACGGAGTCCGGACCGTGTTCGGCGATCGTTCTCGTGAAGGTCGTCGCAACGAGATCGAGCGCATCGTCCCAGCTTGCGCGCGCCCCGCCGATCCGGGGATGAAGGAGACGCTCCTCATGCGTGAGCACCTGCGCCAGCGCCGAGCCCTTGACGCAAAGCCGGCCGAAATTGGCGGGATGCTCCCTGTCGCCGGAGACCCGCACATCGTCGCCGTCGATCTGCGCGGCGACGCCGCAGCCGACGCCGCAGTAAGGGCAGGTTGTTTTTATTGTTCGGCTCATCAACTGTCCCAATCCTTCACGCCGGCGCCGCCACGCCCATGTCGAGATAGATTTCGGCCGCGCTCGATCTTCACCGGGAATTTTCGCGCGCAGCCGTGCTCATTGGCGGCTTGGCCGGTTTCGAGATCGACGACCAGATTGTGCAAGGGACAGGCGACTTTGCGGCCGTGGACGATGCCCTCGCTCAACGGGCCGCCCTTGTGCGGGCATTTGTTCTCCAGCGCGTAAACGTCGTTGGTCGCCGTCCGAAACACCGCGATCTCGCGCCGAGGCGTCTTCACCGTGCGCGCGCCGCGCAGCGGGATGGCCGTCACCGGGCCGACGTCGAACCAATAGGTCTTCGCTTCTTCATCCATGACAAAATCCTCGTCGGAAAGGTTCATTCGGCGGCGATCGGATAGGCGGGCGACAGCACGGCGAGCGGCATGAATTCATGCAAGTCCTTGCCGGCCGCGCGCTCGGCCCAGGGATCGCGCCGCGCCACGCGCTGCGAGATCAGGAAGCGCTCATAAAGCGCCTTTCGGTTGGCATGGTCGTCCATGATCGCGGCGCGCAAGCGTTCGAGCCCAGTCTTCTCGACCCATTTGAACAGGCGGTCGAGATAGGCGGCCTCCTCGCGATACATCTGCAGGATGGCCGCGACATGTTCGAGCGCCGCCTCTTCCGTCTCGACATGGCCGAGGAGATCGGTGGCGCGGACATGCAATCCGGCCGCGCCCGCGACATGCAGGTCGTAGCCGGATTCGGTGCAGATCACGCCGATGTCCTTGACCGTCGCCTCGGCGCAATTGCGTGGGCAGCCGGAAACAGCGAGTTTCACTTTCGCTGGCGTCCAGGAGCCGCACAGAAGCTTCTCCATCTTGACGCCGAGCCCGGTGGAGTCCTGCGTGCCGAAGCGGCACCAGTCGCTGCCGACGCAGGTCTTCACCGTGCGCAATCCCTTGGCGTAGGCGAAGCCCGACACCAGCCCCGCGGCATTGAGCTGCGCCCAGACGGCGGGAAGATCGTGCTTCTTCACGCCGAGCAGGTCGATGCGCTGGCCGCCGGTGACTTTTACCGTCGGAATTTTAAACCGGTCAGCGACATCGGCGATGGCGCGCAATTCGTCGGGCGTGGTGACGCCGCCCCACATGCGCGGCACCACCGAGAACGTGCCGTCCTTCTGGATGTTGGCGTGGACGCGCTCGTTAATGAAGCGCGACTGGTAATCGTCCTTGTAATCGTATGGCCAGTCGCAGAGCAGATAATAGTTCAGCGCCGGCTGGCAGGAGGGGCAGCCGCCCGAGCTTTTCCAGCCGAGCTCCTGCATCACCGCCGGCATCGACTTGAGCTGTTTCGACTTGATGAAGCCGCGCACATCCTCGTGCGTCAGGTCGGTGCATTTGCACATCGGCCGGCGGCCGGACGCCTGATAGCTTTCGCCGAGCGTCGCCGCGAGCAGCAGTTCGACTTTCCCGGCGCATTGGCCGCAGGACGCCGAAGCCTTGGTCTTCGCGCGCACGTCGTCGAGGGTGGTCAGGCCTTCCGACTGGATCGCCGTGACGATGGCGCCTTTGCAAACGCCGTTGCAGCCGCAGATTTCCGCATCATCCGGCAAGGCTGCAACGGCCGCCGTAGGGTCCAGCGGGGCCCTCCCTGATAGGCCTGGCCGAAGATCAGCGTGTCGCGGATCGCGGCAACGTCCTCGCCCTTTTTCAGCAGGTCGAAATACCATGCGCCGTCGGCAGTGTCGCCATAGAGCACCGCGCCGATGACCCTGTTGTCGCGCAGGATGACGCGCTTGTAGACGCCGCGCGAGGGATCGCGCAGCACGACCTCGTTGTTCTCGTCGTCGTCGGAAAAATCGCCGGCGGAGAAGAGGTCGATGCCGGTGACTTTCAGCTTGGTCGAGGTGACCGTTGGCGTGAAGCCGCCGGACTTCTCGCCGGCCAGTTCGCGCGCCAGGATCTTCGCCATTTCGTAGAGCGGCGCGACCAGGCCGTAGCATTGGCCGCGATGCTCGACGCATTCGCCGACCGCGAAAATATTTTCGTCGCTGGTGCGCAGATAATCGTCGACCAGCACGCCGCGATTGCATTCGAGACCGGCGGCTTTCGCTAGCCCGGCGTTGGGGCGGATGCCGACCGCCATGACGACGAGGTCGGCCGGCAGCACGCGCCCATCCTTCAGTTTCACGCCGGTGACGCTCTCGTCGCCGAGGATCGCCTCAGTGTTGGCGCCGGTGACTACGTCGATGCCGCGTTCGCAAATAGCCTTCTGCAGCAGATAGCCGGCGCTCGGATCGAGTTGGCGCTCCATCAGCGTCGGCATCAGATGCACAACCGAAACCTTCATGCCTTTCAGCGCGAGGCCCGCCGCCGCTTCGAGACCTAACAGGCCGCCGCCGATCACCACCGCATGGCCGCCCTTTTTTGCGGCGGCGTGCATGAGCGCGACATCGTCGAGATCGCGGAAGGTGACGACGCCCTTGAGATTGGCGCCGGGAACCGGAATGACGAAAGGCTGCGAGCCCGTGGCGATGACGAGCTTGTCATAGCCGAGCTTTTCGCCCGACGCGGTCTCGACCGTCCGCGCGTCCCGGTCTATTGCGACGATCGACTGGCCGCGCCGCAATTCGACGCCGTGTTTCGCATACCAGGCTTCGTCGTGGATGATGATGTCCTCGAACGCCTTCTCGCCCGACAGGACCGGCGAGAGCATGATGCGGTTGTAGTTGACCCTCGGCTCGGCTCCGAAGACCGTCACGCTCATAGGTCCATATTGCCTGGCGAAAAGCTCCTCCATGGCGCGGCCGGCCGCCATGCCATTGCCAATCACCACCAGCCTCTGCGCGACTTGACGCAACTTCGCCGGAGGTTGCGCCAAAAATTCTGCCTGTCCCATGGTGCGCCCTTGAATGGGACGCCCCGGCGCAAGGGTTCGAGCTCAAGGCAATGGGATAATGACGCCCGCTTCACCGTGCGCCCGTGAACGGGCGCGGCGGTTGGCCTCAAGCAAAAACCGTCTTTGGCTTTCGCGAACCGATGGTCGGGGTCGTCATTGACCTGACGCCAATACTGCAAGCGGCGGGCCAGTCTTGCCGCAACGCAGCACTATGCTGTTTTTACATCACTTTCAGGCCCTAGCGCGCCCACGCCCACGCCTGCCGTCTGTCGAAACTTTTGGCGCCCGGCGCCCAAGATACGCAAGGCGAGCAAAAAAAACAGGCGCCAGCCTTTCAGCAGGCGGCCGTTAATTTTTCATTAACCAATTCAGTTGCAACGTGTCGAAACGATACACCCTGGAGTTGAATCGATGGCGGCCTTGAGCCTTTGGGATGCAGCGGAAAAAGTCGGAACGAGCAAAAGCGCGATCTGGCGCGCCATCAAGGAAGGGCGGCTAAACGCCACGCGCGACGATTCCGGCAATTTCTCCGTCGATCCCAATGAGGTGATGCGCGTCCTTTCCTTGCAGGAGCCCAGCCGGCGCGAGCCCGCGAAAGCGGTCGAGACGAGCGACGCGCTCGCCCTTGCGGCGGTCAACATGAATTTCGCCAGAGACAATTTCGCCAGAGACAATTTCGCCAACAGCGACGCCGATCCGAGCCGGATCAAACTGGCGACCCTGCAAGCGGAAATCGCGGGCCTTCAGGCCGTGCTCACGGAAGTTCGGCTGCATCGCGACGAGCTGCGCATCGAACGCGACGCCTGGCGCGGACAGGCTGAAAAACTGATGGGTCAGTCGTCCCGCTGGCGGCGGCTGGTCGGCTGAAGATTCCAGCTGGATTTCCCCCCGAGGTCGGCCAAAGCCGCGCGCCAGCGCGCCGGATCGAATTCCGGTCCGCCGGAGATCGTGACCAAAGGCGGCGACGGCGTGCCGTCGAGCGGCCAGAATGCCCGCCGCGCCTGTTCGGCCTGTTCGTCTGACGCCTGGGCCTGGCCCGCCGCCGCCATCAGCACGTAAAGCCACAGCGCCTGCGCGCCGGAAAGCGCCGTCGCCGCAGCATCAAGGCGCAGCCAGGGCGCGATTGTCTTGTCATGTCCGAGCGAGGCGGCAACCATTTCCGGCGCGACGCCGGCGCCGAGACCTTGCGCGATGATCGCGCAGAACTCGCCACGATTTTCTTCGCGCTCTCCCCATTCGGCTGCACGGCGCACGGCGCGGGCGGCGGCGCGCGGCAACTCGGGCTCGATCTCCGCGACGTCGCGCGGAAAAGCCATCACCTTTTCCGGGCAATCCCTGACCAGTGCGCGGCAGGGATGCAGGACTTCCGCCGCGCCTGCGGCCTGCGCCAGACTGTTCCAGGGCTCGCCGACGCAGAAGCCGTCGATATAGCCGCCGGCCATGCTTTGCTCCATCAGCGGCGGCGGCGTCACCATCAGCCGCACGGCGGAGGGATCGATCTTCCCGGCGGCCAGCCAGAGAAGCAACTGGTAATGATGCAACGAATAGGGAAAGACATGGGCGAAACGCAGCGGCGGCAGGTTCTTTTTCGCCCGCTCGGCGACGATTTCGGCGAGCGCCCGGGCCGTGCGGACGGGATCGCTCGCATCACCCATTATCCGTCGCCGCAAATCCGCCGCCAGGGCCGGCGTGACGGAAATGGCGTTGCCGTCGAGCCCCAGGGCCACGGCGCCGATCATCGGCTTCGGAAAGCCTTCCAGTCCGAGCGCCGAGGCGACGACGGCGGGGGCGAGCATATGGGCGGCGTCGCATATGCCGAGGGCCAGCTTGTCGCGCAGATTGGCCCAGGAGGCTTCCGGACGCAGTTCGAAACGCAGGCCTTCCTCCAGATCGAATTTTTTCGCGCTCGCCGCCATCAGCAGGCCCGCGTCGATGAGCGGCATGTAGGAAACGCGTAAAACCTTCGTCATTTCAAAAGCTCCGCCGCGGTGATGAGGGAGCGGGCGATGTCGGCGATCTTCTTGCCCTCGTTCATCGCCACCTTGCGCATCATCGCATAGGCCTGGTCCTCCGAAATATTCTTCGCCTTCATCACGAGCCCCTTGGCCTGGTCGATGATTTTTCGGTCGGCAAGCTGGCTCTGCGCGGCGGCCAGCTCCTCGCGAAGGCGGGCGAAAGCGTTGAAGCGCGAGATCGAAAGATCGACGATGGCCTTCACCCGCTCCTTCTTCAGCCCGTCGACCACATAGGCGGAAACGCCGGCGTCGATGGCGGCGTTGATCATCGCCGCGTCGGAACTGTCGGCGAACATGGCGACCGGCCGCGCGCCGGCGCCGCTGATGCGGATCATCTGCTCCAGCACGTCGCGGCTGGGGTTTTCGAGATCGATCAGCACGATGTCGGCGTCGAGCGCGCGCAGGCGCTCCTCGAGATCGAGAAAGGCGTCGACGACGATCACCTGCTCGTGCCCCGCCTCGCGCAGCCCGTCGCGCAGAATGGCCGTGCGCAACGGATTCTGGTCGACGATAACGATGCGGAGGTTCTTTTCTTCGGGCAAGGCGGACCTGCTGCTGTTTCAGGAACATTATAGCCGGCGCCGCGTTCGCCGCCAGTCAGGCCCGCATCCATCCTTGCGCGATTTCCCGAAATCGCGCGGCTTCAGTCAAAACCTCGGCGCACCGCTGGCGAAGGACGGCGAAGGGGTCAGAACTCCTCCTCCGCCGCCGGCTCGGGAAAATCCGGTTGCGCCGGCGCTGCGCAAAGATCAAGCCGCGCCAGGAGCGCGCGCCTCGTCTCGTCGAGCAGCCTTTCGCACGCGTTCGCGTCGAGCTCGGCGCGCCTGATGCGGATCAGCAGGCGCACCGTGACGATTTGCGCGACCGTCGTATAGGCGCTGGCGATGAGACGGCCGTAATCCGGCCAGAGCCTGCGCTCGGCTTCCGGTTCTCCGCGCATCCGCGTCGCCGATTCGCCCATAGCCGCCAGCGACTCGATCAGATTTTTGCGCGCCAGCCGGTAGTCCTGTTCGGGCGGGTCGAAACGCAGGGCGCGGTCGGCATAGAGCGCGAGTTTAGCGACAAACGCGCGCGCGATCGCCGGCGCGCCCTGCCGCTCCCAATGCGGCAGGATCAGGTTGCACAGGAAGGCGATTGCGGTCCCGATCAATGTGTCGATCAGCCGCGCAAAAACCGGCGCGGCCTCAACGGGATCGATGAGCTGCAGGGTGAGCAGGGCCATGACCGTCGCCGCCGTCGCGGTCACACGGTAATCGACGCGCACATAGGCGTGGGCGACGCCGATCGCCGCAAGCTGGACGGCGAAGAGCAGGACCGGCGAGCCGGTCCACAACAGAGCGCCGGCGAGGCCGCAGCCGAGAATCGAGCCGAGCAGCCGATCGTTGCGGCGCTGCCGGGTCACGCTGTAGCTGGCGCGCATGATGACGGCGATGGTGAGGAGAATCCAATTGCCGTGACGCAGGCCGGGAACGAACAGGATCAGCGCATAGCCGCCGCCGAGCGCCATGCCGACCCTCAACGCATGGCGGAAGATCGGCGACGCCATGCGGATTTCCCGCGTCAGGATTTCGAGAGAAGCGCGCAGCGGCGGCACGAACTTGCGCAGGTCCACCCCGGCCAGCGCCCGCCGCGCCGCGTCCTCCCGGGTCAGCACCGCCGGCAGCAGCGCGAGATGGCCGGCGATCCAGGCGAAGCGATTGCGCGTCAGGAGCGCGGCGCGCAGAAGATGCGGATCGACGGCGGGATCGGCTTCGATCGCCGCGGCGTCGCCGGCGAGGCTTTCGAGCGCTTCGCGATGGTCGGGAAAACTCAAACTCGCGCGGCCGATCGTCAGGTCGAGCGCCAGTTGGTCGAGGTCTCCGGACAATGTCCGGGCGAGATCGGCGACGTGAGGGGCCATCGCGCTGTTTTTCGCGGCGGCAAGACGCAGCGGCGCCTGGTCGGCATGGACCGAAACCAGGCCGTCGAAAGCCTCGAGCAGCACGACGATGCCGCCAGTGAGGCGCAGGGCCGAGGGGCGGTCGCCGGCGCCGGCGATCAGCGCGCGCGCGGCCTGCAGATGATCGGACAGCGCCACCTGCTGTTCGACCAGTTTCAGATAGGCGGCCCCCTGATCGACGTTTTCGCGATAGAAATCGGCGACGCAGCGCATGTAAGTCGCGAAGGCGCGCAAGACCTCGGCGAGGGTGAGACGCCGGCCCGAGACGTCGAGGAGATAGGTCAGCGCCAGCGCGAGGGGAATATAGAGCGCGCCGCCGAGCGTCGACAGTTCGACATAATGCAGTCGGGCGGCAAGATCGGCGCCCGGCGCGCCGAGGACGAAAACCATCGACAGCATGACCAGCACGCTGAGGGGAATGGCCCAGCGGCCCCAGGCCAGCAGCAGGCCGGCGCCCATGCCGGTCAGCACGATCGCCGCACCCGCCAGCGGCGGCCAGTCGAGAGTCAGCGCGGTCGCCAGCGCAGCGAGCAAGGCGCAGATCCAGGCGAGCGGCAGAATGCGCGCCTTGGCCGCGAAAGGCGCCGGCTGGTCGCCGATGCTGACGCAGAGCGCGCCGGTCGCCGCCGCCATGCCGTCGGAGAAGCCGGCGCTCCGGCCGATGACGACAGCCACCGCGAAAACGCCGACGGCGACCGCGAAACCGTTCAGAACATGCAGGCCGAACACATATTTGAACCATTTCGACGACGGCGCGGCGCGGGGCGCGAGGCTCATCCCTTTTGATCGTCGATCAGCCTGGCGAGGCGGCGGAGCGCCAGTTCATAACCCTGCACGCCGCAGCCGGCGATGATTCCATCGGCGCGTTTCGACACGAACGAATGGTGTCGGAATTCCTCGCGCTTGTGGATGTTGGAGATATGAACCTCGATCACCGGCCCATCGAAGGCATTGAGCGCGTCGAGCAGCGCGACCGACGTGTGGGTGAAGGCGGCGGGATTGATCGCCAGTCCGCCCGCTTTGCCGCGCGCCTCGTGAATCCAGTCGATCAATTCATATTCGCGATTGCTCTGGCAAAAGCGCAGTTCGAGTTTCAAATCCGCAGCCAGGGCGCGGCAGGCGCTCTCTACGTCGGCCAGCGTCTCCGCCCCATAGATCTGCGGCTCACGCTGGCCGAGCAGGTTGAGATTGGGGCCGTTCAACACAAAGACGAGGCGACTTATCCGAAAACCCTCTTGTTTCCCGGCGGGCGTCGGCGCACGGGATTCGGCGCGGCCAATGTAGCATCCTTCGCGCGGCGGCGGCAGTTTGCCCGCTTCTTTCCAAAAAACAAAACGGCGGCCGGCGGCTTTTTCGCCGTGGCCGCCGGTATTTCTAATTCAAGGAACGCTCGGGGGTCCCGATCAATAATGGGCGTGATCGCCCTCGAAGGCCTTCACCCACATGGCGCAGATGCCGGAGCGCACAATGTCCTCGATGCCGAATTCGATCACCGGCACCGGCAGGTCATGCGTGCGGACCAGGTCGATCATGCGGCCGAGGCCCGACGCCTGCTGGATGTCGGACTGGTTGATGTCGCCGTTGATCACGCTGATGCAATTCTCGCCAACGCGGGTGAGGAAGGTCTTGATCTCGGCGACGCTGGTGTTCTGCGCCTCGTCGAGCAGGATGAAGGCGTCCTTCCAGGAGCGCCCGCGCATGACCTCGAAGGGCGCCATTTCGATGTCGCCGCGTTTCAGGGCGATTTCGTAAGGCCCGGCGCCGATGCGCTCCTTGATCGCATCGACGATCGGAACCGCCCAGGGCGCGAATTTTTCCTGCAGAGAGCCGGGGAAGAAGCCGAGCGAGCGGCCGCAGGGAACGTTGGGACGGGTGAGGATGATCTTGTCGATCCGGCCGTTGCGATAGAGATCGGCGGCGTGGGTGGCGGCGATCCAGGTCTTGCCGGTGCCGGCGGGGCCGAGGACCACGACTTGCGGGCTGGAGCGCAAGGCGGCGAGATATTGGGCCTGGGTAGGATTGAGCGCTTTGATCGGTGGAAGGACGCGACTGTTCTGGAATTTTGAACCTTTGAACTCGATGATTTCAGCATCTCCGTATTGACGGGAATTGCGGCTCTTCTTTCGGTCCAGTTGCTTGCCCACGCGCGGACTCCTCAAGGATGAATCGATGGGCGCGCGATCCGCTTCAAGGCGGAAAGCACGGTGGAGGTTTAAGCGACACGACTGGGTAAAATGCGAGGGAGGCTGTTGCTCTTCGGTATGAAGGTAACGCCATCGGCCTGCTCCTCGCTTCGAGAAGGATAAGCGATTCTCTCCCAACACAAAGTAAATTATTTTTGGCTTTTTCATGCCATCGACGTTTGCAGGCAAGCTTGCATCGCTAAAATGCGCGTCGATTCTGAGACAACAGGGTCCCGTGGCGGGGTTTCACTCGCGCCCCTCGAAGTCCCGCGCGACGAAAAGACTGTATGTGCTGACGGGCAGCCCGAAGCGTACTGCCGTGACGACAGCATAAGGCGCCACGCTCTTGAAAGGCGCAGCGACCGCTCCCGGCGCGACGCGGCTCCGTAGCACCAGGATGGCGTCCTTGCCGCGCAGGCCCTTTTCGTCGCGCCAAAGGTTGAACTGGCTCACCCTGTGATCGAAGGTCGTGATGTCGCCGTCGGAACCGGCGCCGAAGGCCAGTTGCGCGGCCTCTGACCAGTGCGGCGTGACGATGAAGGACGCGTGCGTCGCCGCCATGGCTCGCAAGGCGGCGGCGGCGGCGACATCCTCGCCGTAGCGGCTCGCCTCATAGGGCCCCCTGCCGATCCAGTGCGCCGGGACGGGGTTGAATATATAGATGAACGCGATGAGCGCGAAGCCGACGGTCCCCACCGCCACATGCGCTTTGAAGAGCCGTGGCGAGACGCAGAAAAAAGGGACCAGGACCACGAGCGGCACGAAGGAGACGTCGCTCCAGTGCATGATCACCTGTTTCGTCGCCGGTCCCCAGGAGCCCAGCGCCAGCATGAAGCCCGTGGACAGGGCGAAGCTCCATTTGCCCAGCGCATGAATGGCGCCGCTCGCGCCCGGCGCGGGCGGAGCGCGCAAAAAGCGGACAAGCGCCGGCATCAGGAAAGGCCCGAAGCCGATGACGGCGAAGGCTTCTCGCGGCAGCCCCATGAAGTCGAAGCCGGCTTTCGCGCCGGCGTCCTGCTCGAATCGTCCGGCGGCATGGAGCGCCACCGTGCCGAAATGATGCTGAAAATTCCAGATGAGGATCGGGCTGATGATCGCGCCGACGAGCAGGCCGGCCAAATAGAGCTGGGGCGTCCGGAACAGGCCGCGCAGCCGCGGGTCGGACAGGAGGACGCCGAAGAGCGCCAGGCCGAAAAACACGGCGTTATATTTGCTCAGGCCGGCAAGCCCCATGAAAACGGCGCCGATATAGAGGTTGCGATAGGAGCCTTTTTCATCCTCGCGCCATGCCCCGAGAAAGTCCGAAAGAAAATAGGCCGCCAGCAGCAGGAACAGGACCAGCCAATTGTCCGGCAGCACGTTCGTCGACGTGAAGATGAACATCGGCGAGCAGAAATAGACGCCCATCATCGTCCAGAAATAGGCTTTGGCGTTTTCCGGGCTCAACTTGCGCGCCCAGACGTGGAAAAGACCGACCGCCGCCGCCGCCGCCACCAGCGTGGGAAAGCGCAAGCCAAGCAAATTCCAGCCGAACAACCTGTCGCTCAAGCCTTCGGCCCAGCCCACCATCAGCGGATGATCGAGATAGGACAGCTGGAAATGCTGGCCCCAGAGAAAATAATAGCTTTCGTCGGCGTTGGGCGGAACGACAAGGGCGAAAGCCAGCTTGAGCGCCAGCATCGTCAGGACGAAGTAACGCAGCGTGTCGAGCGACATCAACGGGGAAAAGGACAGCGCCACCCCTTTTTTTGGTC
>CAWKJW010000045.1:0-35368 GCA_963849665.1 uncultured Alphaproteobacteria bacterium | reverse complement strand
CGCGGATCTCGGCGGCGAGGCGGGTGAGCTGGTCCTGGCTGAGTTCCTTCAGGTCCTCAGGGCCGTTGATGCACTCCAGCAGGGTCACGGCGTGCTCCTCATGTGCTGTGCGGGCCTGATGGGAAACGCTAACCGAACTGAGTGTACGAGGTCGGGCCTCAGATAGCTCATCGAGCCCGTCCGGTCCCCGACACGCGTGTCGGGGAGAGCTGGCTTGCCTGCACGGCGGGCAGCACCAGCGGACGGCCTGCGAGGACGCCATCGAGCTCGACGGCGGCCAGCACGAGCAGCAAGACGACCGGGATGTTCCAGCTGCCGGTGGCCGAGTGCAGCAGCCCGACCATCAGGGGACCGACGCTGGCGACCAGGTACCGAACATTGACGCCTCGCTCGCCTTGCAGATCGCCAACATGGTCGAACTGATCCGCAAGGAGGATTTGCGCAAGGCGCCTGGCGTCGCCGAAACGCTCGACTGGGCGGCGTCGCTCGCGGGGCTCGACATAAGCCATCTGCGCGACGAACCGGAACTCGTGCACGAAACCCTGATGTGCCTGGTCAAGACCGCCGAGGACAAGTCGCGCATGACGCGGCAGGTCTCCGACCGGCTGCTCGGAAGGGTGGCCTGAAATGGGCGTCGCCGCGACATCCGAAACAGGCGCCGGTCAGAAAAGCCTCGGCCAGGCCGCGCGCGAAAAGCTCAGCCGTTTCGCACGCGTGCTGCGCGAAAACGGCTACATCGTGGGACTCGCCGAAACGCGCGACGCGCTGAAGATCATGCGCGGCCCCTGCGCCGCCCGCCCCGCTCTTCTGCGCCAGACCTTGCGCGCGCTGTTCTGCGGACGCCGCTCCGACTGGCAAAAATTCGACGAATTGTTCGACGCCTTCTGGCTGCGGCGCGGCGTTAAATCGGCGGTGAAAATTTCCGGCGCGCCACGAAAAGCGCCCGCCGGGCTGCGGCCCGATCTTTCCGGCGGCGCGAAGACCGGCGGCGGCCAGGCCGATGCGCAGGGCGAAGGCGAGGCGCCCGCCTCGGGGCAAGGCAAACGCGAAGGCGCGTCGCGACGGGAATCTTTGGCGCAAACGGATTTTCGCCACCTCACCCAGCCCGAGCATCTTGCGGCGGCGCATGATCTCGCGGCGCGTCTGGCGAAGGCCATGCGCGCGCGCCTGACCCGCCGCATGCGGGCGCGGCGCAGCGGCCCGAAGCTCGACCTGCGCCGCACCATCCACAAGAGCATCGCGCATGGCGGCGCGCCGGTGGAGCTGGCCTTCCGCCAGCGCAAGGACAAGCCGCTGCGCCTCGTGGTGCTGCTCGACGTCTCCGGCTCGATGAGCCTCTATTCGACTTTGTTCCTTCGCTTCATGCACGGCGTGCTTACCCATTTCCGCGAGGCCGACGCCTATGTTTTTCATACGAGGCTGATCCACATTTCCGAGGCCCTGCGCGAGCGCGACGCGCAGCGCGCCGTCGAGCGCATGTCGGTCATCGCGCAAGGCGCGGGCGGCGGCACGCGCATCGGCGAAAGCCTCGCCGCCTTCAACCGCTGGCACGCCCAGCGCGTCATCCATTCGCGAACCTGCGTGATGATCGTGTCCGACGGCTACGATACGGGCGCCGCCGAGCGCCTGGCCTCGGAAATGGCGGCCCTGCGCCGCCGCTGCCGCAGGATCGCCTGGCTCAACCCGATGATCGGCTGGCGCGACTATTCGCCGCAAGCCGCGGGGATGCGCGCCGCCATGCCCTACATCGACCTGTTCGCGCCGGCGCATAACCTCGCCAGCCTGCAGGCGCTCGAACCCTATCTGGCGAGGATTTGAACATGCCAGGCCCTCCCGACATTCTCGATCTCGTCAATCAGACGAAAGCGCGCGGAAAACCCTTCGCCGTCGCCACCGTCGTGCGCACCGTTTCGGTGACCGCCGCCAAGGCGGGCGCCAAGGCCCTGATCCTTGCCGACGGGACCATCTCCGGCGGCTGGATCGGCGGCGGCTGCGCGCGCGGCGCGGTTTTGCGCGCGGCGCGGCAGGCGATGGCCGACGGCGTCCCGCGCCTCGTCAGCGTTCAGCCGGAGTCCGCCCTGAGGGAACATCATGTCGGCGCCGGGGAGACCCGCGATGGCGTTTTCTACGCGCGCAACATGTGCCCGAGCGAAGGCACGATGGATGTCTTCGTCGAACCCGTGCTGCCGCGCCCGGCGCTTGTCGTCTGCGGCGCCTCGCCCGTGGCGGTGTCTCTCGCCGAGCTGGCGCGCAGGATGGGGTTTTTCGTCAGCGTCTGCGCCCCCGCCGCCGACCATGCCGCCTTCGGCGAAGTCGATCGCCTGATCGACGGTTTCGTCCCGCCGAAAGATTTGCCGTCGGATTCATATCTCGTCATCTCGACGCAAGGCGCCGGCGATCACGCGGCGCTTGCCGCCACAATAAAGTTGCGCGGAAGCTATTTTGCCTTCGTCGGTTCGCGCAAAAAAATCGCGGCGCTGAAGACGGAGTTGATCGAGGAAGGCGTCGAAGCGCCGGAACTCGACAAAATCCGCGCGCCGGCGGGACTTGATATCGGCGCGATCACGCCGGACGAGATCGCCTTGTCGATCGTCGCGGAGATGATCGAGATCCGCCGCCGCGGCCAGCGGCAAAAAGACGCGTCAGGAGGATCGTCATGAACATGAGCGGCTCCCAGAGGATCGCGGCGCCCCGCGGAAAAGTCTATGCGGCGCTGAACGATCCGGACATCCTGCGCCGGAGCATTCCCGGCTGCGAGTTCGATCGAAAAGACCTCGGACACCGACATGAACGCCCGCGTCACGGTGCGCGTCGGTCCCGTCAAGGCGAGCTTTATCGGCAAGGTGCTGCTGTCCGATTTCGACCCGCCGAAAAGCTATACGATCCGGGGCGAAGGCAATGGCGGCATGGCCGGATTCGCCAAGGGCGGGGCGCATGTCGATCTCGACGCCGACGGCGCCGCCACGCTGCTCAAATATACGGTCGACGCCCAAGTCGGCGGCAAGATCGCGCAGCTTGGCGGCCGCATGATCGACGGCGTCGCAAAGAAGATGGCGGACGAGTTTTTCCAGAATTTCGGCGAGATCGTCGGCGGGCCGGGGGAGGCCGCCGAGGCCCCGCCGCCGGCGCCGACCGGACTCTGGGCGAGGCTCACGCATTGGCTTGCGAGACTGTTCGGAGCGGCGAAATAGCATCGGGATTGCAGCATGGACGACAACGGCAGGATACTCGCGCAAGCCCTCGACTGGGCGAAGGCGGGACGGGCGGCGGCTCTGGCCACGGTCGTGTCGAGCTGGGGCTCGTCGCCGCGCGCCGCGGGATCGCGGCTGGCGGTGGATGAGAGCGGCCATTTCATCGGTTCGGTTTCGGGCGGCTGCGTGGAAGGCGAAGTTCTGGAAACCGCGGCGCAAGTGATGGCGACCGGACGACCGGCGCTGCTCGAATTCGGCGTCAGCGACGAAAGGGCGTGGTCGGTCGGCCTGGCCTGCGGCGGCGCGATCGAAATCCTGGTCGAGAAAATCGTCGATGTCGGTTTCTTCGAGAACATACTCGAAGGACTCGGCCACGGCCGTTCGACCACAACCCTCGTTGCGCTTGGCGGCGGCGAAAGGGTGACGCTTGACGCCGCCAAACTGGACGACGAGAGCGCGCGGCTTTTTCGGGCGGCGGCGGCCTGTGGCCGCGAAAGCGTGGTCGAGGCGCCGCAAGGAAAATTCTTTCTGGAGTTGTGGCGTCCGCCTTTGCGGCTGTTCATCGTCGGCGCCGTGCATATCGCCCAGGCTTTGGCGCCCATAGCCGCGACCAGCGGCTACGACGTCACGATCATAGATCCGCGCACGGCATTCGCGACGCCCGAGCGTTTCGCGGGCTTTGCCCTGCTTGCGGAATGGCCGGAGGAAGTTTTCGCGAGGACGCGGCTCGACGAGCGCAGCGCCCTCGTCGCCTTGACGCATGAGCCGCGAATCGACGATCCCGCGCTGATTGCGGCGCTGCGCAGCCCCTGCTTTTATGTCGGCGCGCTCGGTTCGCGAAAAACGGCGGAAAATCGGCGACAGCGCCTGCGCGGACAGAAATTCGCGGAGCGGGATCTGTCGCGCTTGCATGGTCCGATCGGGCTGGCGATCGGCGCGGCAAATCCGGCGGAAATCGCCATAGCCATAGCCGCGGAGATGACCGCCGCTTTGCGTCTCGACCGCGCCAGCGCCATGGGGAGCGCCGCCGAATGAAATTCGCGACGCTTTCTCCCGAAGACGCCCTGGGCGCCATCCTCGCTCATTCCGTGCGCCGGCCGAATCTGGTCGTCGCCAAGGGGCGCAGGCTCGATGAAAATCTCGTCGCGCAATTGCGCCAAGCCGGCGTCGAGAAAGTGGCGGCAGCGACGATCGAAGACGGCGACGTCGAGGAGGATCGCGCCGCCGCGCGCGTGGCGAAAAACCTCGCCGGCGACGGGATTGTCGCGAGGGACGCTCACACGGGCCGCGTCAATCTCTGCGCCGCGCGGCGCGGACTTGTGCTGTTCGAGCCGGAGCGGGTCCATGCGTTGAACCGCATCGACGAGGCGGTCACCATCGCGACCTTGCCCTTGCACGATGTGGTCGAGCCCGGGCAGGTCGTGGCGACGATCAAGGTCAATCCCTTTGCCGTGGCCGAGGGCATTGTCGCGGCCTGGGAAAGGGGCGCGGCGTCCCTCGGCGTCGCGCCCTTCCTGCCGCATCGCGCGGCGCTGATCCAGACGGTCGCGCCGGGGCTCAAGCCGAGCGTGCTGGAAAAGACCGTGCGCGCGACGCGGGCGCGGCTCGAAGCGCTCGACAGCGCGCTGGCGGCTTCGACGCGCGCGCCGCATGAGGAGGCGGCGCTGGCCGATGAAATCGGCCGGCGGCTTTGCGCCGGCTGCGACCTCATCCTGATCTGCGGCGCCTGTTCGATCACCGACCGGGGCGACGTGATCCCCGCGGCGATCGTCACGGCTGGCGGACGCGTCGAGCGTTTCGGCATGCCGGTCGATCCCGGCAATCTCCTGCTGCTCGGCGCAATCGGCAAAATCCCGGTGATCGGCATGCCCGGCTGCGCCCGCACGTCGCAGCTCAACGGTTTCGATCATGTCCTGCGCCTGCTGCTGGCGGGCATTCCGGTAGGACGCGCAGAGATCACGGCCATGGGCGTCGGCGGATTGCTGCGCGAGGCGCCGTGGCGCCCGGCGCCCCGCGCCGCCGCCAAGTGGGGCGCGGAAAATTCGGGCGCGGAGACCGGCGCCCCGCCGCGCATAGCAGCCATCGTCCTGGCGGCCGGGCAGTCAAGCCGAATGGGCGAGAACAAATTGCTGGCGCCGCTCGAAGGCAAGCCGGTGCTGCGCCACGTCGTCGATGCGGTCCGCGCGGCGCGCGTCACTTCCATCACCATGGTGCTCGGCCATCAGGCGGACGAAACGCGCGCCCTGTTCGGCGGCGCCGGGGTCGATTTCGTGTTCAACGAAAATTATCGGCAGGGCTTGTCGACCTCGCTGAAGGCGGGGCTGGCGGCCCTGCCCGCCGATGTCGACGGCGCGATGGTGTTTCTCGGCGACATGCCGGACGTGGACTCAGGGCTCGTCGACCAGATGATCGCCGCCTTCGATCCCGGCCAGATGCGCGCCATCATCATCCCGAAACGCGGTGGCCGGCGCGGCCATCCGGTGCTGTGGGGCCGCGGCTTTTTCCCCGTGCTGCTGGAGAAGCTCGCGGGCGACGCCGGCGCCAGGCATGTGATCGGCCAATATGCCGAATGGGTGGCCGAGATCGACGCGGGCGACGACGGAATATTCACCGATCTCGACACGCCGGACGCGCTTTTGGCGCGCCAGCGGCGCCCCCCGCTGAAGGGGCGTCACGCCTCGCCCAGCGAGGCGTCGAGCCGATCGTAATTCTTCAACTTGTAGATCGCCGCCGAGACGACCCAGGCCATGACGAAAATCCCGACGACGACGAAGCCGAAATTGGCGAGACTGTCGTTGAGGCCCGAGACTATGTCCCAGCCCCCGCCCGTCAGGCCCAGCCGATCGGCGATCAGCCCCAGCGCCTCGACGCCGCCGATCAGCACGGCGACGAGGACGGAGGCCGCGGTGATGGTGAGATTGTACCAGAGTTTCCGCACCGGGTTGACGAAGGCCCAGTCGTAGGCGCCGACCATCAGCGTGCTGTCGGCGGTGTCGACCAGCGCCATGCCGGCGGTGAACAGGGCCGGAAAGACCAGGGTCTGCCACGGCGACATGCCATTAGCCGCTTCCGCCGCCGAAATGCTCAAAAGGCCGATTTCGGTGGCGGTGTCGAAGCCGAGGCCGAACAGGAAGCCGAGCGGATACATGTGCCAGGGCTTGGTCACGACGGCGAACATCGGCCGGAACAACCGGGCGAGAAAGCCGCGACCCGACAGGAGGATGTCGAGGCTTTCATGATCGAGGTCGGCGCCGGCGCGGACCGCGCGGAACGTGCGCCAGACCCCCAGGAGGATGACCAGGTTCGCCGCAGCGATCACCAGCAGGAAAGTGGCGGAGATGGCCGTGCCGACGACGCCGCCGACGGTCTTGAAGACTTCCATCCGGCCCTTCATCGCCGAAGCGGCAAAAGCCAGGCCGATCGCCGCGAGGACCACCACGGTCGAATGGCCGAGCGAAAAATGCAGGCCCACCGTGCTCGGCCTCTCGCCTTTCTGCATCAGCTTGCGCACGACATTGTCGATCGCCGCGATATGGTCGGCGTCCACGGCATGACGGAGGCCGAAGACCCAGGCCAGCAGAGCCGTGCCGAGAACCGCCGGCCGGTCGGAAAAGAGGACGAAAGCCCAGACCCATGCGGCGGCGTTGGCGAAGACGAGGCCGGCGAACAGCAGGCCCGTCCGGGCGCCGAGGAGAGAAGCGCGGGGCGGGGGCGCGAGGGGAATCGCTTGGGTCATCTTTCTGCTCCTTCGCCGTGGCGCCGCATTGTATATGATGAAAACGATAAATCATCATATTACTGTGGAGCAAGAGCCGCGCCAATTCGCGCGGCTCGGAAAAACAGCAGCATTTCAGTGCGATTTCAGGCGCGCGCCGGCGCGGTCCGGGCGCCCGCCGTGCAAACCGTCTTTACAGGGGCGCCAACCAACTTGGCTGGTTCAGCCGGCGTCGCGCACATGGGAGTGGGAATGCGCCGGGCCGCCGTCATCGCCATGGGTGTGGGCCTCGGCGGTGATTTCGACGGGAACCACCACCAGCCTTCCGTGGCGGACGCCCCGTTCGGCCATGACATGTTCGGCGAAATGCCGGACCTCGGCCTTGCCGCCGCGCAGCACCGCGACTTCCAGGCAGGATTGGTGATCGAGATGGACATGCAGCGTCGCCACCGAAAGGTCGTGATGGTCGTGCTGCGCGCTCGCCAGCCGCCGGGCGAGCGCCCGCACTTCGTGGTCATAGGCATAGACCAGCGCCGCGACGCAGGCGCCTCCGCCGCTTTCCGGCTCGAACTGCTGCAAGCCGGCGCGGGTCAGGTCGCGCAAAGCCTCCGAACGGTTCTGGTAGCCGCGTTCTTTCTGGAACCTGTCCAGCTCCTCGACGAGATCCTCATCGAGCGTCACGGTCACGCGCTGCATTTTTCCGGCCCCCCCCATCGGCGGGCCGGATTATAACATCGTCGGCGAAACATTCAGCATGAACGGTTTTCGGAGCGGCGCGATGATCGAATGCGGCAATCTCCTGGCGGATGTTGCGGAAAGGCATGCCGAAGAACAGTTCGCCGTCCTGGCCGAAACGGCGACGGCGCAAATCGAACGCATCGTCTCGACGGGACAGGCGAGCCCGCCGGGATTCTGGTTCGATCAGGACTGGGCCGAATGGGTGCTGCTGGTCGCGGGATCCGCGGGCCTGCTGATCGAAGGCGAAAGCGCCACGCGAATTCTGCGGCCCGGTGATTACATCGAGCTTCCCGCCCATGTCCGGCATCGCGTCGAATGGACCGACGCCGACGCTCCGACCGTCTGGCTCGCCGTGCATTTCAGGGAGCGGTGAGGTCTTGGCCATTCAGGCCGCACGGCGCTCGGCCTTTCCGAATTTTTTCCAGGGAATGTCCGCCGAGGCGACGGATTTCGAGAATAGCCAGCCCTGGGCATAGCCGACCTTTTCGGCGGCGAGGATTTCGAGTTGCGATTCCGTCTCGACGCCTTCGGCGACGATCGACATCGACAAGCTGCTCGCGAGCTGGCCCACCGCGCCGATGATCGCGCGGTGTTCGGCCTTGCTCTCGATCGCGTCGATGAAGGACCTGTCGAGCTTCACCTTCTTGAAGGGAAAGCTGATCAGATAGCCGAAGGTCGAATAGCCGCGGCCGAAGTCGTCGAGCGCGAGGCTGCAGCCGAAGCCGACGATGGTCTCGACGGCCTTCTTTGTCGCGGCGTCGCTGGAGATCAACAAGTTTTCGGTAATTTCCAATTCGAGCCGGCGAGGATCGAGCCCGGTCTCGCGTAAAACCTGCTCGATCGTCGCGGGAAGGTTGTCGCGCTTGAACTGCACCGGCGAAAGATTGACGGCGACGGCGGCCTTTTCCGGCCAGGCGACAGCGTCGCGGCAGGCTTGCAGCAGCGCCCAGCGGCCGAGTTCGGCGATCATGCCGGTTTCCTCGGCGATGGCGATGAACTTGTCGGGAGGTATTTTCAGATTCGGGTGTTTCCAGCGCATGAGCGCTTCGCAACAAGCGACCCGGCCGGTCTCGAGGTCGATGATCGGCTGGTATTCGAGAAAGAACTGGCCCTGAGCAATGCCTGCGCGCATGTCGAGAATGACCTGGCGACGCTCCTGCGCCGCGGAGTTGAGACTGGCTTCGAAAAAGTGGAAGGCGCCGCGGCCCTGGCTCTTCGCCTTGTAAAGCGCGAGGTCGGCGGCGCGCAGGATGTCGTCGCGGGTTCGTCCGTCGGCGGGCGCGAGGGCGACGCCGGCGCTCATGCCGATGACAATGGCGTGCGAGTTGATTTCATAGGGCTCGGCGACGGCCTCGATCAGGCGCTGAAGCAGCTGGGAAACATCCTTCGCCGCCGTCCTGGCGTCGAGCTGCGGCAGAATCAGCACGAATTCGTCGCCGCCGAAGCGCGCGAGATGGTCGCTCGACCTGATGCAGGCCCTCATGCGCGCGGCGACGGCGACCAGGAGCTCGTCGCCGACCATGTGAGTCAGCGTGTCATTGACTTCCTTGAAATGATCGAGGTCGATGCAGACGACGGCGAAGGGTTTGGCGCGATCGTTTTGCGCCAGGATTTCGGCGAATTTTTCCTCGAACTGGCTGCGGTTCGGCAGGCCGGTCAGCTCGTCGAACCGAGCCATTTGGGCGATTTTCTCTTCCTGAGCCTTGCGTATGGTCACATCGTCGACGATCACGACGGCGCCGCCATGCGCCATGGCCTGAAACGACAGTTCGAAAACGCGGCCGTCGCGCAGCGAAAGCGTCATTTCCTCTCGAGCGCGGCAGCGCGTCCCCGCGATGAAGCGCTCCTCGACCAGATCGAGGCGTTCGAGCGGAACGAGCCCCGCCCGCGCCGCGCAATGAATGATCTGCGACGGCGAGGCGCCCTTGCCGCTGCTTTCGTCGTCGAGCCGCAAGAATTCGGCGAAGCCGCGATTGCAGATAACCAGCCGGTCTCCGCTGTCGAACATGGCGAGCCCGTGCGACATGTTAGAGAGAGCCGCGTCGAAATTCGCCGCCTGTTCGGCCAGAGCCTCGGCAAGCGCGTGCTTTTCCCGTCCGTACATCAGCGCCCTGACGAGCGTCTGGTAAGCGGAGCGGGAGATTTCGATCATCGCCGCGACCGCCAGGACCATTAGGACGGCGATCGAAATATTGGCGAGGCCGCCGTTGAAGCCGAAGCCTATTCCGAGCGGCGCGATCGTCAGGATCAACTGGCTCCTGACGCAAGCCGGCACGCCGGCGTTGCGGCTGGCGCTCGACGCGGCATAGCCGATGATCGTGGCCACGAGCGGCACGCTGACCGAGGCGTCCGCCTCCTGCGACAGGCCAATGAAGCCGCAGGCCCCGAGCAGCGCCGAGACGGCGGAAGCCGACCAGATCGTCCCGTTCGTCCATGACCTCAGTGAGGCGAGGGAAAAATTGCGCTCCGCCCTCTGATAGAAAAAGGTGATCATGAAGCGGATCGCGGCGGCGACAGCCACGAGGCCAGCCGTCCAGAGCAACGCGCCGCTGTGGCTGGCGGCGGCGCACACCAATGTGACAGCGGCGACGCCGAGATTTCCCGCCGCCAGCGACTTGAGGGAGCCATGCAACGAATTCGAGAAGTTCGATCTCGACCTCGAAAGGCAAAGCTGACGGTTTCGAGGTCATTGCGCTCCCTGCATGGTCGTTCGGCCGGACAATCGATTGGCCGAACGATCGGCTTTTCGGAATTACTCCTCCCGTTGCGACGGATCGCGCCCAGGGACAGCAACAGGGCGCAACAAGACCATGAAAAGGTAAAGGATTTGCAATCTGTGGTTGCGGCGGTCCGGCGCCCGCGAAGCCCTCGCCCGAAGCGAAAACTATGCTTTCTTCATGAATTCGGCGTCGAGCCGTTCTTCCAGCCTGACGAGATCATTGACCGCCGTTCCGTAATCGCGCCAGAGTTCGCTCTTGGTGAATTCCCATGCGCCGCCGGATCGCGCCGCCGTCTCCACCTTGACGCGCAATGTGGCGTTGGCGGCTTCGAGGCGCCCGACGAATCGCCTGTGAATATCGGAAAAATGTCCGGTCTTCTTGAACTCGTCCGTCCGCTTGCGGAGCCGCCGCGCAAAATCCTCGAGCTGGCGCTGGAGTTTCTGTTCTTCCGTCAGGGACATGCCGATATCCTTTTGATCGTACGCGTTTCGAACAGAAGCAACGTCCGCCCCCTCTAAGCCAGCTTCATTTCGGTCTCGCGGCTTTCTCCGCCCTCGGCGTCCGCCTGCGGGGCTCCGTCTGCTGTCAAGAACGCACGCACGCCGCAAAAGTTCGCTCGAGCTTGCGGCAAGGACGAGAAGATTGAGTCGATTGCGGAGCTTGCGCGCATCCGGCCTCGCGCCCACAGCAAGGGATGGACCGCCGGAATAATCGCCTTTCGCGCGAATTTCCTTAAGATGCTTGATCTGAATCATGGCCGCCGATTTGACGCGGGCGTTCCTGCAATCCCTGAAATCTCAACCATCGGACTTTCTCGAAGGCCGAACCAATGACGATCACCCGTCCTCGCCCGCTTCCTGCCGCCGAGACCGGCGAAGAAATCGCCTATGCCATCAGCGAATCCTCGTTGGGGGCGTTTCTCGTCGCGCAAAGCTCCCTCGGCGTCTGCGCCATCCTCCTCGGCGACGACCGCCGAAGGCGCGTCCAGGAATTGCGCGCCCGTTTCGCCGACGCGCGCCTCGTCGCCGACGATCCAGGCCTCGACGACGCGATTGCGGCGGTGAAGGGCGCGATCGAACAGCCGCGACGGCCGCTCGACTTGCCGCTCGACATCAGGGGAACCGATTTCCAGCGGAAGGTCTGGAGCGTCTTGCGCGAAATTCCGCCGGGAACGACGACCAGTTACGCCGAGGTGGCCCGGCGCATCGGCTCGCCCAAGGCCCTTCGCGCGGTCGCGGGCGCCTGCGCCGCCAATGTCCTCGCGCTCGCAATCCCCTGCCACCGCGTCTTGCGCAGCAATGGCTCGCTGTCCGGATACCGGTGGGGGAATGGCGCGCAAGCTCGCCTTGCTGGAACACGAGAGGGCTGTTTGACGCGATCATTTTTTCGCCAACGCGAAAGGTGCGACAATCTGTTCCGCCTGAATTTCGCCGAATTTGCGCTAGATCAAACGGCGCGAACGAAGTCGCCTGTATCAAAGACAACGTGACTTCGCGTCGCGGACGCCCGCCACCCGGGCGTTTCCTCCCTGAGACTTGGACCGCTCCCATAGGGCGGTCCTTTTTCGTTTTGGGGCGCGGAGTGGATTGCGATTTAATGAAAGCGCGGCCCCCGCCGCGCCTCCGCCAGCGCGGCGCCCAGTTCCTCGGCCAGTCGCGTTTTTTCGCTCCGTCCCAAAAAGGCGCCGACCTGGACCCGCTTTTCGCGCGCGTAAAGGTCCAGCCGCTCGACGCCGAATTCCGCATGGCGTTCGATCGCCAGCCGCACCCAGAGCGGGTTGAAGCGCCAGTCGCGCCGGGCGCCCGCCGGGTTGACCCGCGCGAAATGCAATTCCAGCGCGCTGAGCGCGAGGTCCTCGTAGGCCGAGGCGTCGCGGGCGTTGCGGGCGAAGGCCACAACCAGGCCAAGCCACGCCAGGGCGAGGAAGAACGCCACCGGCCACGCCCCGGCGGCGAAGGCGGCAAGGCCGCCGCCGCCTTGCAGAAAGGCGAATATCGCCAGCGTCATCCGGCGACGCCGCCGCGACAGCGAGCGATGCGGCCGCAAGCGGGCGGAAAAGAACGGCGTCTCGGCCGCAGGCCGTTGCGCGGAAATAGCGTCCCGTCCTTGCTCAGGCATTTTCCGACCGCCTCTCCGCCGGCTGGAATTCGCGCGCGCCTCGTCATCGCGCCGCTTGTCTCGCGAGCCTTGACGCGGTCTAGTATAGGCATGACCGAATCCCGCCGCAAAACACTCTCCAGACCCGCCAAACCCTTGTCCAAAGCCAATAAACCGGCGACGAGGAGAAAAGGCGCCGCCGATCTGGAGCGGGTGCGAAATATTTTTGCGCGTTTCGCGGCGCAAAATCCCCATCCCAAGGGGGAGCTGGAATATGTCAATCCCTTCACCCTGCTGGTCGCCGTCGTGCTCTCGGCCCAGGCGACCGACGCCGGGGTCAATCGGGCGACGAGGGGCCTGTTCGCCTCGGCCTCGACGCCTCAGGCCATGCTTGCGCTCGGGGAGGAGGGCGTGCGCGAAAAAATCAAGACCATCGGCCTGTTTCGCGCCAAGGCGAAAAACGTCGTCGCCCTTTCGCGCCAGCTGATCGAGGAGTTCGGCGGCGAGGTGCCGCGCACCCGCGAGGCGCTGGAAAGCCTGCCCGGCGTCGGGCGAAAAACCGCCAATGTCGTGCTCAACATCGCCTTCGGCGAAAAGACCATCGCGGTCGACACCCATCTATTCCGCGTCTCCAACCGCATACCCCTCGCGCAAGGGGCGACGCCGGAGGCTGTGGAGCGCGGCCTGCTGGCGATCATCCCCGACGAATATCTGCTGCACGCCCATCATTGGCTGATCCTGCACGGGCGCTATATCTGCAAGGCGCGCAAGCCGCTCTGCGCCGCCTGCCCGATTGCCGACCTCTGCCGGTTCCCCGAGAAGACTTCCCTTCCGCCCGGACAAAAGATTCCGGCGTGACCGCCGTCACTTGCCCCGTGTCACCGCATCGGCATAGTCGCGCGCGGAATGCCAAAGCGTCGATCGCCGCGGCGACGCGAAAGGGACGCCCATGCTGGGTCCGGTCGATCTGGATGGTTGGCGCGACGACGACAAGGACGAGGAATTGCGCGCCCGCCTGTCCGCCTGTTCGGAAATCCAGCTGTTGCGCGGCAAAAGCAAGGTCACGCGGCTGCCGGGCTGGGGCGCGGACGATCTCGCCCTCGCCCGCCGCTTCGCCGCCGGAGAGGCGCTCGACGCCGCTGAAGTCCGGCTTCTGGCCTCCCGCCTGGGAGCTTGAGCTCGAGCAGCGTAAAGCTATTTTAATCTTTCTGCCTGAAATGCTGTCTTGTTCGGCGCCGCCCGCGCTTCTATACGGGGCGCTCCGGCGCGCTTCAACAGCCGGATGAACAGATCAGGCATGCCCCAGCTTTATCATCATCCCCTTTGTCCGCATTCCCGTTTCATCCGCCTCGCCCTGGGCGAATATGGCGTCGAACCCGAGCTGGTCGAAGAGCGCGTGCATGAAAGGCGACGGGAATTCCTGCTGCTCGATCCCGCAGGCCAGACCCCGGTGCTGGTCGAGGACGACGGCTTCGTCGTCCCGGGCGCCGGCGCGATCGCCGAATGGCTGGACGAGACGCTCGGCGACCGGCTCGGCGACCACCGGCTCCTCCCCGCCTCTCCGACGGCGCGCGTGGAAGTGCGGCGGCTGACCTCATGGTTCAACGAAAAATTCTTCGGCGAAGTCTCGAACTGGCTGGTGACCGAAAAGGTTTACAAGCGCTTCACCGCCACGCAGATCGGCGGCGGCGCCCCGGACATGGATCTGGTCCGCGCGGCGCGGGCCAATCTGCGCTATCATTTGCGCTATATCTCCTATCTGGCGACGACGCGGAACTGGCTGGCGGGCGACAAGATGAGCTATGCCGACATCGCAGCCGCCGCGCATCTCTCCAGCGTCGATTTCCTCGGCGACGCGCCGTGGGACGAAGAAGAGCCGGCGAAGCAATGGTATCAGCGCCTCAAAAGCCGTCCGAGCTTTCGCCCGCTGCTGGCGGACCGGGTGCCGGGCGTGGCGGCCAATCCGATCTATGCGGAAGTCGATTTCTGACCCTTTTCCGCGCCGAGGCGGAGCGGCTGGGCTTTTGCGCCTGCCGCATCGTCCGTCCCGACGCGATCCCGCAGGCGCCGGCCGACCTCGCCGCCTTTCTGGCCGAGAAACGTCACGGCGACATGGACTGGCTGGCCGAACGCAGCGACTGGCGCGCCAGCCCGGCAAAACTCTGGCGCGACGCCCGGTCGATCATCGTGCTGGGCATGAATTACGGCCCGGACGCCGATCCGCGGGCGACGCTCGGGCAAAAATCCCGCGCCAACATTTCGGTCTACGCGCGTCACCGCGATTACCACGACGTCGTCAAGGGCAAGCTCAAGCAACTGGCGGCCTTCCTGCTGACGCAAGCGAAAAAGGCCGGCGAGAGCGGCGACGTGAAAGTCTTCGTCGATACGGCGCCGGTGATGGAGAAGCCGCTCGCCGCCGCCGCCGGGCTCGGCTGGCAGGGCAAGCACACCAATCTGGTGTCGCGCTCCTTCGGCTCGTGGCTGTTCCTCGGCAGCATCTTCACCACCCTTGAACTCGCCGCCGACGAAGCCGAGACCGACCATTGCGGGAACTGCCGCGCCTGCCTCGACGCCTGCCCGACGGGCGCGCTCGACGCGCCCTACCGCATCGACGCCCGCGCCTGCATCTCCTACCTGACCATCGAGGCCAAAGGCCAGATTCCGCTGAAATTCCGCGAAAAGATCGGCAATCGCGTCTATGGCTGCGACGATTGCCTCGCCGCCTGCCCCTGGAACAAATTCGCCCAAATTTCGCGCGAGGCGAAATTCTCCGCGCGCGCCGATCTTTGCGACCCGCCGCTTGCAAGACTCGCGCTTATGGATGACGCAGCGTTTCGCGCCTTTTTCGCCGGGAATCCGATCAAGCGCATCGGCCACGCCCGATTCCTGCGCAACCTGCTGGTCGCCATCGGAAATTCCGGCGACGCCGCGCTGGCGCCGCTGGCGCGGGCGCGGCTCGACCATCCCTCGCCGCTCGTGCGGGGAATGGCGGTCTGGGCCCTGGCGCGCTTGTATTCACGCGAAAAATTCCTAGCTTTGGCTTCGCGGCGCACGGAAGAAGGCGATCCGCTCGTCCGCGCCGAATGGGAGCGCGAAACGCAGCAGGAGCAGGCGAAGTGAAACTGGTTATTCTCGGCCTCGGCTATACCGCCGCCCATTACGCCACATATCATTCCCGCGCCTTCACCGAGGTGACCGGCACCAGGCGCGCGCCGCGGGGCGAAAGCCTCGGCCGGATCAAGCTGCTGCCATTCGACGGCGCGTCGGAACAGGTCGATCCTCGCCTGCTCGAAGCCCTCGCCGAGGCCGACGCGCTTCTCGTCAGCGCCGGGCCGGATGCGGGCGGCGATCCCGTTCTGCGGCGGCTGGCGAAGGAAATCGCGGCCGCGCCGAAGTGCAGGAAAATCGTCTACCTCTCGACCATCGGCGTCTATGGCGACCACCAGGGCGAATGGATCGACGAGACGGCCGAGGTGAAGCCCTCCAACGAGCGCAGCCGGCTGCGCCTCGTCGCCGAGGCGCGCTGGACCGATCTGGCGAAAAAAAGCGGCAAGGAGATTTATGTCCTGCGTCTCTCCGGCATCTATGGGCCGGGGCGCAACGTGCTGGCCAAATTGCGCGAGGGGACGGCGAAAAGGCTGGTCAAGCCGGGACAGGTGTTCAACCGCATCCACGTCGACGATATCGTGGCCGCGATCAACGCCTGCCTGACCGGCCCCGCGCCGGGCGGGATTTACAATGTCACCGACGACGAGCCCGCGCCGCCGCAGGACGTCGTGCTCTTCGCGGCGAACCTGATGGGCGTCGCGCCGCCGCCGGAGCGCGATTTCGAGGCGACCGAGCTGACGCCGATGGCGCGCAGTTTCTACGGCGAGAACAAGCGGGTCTCGAACCGGCGGATGAAAAACCTGCTCGATTTCGATCTGGCTTTCCCGACTTTCCGGGAGGGGATTTCCGCGCTCTGGATCGAGGGCGAGGGCGCTGAGGCGTAGAGCTTCGCCGGCGGAGAGCGCCGCCGCCGAAACCTCAAGGTCCTCCCTCGCCCCCTATTCCGTATGAAGCGCCCGCCTCCGCCAGCGTCAGGCCGGATTTTTGTATGCCGCATTGCCGAATATCGGCTCCGGCCTTGAGCTTGAGCGAATTGGCCGATCCGTCGATGCATTCGAGGCGTCCGGCGCGATTAAGCGTGTGCAGGCGGCGGCCGGGCCAGAGCGCGCCCGGAGCGATCCTGGCGTCGATGCGCTGTTCGAAAGCCTCTGCATCCAGTCGCGTGATCGTCGCGATGCTGAGCGCGGCGCCATAGCCGCCGCGACAATCCTGCACGGGACGAATGAGGCTGTCGCCGCGCCGCACGACGCGGCCGGCCGGCCGCGCCGAGGAAATGTCGACCAGCACCGGATTGCGGCGATGCGGCGTCCAAGGCCCGATCAGAGCGGGCGCCGACCAGAGATGCAAGGCGTCGGAAAATGAGCCGCCAGGCTCGCGGACCGTCGCCATCATCCACCATTGGCCGGAATGCTCGAACAAAGTGGCGTCGCTTGCTTCGACATCGGCGACGAGAGTCGCCTCGTGCGTCCAGCCGCCGGGAAAATTGTCCGCGCGATAGAGATCGATCGTGCGCGCGTTGCAGGTTTCCGGGACCATCCACATCTCGCCCGCATGTTCGAATACGAACGGATAGGAAAGATGGCATTCGCGACTGAGGACCGGTTGGGGCGCGCTTTTGGGTCCGGCCGCGTCGAATTCCGCAACCGAGATCACGCCGCGGCCGATGCGGTGATCGTAATCTTCGACGAAAAGAAAGGTCCGGCCCTCGAAGACCACCGGAAAGGGGTCGGCGTAAAAATGGAATCCGTCGTCCGGCAAGTCGTTCCAGCCCGACTGCGGGTGGGCGCCGAGCTCGATCACGTCGGGACCATCGACGAAACGCCAGCCGACGCGCCAATGCGGCGCATAATGAGTGAGAACGTATATGCGGCGCATGATCGCCCGCGCCAGATTGTGCAAACCATATCGCGCGGCGGCCCCTCGTCCCTGGCGAGAGGTCTCCCTCATGTCCAACGCCGGCATGGGCGCCCGGTCATCGACCGCCGCGACGATCAGCGCGATCGTTCTGACCAGAACGGCTTCAAAAAAGGCGAGGAGGGAGAAAGCGGATTCGGAGCCGGCGCGCGCCGCCGCGACGGGCGCCCCGGAAGGGCAATCCTTGATTTCGATCGCTGGCGAATTGCCGCCGAGCAGCGCGGCGAGGGCGGCGGCCTCGCCGAATTGTCCGTCGAAAGTCAACGTCCAGGTCCGCGTCGACGGCGTCGCCCTCGCGCCGCAAAAATCGAGCACGAGATCGGGCATGCGCTCCGGTCTGACGGCGTAGTTTCCGAAGAGCTTCAGCTCTGCTGCGGCGGCCGGGCCTTCCTTCGAAGCTCCGAAGACAAGTCTTTCAAGCGCGAAGAGCAATTCGACGCCCGGAGGAGAATTCTCATTGACGTCGATCCAGTTGACCCTAACGTCGATCTGCTTTTGCCGCGCGAGGCTTTCCGCCAGGCGCAAGTGCCAGAAGCGCGGCGCCGATCTCGGTAACTGCAGCTCTATCAGCACGGCGGCCCCCCAGCTCATCGTTCGAATCTTTTGATCGATCCCCGCTGCGAGAACAGCAAAACGGGTCGCGCGCCGCGTGATCAAACGCGTGCGGCGAATTTCGTACGCTTGTGTTTCCAACAGGTTACAGCATGCGCCCGTCGTTTATGAAAATCTTTCAGGCGTCAATTGTTCCGCGCTAAGCGAAGTGCGGGAATTTATCATTTGGCTGAGCCAGACGGCTATGCGTGGAACATTTTGGCGGTATCGCCGCTCATACGCCGGTCGGCGTAAGGGACTTCACGAGGGAGCCGCCAGCGCGCCCCGCTGGTGTTTCGAAACCGAAAACTGCGCCTGTCGCGATCCTGCAGCCGCGACGTCGGCGCGCTTGGCAGGCGACCTTAAAAACGGCGCGTTTTAGGACCACGCCCTTGCTTGCGCCGCCCGAAAACATGCGCGACAAAGGCCCATGATCCCAGCGCAACAACCGAAACCTCTGTTCTCCTACCGCAAATATTGGGCGCATCGCTTCGGCGTCGCGCCCTTCCTGCCCATGTCGCGGCAGGAAATGGAGGCGCTCGGCTGGGATTCCTGCGATATCGTCCTCGTCACCGGCGACGCCTATATCGACCATCCGAGCTTCGGCATGGCCATTGTCGGCCGCCTGCTGGAGGCCCAGGGATTTCGCGTCGGCATGATCAGCCAGCCCGACTGGAAGGACGCGGAAGGCTTCAAGCGGCTCGGAAAGCCCAACCTGTTTTTCGGCGTCACCGCCGGCAACATGGATTCGATGGTCAACCGCTACACCTCCGACCGTCGGCTGCGCCACAACGACAATTACACGCCGGGCGGCGAGGGCGGCAAGCGGCCGGACCGCGCGGCGATCGTCTACGCCCAGCGCTGCCGCGAGGCCTTTCCCGACGTTCCCCTGATCCTGGGCGGCATCGAGGCGTCGCTCCGCCGCATCGCCCATTACGACTATTGGTCCGACAAGGTGCGGCGCTCGATCCTGCTCGACGCCAAGGCCGACCTGCTGCTCTACGGCAATGCCGAACGCGCTTTGGTCGAAGTCGCGCACCGCATCGCGAAAAAGGGGCTGGACCAGGATTTCTCGGACATCCGCGGCCTCGCTTTTTGCGCGACGCCGTTCCCGACGATTTCATCGAAGCCCATGCCGACGACGTCGACGCGGCCGACGAAGGCGCGCGGCAGCAACCCGGCAATGTCGTCGTCCGCCTGCCGGCCTATGAACAGGTCTCGGCCGATCCCGAATCCTACGCCCGCGCCTCGCGCGTGCTGCACAAGGAGAGCAACCCCGGCAACGCCCGCCCGCTGATCCAGAAGCACGGCGACAGGAACGTCTGGCTCACCGCGCCGCCGATCCCGCTGACCACGCCGGAAATGGACGCGGTCTATGACCTGCCCTACGCGCGGGCGCCGCATCCGTCCTACGACGGCGCCAAGATCCCCGCCTGGGAGATGATCCGCCATTCCGTGACGATCATGCGCGGCTGTTTTGGCGGCTGCTCGTTCTGCTCGATCACCGAGCATGAGGGCCGCATCATCCAGAGCCGTTCGGAAGGGTCGATCCTGCGCGAGATCGAGACCATCCGCGACAAGACCGAGGGCTTTACCGGCATCATCTCCGACATTGGCGGCCCCACCGCCAACATGTATCGCATGGCCTGCAAGGACGAGAAGACGGAGAGCCTTTGCCGCCGCCCCTCCTGCGTTTATCCCGACATCTGCAAGAACCTCGACACCAGTCACGATTCCCTGATCCAGCTCTATCGCAAGGCGCGCGAGATCAAGGGGGTGAAGAAGATCATGGTGGCCTCGGGCGTCCGCTATGACCTCGCCGTGAAAAGCCCGGCCTATGTGCGCGAACTCGTCGCCCACCATGTCGGCGGCTATCTGAAGATCGCGCCCGAGCATACCGAGGAAGGCCCGCTGTCGAAAATGATGAAGCCGGGCATCGGCGCCTATGACAAGTTCAAGCAGCTCTTCGACCAGGCGGCGCGCGAGGCCAAGAAGGATTATTTTCTCATCCCCTATTTCATCGCCGCCCATCCCGGCACGAGTGACGAGGACATGATGCATCTGGCGCTCTGGCTCAAGCGCAACAAATACCGCGCCGACCAGGTCCAGACCTTCCTGCCCTCGCCGATGGCGCTGTCCACCGCCATGTATCATTCCGGCTTCAACCCGCTCAAGCCGGTGCGGCGCGGCGCCTCGGAAAAGGTCGATGCGATCAAGGGCCTGCGCCAGCGCCGCCTGCACAAGGCTTTTTTGCGCTATCACGACGCGGAAAACTGGCCCTTGTTGCGGGAGGCGTTGAAAGCCATGGGCCGCGCCGACCTGATCGGGCCGGGCAAGCACCAGCTCGTGCCGAACTGGCAGCCGGCGGGAACCGGCGGCAAGTGCGAGGGACAGCGCCAAGGCCAACGCAATGACAAGGCCCGCAAATTCCTGACGAAGGGCGTTTTCGGCGGGTAGCGCCGGCCCTCGCAGGCGAGCGCGGGCCAGGAGCGAATGAGACGCCGAGCTGATGCGAGGGAATCACCAAGATTGCCGGCGCGCAAAAATGGTCCTGCGCCCGCGCGCTTGACGGTTTCGCGTTGGCTACATACTTTCGCCTCAACTTGATTTTTCCTAGGGATTCGCATCCCGCCAAACACGAGGTTTTCATGTCCACCGTCAAGGTCACCGACGCCAGCTTCGAATCTGACGTTTTGAAATCCGCTGAGCCGGTCGTCGTCGATTTTTGGGCGGAATGGTGCGGCCCCTGCAAGATGATCGGCCCCTCGCTCGAGGAGCTGGCGCGCGACTACGCCGGCAAGGTCAAGATCGTCAAGCTCAATGTCGACGAAAATCCCGGCGTCGCCGGAAAGCTTGGCATCCGCTCGATTCCGACCCTGATGCTGTTCAAGGACGGCAAGCTGGCGTCGCAGAAGGTCGGCGCCGCGCCCAAGGGCGAACTGGCCAAATGGATCAACGCGGCCATCTGATCTTTCGACGCGTCACTGACGGAATCGGGAAAAGCGCTCCACGCCGGAGCGCTTTTTTTTATCCTATCCCCGCTTCACGGCGAGCGGGCCGCTCGCCTGGCAGGTCGGCATCAGCTCGAGGCAGTTGATGTTGACATGCGGCGGCAGCGAGACCAGCCAGGCGGCGGTTTCGGCGATGTCCTCGGGCGTCAGCGATTGCGTGCCCTCGTAGACCTTGGCCGCCTTGCCCTCGTCGCCGTGAAAGCGCACCTGCGAAAATTCGGAGCCCGCGACCATGCCCGGCTCGATATTGGTCACGCGCACGTTCAACCCGATGAGGTCAGCGCGCAGGTTGAGCGAAAACTGCTTCACGAAGGCTTTCGTGCCGCCATAGACATTGCCGCCGGGATAGGAATAGTCGCCGGCCACCGAGCCGAGGTTGATGATCAGCCCGTCATTGCGCTCGACCATCTGCGGCAGGACGGCGCGGGTCAGGTGGACGAGGCCGGTGACATTGGTGGCGATCATCCGGTCCCAATCGTCGAGCGACGCCTGCCAGGCGGGGGAAAGGCCAAGCGCAAGCCCGGCATTGTTGACCAGCACGTCGATGCGCCGCCAGTCCTCCGGCAGGGAGGGCAGGAAATCGGCGATCGCCTTGGCGTCGGTCATGTCGAGGGGGGCGGCGTGCAGGTTTTCCCCAAGCTCCCCGGCGAGCGCGCGGAGACGGTCCTCGCGCCGCCCGGTGGCGATCACGCGATGGCCGTCCTTGACGAACCGGCGAGCGAAGGCTGAGCCGAAGCCGGCGGTGGCGCCCGTGACGAATATGGTCTTCATCGCATTCCCGATTTGTTGCGTCCCGGCCGGAGCCGGGCGTTGACGCGGGCCGGAGCGTTCCGCGCCGGCCCTCCCGCAAAACTATAGGCCCGCGCGCCCGCCGTCACCAGACGCCGGGGATCATTCGCCACGTGCGGGCGCGGAATTGCTCGTATTCGGCGCCGAATTCGGAGAGGAGGAGGCGCTCCTCCGCCAATATTCGCGCGACGAGCGGCGGGATCAGCAGCACGGTCAACAGAACGCCCGCGCCTGACCGAAAGGCGAGCGACCAGCCGAGCGAATTGAGCAGGAGCCCAAGATAGGAGGGGTGGCGGATCCTGGCGTAAATCCCGCCGGTCACCAGCCTGTGCCCCGGCTGGATCGCCACCAGTCCGGAAAACCTGTCGCCGAGGATGACCACCGGCCACAGCCGCAGCCAGCCGCTGAAGGCGAAGAGCGCGACGCCGAACCAGCGCAGGCCGTCGCCGTCGAATGTCCAGAAATTCGTGCGGTCGCTCCAGGCCGGCACAAAGCCGTTGGCGAGGCCGAGGACGCCGAAGGCCGCGAGAACCCAGCGATTGCCTCGGTCCTCGCGCACGCCCGGACTGATATTGCCGCCGCAGAACAGCGAGGCGACGGACATGGCGAAAAAAGCCAGCGCCAAAACCGACAAGGCCGGATGCGAGAAAGTGGCGCCGAAGCCTCCCTCGCCCCAGACAGCCAGGGCGAAATAGGCGGTCGAGCCGGCCAGAACGGAAAGGACGCGCGCGAGAGAGGGGAAAGCCGCGCGCGCCATAATGCTCTAGCCGAACATCGAAGCGCCGGGGCATGTGGCGCATCCCGGCCCCGCGCCGGCGCTGGAGCAGGCGGGCGCGTCGCTGTCCCCGCCCTTGGCCGGCGAGGCGATCAGCGACAATTGCTGTTCAAGCTCGACGGCGCCGCAGGACGGGCAGGCCGGCTCCTCGCCGGAGCGCACCAGGGTCTGAAAGCTTGCGCCGCATTTCCTGCATTCGTAGCTGTAGATCGGCATCGAAATCCTCGGCTGGCTGGTCGCGCCTGAATAGACCAGAAAATATGGCGCTTCAACAGAAACCCGACGCAGGCGCGTTTGGAGGATATCGGCTGGCCCGCTATATTGCTGTTTCAACTCTTGGCGGAACCGTCGAACATCGAGCGGCGATTCTTTCCTCGTAATGCGAAACTGGAACGACCATGAAGCTCTTGGTGGAAACCTCGGCCGGCGAGCTGATCGACAAGATCACCATCCTGGAAATCAAGCTCACGAAAATCGATGATGAGGCCAAGCGCCGGAATGTCGCGCAGGAGCTCGAAGCGCTGACCACGGCGCTGCCGGCGGCGATCGCCGAGAGCCCCGGGGTCGCCGGCCTTCGCCGCGACCTCAAGTCGGTAAACGAAGAACTCTGGCGCATCGAGGACGATATTCGCGCGCAGGAGCGCGCCAAGGACTTTGGAGCCGGGTTCATCGCGCTTGCCCGATCGGTCTACCAGACCAATGACAGGCGCGCCGCCCTGAAGCGCGAAATCAATCGTCTCACCCAGAGCCGCCTGATCGAGGAAAAGAGCTACGAAGCCTATTGAAAGGCGGGCCTGCGCGGACAGCGCCGGGCGAAAGGCGCCCTTTTCAAGGGCGATCACGCCGCCTCTTGGATCAGCGAACGCCGCGATCGCGCAAATGCGCCGCAAGCGCGGCGACATCGACACGGAAGACTCTGTCCTGGAATTTCCCCGGACATTTCAGGTTTGAATATTGGATGCCGCTGGCCTGCATCAGATAATCGATCTGCGGCGGCATCCAGCTATCCTGCGGCATCAATTCCACGAGGATGCCGCCAGGCGAAGCGTAGGCCATGTTTGTAAAGGCGGCGCCCGTTGGCCCGACGGCGATTTTCACCCGTTTGAAAAGCGCAATTTGATCTGCGACCGACAAGGTTTCCGGGTGGATCGTGGCGAAGCCCAAACCTTGCAGCATATGCTCGAGTTCCGCTTCGTTTTCCACTCCGCGCGATCGCGCGCGATTCCGAGAAACGTATATTCTTTCCGGGGAATCCTTGTGCGTAGCAATATGCGACGTCGTCCTGCGCGCCCATCCCGCCCACTCGGATTCGAGATGACGCCCCTGAAAATCGAAGCATTTTCGGGGCAGGCACAAATCCCGGACTTCGAAAAGCACGTCGTTTTTCGCCAGAATCACCGCTAAGGCGCCCGCCGTGTAACAATCGACAAGCTCTCGCTGCCAAGCCAGCCGCCCGTCGGCGATAAGCGGAAGCGCCGCGACGTCTTGACCGCTCGTGGAGGAATTGAATGTTCCAGCCAGGTAGTCTATCGTGTAGTGATATATATTCGGATCCCCGCCGCCAAGAACCGCCATATCTACTGAAATACGAGGCAATTCGTTGTATCCTGATGCGCTTATTGCTTCTCCACTTCTGTATTTGAACCCATTTTTCCAAGCCCCGTCGATGTTTATCATATGGGTCACCCAAGGCACTATGGCGCGACCGTCATGATATATGACCCAATTGCGGCTATCGACGAAAGCGTTGCGCAGCCGGATAAAACGACTGTCGCCGGCCAGCGTGTGCGCATGGGTTACAATGGCGCGATTTTCTTCCATTCACATCGCCCGCGCCAACAGGCGCGATGCAATATCAACCCGCATCATAAGAATATTTTCCGGATTCATCGCCGCTCCATTGCATTCATCGCATAAGCAAGCCTTGATAGCGAAGCATCCCGCGGAGCGGGAACTCCATGCCGTCGGCGACATTCAATCGCCGGGCGCGGCCAAGGATTCACTGGTCGGCTCCGATTTCTTCTCTTCGAATGGCCGATGATGCGTGCGGTCGAGCGTCACCCCCAAAGCATCGAGCGCCTGCCGCCACGCGCCGAGGTCGCCCTTCCAGTCGGAAGCGTCGTTCGAGCGGACCTCGATTGCGGCGAACGCCCAGTCGGCAGCGGGAAACAACGCGTCGAGACGCTCCACCGTTTCTCGCGCGACGGGCCCCTGCCGCACGAAAACAATGCGGTTTTGTGGCGCATCGAGCGCCAGGAACTTGCGCATGAGCGCCGCTGTGCGCTGGTTGGCCTTTGCCAGCCATTCCCGCCAGTCGTTGCGGATGGGCTGCCTGGGGACATCCCATTCCCGGGGAAACTCGTGGTGAAGCTGAATGCCGTATTCCCGATGCCGGACGCTGGCGCCGTTGGAAATGAGCTCGAGCTTCGTCCCGTCATAAAGGGCGTCGACGTCGGGCTCCGCCAGAAACCTGTTCAAGCCGGCGGCTTCCACCACCCACCAGTCGAAAGGAAACGCTCCGCCGAAATCGAAATGCCTGCGGAGATTATATGCGGTGGCGCAATCCCGACCAAGACTCACGATATGCGTGACCGGACTTTGGCGAAATTCTGAAAGAGGGAAATACACGACGCGCAACCTTCCTGAACGCAAGCGCAATCATCTATCCTGCGTTTCGGAATTTTCTCAAGGGCATCGTCGGCCGGACATGCGGGCCGTTCGAAATCGCGCAACGCGGGCCGGGCCGGAAGCGGGCGCAGGCGCCCCCACTCGGCTCTCAATCAACCCGCCTGACCCTCGTCAGCACCTCGCGCCACATTTCCGACCAGCCGGAATTGTGGTCGCTCGCCACCTGGCCCAGATACGAATCCTTCCAGGAAACGATCGACCGACAGCGTGATCGACGCGCTCACGCCATCGGGACCGACCGCCTGGGGATAGACAAATCTCTCGCCGATCACCAGACAGCGGACGTTCTGGTAACGCGCGGCCTGAAGCGCGAAAAGCTGGGAAACCTCGTCCGCGCCCAGCAGCACGATCCTCCCGGCCGGAGCGATCACCGACTGGCGAAAAAAGTCCGGGTTGAGCTCTCCGCCCGGGGGAACGACGATGTCGACCGGCTCGAGCCCCTTGGCGACGCAGGCTTCGGCGACGTGGCCGCGCACGATCCTCTGCCAGTCGTCAAGGATTTCAGGGCGGAAGATCGTGACGAGGCTCTCGTCGCGATTGTTGTTCCAGGCGATGGGCGCGTAGCGCAGCGGCGACGCGGGACAGGGACGTTCTTCCGCGGCGGCGAATTGCAGCCGGGCCGGCCGGCCCGCCCGCCCTGAGGCGATCTCGGCGCTCCAGGAGGCGATGCCGTGGCTCTCCATGAGCTTTTCGGCGGCCTGCCGTCCATCTCCGGCCATGAAAAGGAGGGAGGCGGAAATGTCGGCGAACGCCCGAATGTTGGCGACCAGGGCGGAAAGCCCTTCCACCTCTTGCAACTCGACATATTTGACGTCGGCGTAGACTTTTTTCGATTCGACGCCATTGCAGCCAACAACGGCGACGACGACCGGGCCGATGTGGGAGAAAAATTCGACCGCCTGGGCGATCAGCTCGTCGATGAAAGTGTCGCGGCGCCAGAACGGCCGGTCGGCGACCACGAGGATTCGGCGGCCCCGCGCCCTCATCCACGAGCGCAGCTCCTCAAAGCCCTTCTCCTGGGCTTTTTCCGCGGAACGAGCGGCGCGGCGCGCGGCCATCACCAGTTCGGCGAAAGGAATTTCATTATAGGCCACGGCGGCGATGGAGTCGCAGAGCGCGGCGACCGAGCTTTCGCTCTGGGTTCGGTGGAAGCAGCGGAAGCCGCAGAAGGCGTTGTGCGTGGCGAGCACCGGCAATTGCCGAGCCAAAGCCTCGCCGACCTTGATCTTGATGCCGGTGGAAAATTCGAGCGGCGCGACGACCGCGTCGATTTGCCCGTAGAATTCGCCGAGCGTCTCGACGCGGCCGAGCTTTTTCAGGAAGGGATAGTCCTGGTCGAGCCGGCGGCAGACATTGCCGGCGACGACGACCTCGACCGGCAGGTCGTACAATTGGATGTAACGGTCGAGGCGGTGGAGGAACCGCCGCATGTTGACGACATTCACCGAATTTTCGGCGCCGATGAAACCCAGCCGCAAGGGCCGGTCATGGCTGAAATTCGGCGGGGAGGGCTGGCGCGTCTCCGGCGTCCGGGCCGGCTCGCCGTCCCAATAGGGGATGGTGATGACCTGCTTGCCGGTCATCCCCCGTATGAGCTTCGCCTCTTCCGATTTGATCGCGATGATCGCGTCCGCCCGGTCGAACGCCAGCGCCTCCTGCTCGCCGGTGGTGTAGAAAAACTCCGGCTCGACGCCATGGCTCGCGAACAGCTCGCGCCTCCCCGAGAAGAGGTCATGGGTGTCCAGGATGCGCAAGGCGCTCGGCGGGGCGTAGGTGAAAGCCTTTGAAAAAAACGTGTAATTGACGAAGAGCACATCGAAGGTCTTGCGCTTTAGCAGCCAGGACAATTCCTGCCCTATCGTGTCGTCCCACCATTCGTCGATGGCGTGATGGTCGCCCGCCGCGCGCTGGTGCAGCGGCCGGCTGTTCGGGATGACCGAGAAATACTCGAACTGCGCCGCCAGCTCCGAGTAATAGGGCGGGATGCTCTTCGCCCAATCGTCGTCAAAAGGATAGAGCAGGAAGGAGATCGAGAATCCGCATTGGCGCAGAAAGCTGACTGTCTGGAAGACGCGATTGCGGTTGCCATAATCCCGCGGCGTCGGCGGCGTCGGCGAAATGATAAGGGCGGAGCGGGCGACTTTCGGCTCGCTCATATTGGCTTGCTCTCCAGGAAGGCGCGCCAGTCCCGGCCGTCCATCGCGGCCAGCCGGATCAGCGAGGACAAGGCGTCGGTCTGCTTCTGGAAGACCTCGGGGTCGTCGGCGTCGAGAAACAGGCCGTTCAAGCCGCGGTTCTTGGACGGCAGGCTCGCCTGGTAGCCGAGGATGCGGGACAGGTCCTTGTCGAAATCGACTTCCTTTTCGCCGCCCTGGACGAAAAGATCGGACACCACCTGCCAGAAGACGCGGCGGCGCATCCAGGCCTGGTTGATCCGCTCCTCATGCACGCGGTGCCGCATCGCGGCCGCGGGATCGTACATGACCGAATGGCCGAGTTCGCGGATCTTCTCCGTGACCAGCAGTTCTTCGTTGGAAAGCAGGAGCTTGCCGACGCGCCCGAGCAATTCGCTGAATTTTCCGGCCTTGATCAGCAGATCGCGCCGATAGGCGATATTGGTCCCAGCCAGCCATTCGCCCGGCTTCAACGCCCGCATTTCCGGACCTCGATCGACGATGGTCAGGTAGCCTTCGAGCCAGGGATGCAGCCAGGACGGCCTGGAGCTGGGCCAGATCGGCAGCACGGGGCCGCCGATGACGCCGGCTTCGGGATGATCGGCGAAGCCCTGCGCCAGGCGGGAAACCCAGTTCGTCCCCGCCAGGGCGTCGTCGTCCATGAAGGCGACGATTTCACCCTGCGCCGCGGCGACGCCGATGTTGCGGGCCCGCGACAGGCCCGGAACGGGCTCGATTATATATTTGTGATTGCATGATATATCGAGATTTTCAGCGAATTGGCGCTGGCCGGGAATATCGGTGGAATTGTCGACGACGATCAACTCGAGCCGATCGGGCGGGAAATCCTGGATTTCGATGGAGGCGATCGCCTCGCCCAGGACCGCGTAGCGATTATGCGTGCAGATGATCACGGTCAGCTGGGTTGTCATCGAATCGATCCGTGGCTGTCGTCGGCCGGCGCTCATGAAAACGTGATTTCGGCTCCGAAGAACCTTGCGGCGAGCAGTCGAATGTCGGGGTTCTGGCCGAGATCGACCGGCCTGACCGAGTTCACGCCGGACAAAAGGACGTTCAGAATCGGCGCTGCGCTGGCCGGCGCGTCGAAACAGACCTCCGTCACATTTTCGTTCAGGCTCACGACGGCCTCCGTCGGCGGCTGGTCGTTGACGCCGATCATCAATCTGGAAAGATCCACGGCGGGATGCGGCTGCAGGCGCAGGCGGCATTTCAGCGGGCGGACGGGACGGACCGGCAGAACCAGCTGGATCGGGCCGTCATTGCCGATCCAGCAGAACTCGACGCCGTCCTTGGTCCGCTCGATCGGATAGTTCCTGAAAATCATCAGGCCGGGATCGTTGCAGGCGATGCTGATCGGCTCGGGAGCGCCGACGTTGGATGGCGCGGCAGGCGAAGCGCGCTCCGCCTCGAGTTGATTGAGACGACGCTCCAGCAATGTAAGACGGGCCTCCAGAAAGGCGACTTTTGTCGGCAGGTCGTTCAAATCTCAACTCCCGAGCAACGCTGAATACAATCCAGGTCCCGTTTCCCGCTGACGTGAATGAACCTTCCGTCGTTTCCTAACAAAAGCCGCGTGCGAAATCACTCACTTTATTGAACATACTGGGGGATCGCGACCAAAACCTTCTTGTTCGCCCGGAGGCCGGCCGGGAATCGTCCGCCTCCGTTTCCCGCGCCGCCGGCTCTATTCGACAGCCCTGCCGCAGGCGTCAGCAGCGCGCGCTCAGGGGGCCAGCCAAATGCAGGGCGGGGAGGCGGCCAGATGCGAGGAAAATGGAGCGGGCGATGAAAATCGAACTCACGACATACAGCTTGGGAAGCTGTCGTTCTGCCACTGAACTACGCCCGCGCGCCCGTCTTTCATAGCCGGACCGCGCGCCGGCTTCAACGGGGCGGACGAAAATGTTTCGACAGCTTCAGCCCCTGCGCCTGATAATTGGAGCCAAGGCCCGAGCCATAGAGGTCGCGCGGAATCTCCGCCATGCGCTCGTAGACCAGCCGCCCCACCGCCTGCCCGTCCTCCAGAATGAAGGGCACGTCGTGCGAGCGCACTTCCAGCACCGCCCTCGCCCCCTCGCCGCCGGCCTCGCTCGCGCCAAAGCCGGGATCGAAGAACCCTGCGTAATGTACGCGGAACTCGCCGACCAAAGCGTCGAAAGGCGTCATCTCCGCCGCATGGTCGGGCGGCACCAGCACTTCCTCCTTCGAGGCGAGGATATAGAATTCGCCGGGATCGAGCACCAGTTCGCCGCAGGCCGACCGGAGAACAAAGGCTCCCAGAAATCGGCGACCTCGCAGGCGTTCGACCGGTCGACGTCGATCAGCCCGGTGTGGCGCTTGGCGCGATAGCCGATCAGCCCGCCGTCGCCAAAGCCCGAAAGAGTCGATGGAGATCGAAACGCCGCCGGCGAAGCAGGGATTTGCGGCCGAAACCGAATTCTTTGCGCGTTGCAGGGCGGCGTGGGCGGCGTCGTCGAGCCTTGCTCCGCCGCGCCGAAAGCGGATCTGCGACAGGCGCGAGCCGCTGCGCGCAAAATCGGGAAGGTGCGCGGCGAGATTCCGCGAACAGCGGGCCGCGATAGCCAGCCTCCCACGGTGTCGAAGGCGCGGGCCCGGTCGGCAATGACGCGGGTAAAGACGTCGATGCGGCCGGTCGAGCTTTTCGGATTGGCGGCGGCGGCGACGTCGGGCGGCAAGGCAAGGCAATTCCGCCAGCTCCGCGACATAGACGCAGCCAGTCTCCAGCACCGCCCCGGGGCCAAGGTCGATCTCGTGCAGCGCGTGCCTTTCGATTGCGTCCCATGACGGAACAGGCACAGGGCAGAAAACTGGCGCGCATCCGCCAGGCGCGGCGGCCGAGCCGCAGGTCGAGGCTCGCCGGCTGGATCTGGTTTTCCGCAAATGGCGCAGCGGGAAGGATGCCGCCGGCCTTGGCCAGGGCGGCGATCTGGTGGGCGGCGAAAATGCCTTGCTCTTCTCCTGTCGCCGCCTGCACCGCCTCAAAGCCCCCTGTCGAAAACGCCGAATGACACACCTAATAGGACGCGCGCGAAAAGCCCATCGAAAACCGCCGCCGCGGCGCGCGCGGAAAAACGGGCGCCGTCAGTTGGCGCGCGTCCAGTTGACGGACTTGCAGATCAGGCCGCCGAACACGCAGCCGCTGGTCCTCAGCCGCTTGCCCGAAAGGACCATCCGGCCGCTGTAAGTCTTGCCGTCTTCGGGATTGAACGCCTTGCCGGTCCAGCTGTTCTGGTCGGCGCGCACCATGTCGTAGAACACCTTCTGCCCGACATGCGCCTTCGAGTCGAGGATTTTTCAGCCATACGACGACGCCGCACAGCGCCGGCCCGCAGTGCGAGAACTCGATTCGCGATGCCCCGTTTTCGCGGGTCCACATGCCTTCGGCGTCCGCGGCGAGCCGCCGCCATGGCCGCCATCGCTGCGAGGACGGCCAGAACGGCGCCGGCGCGCAACCCCGCGCGCCAATCGGACAAACCATATTTCCCCTCCCTCTGGCAAAGTCGCCGCGAAATACGCCACGATCCTCGGAAATCCGCGGCCGAAAACCGGTCCTTCATCCTGGCCGGGAACGGGCGCTAGCGCGAATCATGGCGTGACAATCCGCGGCGTCCCGCTCAGGACGCCAATTAATCCCGCATTCGACGCCGACGCGCAAGCCGCTTTTCCCCCGCCCTTGCCGCCTTCGTCAAGCGTCGATGATGAATTGCCGCGCGAATGGGCCTATGGTCGCGCGAAAAAGACCGGCCTGGAGATCTTCTATGAGCACCCGCCAACTCGATCGCGCCTTCAACCCCCAATCGCTCGCGCTGGTCGGCGCGACGGACCGCGCCGGCTCAGCCGGAAGGCGCGGTGCTCGACAATATTGTTTCGGCCGGATTTCGGCGGCGTGCTTTATGTCGTCAATCCGCGCCATCGCCGAGATCGCCGGGCGGACATGCTTCACAGAATTGCGCGACCTTCCCGAGCCGCCGGACCTCGCCATCGTGGTCGCGCCGAAGGAGAATGTCGAGGAAATCGTACAGGACGCCGCCGACTTTCGATCCCGGCCGCCATCGTCATGACCGACGATTTCAAGCCCGGCCCGAATCCCTGTTCCAGCATCTGCGCGCCATCGCCCGGCGCGGCGGCATCCGCATCTTCGGCCCCAACTGCCACGGGCTCATCGCCCCGCGCGGAAAACTCAACGCCAGCCTTCGGCGCAGCCGGTCCGCGCCGGCGACCTCGCGGTCATCTCGCAATCCGCGGCGGTTCTGGGCGCGATCATCGCCTGGGCGCACTCCCGGCAGGTCGGCTTCTCCGGCCTGGCCGCGCTCGGCGAAATGGCGGATGTCGATTTCGACGACCTGCTCGATTTCTTCGCGCTCGACCCGATGACCCGCGCGATCATGCTCTATGTCGAACATCTCGAGGACGCCAAGGGCTTCATGTCCGCCGCCCGCGCCGCCTCGCGCGTCAAGCCGGTGATCGTTGTGCGCTCGGGGCGGCACGAGGCGGCGCGCCGCACCGGCACCCACGCCGGCAATCTCGCCACCACCGACGATGTCTACGACGCCGCCTTCCGCCGCGCCGGCCTGCTGCGCGTTCCCACCATCGACGCCTTGTTCGACGCTGCGGAGGCTCTCGGGCGCATCAAGCCCTTTAACGGCGAACGCCTCGCCGTCGTCGCCAATGGCCGCGGCGTCGGCTTTCTCGCCATCGACCAACTGCTTGACCTTGGCGGCAAGCTCGCCGAGATTTCGCCGGCGACGCGCGAGGCTCTGCAGCCCTTCGCGCCGGAAAGCTGGAACGGCCAGCCGCCGGTGGAGCTTGCCGCCGACGCGAGCCCCGCCGATTACGGCCAAGCCCTGTCGCTCGTCCTGCAGGACCGGGCCAATGACGCGGTGCTGGCGATCCATTCGCCCAACGTCCTGGTCAACAGCCACGACATGGCCTGCTCGACGGTCGAGGCGGTCAAGCGCTACCGGCGCGGCGCGATCAACGCCAAGCCGGTCTTCGCCGTCTGGTATGGCGCCGACGAGGACACCAATCATATTTTCGAAGGCGCGCGCATTCCCCATTACGAGCGCGGCGCCGTGTCGGGCTTCATGCACATGGTCAAGTGGCGGCAGGCGCGCGAGGCGCTGATGGCCGCGCCGCCGTCGCTGCCAGTCGATTTCGCGCCCAATACGGTCAAGGCCCGCGCCATCGTGCAGCAGGCCATTTCGCGCGGCCATAGCTGGCTCGCGCCGGTCGAGATCAGCGCCCTGCTCGAAGCCTATGACATTCCCATCGCGCCGGCCCGGCTGGCGCGCACGCCGGAAGAGGCGGCGGAAGTGGCGCGGCTGGTGCTCGGGCGATATGGCGGCTGCGTGGTGAAGATCATGTCGCGCGACATCGTGCACAAGTCCGACCTCGGCGGCGTCGCGCTTGACCTGCGCTCGGTGGAGCAGGTGGTCGAGGCGACGACGAAAATGCTCGAGCGCGTGGCGGTCGAGGCGCCCAACGCGCGGGTCGACGGCGTCACCATCCATCCGATGGTGCGCCGGCCCAATGCCCGCGAACTGGTGCTCGGCGTCACCGACGATCCCACCTTCGGCCCGGTCCTCATCTTCGGGCGCGGCGGCAAGGCGGTCGAGGTCATCAACGACACGACGCTGGCGCTGCCGCCGCTCGACCTGTCCCTGGCGCGCTCGATGATCGAGCGGACGCGCGTCGTGCGCGCCTTGCGCGACTACCGCGACATTCCCGCCGCCGACATCGACGCCGTGGCGCTGCTGCTGGTGAAAATCTCGCAGCTCTCCGCCGACATTCCCGGAATTGCGCGAACTCGAGCTCAATCCCGTGCTGGCCAATTCCGACGGCGTCGTGGTGGTGGATGCGCGGGTGAAAGTCCGTCGCCGTCCAGCGGACGCGCCCTTTCCGGCGGCAATCCGCGCTTCGCCATTGCGCCCTACCCGAAAGTGCAGGAGCGGCGCACGTCGCTCAAGAACGGCGCGCCCGTGCAATTGCGCCCGGTGCGGCCGGAAGACGAGGAAATGTACAAGGTCTTCTTCACCCATGTGCTGCCGGAAGACATCAGATTGCGCTTTTTCGCGCCGGTAAAGGAATTTTCGCACGCCTTCATCGCCCGGCTGATCCAGATCGACTACGCCCGCTCCTTCGTGTCGGTCGCGGTCGAGGAGGAGACCGGCCTGATGCTTGGCGTGGTGCGGCTGATGCTCGACAACGACCGCCAGCATGGCGAATACGCCATCCTGCTGCGCTCCGACCTGAAGGGCCAGGGCCTCGGCTGGAAATTGATGAAATACATGATTGAATTCGCCCGCCAGGAGGGAGTGAAGACGGTCGACGGCCAGGTGCTCAACGAAAACGGCGCGATGCTGCAGATGTGCCAGGCGCTCGGCTTCCATGTCGAGAACGATCCGCAGGAGCCCGGCGTCAAGAAGGTTGTCCTCGACCTGACGAAGCCGCCGACCGAAGCCGAGATCAAGCAGCCGGAGGTCAGGGAGGCCAATCCGGTCGCGGAATGATTTTGGCGATTTAAGCGGCCGAGCCGACGGCGCGGCGGGAAGCAATCCTGGCGAATGTCACGGGCGCGCCTGTCCGGTCAGCGGCCACGGCTCTTCAAATAGCGGTCAGTCTCGGTCGCATGGCGTCCTTCCCGGCGGGAAGCGGGCGGCGGCGAGTGTCGCCAGTACAGCGCCCCGGACAAAAACCTGGCAGGCGCGATCACAAGCTCAAATTTAACAGAAGAGCGCCGCCAGAACTCGTCTTCTCAACCATCGAAGTAGTATGCAAATCCTGTGTGTGCGTCATTGCGAGAGGAGCGAAGCAATCCCAGAGCGCGGACGCCGGTTGTATTGACTCCGCCATTGCAACCGCCCGCCAGACAGCGTGGCTTTCCAGTCGCTGAGCTTTCGGCCTTAGTCTGGATTGCTTCGCTGTCGCTCGCAATGACGGCCGAAAGCCGGAATTGATGGCGGCGGCGGCCGGAGCGGCCTCAGCCCCCGACCGTATCGACGTTATACACGTCGTCGCGGAAATGGACGACGCCGTCCGCCGAGGCCCAGCCGGTCATGTAGACCCAGATCACCGGCACGGCTTTCGGCAGCTTGATGTCCTCGCGCGCCCCCTCGGCGATCCGGCGCTGGATGGTCTCGCGCGTCCAGGCGCCGTCGGGGCCAGCGGGCGCTCCCTGCAGGACCCAGGCGGCCAGGTCGTAGACGCCCTGCACGCGCACGCATCCATGCGACAGGAAGCGGTAATCCTTGGCGAAAAGATTGTGCGACGGCGTGTCGTGCATATAGACCGCGTCCGGATTGGGCATGGAGAGTCGGATCAGGCCGAGCGCATTGCCGGCGCCCATCCTGGCGCAGGGTGAAATTGGTGGCCTTGTCCAATTCCAGTTGATGGCGCGCGGATTGATCTCCTGGCCCTGGTAATTGAGGATGCGGATGCGCTCGCGCGAGAGATAGGCGGGATCCCTGCGCATTTTCGGAATGATTTCGTTCTTGATGATCGATTCCGGCACGGTCCAGGTGGGGTTGAGATTGATCGCCACGATTTTTGCGGAGATTTGCGGCGACTGATGATCGGGTTCGCCGACGATGGCGACATAGCGGTGCGCGACGCGGCCGTGTTCGATCGCGTCAACCGCCGTCGAGGGAATGTTCACCACGACATATTTGTCGCCAAATGCGAAATTCATTCCGGCCAGGCGCTGGGCGCTGGAGGCAAGCTGCCGGAAACGGACCCGGGCGGGCACGTTGAGGGCGCGCAAGGTCGCACCGGCGACCACTCCGGTCTGGCGCAGGCCGGTGCGGAACTGGAAGCGCT